>JAFELW010000004.1:0-242045 GCA_037861325.1 Riemerella anatipestifer
TGTATTCAAAAATTGTTTTAAGAATAAAACCAAATGAACCAATAATTACTGTTATTTGTGACCAATATTCAGCTATAAATTTCATTTGTGCAGAAATTTTTATAAAATTGCGGCTAACACACAAATATACGAAATATTTCCAATCAGAAATAAATTTAGTTAATTTCTTAAAAAGAAATCAATTAAAATATTGATAACTAAATATATAAATAAAAACCATTATTACGTATTTTATATTATTTTTATAAGAATGAACCCTAATTTAGAGAACAAAATAAACACCTAATACGCATAATTATTTAGAGATCATTTTTTTTAACATTACAAAAGACTTCTAATATCTTGTACCAATTCTCTAAATTCCTCTCCTGAAAAATTACCATTAAAATTAGCAATACTTTTAGCATAGATTATTTTTCCTCCAAAACGAGGCAACATATTCTTAGTTATTTCCAAAGCAGACTTCGCTCCCATTTTCCCAGGAGAGGAACTTAGGAGCACCACTTTTTTATTTTCCAAAAAACTTCTTTTATAGCGAGAGAGCCAGTCTATAATATTTTTGAAAAATGCTGTTAGATTACCATTGTGTTCCGCTACAGAAATCATAACTACTTCGGATTCAAATATTAAATTATACAACATCTCCACATCTTTCGGGAAGCCCTTTTGCTCTTCGTCTATACCATACATAGGGATTTCATATTGCGTAAGAAAAAGTTCGTTAAAACCCAATTCTTGCGAAAGATATCCAATCAACTTCTGATTAATAGACACACTACTATTACTTCCTGCTATACTTATATATTTCATTGTTTTAAATAATTTTACGGCAAAGATAGCTTCTTGCAACTATAAACTCTATTAACATAGGTTAAGAATTTTAAAACAAGTGTTAATTATTTTGTTAATTTTGCAGCTCATTGTTTGATTGATGAATGTTATTGCAAGACAAGGTATAAAGTACTCTATAATAGGCTACTTAGGCTTTTTAATAGGCACTCTATCTTCTGTATTCCTATTCCCTCACGATTATGAGTTTTATGGAAAACTGAGATACATTCTGCCTATGGCGGAAACTTTTCTACCAATCGTTGTCTTTGGAATTTCTTTTTCTAATGTTAAATTCTTTTTTTCCGCAGAAAAACAAGGGCTCAACCAAAGTATGCTCTCCCTCTCTATATTAGCTGTAGTTTTTAACTTCATAGTATTTTCTGGGGTATTTTTTCTAGCCTGTTTCCTATTTCCCAGCCTTAAAGAAACTCAGTTTTGGAATATGAAATACCTCATATTACCATTACTTTTTCTACTTTCCATTTCGGCTGTACTCAACAAATACATTTCAAATTACAAAAGAATAGCAATACCTAACATTTTTGAAAATTTATTCCCTAAAATCGCTAATATAGGAGCGTTCTCGCTATTTTTCTTTCTAGGTATTCCAGAATATGGTGCTTTGGCTTTTTTCCTAGGAATATTTGTATTGTCTCTAACAGGATATTTTTGGTATAACAAAAAATTAACAGGGTTTAAATGGAATTTTTCCACACAATTTTTTAGGACTAATAACACTTGGAAAAAATTTTTAGAGTACAGTTTTTATGGTTTTTTAGGAAACATAGGCAACTATATCGCTATCAAAATAGATAATGTAATGATAAGCGAATTTCTTAATTTCAAACTCAATGGCGTTTACTCTAACATCTACTCTATTTTGCAACTCATTGCCGTACCTGCTATGGGGCTTTACACCATCTATGCTCCACTGATAAACCAATGTTTTGAAGAAAACGATATGGCTAAACTCCAAACCTCTCATCAAAAAACTTCTCTTAATCTTTTTTGTATTGGGATTATCCTTTACACTTGCCTTTTGGCTGGATTTCCATTTTTAGGACAGATGATTAAAAACGGAAACGAACTATTAGACCACCAATACCTACTTTGGATACTAGGTCCTGCCATTCTTTTTGATTTAGCTACAGGTTTCAATGGGCATATCATTTCCATGTCCAAATACTTCAAATTCAATATAGTAGTCATGCTATTTTTAGCATTTGCTACAGTGGGGCTTAATCTCGTATTTTTACGCTATACCGATTTAGGAATTATGGGAATAGCCTTAGCAACTGCTATTTCTCTCACCACTTTTAACATTATTAAAATTATATTCAACCGAATATATTTTGGGGTATTTCCACTTTCTTTAAAGATGCTATATATGTCTTTATTATGTGGTGGAACAATACTACTGACATACAACCTACCCGCTTCGCCTTGGGCAATAATAGACTTTATTTATCGCCCTGCACTTGCACTTACTATTATTCTTTTAGGTAACTATATGTTCAAAATTTATCCAACTCAACAACTCATTGCCCCTCTATTAAAAAAATTGAAACGATAATTTTTGAAAACTCAATTTTTACACATCTACCACTCTTATTTATAATCAATCTAAACTCATTAAAACCACTATTCCGTATAAAATTTGTATTTTTGTGGATATTAAATTTTTAATACGGAAAACAAACCATTTATAATATGACTTTTGATTTTGATATGATTAAGAAAGTTTACTCTGATTTTGAAAACAGAGTAAACGCTGCGAGAAAGTTTATGGGAAGACCTCTTACCTATTCTGAAAAAATCCTTTGTGCTCACCTTTTCTCTGAGCAAAAGCCAGAAGCCTTTAAAAGAGGTGAATCTTATGTAGATTTTGCTCCAGACAGAGTGGCTATGCAAGATGCTACAGCACAGATGGCTCTTTTACAGTTTATGCAAGCAGGTAAGGCTAAAGTAGCAGTACCTTCTACAGTACACGCAGACCACCTTATACAGGCTCGTGTGGGAGCAGATAAAGATTTACAAGAAGCTGAAAATAAAAATAACGAAGTTTACCAATTTCTTCAATCCGTATCTAACAAATATGGTATTGGATTCTGGAAGCCGGGAGCTGGGATTATCCACCAAGTAGTATTGGAAAACTATGCATTCCCTGGTGGTATGATGATTGGCACCGACTCACACACGCCTAATGCTGGTGGTTTGGGTATGGTAGCCATAGGTGTAGGTGGTGCCGATGCTGTAGATGTAATGGCAGGAATGCCGTGGGAACTTAAATTCCCAAAAATGATTGGTATCAAACTTACAGGTAAACTTAATGGTTGGACTTCCGCTAAAGATGTTATCCTAAAAGTAGCAGGTATCCTTACTGTAAAAGGAGGTACAGGTGCTATTGTAGAATACTTTGGCGAAGGTGCAGAAGCTTTATCTTGTACAGGTAAAGGTACTATCTGTAATATGGGTGCAGAGATAGGTGCTACTACTTCTATATTTGCTTACGATAATAATATGGGCGCGTATCTTCGTTCTACAGGTAGAGCGGATTTAGCCGAGGCTGCCGATGCTATCAAAAATGTACTTCGTGCAGATGAAGAGGTTTACGCTAATCCTGAAAAATACTACGACCAAGTTATTGAAATCAACCTTTCTGAACTAGAACCGCACTTAAACGGACCTTTCTCTCCAGATATTGCAACACCTATTTCAAAAATGAAAGAGGAGGCAGAGAAAAACGGTTGGCCTACTAAGGTTGAAGTAGGGTTAATTGGTTCTTGTACGAACTCTTCCTACGAAGATATTTCTCGTGCTGCTTCCGTAGCGAAACAAGCTCAAGAGAAAAACTTAAAAGTAGCTGCAGAATACACTATTACTCCAGGTTCTGAACAAGTAAGATTTACTGTAGAAAGAGATGGGTATTTAGATACTTTTGATAAAATCGGAGGTAAAGTATTTGCCAATGCTTGTGGACCTTGTATCGGACAATGGGCTAGAGAAGGTGCTGAAAAACAAGAAAAAAATACGATTGTACACTCGTTCAACAGAAACTTCTCTAAGAGAGCAGATGGTAACCCTAACACTTATGCTTTCGTAGCTTCTCCAGAATTAGTAACGGCGTTAGCTATTGCGGGAGATTTAACTTTTGACCCTAGAAAAGACAAATTAACTAACCAAAATGGAGAAGAAGTTTTATTAGACGAACCTCAAGGGTTTGAACTTCCTCCAAGAGGGTTTGATGTTGAAGATGCAGGCTATATTGCTCCAGCAGAAGATGGCTCTCAAGTTCAAGTAAAAGTAGCTCCAGAATCTGACAGACTACAATTACTAGACGCTTTCCCTGCTTGGAACGGAGAAAATGTAATGGGAGCTAAATTGTTAATTAAAGCCTTTGGTAAGTGTACTACAGACCACATTTCTATGGCTGGACCTTGGTTAAAATATAGAGGACACCTAGATAATATCGCTAACAATACCCTTATTGGTGCTGTAAACGCATTCAATATGGAAACCAACAAAGTTAAAAACGAACTTACTGGCGAATATATGGAAGTTCCTGCATCTGCGAGAGCTTACAAGGCGGCTGGTATTAAAACGGTTATCGTTGGGGATAACAACTACGGCGAAGGTTCTTCTCGTGAGCATGCTGCAATGCAACCTAGACATCTAGGAGCTATGGCGGTTCTAGTAAAATCTTTCGCTCGTATCCACGAAACTAACCTTAAAAAGCAAGGTATGTTAGCTCTTACTTTTGCAAACGAGGCTGATTATGACAAAATCAAAGAAGGAGATACTTTCAACTTTGTAGATTTAGCTGAATTTGCTCCAGGTAAGCCTGTTACTATTGAGTTAGTACACACAGATGGTTCTAAAGATACTATCTTAGCTAACCACACTTACAACGATGGACAGATAGGTTGGTTTAGAGCAGGTTCTGCATTGAACTTGATTAAGCAACAGCAACAAAAATAATTTATAGTTGTCCCGTCCTAAAAAACCGTTACAGGTTTTTCGGGTATAAAATTAGTTAATTTAATTGGAAAAGAGAAGTACTTCTCTTTTCCAATTTTTTTATAGGTTCTGATTGGTATTTCATTTTGTCTATGCATTTGCTCAGGTGTTTTGTAAAAACACGAGTAATGAGGTCTTAGCGTGTTATATTTCTTGATAGCATCCGCTATCAATACTTTTTTCGCTTCTATATTTTTTCCATAACAATCAATTTTAAATTCTTGTTTTAAAATTCCGTTTATTCTCTCTGCTACTGCATTAGTATAAGGGTCGTAACTCTCTGTCATACTACATTCTATCTTGTTTTTAGCAAGTAATTTCTGATACGCATCACTACAATATTGCAATCCTCTGTCCGAGTGATGTATTAGTGGCAATTTTTTGTTTTTTCTACTTTTTACAGCTTGCTTTAAAGCTCTTAAACAGCCATTGACATCTAAGCTGTTAGATACATCATAGCCCACGATTTTCTTAGAATACGCATCCGTTATCAAAGCTAAATACATTGGATTTTCTCTTTTACCAATGTAAGTAATATCACTTACCCACTGCTCATTAGGACGAGTAGGAACGACTTCTTCTATCAAGTTTTTATGCTTTCTAAAGCGATGATGTGAATTTGTGGTAATATGATAACTTCGTTTAGGCTCAATCAATAAATGATTGGCTCTTAGAATATCAAATAGTTTATCTCTACCTATTTTCATAGCTTGTAATTCATTTTGTAAAATATGATATAATTTCCTTGTTCCCAGTCTTGGAAGCTGATAACGAACTTGTTTGACTAATTCTATAACTTCCTTTGCCTGAGTTTGTTTCCTCTCTATAGATTTAATTTTTCGATAATACACCTGCCTTGACTTCCCGAGAAGTTCGCAACTATAATTTATGCTTTTTTGTTCTTGTGTTGCGTAGGTGTCAACGACTCGGGTGATGAGTTTTTTCTAATATCAATATTATACTCTTTCTCAGCTAATTCTATCATTAAATCAAAAATGGCCGCTTTGTCTGATGAAAATTCTGCTTCTTTCTTTAAATGCTTCTTTTGTTTTTCGAGCAACTTAATTTTTGCTTCTAATTCTTTAATCTTGGCTTCTGCTGATTTTGGCATTTTACTAATGATTTGATTTTCCCAATCAAAAGTACCAAATTTTCTCAACCAACTCACTACAGTTGATCTTGATTGTATTCCATACTTCCTTTGAACGGAGGTGGTACTTTCTGCTCCGCTTTCTACTTCAAATACTACTTGATGCTTAAAACTTAGTGAATAATCTTTCTGTGTTCGTTTTACGTAATTTGTCTTGTTTTCCATATTGTTACTTTTTTTGTAACGATATTTCAGAACTAGACATTTTTAAACACAAGGTTTCAATCCTATTTTTTCTGCTTCTTTTATCACGAAATCTTTAGCTTCTTCAGGAGTGTTAGAAATTTCACCTTCCAAAATTGCTTCTTTTACTTTCTCCTTTAAAATCCCAATTTCTCTACCTGGCTTTAGTTGGAATAAAGCCATAATTTCCTCTCCAGAAATAGGCGGCTGGAAATTTCTTATTTGGTCTTTCTCCTCCACCTCTTTTATTTTTTGAGCAACATACTCAAAGTTCTTTCTAAAGCGTTCTTGCTTTTTGGCGTTTTTGGTGGTAATATCAGCTTTACATAATGTGAATAAATCCTCCAAATCTTCTCCTGCATCAAACAACAAGCGTCTAAGAGCAGCATCAGAAGCATCATCTGTTACCAAGGCAATAGGTCTAGATGAAAGTTTTACCATTTTCTGCACATACTTTAAGTCTGCTCCTAGAGGCAACTTCAATCGCTGAAAAAGAGGTTTAGCCATTTTAGAACCTAAAAACTCGTGTCCGTGGAATGCCCAGCCAATACCATCTACAAATTTTTTGGTAGGTGCTTTCCCTATATCGTGCAATAGTGCCGACCATCGCAACCAAAGTTTATCCGTATGTTTAGAGATGTTATCTACTACTTCTAGTGTATGATAAAAATTATCTTTATGCGTTTGTCCTTCTATTTCTTCTATACCTTTAAGAGCCGTAAGTTCGGGGATAATCTTATCCAAAAGTCCCGTATCGTCCAAGAGTTTCAAGCCTAGAGATGGTTTCTCGGAAAGCATTATTTTATTAAACTCTACCATAATACGCTCCATTGAGACGATTTTTATCCTGTCCGCTTCCTGTTTTATCGCATCTAGAGAATTTTGTTCCACCTTAAAATTAAGCGTAGAAGCAAATCTAATCGCTCTCATCATTCTAAGAGGGTCATCAGAATAAGTTTGCAGAGGCTCTAGCGGAGTTTTCAGAATTTTTGACTCCAAATCCTGTACTCCACCAAAAGGGTCCACCAAACGCCCAAAGTCTTCCTTTCCTAAAGAAATCGCCATCGCATTGATGGTAAAATCACGGCGTTTTTGGTCATCTTCTAGGCTTCCTTGCTCCACAGCAGGCTTTCGGCTATCTTCCGAGTAGCTTTCCTTTCTTGCACCTACAAATTCCAATTCTAGTCCCTTCCACTTTATCATAGCAGTCCCATAAGTCTTGAATACCGATACTTTCAGGTTAGAATCTAGCTCCTTTGCCACCGCTTGTGCCAACTCTATCCCGCTTTGCTCCGTTACAAAATCTATATCCGTAGGCATTTGTCGTTTCATAAGCAAATCCCTCACATAGCCTCCCACAATGTACGCCGTCCGCCCTCTCTCTTCCGCTACTTTAGAGATAGTTTTAAACAGTTTAAGATTTCTATTCTGATTAAGATTGATATATTTTTCCATAAATTCTAAGACCCAACTAGCTATTAACCCTGCAAAGATAAAAAAGAGAAAACAAACCCTCACCCTTTTACTCCCAATAATTAGGGCGTACCCCTCTCCGAAGCATTCCCTACCGCTCGGGTCAGGCTTTCGGCTTTATCTTTTTCTCGTCGTTCCTCCTCAAAAAAGGATACCGCCTCTATCCTTTACGCTTTAATATCCGTTTCTGTATGGAGTTATGATTTCATTTTAGTACTTTTGCAGAGGATAAGTCAATGCCTTTATTATGAGTATTGATTTACTTCCGTTCATTTTAGAATTAAAAACAATAAAACACTTATGCAACTCATACACCGCAACCTACTTATTGGCATACACGACGCACTTAGAGAAACCTTTTTTGAGAAAAACAAATATGCAGACAAAGTCATAGAACGACTGCTAAAAGCCAACAAAAAATGGGGAAGCCAAGATAGAGCGGTAGTTTCAGAGATATTTTATAACATTATCCGTTGGAAAAAACGCCTAGAATACTATATGGGCGAAGGCGTAAAGCCCAACAATATCTATAGGCTTATCCTCGCTTACTTGCTTTGGAGCGAAACGCATTACAAAAAGTTTGAAGAATTTGACGGAATTAAAATAGCCGACATCATCACCAAACTGAAAAAAAATACCGTTCCTACCAAAGCCATAGAACATTCTATCCCTGAATGGCTCGCGGAAACACTAGAAAAAGAACTCGGCGAAGCGTGGGAAAAAGAAATGATAGCCCTTAACCAACAAGCGGTTACCGTACTAAGAGCTAACACTCTCAAAACAACACCAAAAGAGTTAGTAGCAGACTTAAACGACGAAGGCGTAGAATGCCACAGCCTCAAAAACTACCCAGAAGCCATAGAACTAAAGGAAAAGAAAAATGTTTTTCTTACCTCTGCCTTTAAAGACGGATTGTTTGAAGTACAAGATGCAGGGTCTCAAAAAATTGCTCATTTCTTAGAGGTTAAAGAAGGTATGAGAGTGGTAGATGCTTGTGCAGGTGCAGGTGGCAAGACACTTCACATTGCTGCTTTGATGAAAAACAAAGGGCAAATTATCGCTTTAGATATTTTTGAGTGGAAACTCGCCGAACTAAAACGTCGAGCTAAAAGAGCGGGAGCTCACAACATAGAAACTAGATTTATAGAAGACAACAAAGTTATTAAAAGGCTACACGAAAAAGCCGACCGCCTTCTACTAGATGTACCTTGTTCTGGATTGGGCGTTCTAAAAAGAAACCCCGATTCTAAATGGAAAATAGATACCGATTTTATAGAAAGAATAAAGAAAGAGCAGCAACAAATCCTCCAAGATTATTCTAAAATCCTAAAAAAAGGAGGTAAGATGGTGTATGCTACCTGCTCTATCCTACCATCAGAAAACCAAAATCAGGTAAAAACATTCTTGGCTACAAACCCTAACTTTAGACTTATCAAAGACCAAAGCCTCCTCCCTAGCGAGGGCTACGATGGTTTCTACATGGCTCTTATAGAAAGATTGGAAAATTAAAAAATATACTTTTGGTTTTAGTACTGCAAAACAAAAGTATAACAATATTCAATATATTACTTAATATTTAAATAAAACTTATCTTATAACTCTGAATTTAGATACCTAATGTAATTTTCCATAAGCCCCTTAATCTGCTCTGAAGCCACAGGATTTGCAGAGTGGACAAAATATTTTAGATTCCGTAAATCTAAACCCGATTTATAAACCAGCCATTTTACAGCTTCCAAACCATCTGGAGCAATGCTACCATTATCATCAAGTCCTAAATCATTATCAAAACTAATATAGTCTGGCAATCCATTGTTAACTATATATTCTACAAACTCTTGATAAGACCGTACTATATCAAACTCTCCATCACTTGCGTTGGGATAGACCATTGATACTGTACGAACATCATCTAAAAATAGCTTTTTCATTGTTTTTTTGGATAAAAGTAACCATAGTAAAAGACAAGATAAGTCGCAGTAAAAATATTTTTGAATTATTCTTATTTAATTTCAAAAAAATAATATTACCAAAAGGCTTTAATCTAAAACAACCCACTGATTATTCTTAAAAACTACAGTTATATGAGCTTTTTCTTTATCATTATGCTTTATCATTACTTCTATCTTATCGTTTTTAATTGAAACAAAATCCAATAAATAGACTGGCTTTTTTTCTTCTAAAAGATTAAAGCTAAATTCCATTGAATCAGCATTAAAATAATCCCCTTCTAAAAGCCCTCCTGTTACTACTGTTGTGTTTTTGACTTTATAAAGTGGTTCATAAGACTCTGTGGAGTTTATACTAATTTCTTTCGTGTTGCTAGTAGAAGCCATTGTCCCATCACTTTTAAATCGCTCATCGTTCCCACAGATAGGATACTGCTTTTCCACCGCAATGTAAAGGGTATCAGACATAGGTAGTCTGTTCACTACTTCGTGTATGAGCAAATTGGAAAGACTTTTAACCTCTTTTGTTTTTTGAATTACTACCGTTTTATCTTCTTTCGGTAGGGGTTTAGGGTTAGATTTCTCCCCTTTGCACGCCACTAGCAAAGTAATTACTACCATTAAAAAGGAATAACCTATTTTTTTATACTGATGTATCATATCTTTAAATTATTTTTTATTGAAACAGGTAATTATTCTTTATAATTCTCATCATAAAACCTCTCCAAATTTATCTATACTCTCCAATATTTTTTGGTAAATAATATTGAGGCTTTCATCAGAAATAGTATAAGGCGGTAACACATAAATCGTATTACCCACAGGACGAAGAATTACTCCTTGCTCTATAAAAAACTGATATAGCCTGTTTCTTAAATCTCCATAATAATCGTGCTTACCATCTACCTCTAATTCAAACGCTAAAATAACACCTAGCACTCTAGCATTAGCCACTTTCTTCCCTTCTAGTTGTTTCAAAAATTTAAGGTGAGACTGATGAACCCGTTTAATATGCCCTTGCATTTCATCTGTAAGTAAAAGGTCTATCGCCGCTAAAGCCGCCGCACAGCCCGTAGGATTAGCCGTAAAAGTATGCCCATGAAACAAGGCTTTATTAACATCATCATCATAAAACCCATGAAATACTTCCCCCGAAAAGCTAGTAACCGCCATAGGTATAGTTCCCCCCGTTAGAGCTTTAGAAAAACACATCATATCTGGCTGTTGAGAAAGATATTCACAAGCGAAAGTTTTGCCTGTTTTTCCAAAGCCTGTCATAACCTCATCAGCTATGGTAAACACTTGGTTTTGTTTAGCAATAGTAATCAATTGATTGAGAGGCTCTGCATCGTACATTTGCATTCCTGCCGCACCAAGTACCATTGGCTCAAAAATAAAACACGCAAATTCATCTGTTTTTACCAAAGTTTCAAATTGTTTAATGCATCTTTCCTCGTTTCCTTTGGTAGGCACAGGTATTCTTTCTACTTCTATAAGGGAGTTTTTAAAGGCTTCGGTAAAAAATGAAATCCCACTAGCCGCCATTGCCCCAAAGGTATCTCCGTGAAAAGCATTTTCAAAAGCGATAATCTTTGTTTTTTTTAAACCTTTATTATAAAAAAATTGGAGGGCTGCCTTGATGGCTATTTCCACCGCCGTAGAACCATTATCCGAGTAAAATATCTTTTTTTGATTAGAGGGCAATAAACTTAATAACCGCTCTGAAAGTTCAATTGCTTTGGTATGCGTAAAACCTCCAAACAACACATGCTCTAAAGTATTAAGCTGGTTATAAATAGCTTCTGCCAAAACAGGATTACTATGCCCAAACGGATTAACCCACCAACTGGCAATGCCGTCTATATAGCGTTTACCATTGGTATCCCATAAAAACTCACCTTTACCCTTCACAATTACAGGGAGTTCTTTTAGCCCTTTATGTTGTGTGTAAGGGTGCCAATTGTATTCTAAATCTTTTTCGCTCCAATTCATTTTTTGAAAAAATTAGCATTAAAAATAGAAGCGTATTTTCGTACTGTTTCTTTGTTCCATATTGGTTCTTCCGCTACTCTACCTATTACTTCCAGTTGAGTTTTAGAGATGATAATCTGTTCTGTGGAAGGATTAGCTTCTCCATTAAACACAATACCTAAAAAATCAACGCCTTTATTTTTAAGCACTTCGTAAGTCATTAAAGTATGGTTGATACTTCCTAAATAATTTCTAGAAACTAAAACCACCTTATAATCTTCCTTAATGAAATCTAAAAAAGTATCCTTATCATTTATGGGAACCATCACACCACCTGCACCTTCTATCACTAAATCGTTATCAGTAAGAGGTTCTATCATAGATTCAAGATTGATAGATATACCATCTAATTCTGCAGAATAATGCGGACTGGCAGGTGTATTAAGGGCATAAGCATTTGGGTGAAACGATACATCTGTATGAGTAACCAAACTTTTCACTTTATCTGTATCCGAAAAGTCTAAATCTCCCGCTTGTATAGGTTTCCAATAATCTGCTCCTAAAGCCTCTACCAATATGGCAGAAATCATGGTTTTGCCAACCTCTGTACCTATGCCTGTAACAAATAGTTTCATAAGTTTATTTCTTTACATTAGAAATGATAAAATCGTGGGCAATTTCTAAAGCTCCCGTTATCTCCGAAGGTGTGTTGTAAGCGTGTATACAAAATCTCAATCGTTCCTTACCTTCGGGAACGGTAGGCGAGAGTATTGCTTTGGCAATGTAGCCATTTTCTTCCAAAATCCTAGACAATAGTTTAGCTTGGCTATTGCCCTGTACCAGCATACCTTGTATAGGAGCCTCACTAGGAATAAAGTAATCACTAAGCCCTAGGCGTTCTACTTCTCTTTTAAAAAAAGTAATATTCGCGAGTAATTTTTCTCTTTGGTGGGTTTGAGTTTTAAGTGCTTTATATCCCTTTAAAATAGAGGACACCGAATACCTATCCAAAGCCGTAGTATAAATAAAACTCCTCGCAAAATTGATAAGATATTCCCTCAACAATTCCGAACAAAGCACCGCCGCCCCATGGCACCCTAGACCTTTACCAAAAGTAACCACCCTACAAAGCAAAGCCGAATGCTGACACCATACTTGGCTTAGCCCGCTCCCATACTCCCCAAAAACACCCAAAGCGTGAGCCTCGTCTATAATAACATAAGCTCCATAGCGTTGGGCAAGATTGAGCAGGGCTTCAATATCAGGAGCATCGCCGTCCATAGAGAAAACAGATTCTGTAACGATGTAAATCTCTCCTGCAACTGATGTTTCTTTTTTGATTTTAAGTAAATGTTCTAAGCCTTCTAAATCGTTATGTTTAAACTTTTTAGATTGTGCGTAAGACAACCGAATGCCATCTCGTATGGAAGCGTGAGAGAGTTCATCATACAGCACCCAATCGTTCCTTTGAGGTAAAGCACTAAGCACCCCTAAATTAGCATTATATCCCGAATTGAAAATAAGAGCTGCTTCCGACTGATGAAAATCTTTGATAACCTCTTCTACCTCTCTAAAAATAGGCAAATTACCAGACAATAGTCTAGACCCCGTAGAGCCTCCCAATGCCTCTAGATATGAAGTAATTTTATCATCTTCTAACAAAGCTTCTTTAGAAAAACCTAGATAATCATTAGAAAAAAAATCTACATATTCGCCTGTGTATTCCGTTAACACTCGCCACGCATTTTTTTCTTTTCGTTCGGAAATTTTATCTAACAATCTTTTGGGAATATTCATTTCAAAGGGAATAATTCTGGGGCTAAAGTACAAAAATATCACTAGAAAGTAGATTCAGTCCATCGCATATTTTTATCTTTGCTCCTTCTTAACATAGATTTAGACAGATGAAGCTAGACGAAGCTATTGGTATTTACGGATTTGGCAGTGTATCTGCTCTAGGTATGAACAAAACAGACATTTGGAATGCCTATTGCGATGACAAATCTCACTTAAAAAAAGAGAGTTCCAACGGAGAGATTACTTTAATGGGAAAACTGCACGATAGCATAATACCTCATCTGAATGCTTTAAAAGAGGAACACCCCTCTTACAAAAAGCTAGACCCTTCTGTACTGTACGGCATACTTGCCTCAAAAATGGCTTTTAGAGAAGCCCGATGGAATACTAACGATAATATTGGGGTAAATTTAGGTTCCTCTAGAGGTGCTACCGAAAGTTTTGAAAAATTCCACCAAACTTTTTTAGAAACAGGAAAAACTCCTACCCTAACCTCTCCACTTACCACTTTGGGTAATATTTCAACTTGGGTGCTTCAGGATTTAGGCATTACAGGTCCAGACTTTTCTCATTCCATTACTTGCTCCACGGCTTTGCATTCTGTGGTCAACGGTATTGCATGGATAAAAGCAGGATTTACCAATCAGTTTCTGGTGGGTGGTGCCGAGGCTTCTTTAACGCCGTTTAGTATCGCTCAAATGAAAGCCCTTAAAATCTACTCTCATCGCCTAGGCGAAAACTATCCTTGCCTTGCTGGAGATATTTCTAAAACAGAAAATACGATGGTCTTAGGCGAAGGTGCTGGTGCTATGGCAATTGGTAAACTCACAGGCGAAAGACCACCACTTGCTTACATTACAGGAATAGGCGTTGCTTCGGAGCCTTTAACTCATAACATTTCCATTTCCGAAAGGGCTGAATGCCTTAGAATGACGATGGAGATGGCGACTCAAAATATTGACAAGTCTAAAGTAGATGCCATCGTGATGCACTCCCCTGGAACTATTAAAGGTGATGCCTCCGAAAGATTTGCCATAGAAGATGTTTTTGCTCATCATAACACGCCTTTCCTTACCACGAATAAATGGAAAATAGGGCATACCTTTGGAGCATCTGGAATTTTGAGTTTAGAATTAGCTTTACTGATGTTAGAACACCAGCAACTCATTGAAGTTCCTTTTATTGAAAAAGAAAATATAACCAAGGAAAAGAAAATCAATAATATACTGGTAAATGCCGTTGGATTTGGAGGAAATGCTGTAAGCCTATTGATTTCAAAGGAAATTGACTAAAAAGCGTTCAGGCTATCTTGCGATAGCCTGAACCAATATCAATTTTAAAATATAGCTTCTGCTATTTTTCTTACACTTTCACTTTTGCCCATAGAGTAATAATGGAGAATAGGCACTCCGTTTTTCATTAAATCCTTACTTTGCTCTATGCACCATTCTACACCGATTTCTTTAGCTTCATTATTGTTATTGGCTTTAGCAATAGCCGTTACCAAATCATCTGGTAAATCTACCTTAAATCTATGTGGAATAAGACTCAACTGACTTTTAGTCGCAATAGGTTTAAGCCCTGGTATAATTGGGACTTCTATCCCTTCGGAACGGCATCTGTCTACAAAATCAAAGTATTTTTGATTATCAAAAAACATTTGGGTCACAATATAATCTGCACCTGCCTCCACTTTTTTCTTAAGATGACCTATGTCTTGAGAAAAACTAGCGGCTTCCATATGCTTCTCTGGATAACCAGCCACACCTACAGAAAAATTGGTAGGAGCTGCTTTCTCCAAGCTAGTATCTAAGTAAATCCCTTTATTCATATTCTGTATCTGCTTTACCAAATCTGAAGCATAAGTATGACCATTTTTCTCAGGTTTAAAATAAATTTCGGACTTTACTGCATCTCCCCTCAATGCAACTACATTATCTATACCCAAAAAATCTAAATCAATTAAAAAATTCTCGGTATCCTCTCTATTAAAGCCACCACAAAGGATATGCGGAATAGCATCTACCTTATATTTATTCTGTATTGCAGCACAAATCCCCACTGTACCAGGGCGTTTTCTTACCACTCTTTTTTCTAACAAGCCATCTCTTACCTCTACATATTCATACTCTTCTCTATGGTAGGTAACATCTATAAAGCTAGGATTAAACTCAATAAGAGGGTCTATGGCATCAAAAATACATTGTATATTCTGTCCCTTTAATGGAGGTAATATCTCAAACGAAAATAAGGTTTTACCTTCTGATTTTTTTATATGTTCTGTTACTTTCATAATCAAATTTTAATATTTTACACAAAAACTAAACTACTCTGATAAGTTAGGAGTAAGCCATTTTCTTGCTTTTTCTATACTGATGTTTTTTCTATTAGCGTAATCTTCTAACTGGTCTTCTGTAATTCTGCCCACTCCAAAATATTTGGCGTGAGAACTTCCAAAGTAATACCCCGACACCGATGCCGTAGGAAACATCGCTAAACTTTCGGTGAGGTAAACCCCTATTTCTTCCTCCACTTTGAGTACTTCCCAAATGGTTTCTTTTTCCAAATGGTCTGGACACGCAGGATACCCTGGAGCTGGACGAATCCCCCTATATTTTTCGGCAATAAGCGCCTCGTTATCTAAACTTTCATCTTGGGCATATCCCCAATATTTTAATCTTACCTCACGGTGCAGATATTCTGCAAAAGCCTCTGCAAATCTATCCGCAAGAGCCTTTACCATAATGGCGTTATAATCGTCATTTTGAGCCTCGTAGGCTTTAGCTAATTCTTCTGTACCAAAACCAGCCGTTACACAAAACAACCCCAAATAATCTTGCTTACCCGAAGTTTCTGGAGCAATAAAATCCGATAAGGCATAGTAAGGCTTTCCTTTGGATTTTTTAAGCTGTTGCCTTAATGTTCTAAAGGCTATTTTTTCCTCATTTTTATTGATGATAATATCGTCTTTATCATTAGATTGAGCAGGGAAAATACCAAAAACGGCTTTCGCTGTAAGGGTTTTCTCCTTTAGAATTTGGCTAAGCATTTTTTGAGCATCATGATACAATTCTTGAGCCTGAACACCAACGACCTCATCTTCTAAAATCTGTGGATATTTACCGTGTAAATCCCAACTTCTAAAAAACGGCGACCAATCTATATAAGGTAGCAATGCTTCCAAATCTTGATTTTCAATCACCTTTATTCCTAAACTATTAGGTTTGGAAATAATTTCTTTATCCCAATCAATTTTAAAGCGTTCTTGTCTGGCTTCCTCTATTGAGACATATTCCTTCTCTATTTTTCTACCAAGAAATTTCTCTCTAAACTCATCATATTCCTCTCTCAAATTAAGAGCATAAGCATTGGATTTCTCTTTATTAAGTAGAGAACTTACCACATTTACCGCCCTAGACGCGTCATTAACATGAACTACCGTATTGCGATACTGAGGGGCAATTTTAACCGCTGTATGGGCTTTTGAAGTCGTAGCACCTCCTATCATTAAAGGAAATTCTAGATTTTGCCTCTCTAACTCAGAGGCAATGTGTACCATCTCGTCCAAACTCGGAGTAATCAGTCCACTAAGTCCTATAACATCTACCTTTTCGTCTATCGCTGTTTGGATTATCTTTTCAGCAGGTACCATTACACCCAAATCTACAATATCGTAATTGTTGCAGCCCAATACCACACTCACAATATTTTTACCAATATCATGCACATCTCCCTTTACGGTTGCCATTAAAATTTTACCATTGGACGGTCGTGTAGCATCTTTTTCACGCTCTATAAAAGGCTGAAGGTAAGCCACTGCTTTTTTCATTACCCTAGCTGATTTTACCACTTGAGGCAGAAACATTTTCCCACTTCCAAACAAATCGCCCACTACGCCCATACCTGTCATAAGGTTATTTTCTATAATATCTAAAGGCTTTTCACTCACTTTAAGAGCAGCGTCCATATCTTCCTCTACAAAGCGGTCAATCCCTTTTACTAATGAGTAGGTAATTCGTTCTTGTAAAGATTGTTCTCTCCACGATAAATCTTCTACCTTTTCCTTTTTGGTAGATTTATGCGTTTCTGAATATTCTAGTAGGCGTTCTGTAGCATCATCTTTTCGGTCTAATATAACATCTTCTACTAGGGTTAGAAGTTCTTTAGGAATTTCATCATACACCTCTAGCATGGTAGGGTTTACAATCCCCATATTCATTCCTGCTTGTATGGCGTGGTATAAAAATACCGAATGCATAGCTTCCCTCACGGTATCATTACCTCTAAAAGAAAACGACACATTACTCACGCCTCCACTTACCGAAGCATACGGTAAATTTTGTCTTACCCATCTCGTCGCTTCAATAAAATCTATGGCGTTTCGTCTGTGTTCCTCCATTCCCGTAGCTACAGGAAATATATTAAGGTCAAAGATAATATCCTCTGGAGCAAAATTGACTTTATCCACCAAAAGGCGATAAGACCGCTCTGCGATTTCTATCCTTCTATCGTAAGTATCGGCTTGTCCCACTTCATCAAAAGCCATAACAATAACCGCAGCACCATATCTTTTTATTTTTTTAGCTTGATTGATGAATTCTTCTTCGCCACCTTTAAGGCTAATAGAATTGACCACCGCTTTACCCTGTACGACCTGTAACCCAGCCTCTAAAATCTCCCACTTGGAAGAGTCTATCATAATCGGAATACGAGCAATATCAGGCTCGGAAGCAATGAGGTTTAAGAACTTTACCATGGCTTCTTTACCATCAATAAGCCCATCGTCCATATTGACATCTAAAATCTGAGCGCCACCTTCTACCTGATGCCTTGCAATATCTAATGCTTCGGAATAGTTGCCCTCTTTTACCAGCCTTAAAAATCGTTTAGACCCTGCAACATTGGTTCTTTCCCCAACATTCACAAAATTGGATTCGGGAGTGATGATAAGCGGCTCTAATCCTGACAATTTAAGTGGTCTCGCAGGAAGTTCTAATTGATAATGATTTCCTTTCATACGAGATTAAGTTTTCTAGGTTCATAATGTTTTACCAATTCGGTAATGGCACGGATATGCTCTGGCGTTGTACCACAACAGCCCCCAATGATATTAACTAACCGTTTATCTAAATACTCTTTAACTTGCTCTGCCGTTTGTTTTGCCGTTTCATCATACGCTCCAAAAGCATTGGGCAACCCCGCGTTAGGATACACCGAAATGTAAAAGTTGGAATGTTCTGACAAAGCCTGTAAATAAGGCGTGAGCTGCTTAGCTCCCAAAGCACAATTAAGCCCTACACTCAGCAAATCTAAATGAGAAACCGAAATAAGAAAAGCCTCCGCTGTTTGCCCGCTAAGGGTTCTCCCAGACGCATCGGTAATTGTACCTGATACCATAATGGGGATTTTGGTGTTTCTCTCCTCCGCCAACTCATCAATGGCAAACAAAGCGGCTTTGGCATTAAGCGTATCAAAGATGGTTTCAACGAGTAAAATATCAGCACCACCTTCCAGTAATGCTTTTGCCTGTTGCTTATAGGCTTTTCTTAAATCTTCAAAGGTAATTGCCCTATACCCTGGATCATTAACATCTGGAGACAACGATGCCGTTCTGTTAGTAGGTCCCATTGCTCCTGCCACAAAACGAGGTTTATCAGGATTGTTTTCGGTGTAAACTTCACAAAGTTTTTTGGCAATTCTAGCTGATTCATAGTTGAGTTCTTCTACCAAAGACTCCATAGCATAGTCTGCCATTGCAATGGTGGTGCTAGAAAAGGTATTGGTTTCTATAATGTCTGCCCCTGCGTCCAAATACAGACGGTGTATCTCTTCTATAGCTTGTGGCTGTGTGAGAGATAACAAGTCGTTATTCCCTTTAACCGGGTGCTCCCAATCTTTAAAGCGTTCGCCACGATAATCTTCTTCGGTAAAGTGATACCGTTGTATCATAGTGCCCATCGCACCGTCCAAAATAAGTATCCTCTTTTGGAGCAAGGCATCGAGCTGATTAAATATGCTAGTTTCCATTTCAATAAAATTTAAAAATCATTGAAATGTTAAAAAGAAAGCTCAAAAGGTAAAGTAGAAATCTTTTAGTTATCTATCCCAAAATAGGTAGAATGTAGCACCTTCTTTCTTTATGAAAGGGTTGCTAAGGCTTCACAGGGTCTAGTCCCTCCGCCTTTCTTGATAACATTTCCGATGATGTTAAGGTACAAATACAGCACAAATATATACCTTAGATTTTGAATATCCAAAAGAAACAAAACTTTTTTTGAAACAAGTTCAACTTTAGCCCAATAACCCTATTCTAAAATAAAAAAGCCAAAGTAAAAGGCTTTACTTTGGCTTTTTTGTATATCCTGAATAGATTTTATCTTTCTGTTTTTCTTCTTTTCAGTTCTCTTTCTATTAGAGATAACTCTCTACCTGTTTGCCCTGCCACGGAAGTGTTCTCTTGGGCTCTTCTTGTAAGGTATGGCACTACATCTTTCACTGGACCATAAGGCAGATATTTACACGCATTGTATTTTTTGTTCCCTAGGAAGTAAGTGATGTTATCACTCATTCCATAAAGTTGTCCAAAATGGATTTGTTGAAAATCATTCGGCAGACCTTTTTCTTTCATTCTATCCATCACCAGCTCCGTAGATTTCTCATTATGAGTCCCAAAGAACGCCGAAACTTTGTCTAAATTCGCCATTACAAAATCTATCCCTGCATTATAATTATCATCAGAAGCCTGTTTCGTTGGCTGGATAGGTGATGGATAGCCCATTTTTTCTGCTCTCTCTCTTTCTTTCTCCATATAAGCTCCTCTCACAAACTTGTAGCCTAAGTAGTAACCTTTAGATTTAGCTCTTTCCAAGTCTTCGGCTAGGTACTCCAATCTTCCTGTTCTATACATCTGAATGGTATTCCATACGATGGCTCTCTCTTTATTATAACGAGATTTCATTTCGTTTACCAAATCATCTACGGCTGTTTGTATCCAAGACTCTTCGGCATCTACCATTACTATCACACCTTTGTCGTATGCTAACTGACAAACTTCTTCGTAGCGTTTCACTACCCTGCTCCACTCTTCTTTTTCTGAACTTGTCAGCTCTTTTTTTGCCTGAACTTCTGCATATAAATCTAACCTCCCAAATCCTGTTGGTTTAAAAACCACAAAAGGAATGGCTGGATTCCCCGCAGCATATAGAATGTTTTGTTTTATTTCTTCGCAAGTATGGTCAAAGGCTTGTTCTTCTTCTTTACCCTCTATGGCATAATCAAAGATGCTGCCTATATGACGCTGATACATCTCATTAACTACCTTCTGGCTTTGCTCTCTAGTAACGCCACCACAAAACTGCTGGAATAATGTTTTTTCAACAATCCCCTCCACAAAAGGGAAGTTATTTTTAATACTAAAATTAAGAAGGTTTATCCCCATATTAGTCAATTGTGGAAACTTAATCATAGTAAACATCCACTTTGCTTTCTCTAGCTGTTCTGTTGTTTTATCTGCAAAAGCGACTTTTGTATCGTTAAAAAGACTCATTATTAGTTGTTTTTTATATGACGGCAAATTTATCTAATTTATCCGATTTAAAACTAATTTCTTTATTAAAAATTAGTTCCTTTTCAAATAATCGTTGATAATAGCAAATACTCCAAACAAGCTAATAGAGTTTAATTTATTTTTATAATTTAGTTGTGATGAAAATGATTTTGCTGTAACAAACAACATATTAATTAAATGCAAATTAACTTAGGTTTTATCTATCATTTTATTAAAAATTTAATTCTCTCTTCTTTTATTATTTGGGGAATAGGAATTCTTGATTTTTATATCCGTATCTATAGCTTAGCTGCCGTACAAGTTTGGGTTGTACCGTTTCTCTGTTCTGTTTTACTGTTAGTTGTGCATAAATTATTCTTTGATGATACCCAAATAATATCAATTATTATTGTAGTATTAAGCTTATCAACTTTTAATATAATTGACTCATTTAGCCTTCATTGTGATAAGAGTATTCAACAAAGCTCTATATTTAGAGCTATTAACTTTCTAATCAATACCCTTCTGTTATATTACACCTTTACTTCGTATTGGAGGAAATTTGATAAGAAACAGCAAACCACTGTTCTATTAGTATTTTTAGTTATCCTTTGGAGTATGAATTTTATGGACTACGGTATTTTTAGAATTTTCAACTTGATAGTATCATCTTTTTAAAAGCTCTATCTTAAAATATCTACTCCAAAAATATAGTTATCTTTGCTGAAATTTAGCACTTATGATTAGTCGTTTAGATTCCGATTTTAGCAGTCTTAATCAGTTTTTAGAAAAGACCAAGCCAAGCCAAATCATCATCTTGGTAGATGAAAACACTCACGAATACTGCCTCCCCACTCTTCTAGGAAATTTACAAACCGATATTCATTTTGAAATTGTAGAAATAGAAGCTGGTGAGGAAAATAAAAACATCAGTACAGCCATACAAATTTGGGAGATACTTTCAGACTTCAAAGTAGATAGAAAATCATTACTTATCAACCTTGGTGGCGGTGTTATTAGCGATTTAGGTGGCTTTATCGCTTCTACCTACAAACGAGGTTTTAGTTTTATTAACCTCCCAACCACGCTCCTCTCTATGTGTGATGCTTCCATAGGCGGAAAAACAGGAATAGACCACCAATATCTTAAAAATATCGTAGGGACTTTTGCTCTTCCTGAACAGATATTTGTTTATACGG
This sequence comes from Riemerella anatipestifer, assembly GCA_037861325.1. Classification (GTDB taxonomy): domain Bacteria; phylum Bacteroidota; class Bacteroidia; order Flavobacteriales; family Weeksellaceae; genus Riemerella; species Riemerella anatipestifer_F. The sequence continues at coordinate 22,117 of JAFELW010000004.1, forward strand.
ATTTTTTAAAAACATTACCCTTCATTGAGTTAAGAAGTGGCTTTGCAGAAATGCTAAAACACGGTCTCATAGCTGACAGACAACATTGGGACGCTCTAAGTTCCATTACCGAACTCACGCCAGAAAGCGTTGCTCCTTTTATAGAAACTTCTATGAAAATAAAACAAGAGATCATAAATAAAGACTTCAAAGAGCAAAATGTAAGAAAAACGCTCAATTTTGGGCATACCATCGGACACGCCGTGGAAAGCCTTTTTATGGCACTAGAAAAACCTATCCCTCACGGTGAGGCCGTAGCACTAGGTATGATTACAGAAAGCTACCTTGCTCTTACAGAAGGTCTTATAGATAACGAAACTTATCATAATATAGAGAAACACTTGCTTCGTTTTTACCCTTATATTTCTATAAAAGAGTTTTCTAACGACAACATTATAACTCTAATGAAAAACGACAAGAAAAACCAAAATGGTATTGTTAATTTCGCACTCATCAATGGGATAGGCAGTTGCTTATTTGATTATAAAGTGGAAGAGAAACAAATAATTTCTGCACTTGATTACTACAGAAATTTAGAGAATTAAATAAAAAAGGGCTTTTCAGTTTTGAAAAGCCCTTTTTTATTTTATTTTTTAGGAGCTAATTTACTCCATGTATTGAGTACAAAAACTAAAAGCACTCCCAACAACGCTGCAGAAATAGAAAATACAAATTTGGTATTCTCATTATCCATAAATCCTAATTCCCAATCTATTGCATAAAGGTTAAGACCTATAAATACAATAAATAATACTAAAAATATTTTATATACTAGTTTCATACTCATAACTTTTTTAGATATTGATATAATTTGCTATTAGTTGTGCAAAATTAGCTGTAAATAATTTTATAGAAATGGCTAGTAGTATAATCCCAAACACCTTTTGGAAAATCATAAGTGTGGCATCTCCAAGCTTTTTCTCTAGCCAATTAGCAGATTTAAGCACAAGATAAATCACTAAAATATTGAGTAATATACCTATAATAATATTTACAATATGATATTCTGCTCTTAACGAAAGCGTCGTAGTTAGTGTTCCTGCTCCTGCAACCAAAGGAAACGCAATAGGAACTATAGAAGCTGCATTAACTTCTCCTGCCTTATGGATTTCAATCCCTAAAATCATTTCTAAAGCAATTACAAAGATAACTAAAGCCCCTGCTATTGCGAATGAGTTAACATCTACCCCAATAAATTGTAAAATTTTATCTCCAATAAAAAGAAAAGAAATCATTAGAATACCCGATACTATAGAAGCCTTTTCTGACTCTATATGACCAAACCTTTTCCTTAACGATACAATAACAGGAATAGAACCGATAATATCTATTACGGCAAACAATACCATGAAACTCGTCATTGACTCTTTAAGCGAAAATTCTTCTAAAAATCCCATCTTTATTATTACGTTTTTGGGGGCAAAAATAGGAATAAAAAATGATTACACCACCATCTTGTTGTGTAAATTGATGATTTTATAATACAACTCGTTTAATTGTTCAGCATCTTTAACAGGAGCGTACTTTTCTATTTCTATATTAGAAACTAATTGCCTGTATTCTTCAGCTATAAAATAGCCCTTCTTCTCTTCTATGACAGATTGAATATTGATGCTGTTTGAATTAAAATAGTGCTGAACTTTTATCTTCATTTTATCAAAAGTATCAAAAAACATTGGGTAGTTTTTATACTCTAGAGATTCTCTCAGAACTCTGTAATCATCTTCAAAATCAATTATACTGTAATGTTGTACTTTAAAATCAGATTTTATATGAGCTGCATTACCTTTTTTCTTTAATCTCTTACTCAATAAAAAACCTCCTAAAAAACTACTTAACAATAGTAATCCTCCTAGAAGATACCATTTAGTATTTTCAGAGCTTTTAAAAGTTTCATTTTTAATTTTCGGAAGTTGTACGGTTTCTAAGACATAGTTGGTATTGTCTATCACTTTATCCAAAGTGTTAGTTTTTGATTTATCTAAACTATCGGAAGCCACCAACAAATTCACTTCATTAAGTTCTAATGTATGATAAGATTCTTTTTTAGGGTCAAAATAAGCCAAAGGCTCCAACTCTAGTTTTATATCACCAAGTACATTAGGCACTACTAAATACTTAGCAACTAAACTCCCCTTCATTCCATGCTGGGTAACGGCTATATTTTTTGTAATTTTTGGAGGATAAACCTTGTAATCTTTACTAGGTACAAGTGAAGGAAATTGCAATCTATCCAAATTGCCTACCCCTTTTAAACGCACCGTAAAATAAAACGGCACTCCCTTTTTCACCTCTTTTACAACACTATCAGATGCTATTTCAAACTGCCCAACTGCATTTTTGAACCCAACAGGCGCCTCTTTTGGTAACGACTTAACTCTTATAGAGTTTTTTGAGTTAGAATATATAACCTCATCTTTCCCCGTTCCTGCTACCTTAGCAGAAATTTTAGGGAGCTCCACCTGTCCAGATTTTTCAGGAAACATTACATACACTCCCAATACTTGAGACAAAAGTATATTCCCCTCTAACGGCTCTATATCATCTGACCTTCCTGATATAAGGTAAAACCTATTATCCCCATTTTTTGGAAGTTTAATATCGTGGATTCTTTGAAAATAGTCTATATTCTTAGCATACGCTTTGAGCTCTACCACTGCTCCTTGATGCTGATAAACAGAGTGACTTTTAACCTGTAGTTTTAGTTGAATATCATCGGAAATCTTATTATTACTCAATACCTCTCTTCCCGTTACAGATACTTCAAACGGCTCTGTTTTATATATTTTCCCATTTACAGTTACCAAAGCACTCCCAATCTTTAGTTTACCTGTTTTTTTTGGCGCTATAAGTATCTGATAAACAATCTGGTCTACCGTAATATTTTTATCAGGGTCTAAGAAGGTATTTCTAGAGGAACCATCGCTTAGAACTTCAAATTTTGAAAGGTCAGGCAACCTTATGAGAGATTCTTGTCTGTATTCGTTACCATTAAGCTCTAACATTATTGTAAATAATACAGGCTCATTTGCTTTGACTTCTTTGGTATTAGTTTCTGCATAAAAAGAGACTTGCCCGTACAATTTTACGGACAATAAGAATAGTAATATACTCCAAAACTCCTTACGCATTATAGCTACCAATCCTTTTCATTACTTTTGGGATCTATATATGAATTTTTATTAAGAATTCTTCTTGCAGCATCTCGCTCTTTACTTTCCAAGCGTTGCATAATTCTATTTTCTTCTTCCTTAGACATTCCTCTTTTGTTTTCAGAGCTGTTATTATCAGGTTTAGGCGTCTGTCCTGTACCCTGACCTTTATCTTTCTCATTAGCCCCACCGTCTTTATTTTTATCTGAATTTTGAGGCGACTCTTGTTCAGATTTTTTTTGCTGATTATCTTGTGATTTATCTTGCTCCGAATTTTGATTTTGAGATTTGTTATTCGATTTTGATTGATTCTTCTCCTTTTGTTTTAACTTAGAAATATTATAATTCTTTCTTATAGACTCATTGTAAGGGTCTTGTTGTAAAGCTTTCTTGTAGAACTCAGCGGCTTTATCATAATTTTGAGCCTTCATTTCTGCATTGCCTAAGTTGTACAGAGCAGCCATTTTATCTTCCTTAGTTTTCGCTAGAGATAAAGCTTTCTGGTATTCTGCCTTTGCTTCAGAATACATTTCTCTCTTATACAAAGTATTACCTAAATTATAATGACCACCAAAGTCCTGCTTCTTTTTAATAGCCTCTAAAAAGTAAGACGAAGCTTTATCATAGTTTTTAGAATCATATTCTCTATTTCCCTTATAGGACAACGCATTGTAGCTACCCTGCCCTTGCAAGATATAGATACAAAAGAAAGTTAAACAAAAACTAATAAATAGATTCCTAGTCATTTACTATGCAAAAATAACGATTTTAAATGTTAAAATCTCGCTTAGGATTTGTTAAATAAATGATAAAAAATAAAAGCAAAGCCACCGCCAAAAAGTATTGATAGTAATGTACCCCCGTTTGAGATTTCACAAAACTTTCTGTTGTAGAAGATTGTTTTTTAAGATTTTCTAAAATCTCATTAACTGCTTTATCTATATGATTACCATCAATATAAACACCTCCTGTCTTTTCAGAAATATTTATTAAAGCCTGAGTTTGTCTTTTAGAAATTACCGTTTCCCCCATTAGACTAGACTTATACCCCATCAATTGTCCAAAAATATATTCGGGAATTGGAGCTCCTTCCTCTGTACCTACACCTACGGTAATAACCTGTATTCCATTAGATTGAGCTTCTTTTATCGCTGCAGCTTCATTGCCTTCATTATCTTCACCATCACTTATCAGTACTATCCTGCCAGACCCTTTGGAAACGGTCTTAAATTTAGAAACCGCCACCTGCATGGCTTTATAGAAATCCGTCCCTTGCGTAGAAACCACCGAAGTTTCCAAACCAGACACAAAAGATTCCGCCGCCAAATAATCCGTAGTTAATGGCATTACCGAAAAAGCCTCTCCTGCAAAAACAGCCAAACCCACTCTATCATTAGTCATTTTTTGCATAGATGACATTACAATATTTTTCGCTAACGAAAGCCTATCTGGAGCAACATCTTGAGCATTCATAGAGTTAGAAACATCTACAAGAAACATTACATTATTCATTTTTTGCTGCACTTTAATTTCTTCTTTACCTCCCATTAAATCCATCATCGCAAAAATTAAAAATAAAAATGCCACAAAATACATCACCAAGAAAAACTTAGGATACCACTTTGTTTTTTCAAATAATGTACTCTGAAAGCGTTCATCTGCAAAATAGCCTCTAACCCTTTCTTTCCATTTTAAATAACGAAACAAAAGATAACCCAATAATGGTAACAAAAGCGTCAATAATGCATACCAATAATTACCCAAATACCAATCCATCACTATAACATAAAGTTTCTCTTGTTAATTTAATACTCTAAACACCCTCCATCTCAACAAAGCATCTAAAACTAAAGTTACCAATGCTATCCATAAAAGCCATCTGAAATACTCTTGATAATTGTAAATCTTAGAGGTTTTAATATTAGACTTTTCTAAAGTATCTATTTCTTCGTAAATCTGCTTTAAACTCTCATTAGAGGTCGCTCTAAAATACTTACCTCCTGTAATTTGAGCTACATCTCTCAGAAGATATTCATCTATTTTAACCTGCTCCTCTGTAAACACCAAATTACCAAAAATATCTTGTTGCGTAGGCATCAGTGCTAAACCATTACTCCCAATACCTATGGTGTAAACTTTAATATCATTATTTCGTGCCAGTTCTGCCGCTGTTAGTGGAGACATAGCGTTGTCTATAGTATTTACACCATCTGTCATCAAAATAATGATTTTTGACTTTGCTTTAGACTTTCTTAAATGGCTCACAGCTACCGCCAAACCATCGCCGATATTAGTTCCACCTTCCAAATCCATCGGGTTAAAACTCATCAATTCTTCCTCTGCTACCCTATGATCCGAAGTCAAAGGCACTCTCATCAACGCCTCTCCAGAATATTCCACCAAGCCTATCCTATCCGTAGTTCTTTGCTTAATGAAAGTCCTTGCAATCTCTTTGAGAGCCGTTAGCCTATCGGGTTCTAAATCTTTAGCCAACATACTCAGCGACACATCTATGGAAAGCACAATATCCATACCTTTAGTCTCGTCCCTATCTTCCGAAATACTGAAAGTTCTAGGTCTTGCTATTGCTAAAATAAGAGCCGAGAGAATAATATATTTAGAAATTCTAAGTAGCCATAATACCGCTCCGAAATAAGAAATCACCTGCATATTCTTAGTAGAAGACACAGCAACCCCTTTTCTTTTCTTATGACTTAAATCTCTAAAAATAAGAGGTATAAAACCTAAAAAAAGTAATAAAAACCAAGGACTATGAAACTCGAAATTAAACATCTTTCCTTAAGTTTTCAAATTCTATATCTTGATATGAACGCTTCACAAAATCTACTATTTTCTGATAGTCGGTTTCCATTAAATCTGCATCAGGAATGGTTTTAGCAAACTTTACTAAATCTCCTCTCAAAAAGACTTCCTCTATCACTTTTTCGTTTTCTATGGATATTTTAGAGTCTTCTTTCATTAAAGCCAACAAATCATCTGTCAACAAAACTTCCGCAGGAATATGGTACTGTTCTTGTAAAAAAGTCCTACTAATCTCTATAAGTTCCACATAAAAACTTCTGTAATTACCTGACTGAATATACTTTTTCTTCTTTAATAACTCTAGTGCTTTCAGAGTTTTATTAGTTGGTAATTTAGCCTCTGCCGATTTTTTTCTTCCGTATTTAACAAAGAATCCTATCAGAAATACCAATGCTAAAAAGCCCAAAACACCCAACACATAATATTTATACAGCTCCCAATAATCTCTTACTCCAAGCTCTACCTGCTTGTTATTCATAATATCCTTTACCTCATCTCCTTGTTGAGCCGTATTTACCACTTGTATTTCGTAAGGTATCGTTGTTTGTACCTGCCCTCCAATTTTGAATTCCAAAGGTGGAATCTTAAAAGTTCCTTCCTCAAAAATAGCAAACTCTATCAGCCTCGTGTATTGGTCTTCTTTTTTATCTATATCATCTTTAATTTCCTCAAAATGAAAAGGTAACAACTCATTTTTAGGAGCAGATACTACATCTTTCCCTTGAAGACCATTGATGGTTATTTTAAGCACCGTAGGCTCTCCCATTCCTACTTTATTTTTTGTAAGACTAGAGGAAAGTGTTTGAGCACCAAAGCACTGTAAAAGAAATACTGCTATATATGTATAAATTATTCTTAATTTCATCTCCTTTGGAAGTATTGATATAATGCTCGCGTGTAATCAGCTCCTGTTTTAAGGTCTATGAAATGAGCAGAACTTTTATCAAAAGTTTCCTTCATCTTTTTTAAATTCTGCTTTTGCTCTTCAGCAAAATGATATCTAAATCTCCGGTTAGAAGTGTTCACCCAGATATTTTCTCCCGTTTCTACATCTTGAAAAAACACATATCCCACATCTGGAATTTCGTTATCCTTATCATCTGCCACCCTTATTCCTAATAGTTGATGCTTTCTTGATGCTACCTTTAATGTTTTCTCATCTATCTCATCATTAAAATCGGATAGTAAAAACAAAAACGATTTCTTCTTAAAAACATTCATCACATATCCTAAAGCTACATCTATATTAGATTTCGCAGGTACATAATCTGCTGACAAAATTTGACTCAAAATGGCTAAAATATGCTTCCTACCTTTCTGTGGTGGAATAACTTTATATACTTTATCTGCAAAAAGTACCACACCCACCTTGTCATTATTCCCCACCGCTGAAAACCCTAAACTAGCACAAATCTCTGCTACAAATTCTTTCTTTAGTTGAACCTTCGTCCCATAATCCATAGACGCAGAAATATCTACCAATAGCATAATGGTAAGCTCTCTTTCCTCCTCCATTACCTTAACAAAAGGTTCTTTGAAACGAGCCGTTTTATTCCAGTCAATCCTTCTAATATCATCTCCAAACTGATATTGCCTCACTTCAGAAAAAGCCATTCCTTGCCCCTTGAAAGCACTATGATACTGCCCCATAAGTGCCGCATCTGTCCTTTTTTTGGTGCGAATTTCTATCTGCTTAACTTTCTTTATGATGTCTTTTACCTGCATCTATTTTTCTGTATCAAATAAAATAAAGTTTTACGGAGCTTGAACTCTAGCTAAAACTCTATCTACAATTTCATCTGTAGTGATGTTTTCGGCTTCAGCTTCAAAACTAAGTCCAATTCGGTGTCTTAAAACATCTTTTGCAATCTCTTTAACATCTTCTGGAATCACGAAAGCTCTTCCTTTAATAAAAGCTATCGCACGAGATGCCACCGCTAAACTAATAGATGCTCTAGGAGACGCACCGAAACTAATGTAGTCCTTTAAATCGGATAAGCCATAACGCTCAGGAAAACGAGTTGCAAAGACCATATCCAAAATATACTTCTCTATTTTTTCGTCCAAATAGATTTTATTGATAAGTTGCTTAGCCTCTGAAATTTGCTCCAAAGATACCACTGGATTTACCTTAGGAATATCTGATGTGGACACCATTCTCATTACCGCTCTTTCGTCCTCAAATTCAGGATATTCTATTTTACACTTTAACATAAAACGGTCGGTTTGTGCCTCTGGTAAAAGGTAAGTTCCTTCTTGGTCAATAGGGTTTTGCGTTGCCATTACAAGAAATGGTTTTGGCAACTGTAATGTTTCATCACCTATAGTTACCTGCTTTTCTTGCATCACTTCCAATAGTGCCGATTGCACCTTTGCTGGAGCTCGGTTAATCTCATCAGCCAACACAAAATTAGCAAACACAGGACCTTTCTTTATAGAAAAATCATTCTCTTTAACATTATAAATCATTGTACCTACCACATCTGCAGGCAAAAGGTCTGGCGTAAACTGTATTCTTGAAAACTGCCCTTGTAAGGCTTCCGAAAGTGTTTTTATAGCCAAAGTTTTTGCCAAGCCTGGCACGCCTTCCAAAAGGATATGCCCATTACCCAAAAGCCCTACTAGCAATCTATCCACCATATAAGACTGCCCTATAACCACCTTCTCCATCTCTTCTTTTAAGAGCTTAAAATGATAGTTCTGAACTTGAATCTGTTCACTTAAAATCTTTATTTCTTCCGCTTGATGTAATTCTGCCATTTTTATTCAAAAATATTTGGTAAAAGTGCAATAATTCGAGAATATTTTCAAAATAAATTAAGCTAAATTTGTGTTAAAGTTTGTTAAATTAAATCCTTTATTCATCGTACTTAACCAACCTCTCCCTAGAAAATAGTTAATTTATTCTAAAACTTTGGCATTTTCAACTAATTAAACTATTTTTGAGGATTAAATACATTTTTAATAAAGTTGAAATGAACTATCATTTTTCTAACCATAAAGCTGTCAGAAAAAATCTGTTAGAAGTACTGCAAAGCACTCCTTTGGAGCAATTGCTCATAATTCCTGATGGATTTAATAATAATATCTATTGGAATATTGCTCATTGTGTAGCCACTCAACAGTTGTTGCATTACTATCTTAGTGGCAACCCTTTTCGTATAGACTCTTACTGGATAGAACGATACAAAAAAGGAACACTCCCAAACTTAGATGTAAAGGATTCTGAAGTGGAAGATTTAGGATTTTTACTCTCGGAAACCTCCAAAATTTTAATGAAAGACTATGATAATGGTTTATTTTCGGACTATTCACCATATTCTACTAGTTTTGGGATAGATATTAAAAGTATCAAAGAAGCCATTATATTCAACAACTTACACGAAAGCTTACACTACGGCTATGTACTAGCACAGAAAAGAGCATTGATGATTGACTAAACAACAGAAAATGAAGCAAGATTATACATCGCACAAAAAAAACAACGATAAAAAAGAGGATTTTATCTTCGGTTTAAGACCTGTAATAGAAGCCATAGAGGCTGGCAAAACCATAGATAAAGTATTCTTACAAAATGGATTACAAGGGAGTATTTATGCGGAACTCAAAACACTTTTAGCAAAGCATAAAATCCGTCCTAACTATGTACCTATAGAAAAACTCAACCGTTTTACGAGAAAAAATCATCAAGGCGTGGTGGCTTTTATTTCAGACATTCCTTTCCATAGTATAGAAGCGGTACTCCCTGAAATATTTGAACAAGGTAAAACGCCTTTCTTAGTCATTTTGGACAGGCTAACTGATGTTAGAAATTTCGGAGCTATTTGTAGAACTGCAGAATGTGTAGGCGTAGATGCCATCATCATTCCAGAAAAAGGTGCAGCTCCCATCAATTCAGATGCTATTAAAACTTCTGCTGGAGCCCTATACAATGTTAAAATATGTAAAGAAAAAAATCTAGCTCACACCGTAGATTTCCTTCAACAGTCGGGGGTTTCTGTATTTTCTGCAACCGAAAAAGCGGAACAACTAATCTATGATGTGGATTTTAGAATTCCTTTTGCCCTAGTAATGGGGAACGAGGAAAAAGGCATCTCCAAAGAAGTTCTTCACCATTCTGACGAAAAAATAAAACTACCAATAGAAGGTAAAACGCAATCCCTAAATGTGTCCGTAGCTTGTGGAGCTATCTTGTACGAAGTGGTAAGACAGAGAATGGGACTTTAAAAATTAAAATAACACAACTAAAATTTGAAATATTTAAAATGATTAAAAAAATAATTGCACTTAGCATCGTTGCATTCGCATTAACATCTTGTAAAAAAGACAAAGAAACCAAAGTGGTTATCAATAAAGAAACAGGTAAAGCTAAAACCATTACAGTAGATACTCCGCAGGAAGAAGAAGCTAAAATTCCTGAGGCAAAACCTGCCATCGCTGATTCTGCTGGAGTATATTCTTTATCTTTTAAACTAGAAAAAGGTAAAACCTATCCTTTAACTTCCTTCCAAAAAGACATCACTACTGTAAAAGACCCTTCTGGAAAAAGCATTAGTGGTACACAAGAAATGACTGATGAAATTACTTTTACCGTAAACGATTTTGTTAATGGTACTTACGATATTACGGTAAACCTCGTGGGAAAAGTTAATAAATCTTCTTCTCAAGGAAAAACAGTAGTCGTTGATACCAAACAAGCAGCACCAAAAGAGGAGCAGCTAAAAGGTATGTGGACGGTAAACAAAGCTCTTTCTGGTAACAAACTCCAAATGAAAATGGACGAAAAGGGGAATGTTATTTCCATTTCGGGATTTGATGCAGTTTATAAAAAAGTGGAACAAAACATCACTAGCCTTATCAAAGATACCAAGGAAAGAAAACAGTTTATGGACGGTTTCAAGCAAGGGTTTAATGAGAAAATGTTTAAGGAACAATTTACTCAAAGCCTTAACATTCTACCTAAAAAAGGGGTAAAAATAGGCGAAACATGGACAGAAACCGATAATCTAACGCCTGACGGAAAACTAAAAATCAGTACCACTTATAAACTAGAAAAAGTAGCCGATGGAAAAGCCGAAGTAAGCATAAAAGGCGGCATTCCAAAAAAATCTGATTCTAAAAAGCAAGAAGGTATCACACACAGCATTAGTGTAGAAGGTTCTCAGAATGGTAAAATTATTTTAGATGCCAACACAGGTTGGATTCTTTCATCTAAACAAAATATGACGACTACACAAAAGGAAAGTTTATCTGACGGTAAACAAAGCCAAACGATGACGCAGACCACACAGTCTAGCATTACGCTTAATCCTTAATCATATTATAAGTACACCTACTCTATTACTTTAGTATAGGTGTATTTTGATTTTTTAAAACTCTTTAAAACCGTATTATTTACAACAAATTATGCAATATATTTTAAAGATAATTTTGACTACTATCATTATATTTTTTGTTTGGAATATCCTAAAACGATTATTCTTTAACAAGTTCTATAATTATTTTCCTCATCAGAAGGCTCAAAATCAATCACAATCTCAAAGTCAATCTCGGCAAAAAAGCACTTCCAAAAAGAGTAACATAAAATGGGAAGCCGAAACCGTAGATTATGAAGAAATAAAGGAATAATACGCTACAAAACTCACGAAGTGATATGAATCTGAAAAACAAAAACCTCATTTTTATCATTGGCAGTTTGGTTATTTTTGTGCTAATCGCTGTACTTTATGCCAATCCTATTATCTCTGGTAAACAGCTTATGCAACCCGATATTGTACACTACAAAGGCGGCGCAAAAGAGCTATTGGATTATAGAGCTAAATATGGCACCGAAACCTATTGGAGCGATGCTATGTTTGGCGGAATGCCAACCTATCAAACAGGAGCACAGTTTAGAGGCGACCTTATAAAACAGGTGGATAATCTCTTAAACTTCCTCCCTAAACCAGCCAATTATCTGTTTTTGTTGTTTTCAGGATTTTTCCTACTGGGTATGGTAGCCGTGAGAAATTGGAAATACGCTTTACTTGGAGCTTCGTTTTTTGGGCTATCTACTTATTTTTACATTATCATCGCTGCTGGGCACAATGGTAAAGTACACACTGTAGCCTATTTTGCACCTTTACTCGCAGGTATTCTATTAGTGTATATCAGGAAAAAGTACATTTTAGGATTCATTGTTACCGCTTTGTTTATGGGCTTACAGATAGCAGCGAATCATATCCAAATGACTTACTACCTATTTATAGCATTAGGATTTTTGTTTATTTCAGAACTTGTTAGAGCCATTAAAGGCAATACTACTTGGAAGCACTTCGGTATTTCTTCTGGTGTACTAGCCCTTGCTATTGCTTTAGGGGTAGGTATGAATGCCCAAAGACTTATGGCAAATGCCGAATATGTTAAGGAAACCGTAAGAGGAAAGCAAATTCTAAACACCGAAAAAGGCAATACTGAAAAGTCTGGTATGGATAAAGAAAGTATTACCATGTGGAGTTACGGAAAACTAGAAACACTCAACTTATTTATTCCTAGACTTATGGGAGGCGGAAGCCAAGAAAAAGACTCAGAACGAATGATGGGGCGTATCCAAGAACTTGTACAAGAAAACGCAACTTCACAAGAGGAAGTTAATAATATCATTAGAGGACTTAGCAGTCCTACCTATTGGGGAGACCAACCTATGACTTCTGGACCTGCCTATCAGGGTGCTGTGGTTTGTTTCCTTGCAGTATTAGGATTTGTGTTTGCTAGAAAAAAATACAAATATTGGATTTTAGGAGCGTCCGCCCTCACGATTATGTTGGCTTGGGGACATCATTTTATGTCACTTACCGACTTTTTTATAGAATATATTCCGCTTTATAACAAATTTAGAGCACCATCTTCTATCCTAGTTGTCGTAGAACTTTTATTTCCGCTCATTGGGATTTTAGGTTTGTATCAGTTTCTTAAAAATCAAAACTTTTCCAAAGAGTTAAAACAAAAGTACCTCATCTATACCACAGCTTCCGTTCTCGGATTTACAGTGATTTTACTCGTAGGAGGTAAATCTCTTTTGGACTTTTACAATGATACCGAAAAGACCTATCTCCCACCCTATCTACTCAATTATTTACAAGACGAAAGATGGCAATTTTTCCGAGCAGATGCTATAAAAGCAATTTTATATGTAGGCATTACTGCCATAGTACTTTGGCTTAGTTTAAAGGAAAAATTATCTCAAAATATCGCTTTAGTTATCATTGGTTTGGTAAGTTTATTTGATTTATGGACGGTAAATCAGCGTTATCTTAACAGCAGTAATTTTGTAGATAAAACCTTTGCAGAAAACCCTTTCCAAACAGAAAATAACGACTATCTCATAGGAAAGGCAGGAGACAATCCTTATATACAAGGGCTTCTTTCTCAAGTGAACATCAATAAGACTTTGGAAACTCTAGCCAAAAAAGATAAAAGTCATTATCGTATTTTCAATAATACTTTAGGAACTTTTGGCGAAACCAACACTTCTTATTTCAAAGCTTCTATTGGAGGTTATAGTGCCGCCAAACTGAGAAGATATGATGATTTAATCAACGAATATTTTAGCAAACAAGACACCGTAGCATTACCAAAAGTATTGAATATGCTTAACGCTAAGTATTTCGTGGTAGGTAGTGCGGACAATCCACAAGCCTACCCTAACCCTGATGCTAACGGCAACGCTTGGTTTGTTTCCGACATTTTATGGGCTAATACACCTAACGAGGAAATCAAGGCTATCGGCACAATAGATAACAAAAGAACAGCAGTGGTAAGCACCGAAGACAAGAGCTACTTTAATGGTAAAAACATTCAGCCTGACAGTACCGCCTATATCCAGCTTACCCAATATCAGCCAAACGAAATACAGCTTAAGAGCCAGTCTAAAACACCTCAACTTGCAGTAATCTCCGAAATTTACTATCCGAAAGGTTGGAAAATGTTTGTGGACAATCAAGAAGTCCCTTATATAAAGGCAAACTACCTTCTTAGAGCCGTTTATGTTCCTGCAGGAAATCATACCATCAAAATGGTTTTTGACCCTGAAGTTCTGCACAAAGGTAAACTATTGTCCTACGGAGCTTTTGGACTGTTCATCTTACTAAGTATCTTGGGAATTTTAAAACTCTACAAAGAGCAAAATGCCACAGCCTAAAAAAATACTTATCATCTCTTACTACTGGCCTCCTGCGGGTGGTCCAGGGGTACAGCGATGGCTCAAATTCGCTAAATACCTCCCAGAATTTGGGTGGCAACCTACCTTATTTGTTCCAGAAAATCCAAGTTATCCTTTATTAGACGATAGCCTATTAAAGGAAGTACCAAAGGACATTGATATTATAAAAACAAAAATCTGGGAGCCTTACCAAATTGCCGAAAAACTCAACAAAAACAACAAAAAATTTAAAACAGGACAGTTTGATATTGGCACTAATCAAAGTTGGAAATCCAAACTTTCTATTTGGATAAGAGGAAATTTTTTCATTCCTGATGCTAGGGTATTTTGGGTAAATCCTTCGGTAAAGTTTCTAAAAAAGTATTTGGAGGAACATCATTTTGATGCTTTAGTAACTACAGGACCACCACACTCCCTGCACTTAATTGGACTTAAACTTAAGAAAGAGTTTCCAAAATTAAAATGGATTGCCGATTTCCGTGACCCTTGGACAGAAATATCCTACTACAAACACCTTAAACTCTCCAAAATAGCCGATAGAAAACATCGAGAACTGGAGCAGAAGGTATTTAATCATGCGGATATTACCCTTGCTACCAGCTACACCGATGCCGAAAACTTTAGAAAAAAAGGGGCAAATGCGGTGTGTATTACCAATGGCTACGATTCTGAAGCCCTCAATACCACTGAAAGAAAGCCTAAAACTAAATTTACATTAAGCTATATTGGGGTACTAGAACAACTGCGAAATCCTGAAATACTATGGGAAACACTGAACGAACTCATTAGTGAATCTACCGATTTTAAAGCCGACTTTGAGCTAAAATTGGTAGGTAGAATTGATACCAAAATCTCCGAAAGTTGGGAGCATATGCCCTTTAAAAACCACATTAACGATTTAGGATACCTCCCACACCATAAAGCCGTGGAAGAGATGCACTATTCTACGCTACTTCTGATAACCAACTTCCCTCAAGAGTCTTCTAAAGGGATTATCCCTGGTAAAATATTTGAGTATCTTGCTTCTGGAAATACCATTATTTCCTTTGGACCTGCCCAAGCTGATGTAGAGAAGATATTAGAAGAAACCCAAGCAGGCAAGCATTTTTATTACCAAGACAAAGTCTCTCTAAAGCAGTATTTATTACAGCAATACCAACTTTGGAAACAAACCGATTTCACTAAAGCTCCACAAGATATTTCTGCTTTTTCTAGAAAAAACTTGACTCAGTCTTTAGCAGATCTTCTATAATTCAAATTTAATTATTCTGAGCCAATTTTTCGGCATATTGTTTAGAGAAAATAGCTTTATCTTCCTGTAACTGTTCCGTTGTGGTGGGTAGATTATAGGAAAACAAAACTTCATCGTTATTATCCATAAACTGAAGTTGTTTTTCTTTGCCATCTATCATTTGGGCAAAAATATCCCACATAGAAACATCTTTTAACTTTAGTAATTCAAAAAAATCATTCGCTTTTATATGTACTATTTTCATAAATTATGCATTTTCAACTGAAATATTTTTTTTCCATTTTATATACCCTATAATTGCTAATATGGTAAATATAAAATACTGCACTGAAGTTATCCCTAACCCTTTATAGAGATACATAGGCACACTAATAAGGTCTCCCAAAATCCAAAACAGCCAGTTCTCAACTTTCCTTTTTGCCATCAGCCACATCCCTACTAAAAATATAGCCGTTGTTACAATGTCGGTATAATTCATCCAGTCTAGATGATACCAACCCAACTCAACGCCTTCCATAGAAAAATTTTGGTCTATATAAGGTTTAAAGTAATAGATAATCCCTACCAAAACCACACTCAATACAAATAGCCCCACCGATATTAGCCAATCTTTAGTCGTAGCCTTAGTTGCTTGAATATAAACATTATCCACTGAGTTCTGAGACCATAATATCCAACCATAAATACTCATAACAGTATAGTAGAAATTGATCATCATATCCCCTAAAAGCCCAAATTTGAACAAGAGATAAACATAGATAATGGTACTTACGATACCTGTAGGATATACCCAAATGTTTTTCTTCATAGAAAAATAAACACTCAATAATCCAAAAGTACTAGCTACCATTTCTAGAACGATTTGGTAAGTCGCATAGGTTTCGTAAGGTTTCAAAAAAAGCTCTTCAAAATTCATAACCCCAAATATAGTACAAAATATTGAGCCTTATGGTCATTTAAAAATCTTCAAAAAACAGATTGAAAAAATATCAATTACTTAAAAATAAAATCAACTAAAACACACCTATCATTCATTATTTTTATTATAAAGATAAGTTACTTAAGCTAATTTGTTTTATATTCGCAATGTTTAATAAAATTTAACCCAATAAACTATGTCTAATATTTGGAGGAAAAAACCCATAGGTGCCTACGAAGCTGATATGAAAAAAAGTGAGCTCAAACGAGTTCTTGGAAAATGGAGTCTTACCGCTATTGGAGTGGGAGCTATTATAGGTGGTGGTATTTTTGTACTTACAGGTACAGGAGCTTACTATCATGCTGGTCCTGCCCTAGCACTTTCATTTGTAATCGCTGGGATAGCGTGTATTTTTGCAGCTTTATGCTATGCTGAATTTGCCTCATTACTTCCTGTGGAAGGCTCTGCGTATGCCTATGCTTATGGTACTATTGGTGAAATTTTTGCATGGCTTATAGGCTGGGGACTTGTGCTGGAATATGCTATGGGTTCTATGACGGTAGCTGTATCTTGGTCTGGCTACTTTAATAAATTATTAAAAATAGTAGGCATAGAAATCCCTTACTACCTCACTAACGATTTTGCTAGTGCCAAACAATATGCAATTAACCACGGTCTAGCCGAACCATCTTTTGCTTTTAACCTCCCTGCATTTCTTATCGTGCTATTAGTAACTGCTATTCTAGTAAGAGGGACTAAAGAGGCTGCTGGAGCTAATAATATGATTGTGTTACTAAAAACTTCAGTAGTGGTTTTCATTATCATTGTTGGGGCATTGTACATCAATATGGATAACCTTACACCTTTTATTCCTGAAGAAACACTTATTAAACAAGCCGATGGACACCTCGGTAAAGCCTATGGTATTTCGGGAATTATAGCAGGAGCCTCTGCCGTATTTTTTGCTTATATCGGATTTGATGCTGTTTCTACTCAAGCAGCGGAAGCTAAAAACCCTAAAAAAGACATTCCTTTTGCCATCATCACCTCTCTTTTGGTGTGTACAGCACTTTACATACTAATGTCGTTAGTCCTTACGGGAATGATGAACTATAAAGACTTTGGTTCTGTACCTGATGCACTTACCGCTCCTGTTGCCATCGCTTTTGAAAAAGCGACAGGAATGAGTTGGGCTGTCATTCTCATCACGGTAGCTGCAACAGTAGGTCTTATTTCTGTTCTATTAGTAATGATGCTTGGTCAGTCTAGAATTTTCTTAGGCATGGCGAAAGATGGGCTACTCCCAAAAATGTTTAAAGATATTCACCCTGTAAGAAAAACGCCTTATAAAAACACCCTGCTAGTAGGTGCTATTGTAGCGACAGTAGCTGCTTCTACACCAATTAGCACTTTAGTACACATGTGTAGTTTTGGGACACTTTTCGCTTTTGCAATGGTTTGTTTTGCAGTTTGGTTATTGAGAGTTAAAAAACCCGAACTTAAAAGAGATTTTAAAACACCTATGCTTCCTATGATAGCAAGTCTAGGGATTTTAACCAACATTTACCTCATTTGGAATTTAGAAACCTCCGCTATCTATATGGCTATAGGCTGGTTAATATTTGGTATTTTGGTTTACTTCCTCTACGGAAGACGCAACTCTGTACTGAATAATGGTGGTTATGATGAATACGAATAATTAAATATACCAACAAAAAGCCATAAAAAAACAGAATACTGTTTTTTTATGGCTTTTCTTTTTACAATAACTTTGCACTTATTATAAAACCTCAGAATTAAGCTTATAACGTCTTATTTCTTTACTCATTTTCCTTAGCATACCTATGGTGCCTATTTTTACAGAATTTTCTGCATTTCCAAGAAGTCTAGCATTACCTTTATAGGTATCGTAGGAGGTTTCTATGATAAAATTGCCTTCAGCATCATAAAGCTTAGCACTTACCAGTACTTGGTTAGAAAAAACATATCGCCCAAAACCTACCTTAAAGTATTTTACCTTTGGTATTAAAGCAACCTCTGCATTATTATTAAGACAAACCTCCTTCACATACTCTGTATCAACATAATCATAATTCATAATACAATCTACCCTTATAATCTTTCCGCTATTTTTATCTTTTAAAAAATCACTAGCAGCACTATAAAAAGCGTTGTAGGTTGGAACATATATTTCTGGAATTTCAGGAGTGACTAGCGGATTGAAGTAAACCACTTTTTTCACTTTTTTTATCTTAATATTTTTATTAAGATAACCCAAGCTATCACCCCAAGCGGCACAGCTCATGATAGTACAAATCAGAAAACTAGATACACCTATTAAGACTAAAGCTCTTTTCATATACATTTTGCAATGCAAATATACTCTTTTAAAGATAATTAGAGCAAAAAAACCTATATGTAAGATTTTATGCCACTTTTTTTTATAAAATATTTATGTAGATAGGGGTGTAAAGAAACATAAAAGATAAAGACATATTAAATTAAGTCTATAATTTTAATATAGTGCTATTTTTCCTAACTCTGATTTATTGTATTAAATTTTGAGTATTACTTTAAATGATATTTAAATCCTAGATTGATGTTTATGTTTTGGACATAATAGAACTTATTTCCGAATAATTGAGGAATATATCCTTTATCGGCTCCTGAAATAAACTCGCAATCTACATAAAGTGCTAAGTACTCCTTTAGAAAATAACTCAAGCCTAAGCTTTCGTTTGTTGATAGATAATTAGAGGGGAAGTCAAGAACTAAGTTGGGGGAATAATCTATATAGTTGCTTTTGGTTTCAAAATTATAAGCAATACCTAGTTTTAAATTTGCTTTTAGTTTTTTATAGATATCAAACTCCCATTTTAAATTGATAGGAATGGAGATTATCTCACCTTCAAAATTTCCTTTATATTCATCGCTTCCTAAATCAAACATACTGCCTGTATGAGTATCTGGTTTGTAGAAATTTACTCCTGTTTTGTAGTATTTAATTTTTCCTAAAATACTCCATCGCTTTGAAAAATAATATTCGCCTAAAATTCCGCCTTGAAAAGAATGTTTATTATCAGTTTTTGAAATTATATTATTGTATCCAACTTCAGAACCTATAAATAGTTTTCCCTTAGGGTTTATATTGGAGTCGGTTGTTTGTGAATATAATTTGCTTGTAAGCATAAATAACGCAAAAAAATATACAGAAAAGTTCATTTGTTTTTTTATTACAGTTATTATAATTGTAAATATACATTTTTTTTGATGTTTGGATAAAATTACTGTTGTTTTTCTGTAACTCTGTATATTTTTACTAGTACAACCGAAGCTGTGCCATGCATTGGCAGGAATTGAACCCGCAATATCAGACTATATAATTTTATAGTGTGCTCGCCCCCAATTGCGATTATCAAAAAATATACAAAACCCTCCTCTAAAAATCTCTTTTTCCTTCCAAACATTCTCCCTGCGTGAGGGATAGAGGCGGTATCCTTTTTCTGAGGAGGAACGACGAGGAAAAAGATATAGCCGAAAGCCCGACGGCGTGGCCTTTGTTCGTGGGCACTAGGAAGCCGGCACGCACAAATGATTTTTCCGAACTTTATCACGATTGTTTTTGGGGCTGAAATGGTCTTTTTGGAGATTAAATTGTACCTTTGTAAAACTTGAAAAATAGACACTTTTGATATGATTACAGGCGAACTTAAATCTCAAATAGATAAAATCTGGAACGATTTCTGGACGGGCGGTATTTCTAATCCGCTTACGGTGATAGAGCAGTTTACTTACCTTATTTTCTTAAAGCAACTAGATGATAAACAGACTACTATAGAGGAAGAAAAAACACTGTTTGGAGCAAGTAACCACAAAGATATATATACCTCTGTGCAAAACGAACTGAGATGGAGCTTTTTTAAAGATAAAGACCCAGAGGTGATGTTTGATATTTTTACGAAGCCTAATCCTGAGATAGATAACCTCACGGCTTTTGATTTTATGAAGACTTTGGGAGCAGTTGGAGGCAAGTTTTCGGAGTATATGAAAGGGGCGACTTTTATGATTCCTACGCCAAATTTGCTCGACCGTGTGGTGCAACAGATTGATAAACTACCGCTAAACAAACGCGACACGAAAGGAGATTTGTACGAGTATATGCTGAGTAAAATTGCGGAGGCAGGTACTAATGGACAGTTCCGTACGCCAAGGCATATCATTAGGATGATGGTGGAGCTGATGCAACCACAACAAGAGGATACCGTCTGCGACCCTGCGATGGGAACGGCTGGTTTTCTGGTGGCTACGGGCGAATATCTGCACGAGAGGCATCAAGATTGGTTTTTGGATAAAACATTTCGGAGACATTTTAGTGAAGATATGTTTCATGGGATTGAGATTGACCCTTCTATGATGCGTATTGCTTCTATGAATTTGCAGTTGCACGGCATTGAGTCGCCAAATATCACAGGGGGTAGTGCGTTGGCGGAGAGTAATGCAATTACAGGAAAATATTCATTGATTTTGGCGAATCCACCATTTAAGGGGGCGTTGAATTATGATGAGGTGGAGAGCAGTTTGTTACAAGTAACGAAAACGAAAAAAACGGAGTTGCTCTTTTTGTCGTTGATTTTGCGTATGCTAAAATTGGGCGGTAGAGCGGCAGTGATTGTGCCTGACGGAGTGTTGTTTGGTAATAGTACGGCTCATAAAAATATCCGTAAAGAGCTGATAGAAAATCATCAGTTGCAAGGGGTGATTTCTATGCCGAGTGGGGTGTTTAAGCCTTATGCGGGAGTGAGTACAGCAATTTTGCTTTTTACCAAAACTAATACGGGTGGTACAGACCAAGTGTGGTTTTATGATATGACAGCTGATGGGTATAGTTTGGACGACAAGCGAACTGCAAAAATTACCAATGAGCAGTTGGAGGCGTGTTTTGATACGCCTGAAAAGATGATGAAGGAAGTCGCGGAGCATTGTGATATTCCACGAATTTTAACGGATTGGCGAAATATAGACAAGGTGGGCACCGACCGTACTCAAAAATCTTTTTTGGTACCCAAAGATGATATTGTGGCAAACGATTATGACCTTAGTATCAACCGATACAAGGAAATTGTTTATGAAACGATTGCTTATGAAAAACCAAGCACCATCATTGCTCAAATCAAAGATTTGCAAACGCAAAGACAACAAGCGATGGAGGCGTTGAAAAAAATGTTAAATGATAAGATGTAAGGGGATGGAGAGAGTGAAATTAGAGGAGCTTTGTGAGATGAAAAGTGGAGGTACGCCAAGAAGAAGTAATGCTGAATATTACGGAGGGGATATCCCTTGGTGTAAAATATCTGATATAGATAAAGCTGTAAATGGATATATTTATGATACTGAGGAAAAGATTACAGAAGAGGGGTTGAAAAATATTAGAAATAGGGTATTTAAGAAAGATACTCTTCTTTTGGCTATGTATGGCTCGGTTGGAAAGACAGCTTTTATATCCAAAGAAATGTCCACCAACCAAGCAATTCTTGGAATTAATGTTATAGATAAAAATAGATTAGATGTTAGATATTTAAAAATATGGTTTGATAATATCAAAGAGCAGCTTTTAAATAGAGCTGTTGGGGGAACACTACAAAACATATCTTTAGGTATTGTTAAAGACCTTGAAATCCCTCTACCACCATTAGAAGAACAAAAAACCATTGCTGAAAAATTAGACCACGCTCAAAAAATTATTAATTTAAACGAGGCAGAAGTGGCTCGCTATGATGAATTGACTCAAGCGCTTTTTATCGATATGTTTGGAGACCCTGTCCAAAATCCTAAGGGGTGGGAAGTGAAAAAGTTGGGGGATTTTGGGGATTGGAAAGCGGGTGGAACACCATCAAGAAAAATAAAAAATTATTTCAAAGGTAATATTCCTTGGGTTTCTTCAGGTGAACTTAATGCTAAATATATATCTTCTTCAAATGAGCATATCTCAAAAGAGGCATTAGAGAATAGTTCAGCAAAGCTTATTGCGACAGGAAGCCTATTGTTAGGAATGTACGATACGGCAGCGTTAAAATCAAGTATTAACACAATAGAATTAACCTGTAATCAAGCAATAGCATTTTCAAAATTAAAAAATATAAATACAATTTTTGTTTATCACTCCATTCAATATGGAAAAGAACATTTTAAAAAAAATCAAAGGGGGGTTCGTCAAAAAAATATGAACCTAAGTATGATAAAAAACTTAGAGATTCCTATTCCCCCCATCACCCTTCAAAACGAATTTGCTAAGCGTATAGAGCAAATAGAAATCTTGAAAAATCAAGCACAACAGGAGTTAAAGCAAAGTAAAAATTTGTTTCAGTCTTTGTTGCAAGAAAGTTTTAAGGGGTAAATAAGTGAGAGATTTAATATATTTAGGAGAAGTTATTTTTAACATCAAGGATATAAAATGACGTGGTAATAGTCAATAATTTTGAAAAAAAGATTATTTTTGAAACTCCCTTAGACTGGGAGAAAGATATATAACCATGAACACCAACTTTGCTTTTCTAAAAAACGAATTTAAAGATCTCTATGAGCATAGTAAAAGTGCGGAGCAAAACACCTTTACTCAGCCTAGATTTTGTTTAATTTCTTGTCGCATTACGCTAGAGAAAGCAATGCATTGGCTTTATGATAACGATGAGGATTTGCACTTGCCTTACCAAAAGAATTTGGCAGCACTCATGTATGCAGACGATTTTAAAAACATCGTAAAGCCCTCTATGTTTAGAGAGCTGGTGTACATCCAAAAAATAGGCAATAGGGCGGCACATGGCGAAAAAGTAACCGCAATGGAAGCCTTACAAGGGCTGAAGAATTTGTTTCGTTTTCTTTCTTGGGTTAGCAAATATTATAGCCAAGAAGACCCAGAAATTCCACCTTTTGAGGAACGCTACATCCCTTACGATACACCTAGAGAAACGGAAGCCCAAGTTATACAAGATTTAGAGAATAAAAGTCGAGCAGTCTTAGAAAAAGAGGAAGCCCTAATAAAAGAACGCCAACTGCTAGAGCAAGAAAGGGAAGACCTAAGGAAAGAGCGAGAGGCTTATCTAAAACTGATGACCGAGCGTAAGCAGGAAAGAACCGAAACTTACCAGAATGTGGAGGCGGTACCAGAACTTACTTCCGAAAAAGAGACTCGCCGTTTGCTTATAGACCTTATGCTGAAAGAAGCAGGTTGGGGAAATTTACAAAAGGGCATCAATACCGAATATCCTGTGGAGGGGATGCCTGCTAGTACCAACCCATCGGGTAAGGGTTTTGTAGATTATGTCTTGTGGGATGATAACGGTAAACCATTGGTTGTGATAGAAGCGAAAAAAGCCAGCTACGATGCTGCCAACGGAAAACACCAAGCCAGCCTTTACGCCGATGCTCTTGAAAGGAAATTTGGGCAACGCCCTCTTATTTTCTATACCAATGGTTATGAGGTCTATTTTTGGGATGATACTTTCTACACGCCACGCAGGGTGTATGGTTTCTTTAATAAAGAAGAATTACAAACCCTTATCAAACGAAGAAAGGAGCGTAGCGATATTCGTCAGTTTCAGATAAATCAGAATATTGCAGGTCGCCCATATCAGCTCCAAGCCATTCAAAGAGTGGCAGAAACTTTGGTGGGAGAACACAGGGGCAACCTAAGAGGTAAAAGCCGAAAGGCACTCCTAGTAATGGCTACAGGAAGCGGAAAAACCCGTACTTCTGCCGCTATGGTAGATATGTTTACCAAGTGCAATTGGGCAAAACGGATTCTGTTTTTGGCAGATAGGAATGCATTGGTTACACAGGCAAAAAATGCTTTTAAGGAACATTTGCCACACCTTTCAGCCATAGATTTAACACAAGATAAAGACGATGGTACGGCTCGTGTGGTATTTTCCACTTACCCTACCATGATGAACCGTATAGACCAGACTAAAAACGAAAACGAGCGTTTGTTCTCTATTGGGCATTTTGATGTCATTATTATTGATGAAGCTCACCGTTCGGTTTATCAGAAATATCAAGCGATTTTTGATTATTTTGATGCCATACTTATTGGGCTCACAGCAACGCCTAAAAAGGATATTGATAGAAATACCTATCAGCTTTTTGAGATAGAAGACGATAACCCAACCTTTGCTTACGAGCTAGATACCGCTGTGAAAGAAGGCTTTTTAGTACCACCTAAGGCTTTGTCTGTTCCTGTGAAATATGTGAGAGAAGGGATAAAATACAAAGAGCTAAACGAGAAAGATAAAGCAGAAATAGAAACTCTTTTTGGGCTAGATAGCGAAGAGAATGAAGATTTTGAAATTAGCAAAAATAAGATTAACTCATCACTTTTTAATACCGATACGGTGGATAAAGTATTGTCCTACCTTATGGAGAAAGGGCTAAAGGTAGAGTCTGGTGATAAGCTAGGGAAAACTATTATTTTCGCTAAAAATCATAATCACGCTGTTTTTATAGAGGAACGATTTAATAAAATGTATCCTGAATACGGAGGAACTTTTCTGCGTGTGATTGATAACTACGAGGATAAAGCCCAAAATCTATTAGAGAATTTTTGTTTTGATAAAGGCGAAGAAAAAGACCCTCAAATTGCGGTTTCGGTGGATATGATGGATACAGGCGTAGATGCTCCAAGAGTACTGAATTTGGTCTTTTTTAAAGAAGTGAAATCCTTTGCTAAATTTTGGCAAATGATAGGGCGAGGTACTAGAAAATGTCCTGATATTTTTGGTAAAGACCAGCATAAAGAGTTTTTCTTAATCTTTGATATCTGTGGCAATTTTGAATATTTTGACGAATTTCCAGATGGTTATCAGCCTAGCCAAACCCAATCTTTGCAATCCCGATTATTTGAAATACAGCTAGATATTGTGTTTCACTTGCAACAACAGTCAGAGAAAACACCATCTACCTTGGCTTTAGAACAAGAGTATTTGCAACAGTTGCAAGCTAAGGTTCAGCAATTAGACGAACAGCGTTTTGAGGTAAGGAAGCATTGGGAAATGGTCCGAAAGTATAAAGAGGCTTCTGCTTGGGTTCAGCTATCTCGTTCGGCACTGCTAGAGCTTTACGGTATAAGCCATCTAGTTTCCTATACCGAGGATAAAGATGAAATGGCTAAAAAGTTTGATTTATTGCTTTTTAATCTCAATTTAGCGTTGGTTACTTCGGACAAGAAACAAAAAAACTACATTGCCAATGTAATGAATTTTGGACAATTACTAGGCAAAAAACTTAATATCCCAATTGTAAAACAAAGAGAGGGAATTATAAAAGACATCCAAACGGATGCTTTTTGGCAGACGGTAGATTTGGCTAAAGTAGAGCAGATTCGTACCGAACTGAGAGAGGTGGTTAAAGTGCTTAAAGATGAGGATAAAGAAAAACCTATCTACACCACTATTGAAGACGAACTAAATGTGAATGAGGTAAGAGAAATGGATTTGCTAGAAAACTACACTTCTCTACAAAGCTATAAAGACCGCGTGGAACATTTTATTAGGAAAAATAAGCACCATTTGGTTATTGATAAACTTTACAAAAACATTCCGATTACGCCTAGTGAACTAAAGTCTTTGGAGGATTTCTTGGTACATCAAAAATTCAATCTCAGCGATATAGAAAAAGAGTATGAAACGAAGTCTTTAGGGCTTTTCATTCGTAAAGTTTTAGGGTTAGATATACAAGCAGCTAATGCCCACTTTGCTCAGTTTATACAAGAAGAAAATTTAACAGCCGACCAAATGTTGTTTGTAGAAAAAATCATTCATTACCTTAACAAAAACGGGATTTTAGATAAACAAATGCTAACCAAACCTCCGTTTAACGACCAGTACGACAATGGTATTTTAGGCGTTTTTGAGGAGAAAACACAGGTGATGAAAATTATAGGTTTGGTGGATGAAATCTCCAAAAATGCAGGAGTAGCATAAGGAAATATTAGTAATTTAATCTGAATAGGATGATTAAAATTAAAGCTACCAACATCACCAAAGGTAGTGAATCGGTAGCTTTAGAATTTGTTTTCTGTGATTTGTTTTTACTCTTTCATTGCTTTGTTCAATTTTTTCAGTATTGATAAGCCAAGTAGAGTTGCTAGTAAAAGCAATACAAAATTTACTAAAAAGAAGTTAGCTTTGTTATCGTAGCTGTACCACATACTAGATAGCACTCCCGAAAGTTTGTTACCTATAGCTGTGGATAAGAAAAATCCGCCCATCATCAGAGCTGTAATTCTAGGAGGTGATAGTTTAGATACTAAAGATAACCCCATAGGAGATAAACATAATTCACCAACCGTAATTACACCGTAAGCTGCTACGAGCCACATAGCAGAAACTTTTACTAAACCATTATCTCCTGCATATACTGCACCTACCATAACCAAACAACTAAGGGCAGAGATGAATAGCCCTAAAACTATTTTGGCTGGAGTTGTAGGTTCTTTCCCTTTCTTTCTGAGCATTACAAAAAATCCTACCACCACTGGTGTAAGCAAAATTACCCAAAATGGATTGATAGACTGAAATAGCTCTGTATTATAAAGGTAAACCTTATCATTAGGGTTAGTCTCTAATTTTTGTTTTTGTACCTCATCTATATTTCTAAAATAGATATCCTTCCCTTGTTCTTTAAGAGGATTGCCGTCTGCATCTTTTACTGCCTGATATTGCTCGTCATACACAGGTACTTCTTGGGTTTTGTAGTCTTTAGTATCTACTAAATAGATGTCAGCCAAAGGTTTTTCTACAACAGAAGGCACACTTCTATCAGTGTAGTATTTTGCCCATCGCGTAAGTGCAGTTCCGTTTTGTTTAAACACAGCCCAAAACATTAGACTTACCGCAAATATCGCTAACAGTGCACCAATAGGAGCTTTATCCTCCTTATTAGCTTTCACATAAAGAGAAACATAGAAGATAATTACAGGAATACACGCAAAAATAAACGCATCGGTACTATCTGCTCCAAAGATATTCCCTGGAATAAACCAACCTAACACTCCCACTAAAATCGCAGGTAAAAATACTTTTGTGAGTATGGCACTAATCTTAGTATCACCTTCCTGAACAGGTTTAAGAATATTAGCATTTAAAATATGCTTTCTACCCAGACTAAAGATAATAAGTCCCAAAAACATTCCTACTCCTGCGGTAATAAAGGCCTCTCCCCAACCAAATTTATTCCTCATAAACGCCGCAATAATATTACAGACAAAAGCACCAATGTTTATTCCCATATAGAAAATATTGTATCCCGCATCTTTATTAGCTTTATAAGGTTCTTCCGAGTACAAATTACCAAGTAATGTAGAAATACTAGGTTTAAAAAAACCATTCCCAACAATAATAAGCCCCAATGAGGTATAAAACATCGGCATATCTTTAAAAACTCCTAAACCTATATAACCTAACCCCATAAGTAATCCTCCTATATAAACCGCCTTAATGTAACCTAGCAATCTATCCGCTAAAAAACCTCCAAGAAATGGTGTGAGATAGGTAAGAGCGATAAAAGTTCCAAATATATCATCAGCATTTTTATCATCAAAAGCGAGACCTCCTGTCTCCGTAGGGTCAATCATATAAAGCACGAAAATACCCAAAATAAGATAATAACCAAACCTTTCCCACATTTCGGTGAAAAATAAAAAAGGTAGCCCTTTAGGATGTTTTGTTTTCATAAAATTATCGTTTTGTTTAATAGGTAACAAATATAGTTATTTTCTATAATAAAGTTCAACCTAATAGAAACTACAAAATAAATGCGATGTAGAAGAATCTACACCGCACATACTTACTTTAAAATTAAACTCTAACTTTTACTCTCCTAACGGAATGTTATAAGAGAATCCTGCTCCTATACTTCCTGTATCGAAAGCTTGATTACCAATCTTACCGTTATCTCCTGTAAATACCTTAGTATATTGGATAAAGAAGTTCCAATCTCTATTATGGTAACCAATTTCCGGTCTTAAGTAAAAACCACCATCAGGCATTGCTGTTGTATAGTTAGAAGCTACTTTATCATTACCTACGATAAATCCGTAACCTAAATCAGCACCTCCATAAAAACCCGTTTTTTGTGGATACACTCTAAATAGAGCTGCAACAGGAACTACACCAAAATCATTATTTTTGATCCCTCCGTTGTCTTTAGCAAAAAAGTGGTTGTACCCTGTAGCTAAACCTAGTCCAAACCCTGGAGTCACTAAGTGCTGATAAGAGAGGTTACCTCCCAAGGTAGCAGAAGTATTATCTCCTGTAGCTACACCAGCATTAAGACCTACTTTAATCATGTTCTTCATACTTTTAGTCTGAGCACCTGCTACTCCCGCTGCTAAAATACCAGCCAAAAGAAGTGTTTGTTTAATCATTTTCATTGTAAAACTTATTTTTAATTTCAATAATTACATGTCAAAAGTGTGCCAAACTTTTCTTCAAAAAACATCATTAAATTAACATTAAAATAACAAAAACACGCAAAAACATGAAAATTAATCATTTTTAATATATTTTTTTAAAAACAAAAAAACAAACACTCGTTTAAAATTAAAAATTAATTATATATATTTTTTTTTACAACTTAGTTGTATCATTTTTAGACACATTACAAAAGTCATTAGATTACTCATTTAGAAAAGAAGAAACTTTTGTATCTTTGACCCCTATTTTAACCCTTAAAAAATAAAGCAATGATAAACGTAAAAAACTATCTAGACTCTACTTATCTTAAAACCCCTGAACAGGCTGGAATTACTCTAGAAGAAACTAAAGCAAAGGTAAGAGAACTAACTGATGAAGCAATTGATAATGGACTTTTCGCTGTGATGATTCGTCCTGACTTTGTTAAAGAAACTAAAAATTATTTAGCTCAAAAAAATGCAAATGTAGTATTGGGTACTGTAATTGGATTTCACGAAGGTACAGCGAGTATAAAATCAAAACTAAATGAAGCTCAAAAAGCAATAGAAGATGGTGCTGATGAACTAGATTTTGTTATCAATTATACTGCTTACAAAAACGGCGAAAATGATTTAGTTAAAGACGAATTTTTGCGTTGTACAGAACTTTGCTTAAATCACAAAAAGATAGCAAAGTGGATTATTGAAATCGCAGCTCTTACAGATGCTCAAATAGCGGATTTGACTAAAAAAATAGCAACTTGGGCTACAGATACTTTTAAGGAAGAAGACCTAGAAAATATTTTTGTAAAATCTTCCACTGGTTTCTATCAAACAGAAGGTGGCAAACCTAATGGTGCTACTTTTGAAGGCATTGAAATAATGCTAGAAAACGCAGGGAAACTTCCTGTGAAAGCAGCAGGCGGTGTAAGAACTCCTGAGGACGCTGAAAAAATGATTGCTTTAGGCGTGAAAAGAATAGGTACTTCTTCAGCAATGGCTCTTGTAAAAGGCGAAAATACTTCGGAAGGATACTAAGAAATAAAAACATATTATTAAAAATAACCTCTGCTAAGAAGCAGAGGTTATTTTTTATCCTAAATACAAACTATAAAAAAACTCCATATCCTTTTGATATGGAGTTTTATTTTTATTAAAGTATTGCAAATATTAAACTAATAATGCAAACGGATTTTCTAGGTAAGTCTTTAATGTTTGTAAAAACTCTGCACCAGTAGCACCATCTACCACACGGTGGTCACATGCTAAAGACAACTTCATAGTATTACCTACTACAATTTGTCCGTCTTTAACTACAGGCTTCTCTATAATAGCTCCTACCGAAAGAATACAAGAGTTTGGTTGATTGATAATAGAAGTAAATGTTTCTATTCCAAACATTCCAAGATTAGATATTGAGAATGTAGAACCTTCCATTTCGTTAGCTTTAAGACCTTTAGATTTTGCTCTAGAAGCCATATCTTTAACTCCTGCAGAAATTTGACTATAATTCATAAAGTCTGCATTCTTCAATACAGGTACTACTAATCCGTCTGGAATAGCCACTGCCACACCAATATTGATGCTACCATGATGAATAATCTTATCTCCTGCCCAGCTACTATTGATTTGAGGGTGCTTTCTAAGAGCCATAGCTGTTGCCTTAATCACCATATCGTTAAACGATACTTTAGTGTCAGGAAGTGAATTAATTTCTTTTCTAGCAGTGATGGCTTTATCCATATTCACCTCTACCATTAAATAGTAGTGAGGTGCTGAGAACTTACTTTCAGAAAGTCTTTTTGCAATTACATTTCTAACTTGAGAGTTAGGCGTTTCTGTAGTTTCTCCAGCAACGAAGTTCATAGCTACTTGTGCAGCTGGTGTTACAGAGGCAGAACGCTGTTCTGTTGCGTTTGGCTGATAGTTTTCTATATCTTTCTTTACGATTCTTCCGTTTTCTCCAGAACCTTTTAGATTTGTAATATCTATCCCTTTCTCCTCTGCCATTTTTCTAGCCAATGGAGAAATAGCCACTCTATCTGTTGAAACACTAGCATTAGATGTTGAAACATTTTCTGCTTTTGTACTAGATGCTATACTTGACTGTTCTTGTTGAGCTTGAGGCTTACTAACCACTCCGCCATTAGAAACAATAGCAGAAACATCTGTTCCAGCAGGTCCTATAATGGCTAATATTTTATCTACTTCAGCTGCTTCTCCCTCTCTTACACCTTGGTATAAAAGAGTTCCGTTAAATTCTGATTCAAAATCTTGAACGGCTTTATCTGTTTCAATTTCAGCTAAAATATCTCCTTCTTTTACTGTATCTCCTACATTTTTATTCCATTTAGCTACTTTACCTTCTGTCATTGTATCAGACAGACGAGGCATATTAATTACCTCAACACCCTTAGGTATCTCTACTGATGACGTAGCTTCTGTTACCGTATTTTCCACAGAGACACTTTCTGATGAAGCTGGTTGAGATGTACTTTGATTACCGCCCATAAGCCCTGAAATATCTTCGCCTTCTTTCCCTATAATTGCCAAAATAGTATCTACAGGAGCTGCATTTCCTTCACTTACACCTACATAAAGTAGTGTTCCGTTAACCTCTGATTCAAAATCCTGAACCGCTTTATCTGTTTCTATTTCTGCAAGAATATCTCCTTCCTTTACAGCATCTCCAACCTGCTTATGCCATTTGGAAACCTTACCTTCTGTCATTGTATCAGAAAGGCGAGGCATTGTAATTATTTCTGCCATGTTGTTTTATTTATTATGTTTTAGATTTAATTCAAAGAATAAAAAATATTCCTTAAAATAATCTGCACTTAATTTTAGTTTTCTAATTTATCTAAAAAAGGATAATCTGGTGTAGAATAGACATATTCATAAACCTTCTCAGCATCTGGAAAAGGAGAGTTCTCCATAAATTCTACACACTCTTCTACAAAAGCTCTAGAGTTTTCGTCAAGTTGTTCTAGCTCTGCCTCTGTAGCCCATTTGTTATCTAAAATCCTTTGTTTTACAAGTTCAATAGGGTCTTGCTCTTTATGAATAGCTACCTCCTCCTTAGTTCTATAAGGCTCCGCATCAGACATTGAGTGCCCTCTGTAACGATAAGTTCTAGCCTCTATAAATGTAGGTCCATCTCCCCTTCTTGCTCTTTCTATAGCTTCAAAAGCAGCCTCAGCAACTTTCTCAGGATCCATAGCATCTACTGGTAAACAAGGCATTTCATAACCTAAACCTAGTTTATAGATATCTTCGTGGTTAGCAGTTCTTTTCACAGAAGTTCCCATAGCATACTGATTGTTTTCACAAACAAAAACTACTGGTAGTTTCCAGTTCATTGCCATATTGAATGTTTCATGTAAAGACCCTTGACGAACAGCACCGTCTCCCATAAAACAAATGTTAACTGCTTTTCTATCAAAATATTTATCAGCAAATGCAATACCTGCTCCCAAAGGAATTTGCCCCCCAACAATACCATGCCCACCATAAAAACGGTGCTCTTTACTAAAAATATGCATAGAACCTCCCATACCTTGCGAAGTCCCCGTAGCTTTACCACATAGTTCTGCCATAATTCTCTTAGGATCCACCCCCATCGCCATAGGATGTATGTGACAACGGTAAGCAGTTATCATACTATCTTTGGTTAAATCCATAGCATGAGTAAATCCTGCTGGTATCGCTTCCTGCCCATTATAAAGGTGTAAAAAACCTCTAATTTTCTGTTTTAAGTAAAGAGAACGACACTTATCTTCGAAGCGTCTCCACATAGTCATATCTTCATACCACTTAAGGTAAACTTCTTTGGAAAATTCTTTCATAGCTATTTTCAAATATATTGCAAAAGTAAGAAAAATCTCATTTAATATAATACTCTTTCAAAAAGTTTATTGATAATAAATGTTACTTTATCTCAAAGGTGTTGATCACAAAAAAATATTTGAACCAGACCTAAAATATGTAACCAAAACCTCACAAAACCGACATACAATTTTCAAACCTCATACTATACTCTCTCCCGTAAAAACACTAGCCTATAGATAATCGGCGAGTCTATATGCATTATAACAATATGAAAAACAAATAACTACATTCACAATAAATAAACAACACGGCAACCTAACCGAGAAACTTTTAAATTAATAGACTAAATAAGAACCAAAGTAAAGCATCAAATACTATAAAACTTCGTTTTTTCAGATCCTAACATTAAAATATAGGTAAACTATTGCGGCTCAGATAAAGTGTGTAAATTATTTCTAAGCTACCACATATAAAAAATTAATCGAAAATATCGACTTTTTAAATTATAACATCGTTGCTATTTTAGCACAAAGCCACTCCAAAAGCTCTACATCTTCCTTCGTAAAAGGATTTATTGTGTAAGAATCTATATCTATTTGACCTACATTCTCTCCATTTTTTATGATAGGAACTACCAATTCTGCTTTAGTATCTATAGAGCAAGATAAATAGTTATCTTCAGCCATAACATCTGGTACTTCATACGTTCTATTAGATACAGCTACCTGCCCACAAATACCTCTACCGAAAGGAATAACCGTATGGTCCGTAGGAGCTCCTACATAAGGTCCTAATATAAGTTCTTCTTTATTTCCGTTTTTAAAATAAAACCCTGTCCAATTAAAGTAACTTTTCTCTTGGTCTAAAACTTCACAAATTGTTTTGAGTTTATCATCTTTAGAAAGATGATTATCAGAGATGATTTCTGATAGTTTTATTTTTAATTTCTCCATGCCTTATTTATTTTAAAATTCTTTTAGGGCGATTGCTTCTTTGTAGCCAAACATACCTTTCTCTTTAATCATATCCGCCACACCTTCCGGAAGTTGACATTCCCAACCTGTTTCACAATTTGCGATTTTAACCAAAATTTCACGAGAATAGATTTCGGAATATTCAGGATTATATGTCTTAATATCAACTATTCTATTATTATGCTTAAAGTATTTGTATAATTCTTTAAGGTTTTCATTTACTTTTAAATTATCAGAATCTAATACCTCGTGAGATTCTGGCTCTTTATAAGGATACAAATAAACCCTCATATCTTTTCTAAAGAATTTACCAAACGCTTCTAATATTCCACCTGGTAAGTTTTTGTAATAATCTTCATCAAAAACCATTAGCAAATTATTAACACCCATAGCGATACCTAAATAGCGAATATTATAACTATAAAAATATTCTACCAAACGATAATACTCAGAAAAGTTAGACACCATTACAGTATAGCCCAACTTTGCCAACACATCTACCCTATCTAAGAAATCTCTCTCGTCTATTTTACCCGTTGCTCTCAGGTTAGCTGTTGTAATTTCAAAAATAATTACGGGGTCCTCTGGCTTTCCTTTAGTATCTTTTAAAAAGAGGTCTAACCCATTTTCAAACATATCTATATTTACTAATGTTACAGGTCTAAAACTACCTCTTACCGCAAAAACATCTTTTTTGTAAAGAATATCTGCGGGAAGCATATTTTTACCTTCGGAGTTAAATATCACCGCTTCCGTCATACCTTTTTTAACAAGCTGCAAACTCATCAATCGGTTATCAACATACTCAAATGCAGGTCCTTGAAAATCAATCATATCTATCTCTATCTTATCAATAGAAATATCATCGTAAAGACTGTTAATTAAATGTCTTGGATTATCAGCATAGTTAAAAGCCCCAAAAATGAGATTAACACCCAAATTACCTAAAGTTTCCTGCTGAAGCGTCGCATCATTTTCTTTAAATCTGATATGTAAAATAATTTCGCTGTACTCCGCATCTGCCTCATGCTGGAACATCAACCCAACCCAACCATGACCTTTAAAGGTTTTATGATAATTTATTGTGGTTACAGTATTAGCATATGAAAAGAACTTTCTATCTGGAGTTTCGGTATTATCTAGTCGCTCTTCTATAAGGCTAACCTCATGCCTGAGCATTTTTTTTAATCTATTCTGAGTAACAAATCTATTCTTAACCTCTTGTCCGTAGATAGCATTACTGTACTCCTTATCATAGGCAGACATCGCTTTGGCAATAGTACCAGAAGCTCCTCCCGCTCTAAAGAAGTGACGCACCGTCTCCTGCCCCGCTCCAATCTCCGCAAATGTACCATATATTGAAGGGTCTAGATTAACAGCTAATGCTTTTTGTTTAGGGGTTAAAACCGCTTTGATTCCCGACATATTCGCAATATTTATATTTTTTGTAAATTTACCAAAATGATTTTAAACTCAAAAATGAAGCTGAAATTTTTAGGCACAGGCACCTCACAAGGCATACCTGTTATAGGTTCTAACCACCCTGTTTGTCTCTCTCAAAACCCTAAAGATAAAAGACTTAGGTCTTCCGTTATAATCACAACTAATAACAATAAAAAAATCCTAATAGATTGCGGACCCGATTTTAGACAACAGATGCTTTCCTTCGGAGAATCTCACATAGATGCCCTCCTAGTAACACACGAGCATAATGACCATATTATTGGGTTGGACGACCTTCGTCCTATTATTTTCAATACTAATAAAAATATACCTATCTACTGTTTAGAAAGAGTTTCAAACGAAATCATACAAAGGTTTCCTTACGCCTTCGCTACGGAAAAATATCCTGGAGCACCTAGTTTTGACTTATATAAAATTACAAACCAACCATTTGAACTACTAGAAATTTTAGTAGAACCTATAGAAGTACTCCACGGAAAACTCCCCATACTTGGTTATAAAATAGGAAATCTAGCCTATATTACCGATGCGAGTTCCATTAGTGAAGACCAACTTGAGAAATTAAAAAATTTAGATATTTTAATCATCAACTGCCTAAGAGCAGAAGAACTACATGCTTCCCATTTTATACTTCCACAAGTTTTAGAACTTGTAGAAATATTAAAACCTAAAACTACTTATCTTACTCACATTAGCCATAGATTAGGGTTTCACAATGAAATAGAAAGCCTACTACCTCCGCACATAAAACCTGCTCATGATGGATTGGAGGTTTTTTGGTAAAATGCTAAAAATATTTTTGTATAATATAAAAAAAGTCTATATTTGCAGTCTCTAATTCAACACATGCCCAGATGGCGGAATTGGTAGACGCGTTGGTCTCAAACACCAATGCCGAAAGGCGTGCCGGTTCGATCCCGGCTCTGGGTACGGTAAAATGCTATTGATAAACTCAATAGCATTTTTTATTTCCAAATAACAAAAAAGAGCTACTTTTTAAAGTAGCTCTTTTGCTATTATTATTGAACATTTTAAAGATTATTCAATATAAATTGTGTCATCTTTTCATAAAGTTGAGAGCGAGTATTCCCTCCATATATACTATGATTTTTATCTGGGTAAGTCATAAACTCAAACTGCTTTTTATTCTGAATAAGTGCCTCGGAAAATACTGCTGCATTTTGAAAATGTACATTATCATCTGCTGTACCGTGTATCATCAAGAACTTACCTTTTAATAAATGAGCATATTCCGTAGGAGAATTTTCATCATAACCTTTTGCATTTTCTTGTGGAGTTCTCAAAAATCTTTCTGTGTAAACCGTATCATAAAAACGCCAATTGGTTACTGGTGCTACTGCAATTCCCATTTTAAAGACGTCAGCCCCTTTAGTCATCGCTAAACTAGCCATGTAACCTCCAAAGCTCCAGCCAAAAATACCAATTCTGCTAGCATCTATATAAGACTGTTTCCCAAACCATTTCGCAGCAGTTATTTGGTCTTCTATTTCATATTTACCTAAATTAAGATAGGTTGACTTCTTATAATTTGCACCTTTATAACCTGTACCTCTACCGTCTACACAGGCTACAACATAGCCTTTCTGAACTAAATGATTAAACCATAAACCATTACTAGAATCCCAAGAATTACTTACTTGCTGAGACCCTGGTCCTGAATACTGAAACATAAACAAAGGATATTTTTTGTTAGGGTCAAAGTTTTTAGGCTTCATAATCCACGCATTCATTTGGTCTCCTGCATTATTAGGTATGGTAAAAAATTCTTTCTCTACCCAATTATCCGTTTTCAACTTAGTCAAAAGTTCACTATTGTTTTTTATTTCTTTCAAACTCTTTCCATTTCTATCTCTCAACACATATTTGTGTGGGGTTTTAGCAGAAGAGGTTGTATTGATAAAATAATTAAAATTAGGACTAAAAGAAGCCGTATTGTTACCTTCTATATCTGAAACAATTTGAGATTTACCCGTATTGATATTGATTTTAGACACTACCTTATTGATACTTCCATTCTGAGTAGTTTGCACAAAAACCTCTTGATTTTTAGCATCAAAACCGTAATAGTCTGTAATTTCCCAATTTCCTTTTGTAACCTGTTTTTTTAGTTTACCTTTAGCATCATACCAATACAAATGACGATAACCATCTCTCTCCGAAGCCCATAACATACCTCCATCAGAAAGAAACTCTAAAGTCAAATTATCAGTTTCTATCCACGCCTTATCAGTTTCCGTAAATAGTTTTTCTACTTTCCCGTTAGATGTTTTTAGCTTTAGTATATCTAACTTATTCTGATGCCTGTTAGCCGTAGCCACC
The DNA here is from genome assembly GCA_037861325.1 of Riemerella anatipestifer. Classification (GTDB taxonomy): domain Bacteria; phylum Bacteroidota; class Bacteroidia; order Flavobacteriales; family Weeksellaceae; genus Riemerella; species Riemerella anatipestifer_F. Next base: position 59,553 of record JAFELW010000004.1, read on the forward strand.
AAAACCTCATCAGACACCTTAGATACAAATAATTGTGGAATGTAATAATTCTCAAAAACACCTAAATCTACCTTAGCTATCTTCTTTGTAGCTAATTGATAATAATGTAAACTAACTTCCGAGTTTTTTTCGCCCGCTTTTGGATATTTGAATTTAAAATCTTGTGGATATAGATTGTTTCCGTAGATAGGCATATTCATTTCAGGAACAGCTGTTTCATCAGACCTTACAAAAACAATAGCATCACCGCCACTATTCCATACATATTGTTTAGCATGACCAAATTCCTCTTCATAAACCCAATCTGCCAGTCCGTTCAAAATTTCATTTTTCTTACCGTCCGTTGTAATTTGAACTACTTGCCCCGACGCTAAGTCTTGGTAATACAAATTATTTTCTGAAATAAAAGCCACTTTGCTACCGTCAGGCGAAAAGGTAGGCTCCTGAACAGGTTTCCCTTCAAATAAAGAAATGATTTTTCCGCTTGACAAATCCTTAACATCAAAAACACCTAAAAAAGAATGTCTGTAAATAGGCTCACTAACTTTCTGCAACAAAATCTTTTGACCATCGTTAGAAAGCTGATAATCTTCGTATCTTCCCTCTACTATATAACCTTCTTTTTGTAAAGTTTTATAAGAATATTTTGCAATTCCTGTTGGTTCTATTACAGCGTAATAATCATCTGTTTTTAATGGAGAAATCCCCGCTATACCTTTACCTCTATAATAGCCCGAATAGATTTTGTCCAATGTAATTTCTTGCCCTTTATAAGCATTAACAGACAAAAACAAACCTAATGCTAGTATCACTATTTTTTTCATATCATATGGTTATTACAAATCGTCCCAAAGATAAAAAAACTAACTATTCTATTTAACATTTCGTCAAAAATAAAAAATCACTCTCAGAATTCTAGAGTGATTTTAGATATTTAATACTGAAAACTTCTTATTGCTTCTAAAGTTTTATCTATCTCATTATCTTTTATTTCAGAAGAAATAAACCAAGTTTCGTACCCACTAGGTGGAAGATAAACGCCTCTCTCTAACAAGTGATGGAAAAAGGTATTAAATAACGAATGATTGGCCTGTTGTGCCTCATCAAAATTAGCTACTCTATTGGTATGGAAAAACACAGACATCATAGAGCCTTTTCTATTGATACGGTGTCCAATCCCTTTTTCGTTAAGGATTTTAGCAATTTCAAAATCTAATTTTTCTGTGGTCTTATCAAGGTTTTGATAGAAATTCTCATCATTTTTAATGAGTTGCAATGTCGTCAGTCCTGCCCTCATCGCAATAGGATTACCACTAAGCGTTCCTGCTTGATAAACAGCACCTTTAGGAGCTAGACATTCCATAATTTCACGACGCCCAGCAAAGGCACCCACAGGCATACCTCCACCGATAACTTTACCATAAGTTACCAAGTCCGCCTTCACTCCATAGACCTCTTGAGCTCCACCAAATCCTAAACGAAAACCAGTCATCACTTCATCAAAAATTAAAAGAGTTCCGTTAAGGTCGCAGATTTGTCTTAGATTTTGCAAAAAGTTGTTTTCAGGAAGCACACAACCCATATTACCAGCCACTGGCTCTATAATAACCGCTGCAATTTGTCCTTCGTTATGACGGAATAAATCTTGAATTTGCTCCCAATCATTATATCTTGCCAATAAAGTATCTTTAGCCGTACCTTGCGTAACTCCTGGAGAGTTAGGGTTTCCAAAAGTTGCCGCACCACTCCCTGCTTTTATCAGAAATGAGTCTGAATGCCCATGATAACAACCTTCGAACTTAATTATTTTATCTCTCCCTGTGTAACCTCTAGCCAAACGAATAGCGCTCATACAAGCCTCTGTACCAGATGACACCATTCTTATTTGATCTATGTTAGGTACATTTTCTGTGATGAATTTAGCAATTTCGGTTTCTAACTCGGTAGGCGTTCCAAAAGAGAAGCCTTTTTCTGCTTGTAACTTTACAGCCTCTAGTACTTCAGGGTGAGTATGCCCTAATATGGCTGGTCCCCACGAATTGATATAATCTATATAAGTTTTATCGTCTGCATCTGTAAGATAAGCCCCTTTGGCCGACTTCATAAATACAGGAGTCCCACCCACCGATTTAAACGCCCTTACAGGAGAGTTTACACCGCCAGGAATATAGTTTTTAGCCTCTTGAAATAAAGCACTACTTCTTTGATATAACATTTTAATTTTATTTTTTCCGAATTATTAAATATTATCTGCGTGGAGCTTTCTTTTGCAAATAAATAATTTGCCCTTGCTTAGGCTGTTCCCCCTGCTCCATTCTATTTTTGGAATAAAGTTTTCTCAGTTTGATACCAAACTTTTGAGAAATTTTATGCATTGTATCTCCCTTTTCAGCCTTATATATTTCTATATTTCCTGTGGAAGATTTTGGTTCTAAAAACAAAATATCATTTGCCTTTAGTTTATTCCCACTTAAATCATTCCACTTTAACAACCTCCCCTCTCTCATATCAAACTTTTTAGCGATATAAGCCACATCAGTATCTGCTGGAATCACTACATACTTCAATCCTCCATTAGGGTGAGATTTTACTGTTATGCCTTCCAACAATGCTAATTTTTCTTTTCTTAGTTGATCTGCTGTTTTCTGTTGCTCTGCATAAGAAGTTTGCTGATAAGGAACATGCACCGTTACACTTTCCTTCTTTTTAACCTCTTTTTGAGGGTTTATTTTCGCCATAAACTCCTTATCATCATTCAATTCTGGATAAAGTTTCAATAATGTAAAAGGAACTTCCTTAGACGAAATATTATCAAACTCGTATAATTTATACTTTTCTATTTTGCTTATCAAAATATAAGCATACCTAGGATTGGTAGCATACCCAGCTTTTTTAAGTCCATGAGCCCAAGCTTTATAATCCTTTGGATCAAGTTTAAACAGATTAGTATAGTATTTACGATAAGCTAAAAACTTAGAATGGTCTTCGTAAGACTCCTTTGGGTCGTTATACACACGAAAACACTCGTTAGGAGCATCATCGGTATGCCTCATGGTTTTGCCAGTCCAGTCTTCCTTACATTTAATCCCAAAGTGATTGTTACCTTCTTGTGCTAAGCGAGATTGCCCACCTCCTGTTTCTAATATCCCTTGTGCCAAAGTAATACTTGCTGGGATTTTATATTTTTCCATTTCTTCTACGGCATATCCTGCAAAACGCTGGATATATTGGTCATCTGTTGCCCATGTCTGAGCCTTAAATTGTGAAACGACTAAAACCGCCGAAGCTATCAAAAACTTTTTCATAATATCTTATAAATTATGTTTTTATTAAAAATAAAGCAGCAAACCAATCCAGTCTGCCACTCAACAAAGATACAACAATCTTTTTATTTGTAGATGTAAGCCTCTCTCACCTATATTCCATCTCCCTCAACAATAGTAGATCTGCCTTGATTTTTCAGGAATTCATTAGCTCCTTTTATACCTTGCAAACCACCTGTATGAAAAGCTAAAATTTTACTACCAGAAGCAAAAAAGCCTTCATCTATCAACTCCCATAAACGCTTCATCATCTTGCCTGTATAGATAGGTTCCAACAAAACATTATAATTATGATAAAATTTATTGATAAAAGCCACTACTTCGTCCGTTATTTTACCATAACCACCTTGACCTGTCTCCATAAGTTGAAAATTATTTCTTCCGCTCCATTCTAAAATTTTACCGTCTAAAGAATCATCTTTTACAGCCTTAAAGCCTAAAACTTCCTGATGCTCTTTAGCAAATTTAGAAAGTCCCGCTATGGTTCCACCAGTGCCTACTGCCGTGCATAAATAATCAAATTCTATTGTCTTTTCATTTAACATAAATTGAACACCCTCCACCGCTAAAGCATTGCTGCCTCCCTCGGGAATGATAAGTGCGTTAGGAAAAAGCTCCTGATAGATTTTTGTAATATGTTTTTTATCTCTGTAAGATTCTCTAGTTACAAAATCGAAATTCATTCCGTCTTCGTTAGCCTTTACTAATGTAGGATTTTCTTCCCACTTATAGACCAGCTCTTCTCCTCTTATAATGCCTAAAGTTGGAACTTCTAGCTCTCTCCCCAAAGCTGCCGTTGCAGCAATATGGTTAGAAAAAGCACCACCAAAAGTAATAATCAGTGGATTTTCGACCTGTTTTTTCCTGTAATTCTCTATATTATAAAATAGTTTCCAGTATTTGTTACCTGATATTTCTTTATGCACCAAATCCTCTCTCTTAATATAGAGTTCAATTTGTTTATTAGGATGAGGAATTTTTATTATCGGAATTTCAACTTTGCTCATTATTTGTATTTTAAAAATGCCCAAAAACTCCTCTCTTTAAGATAATGTAAATTAGATTCATTAGCATAAGCCTCTCTTTCAAAACAAATATTGATATAGGCTAAATGAGGATTTTTGTATTGATATAATCTATAATAAAATTCTAACACATACCATAAATAGAAGAAAACAAGTCCTAACTCCAGCTGTTGTCTTAAGTGTATTTTCTCGTGATTAACTAACTTTTTATTAGTTTTATCTGCCCTTTTGCGTAAAAAAATGAATGGAAAAATAGCAATTCCTGTAATTTTTGTATTTTTAAGCAATTTTTGGCACACTATTATCATTAGGATAAAATTAGTAGAGCAAAGATATAAATTCTAACTTATGCCATCACACAACAGTAATGAAAATGAAGATTTCTATTATAACGAACAAGGCTACAAGGTATTTACAGAAAAATACCACCTCAAAAGAGGCTACTGCTGCAAAAGCGGTTGTAAACATTGCCCATACGGATATGATAAGAAAACTGACACATTTATAAAGAGTAAGAAACCTTTAAAATAATAGCAAAATGAAAAAATATGTTTTTTTAATCCTAGCAGCCGCTACACTAAGCATTACTTCTTGTAGTCCTTTTAACATCAGAACTGACTATGCGGAAACCGCTCAGTTTAATCAGTATAAAACTTATATGTTCCGAACTGATGATTTAAAAATCAATGATTTGGACAAGGACAGAGTGCTTAATGAAATTGCAAAGCAATTCAACGCTAAAGGTCTTAGTACTAACCAAACCCCAGATTTAATAGTCAATGTAAAGGCTTCTCATAAAAAGGTAGAAGATATACAAAGTACCAACCCTTATGGTATGTGGGGTTGGGGAGGTCCTTGGGGCTGGGGTTGGGGTATGAACCGCACTTGGGTTTCTAACTACAACACAGGTACTTTAGTAATAGACATTATAGACGCCAAGACTAACAAATTGGTTTGGCAGGGCATCGGGAGTGGCATCAATGTAGATGCTCCTAAGTCTAAGCAAAAACAAATACCTCAAATTGTAGAAGGAATTTTAAAGAACTATCCTCCCCAGAAAAAATAATACTTCATAGGGCTATCTTTTTAAGGTAGCCTCTTTTTTTAGAGAGGCCAAGTCTAATTCAAAATAGTTCTAAAAAAACAATATAAAATTCTTACTTTTGTGAGTATAAATTTTTTAACATTGAGAACACATTTCATTGCTATAGGCGGAAGTGCTATGCACAACCTCGCCATCGCTCTTAAAGATAAAGGTTATGTAGTCACAGGTTCAGACGACGCCATTTTTGAACCTTCAAAATCAAGATTAGAAAAAAAAGGATTACTCCCTGAAAATCTTGGTTGGTTTCCAGAAAAAATAACATCAGATATAGATGCTGTAATACTAGGTATGCACGCTCATGCCGATAATCCCGAACTAGCCAAAGCCAAAGAACTCGGTCTTAAAATATTTTCTTACCCTGAATTTTTGTACGAGCAAAGCAAAGATAAAACCCGTGTTGTAATTGGTGGCTCACACGGTAAAACTACCATTACTTCTATGATTCTCCATGTCCTCAATTTCCATCAAAAAGAGGTAGACTATATGGTAGGAGCACAACTAGAAGGTTTTGATTGTATGGTAAAAACTACAGAACATAACGACTTTATGATTCTAGAAGGAGATGAATATTTATCCTCACCTATAGATTTAAGGTCAAAGTTTCTTTTGTACCAACCTAACATCGCTCTTATTTCAGGGATTGCGTGGGACCACATCAATGTGTTTAAAACTTTTGATGATTACATAGAGCAATTTAGAAAATTTGTAGCAAGTATCACTCCCGGTGGTGTATTGGTGTACAATGAGGAAGACGAAGAGGTAGTAAAAGTAGTAGAAGCTACCGAAAATTACTTCAGAAAAATCCCTTATAAAACTCCAAAATATAAAATTACAGACCAAAAAGTTTATCTAGATACCGAAATGGGAGAAGTTCCATTGTCTGTTTTTGGTGCTCATAATCTACTGAATATGGAAGGTGCTAGGCATATTTGCCAACAATTAGGCATTATGGAGGAAGATTTTTATGAAGCTATTATGAGTTTTAAAGGTGCATCTAAAAGATTAGAAAAAGTAGAAAGAAACGATAATGGCATTCTTTACAAAGATTTTGCCCACGCTCCTAGTAAGGTAAAAGCGACTACGAAAGCGTTTTCGGAACAATTTTCTAACACCACTAAATATGGCTTCTTAGAACTTCACACTTACTCTTCTCTAAATCCAGAGTTTTTAGAGCAATATGCTCACAGCTTAGATTTGCTAGACCAAGCGGTAGTTTTCTATTCGGAAGAAGCTCTAAAAATAAAAAGAATGGACTCTATTTCTCCAGAACTTATCAAGGAGAAATTTAAAAATCCTAACCTAAAAGTGTTTACCAGTGCGGAAGAATTGCACCAATATTGGCAAAGTTTGGATAAAACTAAAGGAGCATTTCTAATGATGAGTAGCGGTAATTTTGGAGGTTTAGATTTAACTCAATAATACTTTCGGCATTTTATGCAACTAGAACACCACGAAATCATCAACCCAAAACACCATAAAGAGATAAGCCTTATTTTGGAGCATCTACAATCTCCAGAAAATATAGGGCTTATCCTTAGAACGGCTGAAGCTATGGGAGTGCAAGAAGTTGTAATACTTTCTGATAACTTCCACCAACTTTCCCCTAGAATAAAACGAACCACAAGAAGTGCCGAAAATAATCTCAATATCATCTTTGTAAACAGTTGGGAAGAGGCTATCAATCATTTTGAAAAAAACACTCATTTTTACGCATTAGAAAAAACCAATAAAAGTATAGATTATACGACTTTTGAATATCATTTCCCTTGTGTCATCGTATGCGGTAACGAAAAAAATGGAGTTTCCGAAAAAGCTCTAGAAAAGTGCACTAACCATCTACACATCAATATGTACGGAAAAAACACTTCACTAAATGTAGCCATCGCTACCAGCATTTTACTTTCAAAAATAGTTTCCTAAAAAATAGAATATGACTTGGACTGAAGTATTAGCACCTATAAAAAATTCCTCTTACTTTAAAAATTTATGGCAAAAAGTAAAACAGGAATATCAACAGTATAAATGCTTCCCTCCTAAAGAGCAAATATTTAGAGCGATTGAACTTACTCCTTTTGAGGAAGTGAAAGTCGTAATTTTAGGGCAAGACCCTTATCATAATGATTTCCAAGCTAACGGATTATGTTTCTCTGTATCAGACCAAGTACCTGCACCACCATCACTAAGAAATATTTTTAAAGAATTACAAGATGATTTAGGTATAATCAAAACCAGCAACGAGCTAGACTCTTGGGCAAAACAAGGCGTACTTCTACTAAACGCTACTCTTACCGTAAAAGCTCACGAAGCTAACTCTCATAAAGATTTAGGCTGGGAAACCTTTACAGATTTCATCATTAAAGAAATATCAGATAAAAAGGAAAATATCGTTTTTGTGCTTTGGGGTTCTTTTGCACAAAAGAAAGCTCAATTTATAGACGCACGCAAACATTATATTGTAAAGACCGCTCACCCTTCTCCCCTATCCGCTCACAGAGGCTTTATAGGGAGCAAACCTTTCTCTAAGATAAACAACTATCTTCTATCAAAAAATAAGGAGGAAATTAAATGGTAACTTGACTGAATAAAAAATGGCAAGCTACCTAAATCACACCGCTACAACCGATTACCTTTGCTGCGTTCCCACCCTGGAGGATTTTCAGGAGCTGGTTGTTTAGGACTTGCCGTTGCAAATATACAACTTTTTCAGAAAATACAAAACATCAACACATTTATAGCCTAGCAAAAGCTACATTTTCCACGCATTTATCATTTCTCTCTTTCCTTTAGGACCTTCTAATTTCTCCACTTTAAAATTAAGCGATTTTAACACTCTTTGAAAGCTTCCTTTAGAAGAGTATGTAGTTAACAAGCCTCCTACTTTCATTTTATCTGCCACCATTTCCATAAGAGGCAACTCCCATAAATCTGGCTGTACTCTAGCCCCAAAACAATCAAAATATACCAAATCTATCTTTGGCAACTCAATGTTTTTTAATTCATAAAAATCTGTATTAATTTTTGTGATATTAAAATTAGGCAATATCTCGCAAGGTTTCTCCCATTCGCATTCGTGTAAAGTTGTATTGATAACATCTATATCAGGAAGATTAAATAAGTTATGAAAAGATAGTTCCTTAATTTCTTTTAAACTTACAGGATACTTCTCTAGAGTAAAATAATTTATTTTCTTTATATCATTAGAAGCCCTTATTTTTTCCATAGTTACTAAAGCATTCAGCCCCGTCCCAAAACCAAGCTCTAATATATTTATTTCCAAATTACTAACTCTATCTAAGCCATTTTTAATAAACACATGCCTTGCTTCTTGAAGAGCTCCATGATGAGAATGATACCCTTCATTTAAGTCATTTATAAACAAAGTTTTAGAACCATCTGCCGTTAATTTAACCTCTCTTTTCATTCTATTTTTTTTTCAAAAATAAACCAAAAATTGAATATTCCAAAAATTATATTATCTTTGTAAACAACGAGTAAATTTTTCAAAAATGATAATTCAAAAATCAGAAAATCCTAGAATCAGTAGTTTTGACCCTGAAAATTTTTCATTCGGGAACACCTTTATAGACCATATGGTGATATGTGAATACGAAAACGGAAAGTGGGGAGAACCTAAACTTATGCCTTACGGACCGTTACCATTTACTCCTGCCATGATGGGTGTTAACTATGGACAAGCGTGTTTTGAAGGTATGAAAGCCTATAAGGATAAAGATGGTGAAGTTTACTTATTCCGTCCAGAAAAAAACTTTGCAAGAATTAACAAATCTGCAAAAAGACTAGCAATACCTGAACTTCCTGAAGAAGTTTTCATGAATGGATTAAAAGCTCTAATGGACATTGACAGAGATTGGATTCCTTACGGTGAAAACTCTTCTTTATATATTCGTCCTTTATTATTTGCTACAGAAGAAGCTCTTAAAGCAAGAATCGCCGACAAATACATGTTTGCTATAGTGGCAGCACCAGCAAAATCTTACTATACAGAACCTGTTTCTGTAAAAATAGCAGACTATTACTCTCGTGCTGCTAGTGGTGGAGTTGGTTCAGCTAAGGCAGCTGGAAACTATGCTGCTTCTTTCTACCCAACTAAATTAGCTAACGAGGAAGGTTATGAACAGATTATTTGGACAGATGACGCTTCTCACGAGTATTTTGAAGAAAGTGGCACTATGAATGTATTTGTAAGAATAGAAGATACTATTTACACACCTCCTACATCTGATAAAATATTAGACGGTGTAACTAGAGATAGTTTTATACAACTAGCTAAACATAATAATATAGAGGTAAAAGTAGAACCCGTTAGCGTAAAGAAAGTAATTGAAGCACACAAAGAAGGTACCTTAAAAGAAGTTTGGGGGGTTGGGACAGCAGTAGTTTTAAGTGTATTCCAAGCGTTAGGGTACAAAGATGACAAAATGGTTCTACCTCAACTAAGCGAGGAAGAAAGTTTTGCAATAAAACTTAAAAACCAGTTAGTAAGCATTCAAACTAATACAAGCGAAGACCCATTTGGATGGAGATATAAAGTAGAGAAAGGATTTGTAGATACTTTATAATAACATCTAAATATAAGTTATAAGAAAGAGAAGACTAACAGAATAGTCTTCTCTTTTTTTACGATAACTAAAAAAGTACACAAATTCTCAAGTTCATCTCTTTAAATTGAAATAAAAAACCCTGACACTTTAGAAAGCATCAGGGTAAAAACTAATAACCATGAAAACTCAAATTAAACATGAGAATCGTTATTATTATATCAAAAGCTGTGCCAAAAAAAGTTTTAAAACTAGAAATAAGTTCGTATTTTTGTACGGTTAAAATTAAAATAAAATGTCAGGAAACATTACTTTTACAATGATTAAACCAGATGCAGTAGCAGATGGACACATAGGAGCTATACTAGGGAAAATAGCTGAAGCAGGATTTAAAATTAAAGCAATGAAACTTACTCAACTTACAGTAGCTGATGCTAAGAAGTTTTATGAAGTTCATGCTGAAAGACCTTTCTACGGAGAGTTAGTAGAGTTTATGTCTTCAGGACCTATTGTAGCAGCTGTTTTAGAAAAAGAAAATGCAGTTGAAGATTTCAGAAAACTAATTGGTGCTACAAACCCTGCTGAAGCAGCTGAAGGAACTATAAGAAAGATGTTCGCTAGAAGTGTAGGAGAAAATGCAGTACACGGTTCTGACTCTGACGAAAACGCACAGATAGAATCAGCATTCCACTTCTCTGGAAGAGAAATTTTCTAAGAAGAATAAAAACAATATCATAAAAAAGGCTATCTCATCTCTGAAATAGCCTTTTTTGTATCATTAAATCAATAACAAACTAACTTTCTTATTCGCAAAGGATAATTCCTTTATCTTTACTAAATTCTATAACGCCACTCTTTATCGGAAGCGAATAAATAGAGTCTTTACCATCTTCTTTAGAAAAATACTTCGCATAATCTGCTGATACTTTATCAAGGTAAAGTTTTACTTTCCCCCCAACTAAAGACGATACAATAGCTGCGTGATTTTTCATAATATGAAACTCTCCATTCTTCCCTGGAAGTAGCACAGACTCTACCTCTCCCTCAAAAGCTACATATTCTGGTGTTAATATTTTTATATTCATCTTAAATGACAGTTTAAAATTTTAAATGTTGAGTTTTAGAATAACCTCTAAAACTCAACACTTAAAATCTGAATTATTTATTTTCTGCTAACATTTTCTCTCCAGCCTCTATAGCTTCCTCTATAGTACCTTTAAGGTTAAATGCTGCTTCTGGTAAATGGTCTAGTTCACCATCAATAATCATATTAAATCCTTTGATAGTATCTTTAATATCTACCAATGCTCCAGGAATACCTGTAAATTGTTCCGCTACGTGGAATGGCTGAGATAAGAATCTCTGTACCTTTCTTGCACGATAAACTACCAATTTATCCTCTTCAGAAAGTTCCTCCATACCAAGGATAGCAATGATATCTTGTAATGCTTTATATCTTTGTAAAATTTCTTTTACTCTCTGAGCACAATTATAATGTTCCTCTCCAATAATTTCTGGAGCTAATATTCTAGAAGTTGAATCTAGTGGATCTACCGCTGGATAAATACCTAAAGAAGCAATTTTTCTAGAAAGTACCGTAGTCGCATCTAAGTGAGCAAAGGTAGTTGCTGGAGCTGGGTCGGTTAAGTCGTCCGCAGGAACATATACCGCCTGTACTGAAGTAATGGAACCATTTTTAGTAGAAGTAATTCTCTCCTGCATCGCACCCATCTCAGATGCTAATGTTGGCTGATAACCTACCGCAGAAGGCATACGACCTAGAAGTGCAGACACCTCTGAACCTGCCTGTGTAAAACGGAAAATGTTATCCACGAAGAAAAGTACATCTCTACCTTGTCCTGTCTCTCCACCATCACGGTAGTACTCTGCTAAAGTAAGACCAGAAAGTGCTACTCTTGCTCTCGCACCTGGTGGCTCATTCATCTGCCCAAAAACGAAAGCAGCTTTAGACTCCTTCATTAACTCGGTATCTACTTTAGAAAGATCCCAACCTCCTTCTTCCATAGAGTGCATAAAGTCGTCTCCGTATTTAATAATACCAGACTCTAACATCTCTCTAAGAAGGTCGTTACCCTCACGGGTTCTTTCACCTACTCCTGCAAACACAGATAGACCACCGTGCCCTTTTGCAATGTTATTGATAAGCTCTTGAATAAGTACTGTTTTACCTACTCCCGCACCTCCAAATAAACCGATTTTACCTCCTTTTGCATAAGGCTCAATAAGGTCAATTACTTTAATACCTGTATAAAGTACCTCTGCTGAAGTAGAAAGTTGATCAAACTTAGGTGCTTCTCTGTGGATTGGCAAACCGCCTTCTTTAGATAAATCCTGTAATCCATCGATAGCATCACCCACTACATTAAATAGTCTTCCGTTAACTTCATCACCTATAGGCATTGTAATTTGGCGACCTTGTCCTACTACTTCCTGCCCTCTTTGAAGACCATCTGTAGCGTCCATAGCGATACATCTTACTGTATCCTCACCAATATGTTGCTCTACTTCAAGCACAAGCTTTTCACCATTTTTTTTAGTAATTTCCAGTGCATCATAGATCTTTGGAAGCTCTTCTACTTCGCTAAAAACGACATCTATTACTGGACCAATAATCTGAGAAATTTTTCCTTTAATTTGGTTTGCCATTGCTAATTTTTTTCTTGTGTGCAAATATAATGATTATTAACAAATTTCCAATTGCTTAAAAAAAAGATTTTTATCATATTTGCAAAACAAGTATTTGGAAAGATTTTATTGTTCTAAAATAATTCCAGTAAACCTATTTTATGAAAGTTATAAGCTCCATATCTGAATATAAAAACACCTCTCCCACTGCTCTATCAATAGGAATGTTTGATGGTGTTCATCTTGGACATCAAAGCATTATCAAAAATTTAAAGGAAATATCAGACGAGAAAAATCTCAGTTCTGGACTACTAACTTTTTGGCCACATCCTAGAACTATATTTAACCCTAATGAAAATTTAAAACTTCTAAATACTTTAACTGAAAAGACCTCTTTAATCGAGAATTTGGGTGTGGATTTTCTTTTTTTACAAAACTTTGACGAAGACTTTAGAAACCTCTCCGCAGATGATTTTGTAAAGAAAATTTTAGTAGACAAACTTAATGTAAAGTATCTTATTATAGGTTATGACCACCGTTTTGGAAAGGATAAAAAAGGAGATTTTAATCTGCTCCAAAAAATGGCAACCGAATTTGATTTTGAAGTTCAGCAATTAGATGCCATACAGCTAGAAAATCAAAACATCAGTTCTACTAAAATCAGGAATGCAATTACCAGTGGTGATTTTAAAAGTGCTAATGATATGCTGGGCTACCACTACCCACTAAGTGGCAAGGTGATACACGGTAAAAAAATAGGACGGACCATTGGCTATCCTACCGCTAATATCAGTATTGACGATATTAAATTATTACCAAAAAAAGGAGCTTATATTGTAGAAGTTTGGATAAATAATCTATTCTATAAAGGAATGCTAAGCGTAGGCACTAATCCTACAGTATCAGGCACAGAATTATCTGTAGAAGTGTATATTCTAGACTTTAATAAAGATATTTACGACCAAGACATTACCATAAAATTTAGAGATTTCCTACACGAAGAAATTAAATTTGATGGACTAGAAGCTCTTATCAAAAAACTTGACGAAGATAAAGCCCTAACCGAAAGTTTTGAGTTCTAAAATCTATAAACTCAATACTTCTTCTTTTTGTTTTTTGGTGAGTTTGCTAAAAACCAAGTCGTAAGAGTGGTCTAACAACTCCAATAATAATGATTTTGGTAAACCTTCCACCACCACCGTATTCCAATGTTTTTTGTTCATATGGTAGGCTCCGTATATTTGAGGATATTGTTCTCTCAATACTTCACTCCATTCGGGATTAGTCTTTACATTAAATGCTAATGGAATTCTATCTAAAAAAATTAACATAAAGATTTTTTCTGAAACCTTAAACACCAAAGTTTCGTCATGAAAAGGAAAACTTTCGGTAACGCCTTTCTTCTCTAAACAATAGGCTCTTATAGTTTCTATATCCATAGCTTTTATCTAGCCAATAGACAAAACAACAACGCCAGCATTGCAGGTACTGCTTGCAATAGAATGATTTTTTTACTAGCTGTAAGCCCTCCGTAAATCCCCGCTACAATAACACAACCAAGAAAGAAAGCCCTTACATTAAAGCTCCATTCTGGGTTTTCTATCAAAAAAGACCACACCAAACCTGCGACTAAAAACCCGTTATACAACCCTTGATTAGCAGCCAACCCCTTAGTAGGTCTAAATAATTCTTTCGGTAGACTTTTGCCAAAAACTCTTTTACCTGCTGTTTCCCATGCAAACATCTCCATCCACAAAATGTAAAGATGCTCTACCGCTACTAAAACCGTTAAAATTTCTCCTATTATTTTCATATTTAATATTTTATTTCTGAGTTCAAATTTAATAAAATAAAGAGGTTATCTTATAATTTTAAAAGACAACCTCTTTATTATTAACTAAAATATAGATTTTATTTCTTGTTAGCCAAATGATAATAAGCCAACATCTTATAATATAGCTTTGCCGCTAAAAATGCCGTAGGTTTCGCCATTGGAGAGTCCATGAGTTCTACAATATCAAAAGCCACTACATTGCATTTTTCAAACACCTTTTTTAGGAGCTCTAAAGTAGGATACCAAGCTAAACCTCCCGGTTCTGGTGTTCCTGTAGATGGAGCAATAGAAGGGTCAAACGCATCTAAATCTATCGTAATGTAAACATTTCCTGACACTTTTTCTAATACCTCATCTATCCAATTAGGATTTTGAGCAATCTCGTGAGCCCAAAAACACTGTCCTTTTGGTACATATTGCATCTCTTCTGCGTCCATAGAACGGATACCTACTTGCACTAGATTATGCTTCTGACTAGCTTCAAACACTGCACAAGCGTGATTAGATGTAGACCCGTGAAACTCTGGGCGAAGGTCTGTATGAGCGTCTAGTTGTAATACAGTAAGATTTTCATACTTCTCTCCTACCGCACGGATAGAGCCAATAGATACCGAATGCTCCCCACCAAAAAGAGTAAATAATTTATCTTCGTGTTTTAGGAGTTCTTTTGTTTTTTGGTACACCGCTTCCGTCATAGCTTCTGGAGAGCTGTCTTCCGTTACCTCACCTGCTAAATACACGCCTTCTAAATAAGGTTCTGTACCTGTCTCAATATCGTAAAGCTCCATATTTTCGGAAGCATCTAAAAATAGTTCTGGACCTTTATCAGCTCCTTTACCCCAAGTAGATGTCCCGTCATAAGGAACGGTAACTAACATTACTTTTGAGTTTTCTAAACTTGCATTTTCCTCTGGAATACCTGCGTATGTTTTCATTTAATATAATTTTGTGTTATTATTTTTTAATAGCCTACCAGTTTAAGTACATCTTCTGGACTTTGTTTTTCTCTAAATAGCTCGTAAACAAAGTTTCCTTCTTCATCTTTAGTAATTAAAATGTGTCTTGGTTGAGGAATTAAACAGTGGTGTGCCCCTCCATAACCACTAATACTCTCCTGATAAGCCCCTGTATTAAAGAACCCTATATAAAGAGGCTTGGTATCGCTAAATACAGGGAGATAGATGGCATTAGTATGCTGTTCGGAGTTGTAGTAGTCATCAGAATCACAAGTAAGACCTCCTAAAAACACCCTCTCATAACTGTCTTCCCAACGGTTGAGTGGCAACATAATAAAATGTCTAGAAATAGCCCAAGTATCTGGCAGAGTCGTCATAAAACTACTGTCTATCATATCCCATTTCTCACGGTCGTTTTGTCTTTTCTGACTGATAATTTGGTACAGATTAGCACCACTTTCGCCTACGGTAAAAGACCCAAATTCGGTATAGATATTAGGCTCTTCTACCCCTTCCTCTTCGCAGAATTTTTTAATTTGAGAAACAATCTCATTCACCATATACTCATAGTCGTAATCGAAGTTGAGCGAGGTTTTAATTGGAAACCCTCCACCTATGTTAAGCGAATCTACCTCTGGTGCAATTTTCTTAAGCCTTGCATACACTCGTAAGCATTTAAAGAGTTCGTTCCAATAATAAGCGGTGTCTTTAATCCCCGTATTGATGAAAAAGTGCAACATTTTCAGCCTTGCATTAGGGTGTTCCGCTATTTTCTGACTGTAATATGGGATAATATCCTTATAACCTATCCCCAATCTAGAGGTATAAAATTCAAACTTCGGTTCTTCTTCGGAAGCAATTCTAATCCCGATATTAAAGGTAGTATCTATACTTTCTGTAAGTTTATCCAGCTCTCTGTAATTATCTAGGATAGGTGTAATATTCTCAAAACCTTCATTGATTAAATCTGATATTTTCTCCAAATAATCATCGGTTTTAAAACCATTACAAATCACTTCTATATCTTTGGTTACCTTACCTTTATCGTAGAGTTTTCGTACAATATCCATATCAAATGCAGACGAAGTCTCCATACTAATATCATTTTTAAGAGCTTCCTCTAGCACAAAAGAAAAATGGCTAGATTTAGTGCAATAACAATAGCGATATGTATTGCGATACTCGTTTTTAGCAATGGCTTCCGAAAACCATTTTTTTGCCCTTTGGATATTTTGAGAAATCTTTGGTAGGTAACTTATCTTTAGAGGTGTCCCAAACTTCTCCACCACTTCCATTAGGTTAATCCCATGAAAATGAAGACTTTCATTCTCATAACTAAACTCTTCTTGTGGAAAATAAAGCGTTTGGTCTATTAGTTCCGAATATTTAATTTTCATTATACTTGATCGAATTTTTTATCTATGCAAAAATGCTAAAAAAATTTGAGTAATACCTCAGCTATCACCTAATTTTTGGTTAAATATTTAAAAGAAATTTCAATCTATATAAACTAATCTTTACTCAAAAATACGAGCAAACTCCCACTAGCGTAGCTGATAAAAACGGTATCTTCATCGGCTATGTTTCTCGTACCTATCCTACTGGTGATAGATAAATCCTCTTTATTAAGGCTCCACCTAAGCCCTCTAGTAACAATAGATTTAGCTTCTGGAAAAGGATACAAAGAAACGGTTTTACCTTTTACCTCCTTTAGTTCCACCTGTTGAGGAATAAAAAAATAAGTTGCCATATCATCGTAGAAAGTAATGTTTATCTCTTCCTTAAACTGATAGGCTACGGTTAAATTACCTAAAAAATGGTCTTGCTCTTTGCCACTCGCTCCGTAAACATCTACTTTAGTAATCCCTTTTTGTTTAAGAAGGTCTAAGGCTTTATAAAAATCTGTAAAATCCTGATTGGGTGTAGAAATCACTTTCTCACTTGGAAGGTCTTCTAAAGAAACCACAGAGTCAAAATCTCCTGAAATAAAAGCCAACTGCTCCGCCGTAACGCCTTTTTGTTTGAGATAACTCCAAGCTCCATCGGTACACGCCCAAATATCCTCCTCCGAATAAGGTGGCAACTGTTTGGGAGGTTCGCCATCGATGTATAAAATTGCTTTTTGAGGTTCTTTAGCCATTGTGATTCTATGGTCTATCATTAGGATTCCAATATTCCTCTGGTTCGCTGTGTAAGTGAGAAATGTATCTCGCTAATACAAACAGATAATCAGACAAACGATTAAGGTATTTTATAAGTTCTGCTCTTACTTCTTCTTGCTCACTTAAAGCGACTAAATAGCGTTCTGCTCTTCTACAAACCGTTCTAGCCACATGCAAATGTGCCGAAGCCTTGCCTCCTCCAGGTAAAATAAAGAGTTGTAACGGCTCTAGCCGTTCATCAAAGGCGTCTATCCAACGCTCCAAAGCCTCTATTTCGTTTTGACCTATAACCAACGGAAGTCTAGATTTATCATTAGCTAAGAAAAGTTTATCCACAGGTGTTGCAGACTCCGAACCAAGTGTAAACAAATCAAACTGAATGGCCTTAAATTGCTCTAAAACTTCTGCCTCTTGAATATAAGATTTTGCCACACCTAGACACGCATTAAGCTCGTCTATAGTACCATAGGCCTCCACTCTAAGATGAGCTTTAGAGACTCTTGTACCTCCATAGAGAGAGGTTACTCCACCATCGCCTGTTTTTGTATAAATTTTCATTCAGCGAATATCAATGTTAAATCTTTTCAAATCTAAAGTTTTCTCCGAGATAGGCTTGTCTTACCTCTGGGTCGTTGGCTAAATCTTCTGGTAAGCCTTCCTTTAGAATTTTACCCTCAAACATAATATAAGTTTTGTTGGTAATGGCTAAAGTCTGTTGCACATTATGGTCGGTAATAAGGATACCGATATTTTTCTCCACCAAAGACCTCACGATTTTTTGTATATCTTCCACTGCAATAGGGTCAACTCCTGCAAAAGGCTCATCTAGTAAAATAAAATTAGGACTGGTGGCTAAGCATCTTGCAATTTCAGTACGCCTTCTTTCTCCACCCGATAACAGGTCCCCCCTGTTCTTCCTCACATGCTCCAATGAAAACTCCTCTATAAGTGCATCGCACTTTAGGCGTTGCTCTTTTTTAGAAAGTTTGGTAAGTTGCAGTACTCCCATAATATTGTCTTCTACGGAGAGCTTTCTAAACACAGAGGCTTCTTGTGCCAAATAACCTATCCCTTTTTGGGCTCTACGGTACATAGCATCTTTTGTAATGTTTTGCTGGTCTAGAAATATGTTACCTTGCGTTGGTTTTACCAAACCTACAATCATATAAAAGGTAGTGGTTTTACCTGCTCCATTAGGTCCTAAAAGCCCTACTATTTCGCCTTGCTTTACCTCTATAGATACGCCTTTTACGACCTTCTTAGGTCCGTATTCTTTAATTAAGTTATCTCCCCGTAAAATCATAAGTACAAATATAGAGATATTTCTTTAACATATAATAGTCTAGATTTCCTTTATCAAGAAGAGCTAAACTGATAATGGTAAATTACCACTCACCAAGTAATTTTAATTGATTTCTGTACAACAATACCTTACCTTCGTTTTCTAATTTCTTGAGCATCCTGCTTATTACCACTCTAGAACTTGCTAAATCGTTAGCTATCTGCTCATGAGAAACATTCAGCACCGTTTTGCCCATAGTTTTAGATTTTTCTTTAAGATAATTAAGTAGCCTTGTATCTAAACTATTAAACACCACCATATCCAAAGCCTTAATGACCTTCATAAATCGGTCTTGCATTGTCATCATAACAAAGGATTTCCAAGTAGGATATTTCATCATCCACTTATCCATATACTCCATAGGTATCATCCAAAGTTCCGAAGGCTCTTCTGCAACCGCAATAATCTCGCTTTTCTTCTCCTGCATACAGCAGGTAAAAGTCATAGCACAACCATCTTCAGCGTTGAGATAATACATCAGCAACTCTTTACCATTATCATCTATCATAGAAACTTTTAGCGTTCCGCTCATCACAATAGGCATATAGACAATAGGCTGCTCCACATTAATGATTACCTCGCCTTCTTCGGCTAGTTTTAGTTTTCCTACGGAAGAAATTTCCTCTATAAGTTCTGGTTCGAAAAGATTATTAACACGCTCACTAAATTGCATCTCGTAAGATTTTTATTTTAACACCAAATGATTTTCTATTACCAAAGCCTTTAGCTCTGTTTCTCGCCATTCTTTCTGAGGCTGACTTTTAGCGTTTATACCACCGCCTACATAAACCAAAGCCTTGTTTTGATACACCTCTGCACATCTAAGATTTACAAAATAAAACACGCCTTTACGGTGGGTTATTTTAATATATCCAGAATAAAGCTCTCTAGAATGATTTTCAAACGACTTGATACTTTCCTTGCAAAACTCTTTTGGGATACCACAAACGGCTGGTGTAGGGTGCAGCTCTTCTATAATATACGGCACTTTATCTGCGGTAACTTCTAAAACAAAATCGTTTCTAAGGTGCTTTATAGAACCGCTTGGCACGGTATAAGTTTCGGATACCTCTACCCTATCTGAGTATTTAGAAAGTATGGTTTTAATGTAATCCGTTACGGGTTTTTGTTCCTCTAGCTCTTTGTCCGTCCATTCTTCGTGGAGCGGCAATGTTCCTGCCAAGCTCATTGTTTTGAACTGATGACTAGTAAAGTCATACTCGCCTAAAGTTTCGGGCGTAGCTCCTACCCAACACTTGCCATCACGAACAAATAAATAAACTAAAGCCGAAGGATAGGCTTTGCATAAGGCTAAAAAAGTAGCGGTAAGCGATGCTTCTCTACCATTAAAATCCAGTGTTTTTCGTCTAGAAATTACCAATTTGGGTAAACGGTGCGTCTTGATAAACGCTACCACTTGGGCTATCTTTTCTAAGTAAGTATTTTCGTCCTCATCAGCTTCGGCTAAATCTGATAAAGCCTTTAATTCTACAGAAGAGTAGTCTAAAGATTGTAACTCTTCGGCAGAAATTTCTTTGATGGTTCCCCTAAATACATATCGTTGTTGCCCATCAAAATCAAAAAAAGAAACCTCATCTTCCGCTCCAGTAGAGGCTTCGGATAAGGTATAAATGGTTGTTGTATTAGGTAGTCTATAAAAAACAGAATCTCTCTGCATCTATTTCGCTATAATATTATTAGTCATTGTGGTATGGTTGATAAGCACTCCTTTCTCATCTCTGATTTCTATTTCAGAAACGTGTACCGTTCTGCCTTTTCTAATAAATCGGGCAACACCAGTGAGTATTCCGTCTTTTTTACTTCTGAGGTGGTTAGAGTTGATGTTAGTCCCCACCGCATAAAACTTTGATGCGTCCACATTGATGCCAGACAGACAAGAACCTAGCGTCTCCGCTAATACACAACTTGCCCCACCGTGCAAAATCCCAAATGGCTGATGCACCCTTTCGGTTACAGGCATCGTGGCAGTAAGGGTGTCTTCAGTAACATCGGTAAACACGATGTCTAGCAGCTTACCCATATGCATCTCGCCCCAATGATTAAGGAACTCTAATATTTCTTTTTTCTTTGCTTCTTCCATCGTTCTAGAAATGATTATTGAATGTTAGGATTCCAATTTTCTGGTACTTTAGGCACGATGTTTCGCTCCACGAAATAATCGCCGATTATTTTAAGTATTTCTTCGTAAGGTTTTGTCTGTACTTCTTCTAGACTTATCTTCCTACCCAAATAGATGGTTTTGGTTCTAAAATCTCCCGAAGCCATTACAATAGGTACTTTAGCCGCCAAAGCCATATGATAAAACCCTTTTCTCCATTTTTCTACATAGCTTCTAGTTCCCTCTGGAGTAATCACCAGCGAAAAATCTTCTTTTTCAAACTGTTTTGCGACAAAGTTTACCAAATTGTTCCTTTGGCTACGGTCTATCCCAATACCGCCTATTGCCTTTATCAAGCCCCCGTACCACGCTTTAGTATGGGCATCTTTAATAATTACCTTAAGAGGCTTCCCTAAAGACCAATACGCCAAGTTGCCCAGCATATACTCCGAGTTGTGTGTATGTGGAGCCACCACAAGAATACAGCGGTCTAGATTATTAACATCTCCGTCTAAAACCACCTTCCAACCTATAATTTTAAGAATGATTTTCGCTAGTATTTTTTTCATAGTATTTTAATTTTAAACAAAACAGATAGCCCAAAAACTTTAGGCTATCTGCAAAGGTAATTATTTTATACTAAATCTATTTTAAAAGAATATCCCAAAAACGAAATCTATAAACTTAGTGATGAGTTCTAAGACCAATTGTATCATAATATCTTGTTTTTAATGGTGATTATTTTTAGCAAATATAAGTTTTTATTGTCAACTTCAAAACTTATTTTCTGTTTTTTATACTGATGATAATGTCGCTAATATCATCACCATCTAGGTTAAGTCCTTCAATCACTTTTTCGGCTTCTTTCTCATCGTATTTCTTACCATTAACGGTGATAGAATCACTATCCGCAGTATTAAAGCTAATGTGGTTACCACCAGAACTGAAAGAGAATGAGGCTTGATTAAACACTTTGCTATTTGAACTGTGAGAATTATTGGATTGATTATCTCTATTCTCGTCATCTTCGCTAAGGTTAACTTTTGAGTTTTCCATTCCCAATACCTTCATCGTTCTAGGAACTACCAATTCGTAATCTACATTATAATTTCTCATTCTATCTTGGTACGGATAACTAAAGTAGTTAGGTATGAATATTTTATTACCTTCCACTTCTACTGGAATATTCGCTCTCAACGGTAAATTATACCCCGAAGCTCTTTTCTTAACCACAAGATAAGGTGTTTTTACAGTATCTTTTCTCACAATTTCAATGTACGGATATCCGTCTTCTTCAAAAACAGTTTTGTTATCCGAGTACACGCTATTCCAGTAAGATTTGAACTGTGGTGGTATGTTTACTTTGTTAGTCCCTACCCACAAACTATCAGAAGTGGTATTGATGGCTATATTATCTGTTTCCTCGTTAGAACCTCTAAAATCGTTTTGATAATTCACTGCAGAGAACCCTGTAATTCCTAATAGCACTAGCCAAACAAAACATAAGGCTCCTATAATATATCCCACATACTTCAACCTAGTTTTAGGAGAAAATAACTTGATAGATAAAAAGATAAATATCAGCGCAGGTATAAGCATCGTAACAAAAGCTAAGGCAAGCCCCGCAAATTTTATATTAGTATCATCTATATAAAACCCTACAAACCCTGGCAAAGTAAGTCCTGTGCCTGTAACACTAACTCCAAACACCATAAATGCTCCTGCTAAAAATACCAAGCCTAGCAGTCCTAAAAAACCGCCAATTACATACCTTAATGCATTTAGAATGCTATTCCCCGCTTCGTTGATGACTGGTCTAGTATCCTGATACACCTCATTGATACGTTGGGTAGAATCGTTAGCAAATTTTACTATTTTGCTAGATTCATTTTTCAAATTATCAAAGTTAAGTGGCTCCCCTCTCATCTTCAGAAAATCTGCTGCCGTAGTTGCTTTGGGAAGAATAATCCAAAAAACCACATAGACTAATACCATAAGCATTGGAGACCCTGGCAATGGAATCAAAATTAGAAATAATGCCAACCAAATAAGCCTCATAGCAGTCATATCCATTCCGAAATAAGCCGCCATACCTGCACATACTCCTGCTATTTTTTTTCTTTCTGGGTCTCTGAACAATTGTCTTTCTGACACCTTAGTTCTTTGTTGGGTAGTCTTTTGGGTGTTATGATAATCTTCTTCTTGTTCTTCTATTTGTTCTGGTCTTCCTATTTGAGCAATTACTTTCTCTACATCAGCATCATTTACCACTTCTCTCCTACCTAGACTCTCTTTAAATATTTCTACAATTCTGATTTCTATGTCATACATAATCTCATCAGCCTCCTCTGCATCTAGAGAATTTCTAAGAGCCTTTAAGTAATCACTTAGTTTGATATAAGCGTGTTCTTCTATCATAAAAGAAAAACCAGCCAGTCCTATTGATAATGTTTTGTTCATTTGTTTAGTGTTTAGAGGTTATTGTTTTTGAGTGATTTTGTTTACCGCTTGTGTGAGTTCTTGCCAAGTAGTTCTTAGCTCTTCTAAGAAAACTTTGCCTTTATCTGTAATTTGATAATACTTTCTAGGAGGTCCTCCTGTAGATTCTTCCCATCGGTAAGAAAGAAACTCTCCGTTTTTAAGTCGGGTAAGTAGTGGATAGAGCGTACCTTCCACCACATCAAAGTCTCCGTCTTTTAAAACTCCCATTAAATCGGAAACATACATTTCCTTTTTACTAAGAAGATCTAAAATACAAAACTCTAGAATACCCTTTTTCATTTGAGCTTTAGCATTTTCTATATTCATAGGTTTAGTTTTTTATTCTATTAAACTATTTCAACAGTACAAAGATATAAAATAAATTTACTATTATGCAATACAAAGTAGTGTTTTTTATTATTTTTTTTCAACCCACAAAAAAACTCCAGCTAAAAGCCAGAGTTTCAATCTAATTTCAAAAAGTATTTTTATTAGCATTCCGCCACATTTACCGCGATAGCAAGACCACCTTCCGAAGTTTCTTTATATTTAGCATTCATATCTTGAGCCGTTTCCCACATAGATTTTATAACATCGTCTAGGCTTACCTTCGCAGCCTTAGGGTCGCTCTCTAAAGCAAGATTTGCTGCTGTAATCGCCTTCATCGCTCCCATAGAATTTCTTTCAATACACGGAATTTGAACCAAACCTTTAATAGGGTCACAAGTTAAGCCTAAGTGATGCTCCATAGCAATCTCTGCTGCCATCAGTACTTGCTCTGGCGTCCCACCTGATATTTCTGCAAGACCTGCTGCTGCCATCGCGGACGATACGCCTATCTCTGCCTGACAACCACCTGCCGCTGCCGAAATAGTTGCATTTTTCTTAAACAAAGTACCTACCTCACCTGCCACCAACAAGAAACGAATTACATCTTCCTCCGAATTGAACTCCGTGAAAGTTTGTGCATACATAAGCACCGCAGGGATAACGCCACTCGCTCCATTGGTAGGTGCCGTGATAATTCTTCCAAAGCTAGCATTCTCTTCATTTACCGCCAAAGCAAAGCAGGATACCCATTTATTGATGGTATTAAAACTCCTCTCAGAATTTACCACGAGATTAAACCACTCGTCTATATTATCATATTGAGCGTTCTCGCCTAAAAGTTTCTGGTTGAGTTTAGCTGCTCTTCGGGAAACATTAAGTCCACCCGGAAGAACACCTTCCTTATTAACGCCTTTATAAACACATTCTTTAATCTGTTGCCATATATACAAGGCTTCTTCTACTGTTTCTTCTTGAGTACGCCACGCCTCTTCATTGATTTTAACTAAATCCGAAATTCTTTTCAAGTTCAGTTTTTCACAATAATGGAGAATATCTTTCGCCTTATGGCAAGGATACAAAGTTCTGATACAGCTTTGCTCCAAAGTATTCTCTTCTTTAGTCGCCACGAAACCACCACCCACAGAGTAATAATCTTGGCTTATTTCTTCTCCATCATTAAAAACAGCTTTAAAAATCATTCCGTTAGGATGAAAGTCCAAATTCTCTTTCATATTAAGAACGAGATGTTTACCATATACAAAAGGTAATTCTTTCTCTCCTCCTAAGTTCAATTTTTGAGAAGTTTTAATAGCGTCTATTTTCTCGTCTATCTTGGTAGTGTCTATGGTTTTAAAATTTTCTCCGCAAAGCCCTAGCATTCCAGCGATATCAGTCCCGTGTCCTACCCCTGTTTTAGCTAAAGAACCAAAAAATTCCACAAAAACCTCTTCCACCTCTTGTATGGAACGATGCCTTCTTATCAAATCTAAGAATAATTCTGCTGCATTCCACGGTCCCATCGTATGGGAACTAGAAGGTCCTATACCTACCTTAATTATTTCAAAAACACTTATTGATTGCATCGGCATTATAAATTTTAGTGCAACAAATATAAAGTATTAAGGTAGGCTTAAAAAATTTTTCTTAAAATTTCCGATACTTCCTTCGCTTTAGTGGCAGGAAAAAGGTGCGTAGCATTCTTTATAACATAGTCTGGTTGAGAATTTTGTATTGGGAACGCGATATCTTTATCCCCCATAATTTGGATAATATTTTCTGTTTTTTCAAACTCCCAATTTACAATTTTATCCAAACTCCATTTGAGATAATATGGATCTCTTACCCTAAAATATTTATCTACCCTTGGGCTATCGGCTTCTATAAATTTCCTTATAAAACTATACACAAATACGGATTTTTCCGAGAAAAAAGAAATAGGAAGAAACTTCAATAATTTGATTTTCTTGAAAAAAGAACCCACTTTTGGCATTTCGGCGTTCGATTTTATAGAGGCTAACAACACCACCTTTTCTGCAGGTTTTATTTTTTTATTGATTTCTTGAACTATAAATCCTCCAAACGAATATCCCAAAAGTGCAAATGGTTCAGAAAAATCAATCTTCTCTGCCATTCTGCGGACATAATGCTCAAAATTCTCATTATTTTCGGGGATAAGCCACGGAATGAAGATAGGCTCTACAGTATCGGGAAACTTAATATTTTCTAAAATTTTAAAATCGGCTCCCAATCCGCTGATAATGTATAATTTCATTTTGTTCTTTTAAGTAGTATATCTCCCAGCTTCAGCAAAATTTATGCTAAACCATCTTAGCTTCAAAAAATGCCTCCGTATAACATTACTAATCTTAAAAATCAACACTTTAGCTCTACTAATATAAAATTTATGACATAAATCATAAATTTTATTTGTACTAATTCTAAATTAAATTTACTTTTGCAAAGAATTTATTCAGCTATGAAGAAATTAGCCTTATATCTAGTACTCATTCCCTTTTTAGGAATCTCTCAAAACCGCAAAATACATTTGAGAGATAGTACCCAACATAGAGATATTAAAGAAGTTAGATTTACCAAACTAAAATCTGTAAAATCCGAAATAGAAAAGAAAGGGTTTGCTGTAAATGTGATAGAGACTAAAGAAACGGCACTAAGAAATGTACAAATCGTAGAACTACTAGATAAAAGTGTGGGAGTAAGGGTAAGACAAAATGGCGGATTAGGCTCTGGCATTAACCTAAACATCAACGGAATGTCTGGCAATGCCGTTAAAATAATGATTAACGGAGTTCCTGCATCTACCTACGGAGCGTCTTTTGACCTCAACAGTATCCCTACTGCAATGATAGAAAGAGTGGAGGTTTATAAGGGTGTTGTACCAGGAAGTATCGCTGATGATGCCTTGGGAGGTGTCATCAATATTATCTTAAAAAACGACATTAAAAATCAGTTCAACGCTTCTGTATCTTATGGGTCTTTCAATACCATCCAAACCCAAATGAGTGGCACTTATAGAGACCCTAAATCTGGCTTTACTACCAAATTCAATGGATTCTACAACTATTCTGATAACGATTATAAAGTATGGGGCGATTTCATAAAAGTTACACTCCCAAACGGAAGAATGGATCCCGTGGTAGCTAGAAGATTTAATGATGCTTTTTCCGCTGGAGGGATATTGGCTTCTATAGGGTTTTCTAATGTAAAATGGGCTGATGAACTCATGCTTAGCTATAATAAAACCAATTCTTACAAAGAGATACAACACGGTGTTTATATGACGGTGCCTTATAAAGGTAGGTCTATGACTTCGGATGCCGATGTACTTACTTTGGATTATCGCAAAAAGAATTTATTATTAAAAGGGCTTGATGTTAATATACAAGGTATCTACAGCCACAGAGAACGACTGACTAATGATACCGTAAGACATAGATACAATTGGCTAGGAGAAGTCCTATTAGATAGAAACCAAGGACTACCTATACTTTCTACCACAGGAGCACAGCAAGGTAGAAGAACAATGCTCAACATCACTAGTTCCATCTATTCTTCTAGAGCTAATGTTAGTTATAGTATCAATCGTCATCATCGTTTTGTATTTAGCCATCTATTCCAATCCATAAAAAGAGAGGAAGATGACGAAATACTAACTCCCCTAGAGCGAGAGTTTACCCCTAAAAGAAACTTAGTAAAAAACATTAGCTCGTTATCGTATGAAACCAACGCTTTCAGAAATAAATTAAAAACCAACATTTACGGAAAACTTTTCCAACAAGATATAGAACGAATAGACAATAGAGCTAATATAGCTAACAACCAAACTATTAGATACACCGAAATCAATAATAGTACCGTTAAAGAACATAGCTTTGGAGGTGCCCTATCTTATCTTATAAAACCAGCCATCGTTGTTTTAGCCTCCGCAGAAAAAGCGGTAAGATTACCTAACGAAAACGAAGTATTTGGCGAAGCTGGAGAAAATATTATCCCTAATTTTAATATCAGACCAGAAAAAAGCCATAACTATAATATCGGCTTCAAAATAGGTCCTTATAAACTCAATCATCATAGCCTATCGTTATCTTCTAACTTTTTCATAAGAGACACCAGAGACAAAATCGTAAGGCGAATGGCCACCAATATTACAGATGCTATACAGGTAGAACCTTTTGAAAACTTAGGCAAAACAATCTCTAAAGGTGTAGATATAGAGCTTAACTATTTTTATAAAAAACACCTCAATATCGGCGGTAATTTCTCCAGATTTGATGCGAGATACAATAATAAATACGATAACAATGGTAATATACTAGCCCTCTATGGGAAACAACTTCCTAGAGAACCATACATGACTGCTAATGCCTTCGCTAGCTATAGCATAAATGATTTCCTACAAAAAAAATCACAACTTAGAATGCACTATAATTTCCAATTTGTGGATAGCTTCTATAATGTTTGGGTTATTAGTAAAAATATCGTAGGCTACGATAATTTCAAAACTCCAAGACAATACCTGCATGACATCGGTATGAGCTATTTCTTCCCAAATAAACAATGGGTAGTTAGCCTAGATGTAAGAAATTTATTCAACAGACAAGCGTTTGACAATTTCGCAGTACAAAAGCCTGGAAGAGCATTTTTTATGAAAATCAATTATCAATTTAATAATCTATAATTTTAAAAAAATGAAAAGACAAATTTTAAATTTAGCTAAGCCTGCATTAGTTCTAGGATTAGCATTAGGACTTACTAGTTGTAATAGAGACGAACCTGCTACAACAACCCCTGAAACTCCTACCTCTGAAAGAATGATTACTATAGCGGGAGCCATTATGGGACAAAATGCAGGAGATGGCAACGGTGGTACTATCCTCTACTCTATTTCTAAACAAGATGCTAAAGACCCCAATAAGAGTTTCAACATTTTTGAAAATGGTTTCTTAGTAAGGTCTGAAAGAACCGCAAGATTACAATCTTCCGAAGACGGCACAGTTATGTTTAATATCGCCTATGCTGGAGCTAACGGCGGCGAATACTCTAGATACAAAGTAAAAGGAGGTAATGTGTTTGAGGAATTTGGTGCTAAAGCTGATATCTCTCAATATGCTACCAATGCCCCTAGATGGGTAAAACTATTTGATGGAGACAAAACAGGGGTAGCCGTAAATGTACAAACTCCAGTTGTGAAAACAGGAGAAAACAATGTGTACCAATACACTAGAGGCATCGCTAGTATTGTATCGCTAGACCTACAAGAATCTCTCATCACTAATAATACTTCTTTTGAGATACCACTTAGTGCAGAAGAAGAAAAGCTAGGGCATCACATCTTTAGACTAGATGCTCCTACTCTAAACAAAGCTAAAAACAAACTTATTATAGGTACTTGGTTAAGAAAAACCAACCCTTCTACTGGAACTAACGAAAGAACTTTTGAAAGATTAGGCTCTAAATCGGTTATCGTAGATTACCCTTCGCTTAAAAACCCTAAAGTGATTACCTCTACAGTAGGCTTTGGTGATACTAGTGGTTACAGAAGTTTCAATAGCTTCCTAGGAGAAGATGGCAACATCTACCAAGCAACACAAAGAGATTCTAAAGGCTCTCATATCCTAAAAATTAATTTGGACAACGAATACGACAATTCTTATGTATTCAGCCTAGACGCTGCTTTAGGCGTTAAAGGCACTTATATAGAATGTTGGAGATATGCTGGTAATGGCATTGCTTATGTTATGTACACTCATACAGATGCACCTACCTCTGCCACTACCAATTTAAAACAAAGTTTTTTAGCTAGAGTAGATTTAAAAGCTAAAACTGCCTCTAAAGTAGATTTACCTTACGATACAGATTTATACTTCTTCCAATACCAAGGTATGGTAGTAGATGGCGACGAAGTATTTATTACCTTTGCACCTGTAGGTAAAGATGGTAACATCTACATACTTAACAGCAAAACTGGAAGCGTAACCAAAGGAGCTAGATTGATTAACAAAACTGGAAATCACTTCATAGGAGCTTTCTAACTTACTTGCTTTCAATATAAAATCGGGAGTTAGAGCTATTTATTCTCTACTCCTGATTTTTTCGCTTATCAATCATTAAATCATTAAAAAAATGAAAATAAAAAAATTTTTAGCATTAGGACTAGGGCTTATCTTCTCTAATGCTATCGCACAAAACACTCTTTTAGAAAGAAATTTCTGGGAAAACAAACCCCAACTAGAAACCGTAAAAGCCGAAATAAAAAAAGGAAATAACCCTGCCGAAGCCAATCCTGCCAACTTTGATGCTACCACTCTTGCCATTCTTCAAAACGCTCCTATAGAAGTTATAAAATACCTTATAGACCTTGAAGGAAATAGCATCACGAAAAGCACTCACGACAGCAGAACTTATCTTCATTGGGCAGCGTTTAAAGGCAATGCAGAACTTACCGAATGGCTTTTGAAAAAAGGAGCTTCTGTACAGCATACCGATAGTAGAGGTAATACACCTTTAGCCTACGCTGCATTGGGCGGACTTAAAGACACCAAAATTTACGACCTCTTTTTAAACCACGGAGTTAACATCAGACAAAAGTATAAAGACGGAGCCGAAATTTTCCATTATGCTATTTCTAACGATGATGAAAACTTAACCATTACAAACTATTTTCTAAGCAAAGGTGTTCCTCTAGCGGTTAAAGATAATTTTGGTAGAAACATTGCCGATTACGCTTCCAAAGGACAAAACCTTAACTTACTAAAAAAACTTATCGAAAAAGGTATTAAACCTAGCTCCGAAGCCTTATTATTCGCAGCAAGAGGAAGTAAAAAATGGCAAGAAGTTGCTCCTTTCTTCAATTTCCTCATCAATGACCTTAAAATACCTATCAACACGACAGATGCCGAAGGTAATAATGCCCTACATCACGCACTTTCTAGTAGAGGAATCAATGACGATATGGTACAATTTCTTATAGAACAAGGGACTTCTTACGAACAACCCAACCAAGAAGGAGAAACTCCTCTAATGAAAGCTATCCAAAGGAATAAAACTGATTTAGTTCAACTTATGCTTTCTAAAGGAGTGGATAAAATAAATGCTACTAACAAGAAAGGTATATCTGCTCTAAGTTTCGGTGTGCAATATGCCAGTCCAGAACTTGTAGAAACCCTTATCAAGAAGGGAGCAGACATCAATACAACAGACCAAAAAGGAAATCATCTGGGGCTTTATCTTGTAGAATCTTACAATAAACGAGATAAAAATGCGTTAGAAAGCATCATTTCAAAAATAAAAATACTTACAGACAAAGGGTTTGATTTAACTAAACCTCAAAAAGACGGAAATACATTGGCTCATTTGGTAGCCCAAAAACAAGAGCCTAAATTATTAGCCGTAGTAAAGCCTTACATTAAAGACATCAATGCTAAAAACAACGAGGGCTTAACCGCATTACATCTCTCTGCGATGATAAGCAAAGATTTAGAAATGATAAAAGTATTGCTAGAAAACGGAAGCGATAAATCCTTAAAAACATCATTAGACGAAACTGCTTACGATCTAGCCATAGAGAACGAAATCTTAGGAAAAAATAAATCAGAATTAGAATTTTTAAAATAAATAAAGAATGAAATTATTATTAAAAAATAGTTTAATCTTAGCTTTTACACTGGTAAGCACATTGGCTTTAGCCCAAAAAACAAATTATAAATGTATGCTCCAACTCAAAAATTACAAAGGAGAAGGTGCCTACATTGTAGCATCTCTAGTCAATGCTAAAGGAGCTTATGTAAAAACACTAGCCGTAATGGGCGATGATGCCGAATGGTACAATACACTTAAAGAATGGCATAAATTCCAAAAAGTGAAAAAAGAAAAACTAGATGCCATCACAGGAGCCTCTGTATCTCCTGGAAACAGAGCTGCCAAAGTTTTTGAAATAGACTCCCAATGGATGAACAAAGGCTTTAAAATAAGATTTGAATCTGCTGTGGAAGACCAAAGCTACCACATAAAAGATGTAGAAATCCCACTTACAGATGCAGAAATCAGTCAAAAATACGAAGGCAAAGGCTACATAAGATTTATTAAACTTAATAAAATTTAATCTAGATGAAGACGGCTATTTGGCGTTATCTACACTTGGGTTTAGCCCTTTCTATTTCTACTTTACTCATTATAGCCTCCGTTACAGGAGGCATTTTGGCATTAGACGAAATGGTAAAAAAATCTGAATATAAAGCACACCAATTTCCTGCTCACATTTCCATTTCTGATGCTATTAAAAACATCAAACCTTCTTTTTCTGAAATACAAGAACTAAAAGTAGAACAACAAGTACTTATCGTAGAGGGATTTAACCAAGACCTCAACACCGTTGTAAGCATTACCAACCCATCTAATGGCAAACTTATAGCACCACCTAGAAAAAGCCACCAATGGGTCAGCTGGGCGAATACCTTACACCGTTCTTTATTCTTACACGAACTAGGCAGAGGCATCATAGGAGCTACCTCCTGCCTATTTTTAGTGTCTATTTTGTCTGGTGGGATATTGCTTTACAGAAGACAAGGCAACCGCTTACTATACAATGCTAAAACAAATACCAAAGTAGATTTCATACACTTTATAGGTGGAAAATGGCTGGGTATTCCCCTATTCATCATCGCATTTACGGGGAGTATCCTGTTTCTTTTTAGATTTGAGATACTACACGCCACCCCTGCTCCGGTAGAAACCTTCAGTCCTCAATCAAAAAACACCGCTTCTCCATCAGAATTTGAAATCTTTAGAAATACCCCTCTCACAGAGGTTAAAAAACTGAGTTTTCCGCTTTTTGAAGATGAGGAAGAGTATTACGAACTCAACACCAAAGAAGCAACTTTCACCATCAATCAATTTACAGGAGAAGTTATATCAAAACAAAACCAAACCGCACTACAAAATTTTGAAAGTCTCAATAAGGCTATCCACACAGGCGAAATCCATTTTATATGGACAATCGTTTTATTTTTCAGTAGCCTTAGCATCCCACTTTTTATATTTTCCGGCATCTTACTTTGGTGGAGAAGAAAAAAGAAGAAAGTTAAAAACCCATTCCAAGCCAATCAAGCAGAATACATCATTCTAGTAGGTACCGATGGTGGCACTACCCTAGAATTTGCCAATAAAATTCATCAGCAATTTTTAGACTTAGGTCTCCGTTCCTACCTTACCGAAATGAACCACTATACCATCTATCCTAAAGGGCGTTTTCTACTATGTTTCGCCTCCACCTATGGTGATGGAGAAGCTCCTTCTAGTGCCATACATTTCGAGAAAAAGCTAAATACCATTGTACAACCTCACAAAATGAAATATAGCATCGTGGGATTTGGCTCTATAAATTATCCTAAATACAATGCTTACGCTACGCACATCGCCTCTATTTTGGAAGAAAAAGAAACATTTGAAAATGCTTTACCGTTAGTAAAAGTAAACCAAAAATCACCAACAGCATTTCTAGAATGGGTACAGTATTGGAATGAATATTTCCCAGAATATCAACTCAATACTTCGGAATCTTTTTACAGATTAAAACCCAGAAAAAAGATAAAACTTAAAGTGTTAGACAAAACCGAAGTGTGTACGCACAACCAATTATTTAAAATAAACCTTAAACCTCTTGTTAAAACGCCTCTTCGGTCTGGAGATTTGCTAGAAATAACACCTATGGAAAAACAACCTAGGCTCTACTCTGTCGCTAAACAAAATAATTCTATAACTCTATGGGTAAAACTTATCCCTAACGGATTGGGGTCTAATTTCCTCTATAATTTAACCATAAGTGATAAACTTAAAGCAACTCCTATCCAAAACAAACATTTCCGTTTTCCTAAAAAAGCAAAATCTGTCCATCTAATATCCAACGGTACTGGTATTGCTCCATTTTTGGGTATGATAGCCGAAAATACTTCTTTAACGAAAATCTATCTCTACGGTGGATTTAGACATCGTACCTCCATTATTTCTGAAATGGAAAAAGACTTAAACCTTTACATCAAAAACAATCAACTGACTAGCTATCAGTTAGCATTTTCTAGAGATACTAATGGCAATAGAATTACTAAATATATAATAGATGATTTGGCACAGATAATAGCCTCACTAGAAGATGGTGGCATTATGATGGTATGTGGTTCCGTAGAACTTCTATCAGATATAGAAACCGCTATCAACAACTATTCTGAAAAACACCATACGCCTAATTACACCTATTTTAAAAATAACCATCAAATCTTAACCGATGTTTACTAAATCTATCCTTAATAAAAGTTTCCTCATACTATTCAGCTTATTATTTTCAACTTTTTTATCGCAACATCTAGCTGTTAAAGACACCGTGCTAATGGGGTGTCGTTTCCAAATAAAAATAGTAGGGAAAGACAGTATTACCGCACACACACTAGCCCAAGAAGCCGCTGAAGAAATCAGTAGAATAGAGCATCTCCTCTCCGATTGGTTACCCAATACCCCCGTATCCCAAATCAACCAAAATGCGGGAAAACAACCTATCATCGTCCCCAAGGAGGTTTTTGACATTACACAAAGAGCTAAAAATTACGCCGAAATAACAGGTGGTATTTTTGATATTACCTATGCTTCTATGGATAAAATTTGGCGATTTGATGGTAGTATGACCTCGCTCCCTTCGTCTGAAGATATCCAAAAAGCTACTAGAAATATAGGTTATCAGCATCTCATCCTCAACCCTAAAGACCAGAGTGTTTTTCTAGAGAAAGAAGGAATGAAGATAAGCTTTGGCTCCATAGGAAAAGCTTATGCAGCAGATAAAACCAAAGAAAAAATGATAGAAAAAGGAGCTTTATCGGGTCTCATCAATGCTTCTGGAGACATCACCACATGGGGAAACAAAAACTCTAGCCCTTGGCGTATTGGCATACATAACCCTTACCAAAAACACCTGCCCATAAAAGTTTTAAAGCTCCATAACGAAGCCATAACCACATCTGGAGATTATGAAAAATATGTTTTATTTAATAATAAAAGATACAGCCATATCATAAATCCACTTACCGGCTACCCTTCCACAGGAACTACTAGTGTTACAGTAGTGGGCGAAAATGCAGAAATCTGTAATCTGCTAAGTACTTCTCTAATGATTCTAGGAGCTGAAAAAGGTAAAAAACTCATTAAACAATATCCAAAATATACAGCCTACCTCATCACAGACCAAGGGAAAATACGCCATCTAAAGCCTTAGCTTAATCTAACACCTTTATTTTGGCTTGATGAATTTCGGAAAATTGCTCTACTAAAGAAGATTCTTTCGCCTTTTTTATTGAAGCAATGATACTGCAGTTTTCATCAGCGTTAAATTCTTTTATCTGAGCCCCATTTTTATTTAACAAAGTAAAAATCACATTTTGAAGACTGAAGGGAAACTCTATTTTTATCTGAACTTCAAGCTCTTTGATAATAATACCAGCTTCGTCTAGCGTCATCTTAGCCGACTCTTTGTAAGTCTTTACCAAGCCACCTACACCTAATTTAGTACCTCCATAATACCTTACCACAATTAGTAAGATTTGAGTAAGCTCATTAGCTAAAAGCTGATTATAAATAGGTAATCCTGCACTACCAGAAGGCTCTCCGTCATCATTTGCTCTATAATTTTCTCCATTAAGCCCTAACCTAAAGGCATAGCAATGGTGTGTTGCTTTAGGGTGTTCATCTTTTATTTTATCTAAACACGCTTTTAGCTCTTCCTCATTATTTACAGGATAAGCATAGCCTAAGAATTTACTTCCTTTTTCTTTCAAAAGGATATTTTCTACAGGCTTACTAATGGTTTTATATTCAAAAATAGTTGATGACAAAGGCTTTTGGCTTAATAAAAATGAACACAAAAATAAGAATAAATATTTGGCACACAAAAAGCAAACTTCTCATAGGATTAAAATAGATTTTATAATAACCGTTGAGTTTCAAAAAAACTTATTTAAGATAAATTTGTCTTAAATAGATTTATTTATTACATTTGCACAAAATTTAATCCTAATGTTCTCTAAAGCTTGTGAATACGGAATAAGAGCTTGTGCTTACATCACTATAGAATCTATGCAAAATCGCAAGGTAAAAGTAGTAGATGTAGCTAAAAAGGTAGGTACACCCGAAGCCTTTACCGCAAAGATACTAAGTGCTCTTACCAAACACAACATCGTTAATTCTGTAAAAGGACCATATGGTGGTTTTGAAATTGAAGAACAAAGGGCTAAGAGGATTAAAATAAAGGATATTGTAGTTGCAATAGATGGTCACTCCATACTTTCTGCGTGTGGTTTGGGATTTTCTTCGTGTGATGAAAGTAACCCTTGTCCGCTCCATTTTAAATATATAAATGTAAGAAATGAGCTTTGCAAAATGCTAGATACAACCACACTTTTTGAAATGGCAATAGATGTGAAAAGTAAAAAATCAAAATTATTGGAAATTTAAAAAAATTTGATTAAAAAAACGATAAAATTATCCGAAATAAAGACTAAACGAAAAAATTAAACTACAAATAAATTTTTAATAAAAAATAAATCTTATGAACTTACAAACTAAACTAATCGGTAAAATAGTCGCAGATGATTTCAGAACAGCTGCTGTATTCAAAAAACATAAAATAGACTTTTGTTGCAAAGGAGGTCGCACTATTGCCGAAGCTTGCGAGAGCAAAAATATAAACCCACAAAAGATTTACGATGAGTTGGAACAAATACCTTCTGCAGAGGTTTCTGAGATAGATTTCAAATCTTTCCCTCTAGACCTTTTGGCAGACTATGTAGAGAAAACCCACCATCGCTATGTGGAAGAAAAAATCCCTATCCTACAAGCCTTTTTAGAAAAGCTTTGTAAAGTCCACGGACAAAGACACCCAGAGCTTCTTGAAGTGAAAACTTTGTTTGATGAATCTGCACAAGATTTATCCGCTCATTTAAAAAAAGAAGAGCTCGTTCTTTTCCCTTTCATAAGAGCTATGGTAAACACCAAAATATCAGGACAACCTTTTACAGTAGCTCCTTTTGGAACTGTGGAGAACCCCGTTAGTATGATGAAGCACGAACACGATACAGAAGGTGAGCGTTTCAGAAAGATTGCTGCATTAACATCCGATTACACACCTCCTGCAGACGCTTGTAACACATACAAAGTTACCTATGCTATGCTTGAGGAATTTGAGAATGATTTGCATCGCCATATTCATATAGAAAACAACATACTATTTCCTAAGACAATAAAGCTGGAAAACGAACTTTCAAATTAATTATATCTCCTTACAACACACTCTATACTAATGGGAAGCGTGCCTAAAAATACGCTTCCTTAATTTGAAAATAAAATCACAATCTTTTTAATCATAATCACACACCTAAATAAATAGGTTGTAAACATAATCTAATCCGTAAAAATATAAAGCCATGAGCCTAGAAGTGGATAGCCATTTTATAGAAAAAACAAATGCCGTTAAAAAACGACATTATAAAGATGATATCATAGTTGAGGAAGGGGTAATATCTCGTTTTTTCTATTATCTAAAACAAGGGGATTTATGTGTGTATCATTTTACTGAAGACGGAAAAGAGTTTTTACAACACAAGGTAAAAGAGCATACCTTTTTTGGAGAACCTGCCACATTATTAGAAAAACCCTTCCCTGGAACAGTAAAAGTAACTTCCAAAGAGGCTCTAATTATCAAAATTAAAAGAGCTAATTTTATGGAATTTCTCTCTTCTCACCCTGAATGGAATATCGCCTTTATGAAAGCTATTGCTGCTAAAGCACTAGGTAAAAGTGATACTCTGAAAAACATTATGTTCCAAAATCCTGAAGAAAAAATATTGAACCTTTTGAACAGCTATAAAAAAGATAAAAAAGAAGAGACACTCATAAAATTAACCAGAAACGAAATGGCACAAATGTTAGGACTAACAGTAGAAACGGTAATAAGAACCATTAAAAAAATGGAAAAAAAAGGGCTATTAAAAATATTGAGAGGCAAGGTTTACTACTAATCTTAAAATTAAAAAACAGACTTCTTATGAATAAAATATCGGATAGATTGTTAATAAAATTTGGACTTTTCAATTTTATTTTAGTAGCGGTTTTAGGTGCCATAATGAGATATAAAATTGTTTGGTCCTTATCTTTTTTAAATCAAAAGCATCTTCAGGAAGCACACTCACATTTTGCGTTTTATGGTTGGGTAAGTTCAATAATATACCTACTTATGGTACACTCCGTAAAAGAAATATTACCAGCTAAGAGGTTGTATAAATACAAAATCATTATTATCCTAAATTTTGTAGCATCATATGGTATGCTATTTTCTTTTCTGTACGGAGGTTATTATTGGGGTTCTATATTTTGGTCTGCAATAGCTCTATTTCTGAGTTTCGGAATGCTATCTTTATGGGTAAAGGATTATAAACATCTACAACACCCTTCTAAAGTTTGGTTTTTAGGAGGTTTATTTTTTGCTAGTTTTTCTTCCCTTGGCGTTTTTAGTTTAGCTTATATGAAAGCCTTTGGAATTATCCACCAATCTTTATATTGGGCTTCTACTCTATTCTATCTTCATTTTCAGTACAATGGTTTTTTTGTACTCTCGTGCATAGGTATTATACTCAGCACCTTGCCTCTACAACAAAAAGATTCCTATAAACACTCGCTTATTTTTGGAGCGTTTGCTTTATCTACATTATGCTCTTATACTTTATCTATCACATGGATTAGCAACTCTAAGTGGCTTTTAGGAATATCACTACTTGGTAATATCATTCAACTTTTAGCAATATATGGATTAGCCTGTCTAATAAAAAAGTATCTCAAAATTTCTCTGAAGAAATACACCTCATTAGAAAAAATAACTTTTAGTATCGTTATTATATCTTATTTTTTTAAAGTAATATTACAACAACTTTCAGCTATCCCAGAAATAAGCCAATGGGTCTTTGGTTTCAGAGCAATAGTTATTGCCTATCTACATTTGATACTATTGGTTTGCATTAGCAGTTTCTTATTACTTCAAATCATAACGAGATATGGTTTTCATCAATCTAAAACAACTAAAATAGGATTGATTCTGTATTTAGTTTTTGTTTTATTAAACGAATTGATACTCGCCCAAATTGGATTATTATCTTTAGTTGGTATATATTGGCGCTGGTCTCCTATAATGTTATGGTGGATTTCTGTTGCTATCGTATTAGCCATCACACTTATTTTTATTGGATTGAAGAAAAAAAATAAAGAGGAAATTTATTCCTCCTTATAAACAATAAAATTTTCTCCCTCATGGGTCAACTTTCCCGAATGTCCATCTTGAAAAATCTCCCATGAGAGATGATCTCCTACAAAAATAGGATTACCATCGTGATTAGTTCCTTTGGCATTAAGTTCATATTTTACACCATCTTTTTCTAAATTTACTGCTACCTCAGCACCTTTTGCAAAATAAACAATTGTAATAGTAGTACCATCAGTACCTTTATAAATCTTTTTAGGTTGCAAAAGACTTTGTTCTTCTGTAAGATTTGGAGATGGTGTGGCATTTTCTTTCTTACCACAGGCTACCAACAACCCCATCCCCAAACAAACAGAACACAAATGAATTAGTTTCATAAAATTATGGTTTTAAACTTAGAATATATTTTACCATTTTTTTTGCATTTTCCTCACTCATACCAGAGTGTGGAGTCATTGGTATTTCTCCCCAATTTCCTGTTCCTCCCTCTATTATTTTTTTAGCTAGCATATCCACATCAGCATCAGTGTATTTATTTGCTATATCCTGATAGGAAGGCCCTACCAATTTGGTGTCCACTTTATGACATCCTAAACAATCCGCTCCTTCTATAAGTACCAATCCTTCGTCTTTGTTGGGTAAATTTGTATTTTCTTTAGGAGCTGGTTCCTCAAGCATAATATTACTTTCTTTAGCTAGACTATTTTCTTTCTGCTCATCTTTTTGATTACACCCAATGATAGTCATAATACCTAGTGTATAAACCAATATTTTTTTCATAATAAAAAGATTTTTATAAAATTATCATACAAATGTCAATAAATTAAACCCAATATTTTATGATTCGAATCATAAGCTACAGCCCTACTATAAAGGTACCTTTGTCAGAGAAACATTAATACCTATTTGTAAAATGAAAAAGCTTAAATTATTTTTAATGAGTGGGGCAGTTTTGTCCGCTTTATCATGCGGCGGAAACAATAAGCCTGAAGATAGTGTATCTGTAACCTCTACAGAAACAACTCAAAGTAACGAAACACCTTCTACAGAAGGAAGCTATGACCCTCAAGTAGGGCTAGGCAAATTTAATACTAGTAATGTAGATGTAACCAAATTTGATGCAACCATGGCTTCCGAAGGTGAAAAACTTGCGGAAGTCAAGTGTATTTCTTGTCATAAACCAAGTGATGAGAAATTAGTAGGACCAGGCTGGAAAGGTGTAACCCAACGCCGCACCGCTCCTTGGATTATGAATTTTATTACTAATCCAGACCCAATGATTGACAAAGACCCTGAACTACAAAAACAACTAGAACAGTGTATGGTAAGAATGCCTAACCAAAGTTTAAGCGATCAAGATGCGAGAAATATATTGGAATATATGAGACAAATTGATGGTGCAAAATAAAACATTACAATTATGAAGATAAATAAAATATTAGGCTATTCGGCACTATTTCTAGGGAGCATCTACGCCCTAGAAAGTTGTAAACCCAAAGGGACAGAAAATGCTGTAGCTGGTGATGCAGCAGAAAAAGTATATGTGGCACCGGGTAAACATGACGAATTTTATAATTTTGTCAGCGGTGGTTTTAACGGACAAATGGGAGTCTATGGTTTACCTAGCGGGAGATTACTAAAAGTAGTTCCTATATTCTCCGTAAATCCCGAAAATGGCTATGGTTATAGTGAAGAAACTAAGCCCATGTTAGAAACTTCACATGGTTTTATTCCTTGGGATGA
The DNA here is from genome assembly GCA_037861325.1 of Riemerella anatipestifer. GTDB lineage: Bacteria > Bacteroidota > Bacteroidia > Flavobacteriales > Weeksellaceae > Riemerella > Riemerella anatipestifer_F. The sequence goes on from JAFELW010000004.1 coordinate 100,482, forward strand.
CCAGCATCACCTTGAACTTTCACAAACCAATGGAGAAGTTGATGGACGTTGGATTTTTGCTAACGCTAATAACACACCTCGCATCGCAAGAGTAGACCTCTCTAGCTTTAAAACAGTAGAAGTTTTAGAGCTACCAAACTCCGCAGGAAATCATTCATCTCCTTTTATTACAGAAAATACAGAGTATGTAGTAGCTGGAACTCGTTTTTCTGTACCTACTGATGATGCTAATGGTGATGTACCCATTAATAGTTTTAAAGAAAATTTTAAAGGCGTAATTTCCTTTGTAAAAGTAGATAAAACAACGGGCGAAATGAAACTGGCTTTTCAAATAGAAGCCCCTGGAGTTAATTTCGACTTATCTCATGCAGGCAAAGGTAAATCTCATGGCTGGTTCTTCTTCTCTTGTTATAATTCAGAGCAGGCTAATAGCCTATTAGAAGTTAACGCTTCTCAATTTGACAAAGATTTCATCATGGCTTTAGACTGGAAAAAAGCAGAAGAATATGTGAAAGCAGGTAAAGGGAGAAAGGTAAAAACCCAATACGCACACAACAAATGGAATGAGGAAACCCATACAGGTAGTTCTAAAATGGAACAAGAAGTAACGGTGCTGTCAGCTAAAGAACTTAAAGATTTATGCTACTTTATGCCAACACCTAAATCACCACATGGGTGTGATATAGACCCTACAGGTGAGTATATTGTAGGTTCGGGTAAATTAGCAGCTCTGATTCCTGTACATAGCTTCAGTAAAATGCTGAATGCTATCAAAAACAAAGAGTTTGCTGGAGAATATGACGGCATTCCTATTCTAAAATACGAATCTACCCTACACGGAGAAGTTCAAAAACCTGGTTTAGGTCCCCTTCATACAGAATTTGATGATAAAGGTTATGCTTATACTTCATTCTTTGTTTCTTCGGAGGTTGTAAAATGGGATATCAAAACTCTCAAAGTTTTAGATCGTCAACCTACATTCTATTCCGTAGGACATTTAATGATTCCAGGGGGAGACTCTAAGAAACCTTTCGGTAAATATTTGGTAGCTTATAACAAAATTACCAAAGATAGATTTTTACCTACAGGTCCAGAACTAGCTCAGTCTGCACAGTTATATGACATTAGTGGTGATAAGATGAAACTTTTACTAGACTTCCCTACATTTGGAGAGCCTCATTACGCACAAGCTCTTCCTGCAAAACTCATCGCAGATAAGCAAGTAAAATTCTATGATATTTCTAAAAACAAACACCCTTATGTAACCAAAGGTGAAGGTGAATCTAGAGTAGTTAGAGATGGTAATAAAGTTCATGTTTACATGACCTCCATCCGTTCTCATTTTGCTCCTGATAATATTGAGGGTATTAAAGTTGGTGATGAAGTTTATTTCCATGTAACCAATCTGGAACAAGACTGGGATGTCCCTCATGGATTTGCGATTAAAGGCGCAGAAAATGCAGAACTCCTTATTATGCCTGGAGAAACTTGCACGCTCAAATGGATTCCCAAAAAAGCAGGAATGTTCCCTATGTACTGTACTGACTTCTGCTCTGCTCTACACCAAGAAATGCAAGGCTATGTAAGAGTTTCACCAGTAGGAAGTTCAACACCTCTGTTGTTTAGCCTTAACAATAAAGCAGACAACGCCCAAGGTCCAGTAAAAAAAGCTGAAACTAAATAAAAAAAGAAAGGGCGGACATCTACCGCCCTTTACAAATACAAATAATAATAGAAGATAATAAGCTGCAATGAAAAACAATAAACTATCAACACTTTCTGTTCGGCTGCTTATTTTATGTGCTGTAGCTCTCATAGTAAGTATTTTTGTCCCTATTTGGGTAATTTACTTAGAAGCCCCACAGTACCCTGAAGGTCTAGAAATGTACCTCCATGCCAACAAAATTTCTGGCGATTACCAAATCATTAATGGGTTAAATCATTATATCGGAATGAAAGAAATCCATCAAGAGGATTTTTGGGAGTTTAAAGTACTACCCTATATTTTAGTATTTTTTGCAGTTTTTGCTTTTGCAGTGGCTTGGTTTAGAAAGATTATAGGACTATACTCGTTCTGCATATTATTCACACTGTTTGGTATCGCCTTTATGGTAGATTTTTATTTATGGGAATATGATTATGGGCATAACCTTAAACCAGATGCAGCCATTGTAGTTCCTGGTATGACCTACCAACCTCCTCTCTTAGGCTATAAGCAACTCCTAAATTTTGGTGCATACTCCTACCCTTATACAGGAGGCTGGATAATGATAACAGTAGCATTAGTTGCACTTATACTTTCTTTTTTTGAATTTAAAAACACTAAAAATTAAATCTTATGAAACATTATATTTTAACTTTATTATTAGCTTTTATCACATTCACTTCTTTTTCATGTAACAACAAAAATGTAGAAGCCATAGAACTAGGTAAAGACCAATGTTCACACTGTAAAATGACAATTCAAGATTCCCGATATGCCACCGAACTTATTACTGAAAAAGGCAGGATATACAAGTTTGATGATTTGGTATGTATGGAAGCCTACACAAGAGAAAATTCACAAAAAATAGGTAACGCCAAACTATTTGTTTCCGATTTTTTAACCTCAGAATTATTCCCTTTAGAAAAGGCATTCAAAATTACAGGGGGACAAGTAAAAAGCCCTATGAATGGTAATATAGCCACATTTAAAAATAAGAATGAAGCTATTAAAGAAGCCCATAGATTACAAGCTTCTGTAATTAATTAAAAAAACATCTTCCAAAAAAAGCCTTGATTAAATTCAGAATGATGCTTTTAAAACGATTACTAATTCTTTTTTGTCTTACAACTACCCTACTATCCTTTGCTAAAACCTATTTTGTAGGAGAAGGAAAGAGGTTTAGCACCATAAAATCAGCTCTCCAAAAAGCTAATAATGGAGACACGCTCATGGTTTATTTTGGACATTACAAAGAAGGTAATCTAAATTTAGATAAGTCAATCACCTTAATTGGCATCAATTACCCTGTATTGGACGGTGAGTTTAGACATGAAATAGTATCTTTTCGGTCAGATTACATCACTCTTCAAGGCTTTAAAATCATAAATTCTGGAGCTGATGAAGTCAGAAATATTGGAGCGGTAAGGTTATATGACAGTCGTTTTTCTGTTATCAGAAATAATATTTTTCAAAATAATTATTTTGGAATTACGGTTCAAAGAGGCGAAAGATGTTTGATTGAAAACAATAAAATTACCACTAATAGAGGGATTTCTCAGGAATCAATCGGAGATGGAATTCATGTATGGTCTAGTAATGAAATTTGGATTAAACGAAATTTCATCTCTGGACATAAAGATGGTATTTACCTAGAAAAAACAAACAACAGCTTCATTTTTAAAAACTTATCCTTAAAAAACAAACGCTACGGACTGCATTTTATGTTCTCACACAACAATGTTTATACTGCTAATGTTTTTAGACAAAATGAAGCTGGGGTTGCTGTAATGTATAGTAGGAATGTAGAAATGAGCTACAATAAATTTTTGAATAATAAGGGTGAAAATGTCTACGGACTTTTACTGAAAGATTTATCATTTAGTAAAATAAAACACAATACTTTTCAGAATAATTCCGTAGGTGTTTTTATGGATGGCTCCTCCAAAATTGATTTTTACTACAACGAATTTAAAGACAACGGTTGGGGACTAAGAATAAACGCTAATTGTATTGAAAATAAACTATTTAATAATAATTTTATAGCAAATATTTTTGATGTAAGTACCAGTGGCAGCATTTTTCTTAACACCTTTAAAAACAACTATTGGGATAAGTATGAGGGCTATGATATAGATAAAGATGGTGTAGGCGATATACCTTTTTACCCTCTAAGTCTTTACGCAGTAATATCAGAACAAAACCCTATGATAATGATTCTTTTCGGAACTTTTTTTGTGGAACTGATGAATCGTTCCGAAAAACTCATGCCAAGTCTTACACCTGATAGTTTTGTAGACGAAACTCCTTTGATAAAACGAAACAATACTTAATGAGTAAATAACTAAATGATAGAAATAAAAAACCTTACCAAGACTTTCGGCAAATTTAAAGCTCTCAACAATATTAATCTTTCATGTAAAACTGGGAGAGCTATTGCTCTTATTGGTCCAAACGGCTGTGGAAAAACCACTCTAATTAAGAGCATTTTAGGATTAAATACTGTTGAGTCTGGACAAATATTGGTTAATGGGAATGATGTTTCAGAAAGCTATCATTACCGTGAAATTATTGGCTACATGCCTCAGATAGGGAAATACCCTGAGAATATGACTATAAGGGAAACTCTAGATATAATTTTAAATAATCGTTCACAAACTAAAAAACTAGATATAGAGCTTATAGATGCCTATGATATAACAAAAATAGAGAATAAAAGAATGGGCAATCTTTCTGGAGGTACAATCCAGAAAGTCAGTGCCATAATAGCTTTTATGTTTAACCCTTCAATAATCATTTTAGATGAGCCTACTGCGGGACTTGACCCTATTGCCGCTGAAATCCTTAAACATAAAATCATAAAAGAACAAAAAAAAGGAAAGCTAATTATCATTACGTCACACCTACTCAGTGATTTAGAGCAAATTGTAGATGAAGTCATATTTTTATCAGAAGGGAAAGTGATATTTCATAAAAATGTAGAGGACATAAAGCAAAGTACACAAGAGGATAGCCTATCAAAAGCCATAACAACGATACTAAGACAAGTACAAGATGTATAAAATTGCAAAGTTCATACTAACTGATATTTTAAAGAGCAAAGTTATTGCTGTGTATACGCTCATGTTATTTATTATATCATGGGCCATTCTAGGATTAGAAAGCAATCAGATAAAGGCTAATCTCAATCTACTAAATATTGTACTTTTTGTAGTTCCACTATTTAGTCTTGTATTTTCAGTAATCTACATCTACAACAGTACACAATTCATAGAACTTCTTTCTACTCAGCCTATTAAACGAGATGTAATATGGATGGGAACTTTTTTAGGGTTATCGCTATCTCAACTATTAGTATTTTTAGCTGGATGTGGCATTCCCATTATTCTGTATTCTACACTTACTTACGGATTATGTGTCTTACTAGGTGGTATGTTACTCTGCATAAGCTTTACCTCATTAGCCATGTATAGTTCTATTTCTACTAATGACAAAACAAAAGGAATAGGAATAGCTCTATTCATTTGGGTATTTTTTAATATCATCTATGACGGTTTGTTACTTATCTTGATGTTTCAATTTTCAGATTATCCTATAGAAAAACTAATAGTTGTATTAGCCTCACTTAGTCCTATAGGGCTTACCCGTATTTTTGTACAACTACAGCTTGATATCTCTGGAATGCTAGGCTATTCAGGAGCAATTTTTAAATCAATTTTTGGTTCAGGTGGTGGAGTTTATATTTCTGTTCTTATTCTTCTAATTTGGATTATATTTCCTTTCTTATCAAGTTTACTTAAATTCAGAAAAAAAGATTTATAAATATTATGCTTCATATTTAATTGCTCTAGTCTCAATTAAATAAAAATAAACTTCGGTTTTAGTTTCATGTTCGTTTTTTTGTAACTTAGCAGAGTAACAACTAAAGATTAAAACAATGATTTTTAAAATAATACTAACAGGGTTACTTTCCCTTGGATTACTAACAGGTTGCAACTCACAAAAGCAAAATAATATGAACGAACCTAAAAACATAAGCACACTCACAAAAAAAATGGAGGGCTATGAATATCTCAGCATAACCCTTCCGAAAAAATCTAACGAAAAAGAGTTATTTCTAGAAATGACTCCAGGCAAATGGCACAAAGTAGATTGTAATTCGTATGGATTACTAGGAAAAATTGAACAGAAAAAAGACCAAGAGACAAATATTTCTTACTATCTCTACGATACTGATGGTAACATGCGTTCAACTATGATGGCTTGCCCTGATATGACGCTTACTAACAAATTTGTGATTGGAGAAAGCAAAACTATTAACTATACAAGTAATACTCCTATCATCATTTTTTATCCAAAAGGCTACGAAATTAAACTTAAAGTTAAAAATCAACAAAACGAAGAAGTTCCTATAAAACTACCATAAATCCAATGATATTTACAGTGAGTTTTCTTAATTTTGTGGTTTAATTATTTAAAGTAAAACCTATGAAAATAGCCGTTATTGGAGCCATGGAAGTTGAAATAAAGCATTTATGTGATGCTTTAGAAAACCCTATAAAAAAGGAGATTCATTCATTTCAATTTCATATTGGGACTATCGCCAACCACGAAGTTATTGTTTTACTTTCTGGTGTTGGCAAGGTAAGTTCGGCTCTAGGGACTTGCTTACTTATCAATCATTTTGCCCCTGATTTAATCATCAATACAGGAACGGCAGGTGGACTGAAAGAAGTTCAAGTTAAAGATATTATCCTCGCTACAGAAGTACGCCATCACGATGTGGATTTAACAGCCTTTGGTTACGAACTTGGACAACAATCTAAAATGCCTCCTGCTTTCATACCTGATTCTTTTTATGTAGAAAAAGCTGAGACTGTCATCAAAAAACACGGCATCAATGCTAACAAAGGGTTAGTAGTTAGTGGTGATGCATTTATCAACTGTCCTGATAAATTCCAATGGCTTAAAGACAACTTCCGCACTGCCAAAGCCGTTGAGATGGAAGCCGCGTCTATCGCACAAGTTTGCCATCAAATGAAAACCCCTTTTATTGTTCTAAGAGCTATTTCGGATATTGCAGGAGAAGGCACTACGGTTTCTTTTGATACATTTGTTACCGAAGCTGGAAAAATCTCAGCCGAAATCAATATTGATTTAATTAAAAGTTTATAGTTGATTTTTACCCAATAATATACTGAAATATGCTATTATATATCCTGTGATAGCACTTATGACAATCAATATAAAAAACCAAAAAATCCAGTTGGCAAGAGTAGCGTATTTTCCAAAGATTTTCCCAAAGAAGTGTTTTGTTTTTTGAAATATTTGATATTTCCCTTGATAGCTTAAGGAGTTTCTATTGAACTTAAAATCATTAGACTCATCACTCAGCTCACTCACCAAATCTGTAATTTCAACAACATAATTACCATAAACTTCTCTCAACCAAACCTTTCCCATAACATACATAATAATGGAAGTCATAAACAAGCTAACAACAACAAACATCACTCCATTCCAACTATTCAAATCCAAAAATAAAAGAAATACAGAAAATAATATAGGAACAAACGAAATATAATAAGATTTATAAAGCTCCGTATTAAGCACCAACTCGTATCTAAGATTAAGCAAGTTGTGATAGGTTTGGAAATTTTGAGTACTAATAGTTTTATACAACGAATAGAACTTAACAAAATAATAAACAATTATAAGTATTGAAATGATATATAACAGCAAAAACAAACTCCCTTGTTGTGCATTTTTTATTTGAGAATAATAAAGCGGAACTATAAGAATCATCAAAAGAAGTGTAGTCCAAAACTCCATTTTCATATTCGCTCTTATCTTTTCCAAGGGTGTTTTTACCGCCTTTTGCTGTTCCAAAGAAATATTAGGAAGGTCTGATACCTTCTCTCTATGCCACAAATCTTTTATATTATCAAGTTCCATAATATTTGATTTTTTTATTGTTGAGTTCTAAGTTCGTTAATCAAAGTTTTCAATTTTTGTTTAGCTCTATTTAGTTTCACTCTTACATTTACCTCTGTTATTCCCATTTGAGCTGCTATCTCTTTGCCAGAATAATTTTCTAAATAATAGAATATAAGCGCTTTATCTATTGCACCTAGCTGTTGTATTGCTTTATACATAAGTTCCAATTGCTGTTGTTCAACATCATTATTTTCCACCCTCTTATTTATCGTACTTAGCTCTATATCAGAAGTATTTATTTTTTTCTTATCACTTCTTAGAAAAACAATAGAAGTATTAAGAGCTACCCGATAAAGCCAAGTAGAAAATAAACTCTTGCCTTGAAAAGACGGATACGATTTCCACGCTTGATAGATAATCTCTTGAAACAAATCTTCTTGGTCGTTTTTATTATCCATATACATTTTGGATATTTTAAAAATAACCCCTTTATGCTTCTCTATTTGTTGTAAAAATTCTGTTTCCAGAGACATCATTAGCTTTTATGTAGAGTAAGTATCCAAATTACAAAAATGTTACAAAAATATTTTAATATATTTTTTTAGTGCTTTTTTATTATCCTAGGTCAATGCTTAAGGGTAAGGGATTAAGGTATCTTTGCTTAAGTAAAAAACATTCAAAATGAACACTAAAAAAATAGAGCTTATTGCAGCTCCTAGACCTGCACATTTTGTGGGAGATGGTTTTAGAGTACACAATTTTATTCCTAGCGGATTTAGATTAGATATGAAGAGAATGGATCCTTTCATTATGATGGATTATAATTCTAAGTTTTATTTTGAACCTTCCCAAACTCCTAGAGGCGTAGGCGTACACCCTCATCGTGGTTTTGAAACCGTAACTATAGCTTATCAGGGCAAAGTAGAACATCACGATAGTGCAGGCGGCGGTGGCATTATACAAGAAGGCGATGTACAGTGGATGACGGCTGGTAGCGGTGTACTCCATAAAGAATATCACGAAACTGAATGGAGTAAAAAAGGTGGCATTTTCCAAATGGTGCAACTGTGGGTAAATCTCCCTTCTCGCTATAAAATGAGTCCTCCAAAATACCAATCTATACAACATACAGAGTTTCCTAAAGTCTCTGTCGGCGAAAATAGTTGGGTAGAAGTAATTGCAGGAGAGTACAATGGTAGCAAAGGTATCGCAAGTACCTTCAGCCCAATACATATGATGAATGCAAGACTGAAAAAAGGTGCTAGAGCTTCATTTAGTTTCCCTGCTCATTTTAACACCGTTGCTTTGGTTATAGAGGGTAACATTATTGTAAACGAAGAGGAAGAGGTTCCTACAGACCATTTAGTTTTGTTTGAAAATAGTGGTGAAGATTTCAACATAGAAGCCCTAGATGATGCTGTTGTGCTTATCCTTAGCGGAGAACCACTTAACGAGCCTATAGCCGCTCACGGTCCGTTTGTAATGAACACTAGAGCAGAGATTATTCAAGCTTTTGATGACTTTAAAAACAACAAATTCGGAGTCTTAGAAGATTAACAAAAAGCAGGCTAAAAACCTGCTTTTTTATTTAACTCAAATTTAACTTTTTTTATAAATGCTTTGGCTAGATATTAGTGAGTTTAGCTATATCTTTGGAAAACTAAAGAAGAGTGCTACAAGCACACTTAATTAAATAAAGAATAGTTATGGCTAAAAAAATATTATGGATAGATGACGAGGTAGATTTATTAAAACCTCATATCGTATTCTTAGAAAACAAAGGTTATCAGGTAACGCCCATCAATAATGTTAATGAAGCCTTAGAAATATTAGACGAAAAAAGTTTTTCATTAGTTCTTTTGGACGAAAATATGCCTGGTATTTCTGGGCTAGATGCCATACCATTACTAAAGGAAAAAAATTCAGCAATGAAAATTGTAATGGTAACCAAAAGCGAAGAAGAACACATTATGGAACAAGCCATAGGTTCGCAAATCGCCGATTATATCTTAAAACCTGTAAATCCTAACCAAGTTCTGCTCTCTCTGAAAAAAAATCTACAAAGCGATGACCTTGTAGAACAACAAACCAAACAAGAATATCAGCAAGAGTTCAGAAACATAAGTATGGAGTTAAGCTATCTTAATACTTATGAAGACTGGAGTAATTATTATAAAAAAATACTAGGTTGGGAAATTAAATTTGATAAAGTATTTGATAACGAATTTGCCGACTTGCTACAATCTCAAAAAGAGGAAGCCAACATACAGTTTGCCAAGTTTATAGAAAGAAACTACGAAAATTGGCTTAATTCAAACGAAAAGCCTCTTATGAGCCACACGCTTTTTAAAGAAAAGGTAAAACCAGAAATGCAGAATGATAAAGTTTTGCTACTTATGATAGATAATCTAAGGTATGACCAATGGAAAGTTATTGAACCATTGTTTCTTAAATTCTACAACAAAACTCTAGAAACCTCATATTACAGCATCTTACCTACTGCTACCCAATATGCGAGAAATGCTTTTTTTGCTGGATTGATGCCTTCCGAAATAGAAAAAAGATTTCCTGACCAATGGCTGAACGACAACGAAGAAGGTAATAAAAACGAAGCCGAACAAGATTTCTTAAAAGACCAAATGAAGCGTCTAGGATTATCTTCTAAGACAATGAAATACATTAAAGTCTTAAACTCTGATTTTGAACAAAAGGTTTTAGAAGATTTTCATCAGCATCAAAATAAAGATTTGGTAGTAGTCGTCTATAATTTTATAGATATTTTATCTCACGCCAAAACGGATAATTCTATCGTTAATCAGTTGATTAGAGATGATAAAACCTTCCGTTCTCTTACCTTAAATTGGTTTGAAAACGCTCCTATTATGAGACTGATTAAACAAGCCGCAGAGTCTGGTTTTAAACTCATCATCACTACAGACCACGGCACCATCTATGTTAAAAAGCCAAGTAAAGTTGTAGGTGACCGAGAAACCTCCACCAATATCCGCTACAAAACAGGGAAAAGCCTTTCTTATGAAGATTCTGATGTGTGGGCTATTAACCAACCAGAGAAACTATTCCTGCCTAAAGGTAATCTAAGCAGCAAGTATGTATTTGCTAAGAATAACACCTTTTTAGCATATCCAAAAAACTACAATCACTTTGTTAATTATTATAAAGAAACTTATCAGCACGGTGGCATTTCTTTGGAGGAATGCATTATTCCGTTCTGTGTTTTAGAACCCAAATAAAAACCAAAAGATAGAGATAATTTCTCTATCTTTTTTCATTTATATGAAATCCATTAACAATCTGTTGTAATTGCTCTTTATCTTCGTTAGATAATTTTTTCCAAACAAAACCTTCTTTTAAGTTCGAACCTATTTTTTGAGGAAAAATCCCTGTTTCTAAATAAAGCTCCAAGAAACTAGGAGAAATAGTTGGAAGCGGCGTATCAAAACTAAAAGGATAGTTGTCCACTACATTAAAGGTCAAATTACCTATTGTAAAAGTTTTATACCGTTGATATTTGTAAGTCGCTGGTTTTACAACTTGAGAAAGTTCTATATTTTTAATAAATCCACCCAACCTAAAACTAGGAATATATTTCACAATTAAAGATGGAGTAAATAAAAATACGGACATACCCAAAATGCCTATAATACTTACTAAAGCCACTTTCTTAACAGAAAACCAATCTCTAGAAACTAAAAGAGCAACCACAAAAAACACTTCTAAGAAAAATCGGTATTGTGCTGAAAATAGCAACACCAAAACACTTTTAATAAAGATTGATATTACAATCAGCCAAATCAAACGGCTTTTACTTTTAATAGCATAGAGCAATAATGCCAACAAACTCAAAACAAAAGCCATATTGATAACTCCTTTTATGCCTTTAAGAAACACCCAATTTTTAACACTATCCCAAACCGAAAATTGCTTTATTGACTCATAAGAATATTGAAAATCGTAAGTTTTAAGAATAGCTGTTTCGGCAGAGTTTTTAAGCAAAAAATCGTTAGGTTTCCAACTCAAGTCTAAATCCAAAACTTGTACAGGAAAAATAGGAAATCCAAAGCAATACCAATTTTTAATCACAAAAACAGACACCACACCTACGCCTACGATTATCAACCGATAAGAAAATTTTCGTATTAAAAAAGCATATAAAAAGACCATCAACGGGAGCCATATTATGGTAGGTTTTATACTGAAAATCCAAACCGAAAATCCAAACAATGCCGACACATTATAGCTTCTATTTAAAACTTCATTCAAGACTATTAAAGAGCCTATAATAACTGGCAAATCTGTACTTGGTGATTGTAAAAACAATAACAAAATAGGCAAAAATATAAAATGAACCCACGCCTTTTTTTCTATAATATAAATGATATATCCTAAAAGCAATACTACATTCAGCCTCAGAAAAACATCGGAAGTATTAGAAAATCCAGCCTGTAAAATATGCCAAAGGGACATTTGCCCTAATATTAAATCTAAGTTCCCAATTCCCTTTACTAGACCTATCTCTGCAATCCATTTAATACTAGGCACATAGTAACCAAAGTGGTCTAAAATAAACGGATAACCACTCCCAAAAAGTAACACAACAAAAAGCAACGGAGCAAAAAGCAAATAGTTTCTAGTCATAAAAGTTCCTAAAATGCGATATATTTTAAAATAAACAAAAGCACTTAATCCTAAGACTAAACTAGAGACTTCTACTACTCTATTGATAGGCATTGCAAATGCTAAAACCGCCCATACCAAACTCAAACCCATACACCCTGCGAAAAAAGCAGAGGATAGTTTTTCTTCCCACAACTTTCCTAATAATTTTTCAAACAGCATTCCTATCCCTAACAAACTAGGGAAAATAACACCTACGGAAAGTAACAGATAAAGCATAAAAATTATTTTTTATAAAAATTTAAAACATTATCTCTCATCTGTTTTTGTCGGTAAGGTTTTTCATTGAATGTAGGAGCTTTAGTCCCATTATTCAAAGTTAGATTAGAAGCTTTGATTACCACCGCTTCATCCCAAAGTTGAGCTTCAATAAAGGTATTTAACATCTTGCTTCCTCCTTCTATAATGATAGATTGTATCTGCTGTTCATACAAATGATACATCAGTTCTTCTAGAAAATTTTCTCTATCAATTTTTATCCATTTCAAATGGTCTTGCTCATCATTTTTATGAAAGTTAAAAATAATCGTAGGAGCATTAGTATTGAAAATATTAAAACTTTGAGAAACTTTAAGCTCCAAATCTATTAAAACTCTGATAGGATTTCTACCGTCAAGATGCCTTACATCTAGAGTCGGGTTATCATTGAGTGCCGTTTGTGTACCTACCAAAATAGCGTGTTCTTCGGTTCTCATCTTATGCACATACTGAGATGCCAAAGTGTCAGATATAGGCGTTGGAGCGAAATTTTGGTCTATAAAACCATCGTTAGACTCTGCCCATTTAAGGATAATGTATGGTCTTTTTTTCTCATGGAAAGTAAAAAATCTTCTATTAAGCCATCGACATCGTTCCTCCAACACTTTATCAACCACCTCTATCCCTGCCTCTTCTATCATTGCTTTACCTTTACCACTTACTTTTTCATTAGAATCAGCAGAGCCTATAACCACTTTTTTGAAACCAATTTCTGTGATTTTAGCAGCACAAGGTGGCGTTCTCCCAAAATGGGAACAAGGCTCTAATGAAACATAAATCGTAGATTCTTTTAAAAGCCCTTTGTTCTCCACCGAATTGATGGCGTTAATTTCTGCATGAGGTTCTCCTGCCTTGTGATGATAGCCTTCCCCTATAATGATGCCATTGTGTACAATTACCGCTCCCACCAAAGGATTAGGGTAAGTGTTACCTCTAGCCTTCTCTGCCAAAGCAATACACCGACTTATATATTTTTCGTAAGACATACAGAACTATATTATTGATATTAACTAAAAAACTTTGTTGAAATCAGTTTAAAATCCCAACAAAGTTTTTGTTTCTATTTTCGTTTAACCTTTTATTATTCCCCTGAAATCATTTGATGCAATGTAATTCTAAGGCTTTCTAATTGAGCTTTCTTATCATCAATTTTTTCAAAAGTATCCTTTAACAAAGGATTTTCTCTCGTTGGATTGTTAAAGAAAGAAAGGTTGTTTTCCAGCTTAACCACTTCAGCCTCAAGGTCGGTAATTTGGTTTTTAAGTTTACGAGCTCTATCAGTAATTTGAGATTCGGATAAGCCTTCCTCCTTAATATCAAACTCATTAAGGTTATTAAGTTTGAGCTTTTGTTTTAGAGTTTTATTAAACTCTGAATTGATGCCCAACTTATCTTTAGGCACTTTGCCTATGGCATTCCATTTATTTTTAATATCCTCTATTATTTCTAGAGAGTTTTCTCCTTTCTCTATTTTTTTAAGTTCTTCTAGGAGAGCTTTCTTCTGCTTAAAGTTTTCATTCCAATCGTCTCCAGCCGCTTCGCTTTTGGTTCTGTATTGGTCAAAGAAAAAGTTACATGCCTCACGGAAAGCATCCCATACTTTATTTGCTTGACTTCTAGGCACGTGCCCTATCGCCTGCCAGTCTTTCTGAAGTTTCTTGAATAGCGGCACCATAGTCTCCCAATCTTCGGAGTTTTTGTTGTCTTGAGCCACTTTTATCAACTTGTATTTTTCTTCTAAGTTGTTGATTTGAGTTTGTTTAAGACCTTTATAAAACTCGTTTTTAGCAGAGTTAAAGGCTCTTACGCTTTGCTTAAAATCAGTCCAATTTTGGGTAGAAAGCTTTCTAGGAACGCTACCTAACTTTATAAACTCTTCTCTTAGCTCTTCCATTTTCTTAATGGATTTCTGCCAATAATTATGGTTAGGTTTTTCTGGCGACCCTAAAGCCTTTATTTGAGCAATAATGGTGTTTTTCTTCTCTAGATTTTCTTTTTGTTCCGCTTCTCTCGCTGCGAAGAGTTCAGTTTTTCTATCGTGTATTTGGTTAGAAAGTTCCTTAAACTCCTCCCAAGTGCTGTCCCTAAACTCTTCTGCTACAGGCTCTGCCTCCTCTCTCCAAAGTTTGTGGAGATACTGCAATTCGTTAAGTGCTTTTTGTATCAGTGGCTCTACCAATAGCTCTTTAGCACGAGCGATGATGTGCTGTCTCTTTTCCAAATTATGGGCATACTCTTGCTCACGGTATTCTTTGTTGAGGTCTAGCATTTGGTAGAACCCATTGAGGTGATGATAGTAGTTATTGTTCAGATTTTTAAACTCCGATTTTGCTACTTTACCTGCATTAGCCCAAGCCTCTTTTATTTCTCTTATAGCTTTGAAGAGGTCTGTCCCTGGCTCTGTATTGGTGTAAAGATTTTTAAGTTTCTCCACAATCCCTAGCCTTACCTCTAGATTTTTTTGATGTTCTTCCTCTTGCTTTTGAATAAAGAGGTCTCTCTTCTCTTTAAAAATATTGATGAGTGCAGAAAACTTTGCTTGTAAAGGGTGCTCGTAGCTGAAAACCTCCGAAGGGTCATTATCTGCTGCTTCAAACTCCTGTTTTTTGTTTTCTGTTATTTCATCTATTTGCTCAGAAATAGATTTTCTAAGTGCATTGAATTTCTGAATCTCTTCTCCTGCATTCTCTAAATTGATGAGCTTCTCTAACTTATCTACCAACTCTTTCAAAGATAACTTTTCGTTCTCTTCGTGGTCGTCATCATCGTGGTCTTCTTCTTCAACTTCCAACTCCTGATAAGACGAAGGTTCTAAAACAGTATTTTCCTTTATTTCTTGGTTGGGTTGAGGTGTGTTCAATTCTTCTTGTCCAGAGTTCAGAGTTTCTTTGTTCATAGCAATATATTTTTAGCGTATTAAATTCTAATTAGGTACAATGCCCTAATTTTTCCATCGGCACTAAATTAAAGGTTTTTTATACTAAATTCCAAATTTCCCAGGCTTTTTCTGCCTGTTGTTCCAGCATAAATAGCCCATTAGCTGTTTTAGCTCCTCTTTTTTGAGCTTCTTTAATGAGTTTAGTTCGTTCGGGATTATAGATAAGGTCTAATACCAAATGTTCGTCCGAAAGCCCATCAAACGGAAATGGAACACAATCTTCCACATTAGGATAGGTACCTACGGGAGTACATTGTATGATGATTTGATATTCAGACAAATGCTCTTTGGTAAGCTGTTCAAACTTAATTGTCCCTCGTCTAGAGACCACAAGATACGGAATACCCTTACGCTCTAACACAAATTTAACAGCTTTAGCCGCTCCACCATCGCCTAGTACAAGTGCCTTCTGATGAGTGGGTTTAAGATGGAGGTCTAAGGTTCGTTCAAAACCATAAGCATCTGTATTGTAGCCTATCTTCTTTCCGTCTTTAATGCTTACTGTATTTACCGCCCCTATGGCTTGGGCTTCCTCGCTAAGCTCATCTAGGTAGTTTATAATTTCTACTTTGTACGGAATGGTAACATTAAACCCCACCAATCTAGGATTAGACCATAATTCTGCAACGCCCTCTATACTAGGCAAATCTAAAATATGGTAAGAAATATCTTTGATAAATAACTTCTTAAACTTGGCTTCAAAATATTTTTGAGAGAATGAATATGAAATGTTTCTCCCTATAAGCCCCAACTGTTGTCCCATAAACTCGTTCCTAATAACCATCAAAGGTAAAGATTATTAAACAATTTCCACTTATAACTGCTCTTGTTTTTTAGCTTCTTCCCAAAGGCAGTCCATTTCTTCCAGAGAGAGGCTGTCTAGGTTGAGATTTTTCTGCGAAGCTAAAGCCTCCATTGCTTGAAAGCGGCTGATGAATTTGTGATTGGTACGCTCTAAGGCAGTATCAGGATTGATGCCAGAAAGCCGAGCATAATTAACCAAAGAAAACAACACATCGCCAAATTCTTGCTCTTTCTGCTGTGAGTCTTGGGTATGATGAAACTCTTGTAGCTCTTCTTCTACCTTGCTCCACGCCGCTTCGGCATTCGGAAACTCAAAGCCAATGCCCCGCACTTTGTCTTGGATACGATATGCTTTTACCAAAGACGGCAAACCTTTAGGTACGCCCGATAAAATGGAACGATTACCTTCTTTGAGCTTGAGTTTCTCCCAATTTTGTTTTACCTCTTCCTCGTCTTTCACCTCTGTATTTCCGTAGATATGAGGGTGCCTGAAAATAAGTTTTTCGTTGAGTGATTTTAGGGCATCTCCTATATCAAAGTGCTGCTGCTCCGAGCCTATTTTGGCATAAAACACCAAATGTAAAAGGACATCTCCCAGTTCTTTCTTAATCTCGTCTAGGTCTTCGTTCAGAAGGGCATCGGATAGCTCATAGACTTCCTCTAGAGTGAGGTGTCTTAGACTTTGCAAGGTTTGTTTTCTATCCCAAGGGCATTGCTCTCTTAGGGTATCCATAATCTCCAGCAATTCTCCAAAGGCTTTTAGTTGTTGTTCTCTCGTGGTCATTACTATTATTTTGTTACAAAGTTGTTTTTGCAGAGTCAATGCGTTAGGGATAGAGCGGATACCCCGAAGGGAAGATGTCGCGGAGCGAAGCGGAGTGGCAATGACCGAAGGCGTATGAGCGATAGCCCGCCCCTAGCATTGGACTTTAGCATTGGAGAGGGAAACGCCCTCTTCTAAATTAAACAAAAAACTTTGCTAAGAGATTCAGCAAAGTTTTTGTGATTGTTTTATTTTTCTTCTTCGTTAATTTCCTCTTTCACAAAGCTATCAGGTGTAATGTAACCTGCTTTCTGCAAAAGGTTGTACCACTGGGCAAGTTTTCTAATGTCAGACACATACACTCGCTCTGTATCATAAGTAGTCAAAGATTTTAGCATAAATGCTCTAAGCTCTTCGTCCGAAGATTTGTGATTGATAGTTTGCTCGTAATTTTCGTTTTTAGCGATGTTTTCAAACACTTCGAACAATGGCACTTCTCTATCAAAACTGAACATTGCAATGTTATCCAAAAGACTTACCTGACTTGAGTTAGAAATGCTTAGCTTCTTCTTAGTGGTAATATCTTCTACAATAAAACCATTTCTAAGTTGAGAAACTAATTTATAAAGCCCTGGTTTTCCTGAAATTGAAATAATTTTTTCTAAAAGCATATCTTCGTTTTTTATCTTTATTTTAATCTATTTAGGGAATCTCATTTTGTAGCTTACGCTTACCTCTCCTGCCGATATTTTGTTGAGTTTTCCTTTCACTAATTTCTTCTTGAGTGCACTTAGTTTATCGGTGAACAGAATGCCCTCTATGTGGTCGTACTCGTGTTGTATGACTCTGGCTCTAATATCGGAGTAAGTTTCTGTGTGTTTTTTGAAGTCCTCATCGTAATACTCTATTGTGATGGTGTCTTTCCTTTTAACATCTTCTCTTACTTCTGGTATAGAGAGGCAGCCTTCGTTAAACTTCCACTCCTCCCCTGTCTCCTCTAATATTTTGGCATTGATGAATACTTTTCTAAAATCTTTAAGCTCATTAGCTATATCTAGGTAGTCTTCGTCTTCTGCCAAAGGTCTTACATCTACAATAAAAAGTCTAATATCTAACCCTATTTGCGGTGCTGCAAGCCCTATGCCATGAGCTCCTTCCATAGTCTCAAACATATTTTGGATAAGCTCCTTTAGATTAGGATAATCTGGGGTAATGTCTTGTCCTTTCTTCCTAAGTACAGGGTCGCCGTAGGCTCTTATTGGTAGTATCATCTCTTTTGTTCTAAAAAGTTTTGTAAAATTATGGTGGCACTTATTTTATCTATAAGCCCCTTTTCTTGTCTTTGTTTTTTATTTTTCCCGCTTTGACTGATGAAAAAAGAAGCCATCTTGGAGGTAAATCTTTCATCTAAACGGTGGACTTCTATCTCTGGAAATTGAGTATTAAACTTTTCTATAAATTCTAAGATAGAAGTTTCTACTTCAGAGACATTGCCCTTTAAATCCACAGGGTAGCCTACAACCACAGCTTCTACAACATTACTGCGGATATATTCGGATAAGAATAACAAAAGTTCTCCCGTTGGCACTGTGGCAAGCCCACTAGCAATGAGCTTCATATCATCTGTTGCCGCTATACCCGTGCGTGCTTTACCGTAATCTATGGCTAATATCTGTCCCATAAAGAGGTGCAAATTTAATGATTTTTTAGACATAGACGGTATTTTAAACACATAAATCAAACTCTACTTCCCATTTCTAGGTAAACAAAATTTACTAACTTTGCGTTCGGCAACGCTTTAGAAAAACTCTAGAGCGTTATCTTTATTTTTAGCACATCTTTATTATTATAGATTGAGTAATATGATTTTATCCCCAATCCACGAAAGCCTTTTACCTTTCCTCCTAAAACATCAATTCGGAAACTCCGTTTTGGAAGCTCTACCTCATCATCAACATATTTCTGTAAAGGGAATGGCAGGTTCTAGCCCAAGCTTAATCTGTGCAGAACTATTCCTCACCCAAAACCAACCTATCCTCCTTATAGTAGATGATAAGGAAGATGCCCACTACACCACTACAGAACTGGAAGAACTACTCGGTGAAGACAAGGTACTTTATTTCCCTGCCATCCACCTAGAGCCTTACCAAACCGAAAAAACACAAAATGCCAATTTGGTATTAAGAACCGAAGTACTTAATCAACTCAACGCCAATCCAGAGCCAAAAGTTATTGTAGCCCACTACGCTGCCCTTTGTGAAAAGGTGCTTAAAAAGGAAGATTTTAAAGCCATTTCTCACCATATTAAGGTGGGCGACCAGCTAGACTTTGATTTTACAGGCGAACTACTAGAACAGTTTAATTTTCACTTAACTGATTTTGTTTCTGAACCGGGAGAGTTTGCTGTAAGAGGCGGTATTGTAGATGTCTTCTCTTATGCCAATGATAAGCCTTACCGTATCACTTTTTTTGGCAACGAGGTAGAAAGCATCAAAACTTTTGATATTGAAACTCAACTATCTATAAGTAAGGTAGAAAGTCTGCAATTGGTTTCTAATATGAATTTTGCAGTACAAGGCACTAAAGTTCCGTTCCTAGATTTACTGCCAAAAGATAGCTTTATTATTACTAAAAATGCCTATCTAGGACTTAACTACATTAGAGATTTTTACACAAAAGCTGAAGAAAGATATACCCAACTCAACTCGGACATCAAACACCAAAAACCTAACGAACTCTTTATATCAGACGAGGTATTTTTTAAAACCTATCAAAAGTTTAGAACGGTAGATTTCACCTCGCAATCGTTACAACTTCCTCAAGCTCCTTTTATTGAACTCAAGCAAAATCCGCAACCGAGTTTTAATAAGAATTTTGAACTCCTCATAGAAGACCTAGAAGAAAAACAAAGGCAAGGTTTTAATTTATGGATTTCGTTTGCCTCCGAAAAACAAAAAGAACGACTGAAAAGTATTTTTGAAGATTTGGGAAGCGCCATTTCTTTTCAGTTTTTCAAATCGGAGCTGCATCAAGGGTTTATAGACCACCAGCACCAAATCCTTGTCTATACCGACCATCAAATTTTTGATAGATACCAACGCTACCGAGCTAAAAACACTTTTGCTAAATCGGAACAACTCACACTTAAAGATTTAATGTCTTTAAAAGTAGGCGACTACATTGCCCATATTGACCACGGCATAGGGAAGTTTATGGGATTGGTGAAGGTAAACAATGGTGGTAAAACTCAAGAATGTTTTAAATTGACTTATAAAAACGGAGATTTACTCTATGTAAGCATACACGCCCTGCATAAAATTTCTAAATATAATGGTGCCGAAGGTAAGGAAATTACACTTTCCAAAATAGGTTCTCCTTCGTGGAAGAACCTCAAAAATAAAACGAAAGCCAAGGTTAAACAAATTGCATTTGACCTTATAAAACTTTACGCTAAAAGGAAAACCGCCAAAGGCTTCGCCTATACACCAGACACTTACCTCCAAAATGAATTAGAGGCTAGCTTTCTCTACGAAGATACTCCAGACCAAGAAAAGGCAACGCTAGATGTTAAACGAGATATGGAAGCCGATACCATTATGGATAGGCTCATCTGTGGTGATGTGGGATTTGGTAAAACCGAAGTGGCTATAAGAGCCGCCTTTAAAGCCGCTACAGATGGTAAACAAGTCGCTGTTCTTGTACCTACTACCATTTTGGCGTTTCAGCATTACCGAAGTTTTGCAGAAAGGCTTAAAGATTTTCCTGTTAATATTTCGTATCTCAATCGTTTTCGTACAGCAAAACAAAAACGAGAAACATTAGAGAAACTTGCCGAAGGTAAAATTGACATCATCATCGGTACCCACCAACTCGCCTCCGATAAAGTCAAGTTTAAAGATTTAGGGCTTCTCATTATAGACGAAGAACATAAGTTTGGAGTTTCTGTAAAAGATAAACTTAAAACTTTAAAAGCCAATATAGATACTCTCACGCTTACAGCTACGCCTATCCCTAGAACGCTACAATTTTCGCTAATGGCAGCGAGAGATTTATCCGTAATTAAAACACCTCCACCCAACAGACAACCTGTGGAAACTCAACTCATAGGCTTTGATGAGGAAATTATCAGAGATGCCATTTCCTACGAATTACAAAGAGATGGGCAGGTCTATTTCATCAATAATAGAATTGAAAATTTAAAAGACATTGCGGGAATGATACAACGCCTCGTCCCCGATGCTAGAGTGATTACAGGACACGGACAAATGGACGGTAAGCAGCTAGAAGAAAACATATTAGACTTTATGGAAGGAAGGTATGATGTACTGGTTTCCACCACGATTGTGGAAAGTGGTGTAGATGTACCCAACGCCAATACTATCTTTATTAACGATGCTCAAAGGTTTGGTATGGCAGATGTCCACCAAATGCGTGGGCGAGTAGGAAGAAGCAACCGAAAAGCCTTTTGTTACCTCATTACACCTCCTTTTGATATGGTAACTTCTGATGCAAGAAAACGACTTGAAGCCATAGAACAGTTTTCCGATTTAGGCAGTGGTTTCCAAATCGCAATGAAAGACCTTGAAATTCGTGGCGCTGGTGATTTACTTGGTGCGGAACAAAGTGGATTTATCAACGAAATGGGCTTTGAAACTTATCAAAAGATAATGCAAGAAGCCTTAGAAGAACTACAAAATGATGCCGAGTTTGAAAGCCTTTTTGAAAACGAAGCAGACCGCAAAAAACTATTCAAATCTTCCAAAGATGTTAATATTGACACCGATTTGGAGCTGATGTTGCCCGACTCTTATGTAAGTAGCACGGAGGAACGACTAAGCCTATACCAAAAACTTGCAGAAATAAATAACAAAGAGGAACTAAAACTCTTTGAGGCAGAACTAGAAGACCGTTTTGGGTCATTGCCAGAAGAAGCCATCAACCTACTAAAATCAGTGGAATTAAAATGGTTAGCTGCAGCTATTGGTTTCGAAAAAATTGTAATGAAAAATGGCATTTTCTTGGGCTATTTCCCTAGCAATCCACAAGATAAATTTTACCAAACCGAAAAGTTTAAAAAGATTATCCAGTATCTAAGCCAAAATCCTCAAAAGGCAAGTCTTAAAGAAAAACATTCGGCTGAGGGCAACCAGCTTATGATGAGAAAAGACCATATTAACGATGTAGATGAAGTGAATGAACTTCTGCAAGCTATACTCAACTAAATAGAAAATGCCTCAGAATATTTCTGAGGCATTTTTTTAACCTTTAAAAAAGTAATATTTATTTCAATTGAGAAGCGTCTATACTCACATGTACCGTTACTTCATTTTTAATAACTCCATTAGCCACGGGCATTTGGAATTTAACTCCAAAATCTTCTCTCTTAATATCGGTAGGTTCAGTTTTAATGCTTACTTTACCTTCCTCTACCTTTACATTAGCTTTAAATTGTACTGGTTTTGTAATTCCTTTAATCGTAAGATTACCGTCTAAAAGAGTGTTATAATCTCCTTCAGTAACTTCTGTAACCTTAGTGATTTCAAAAGATGATGTTGGGAATTTTTCCACCTCAAAGAAATCCTCATTTTTAAGATGTCCATCTAATTTAGCCGATTTCTCCGCATCATCTGTAATATCTCTGTTTGCTAAAGTGTTCATATTCGCTACGAATTTCCCGCTCTCTAGCTTACCGTCTTTTACTGTTACTTCTCCGCTCTCAAATTTAATATCTCCAAAGTGGCTCGTATTATCAGACTTCACCACTTTATAACCTTTCCACTCTACCTTACTGGTTGCTGTATCTATGGCATATACTTGTCCTTCTTTAGTAGTGGTAACTTCATTAGACTCGCTAGTAAGAGGTTTATCTTTTCCGCAAGAATTTAGAGCTAACAGACCAATGCTCGTTGCAAATAATAGGCTTAAAATGTTTTTCTTCATTATGATTTGTATTTATTATGATTAAAGATATAGGGCTAATATAAGAATTTTTATATAAATACACAAACAGATGATTTCTGCATTAAGCCTTATCTAAGGTAAAAATAAAACTCGCTCCACTTAAATAGACACTTTTGGCTTCAATATTTTGCCCATGAGCTTCTAAAATATGCTTTACAATAGCCAAACCTAAACCAGAGCCTCCATCTCTTCTGTTTCGGCTACTTTCCACACGATAGAAACGCTCAAAAACACGAGGAAGTATCTCAGGTTTTATCCCCATACCATTGTCTTTAACCTCTACCACTACTTTATCTTTATGAACTGAAGTAATGACTTCCACCACTGCTCTCTCTCTATTAGCGTAATGTATTGCGTTAGAAACTAAATTGAGTAAAACTTGTGATATTTTCTGTTTATCTGCCAAAACCCATATAGCTCCATTACTTTTAAGGCTTAGCTGAGTGCCTTTCTTTTGAGCTTCTATATCTAAAAAATCGAAGATTTCCTTTACCAAAACATTGAGGTCAAATTTTACAAATTCAAGAGTAATTTCGCCACTTTCAAAGCGGTTAATCATATCTAAATCTTTAACGATATTCATCAATCTATCTAAAGATTTATCTATACGGTGCAGATATTTATCTCTGATTTCTAAGTCTTCTACACCGCCATCTATCAGAGTTCCCACATAGCTCTGTATAGAAAATAGTGGTGTTTTGAGTTCGTGTGATATATTACCTATGTACTCTTTACGGTAGCGTTCCATCTCCTTCATCATATCAATCTCTGAACTTGCCTTTTCGCTAAGCCCAGAAATTCGTTCGCCTAGTTCTTTAAAATTGATATTCTCGTCTTCAGTAGCAATTTCATCTGGTAGAATGGTAGAGATTTGCCTTATCTTTTCTTTACCATAAAATCTAAATAAAAAACTAACAATAGTATAATTTACAAAGAAAATAAATGATAAAACAAATAAAATAACAATGAAACCTACATTATTAAACCAATCTTTAGTTTTTACATATTCAAATGCAAAAACCACCAACCCCATAGCTCCTGTAAGGCACAGAGACGCTACAATACTAAGCGAACTTGGTTTCATTTTACAACTTTAGATAATCAATTTATAACCAATCCCTTTAAGCGTTTGGATACTTTTAGAGCCTAATTTTTCTCTTAACCTTCGGATATGGACATCTATTGTGCGTTCTCCTACCACCACATCATTACCCCATACTTTTTCTAAAATTTCCTCTCTTTTAAATACTTTTTCAGTATTAGATGCCAAAAGATTCAACAAATCAAACTCTTTTTTAGGTAAAATAAAGCTTTCATCACCTTTGGTTACCTTAAAGTTATCTCTATCAATAATTAAATGCCCTATTTTTAGAATTTTATTTTTTTCTTCCACTTGTTGCGTGAGGTTCATTAGAGCATTCACCTTGGAAATTAGCACTTTAGGTTTAATGAGCTTTACAATATAATCATTAGCACCTGCTTGATAACCTGCTAATTGCGAAAATTCTTCACCTCTTGCAGACAAAAAGACAATAAGACACCCTTCTAATGCAGCTATTTTTCTAATCTCTTGACAAGTCTCTATACCGTCTTTATCAGGCATCATAACATCAAGAAGAATAAGATGTGGAAGTATTTCTTTAGCCTTCTCTATACCTTCGTTTCCGTTATTGGCAGTGTGTACCTCATACCCTTCTTTCTTTAGGTTGTAGGAAATAATTTCCAAAATATCAGGCTCATCATCTATTAAGAGTATTCTTTTGCCTTTCATTTTTAGTTTTTATTAGTTAGGGGCTCAAATTTAATCATTTTTTAACTTAAAATTAACACGCTTCTGGTTCTTAATATAAAGTTAATATTTCCTATCATCCGTTAAACATTATTTAATACAAAGTTAAAATCTCCGAAACCTTAGTTTAAGCCATAAAATAATTTCTTTGCACCAGTAAAAATGAATATCTAATAAGTTTAAAAATGAAGTATCATAGGCTTAGTCTTGCAGTTTTGTTCTTATGTTCCTCTACAGGAATTATCTTAGGACAAGCATCAAAAAAAGACAGCATCAAAAACGAAAAGAAAATAGATGGCGTTCAGTTAAAAGCTACCGTTAACAAAAAAACTGAAACCGCAGTATTACAATCTATTAAAAAATCTAGCGTTCAGGTACAAGCCATGGGGCTGAGGAAATCTCTAGGAAAGGTATTTCTAATGTGGAACAGAGTTTAACCAAAATCACAGGAGTAAACACAGTAGAGGGTAAAGGGCTTTTTGTAAGAGGACTTGAGGAGAGATACAGCACCTTACTTATCAATGGATTAGGTTCACCTTCTAACAACCCCTTCCAAAAAATTATTGCTTTAAAGCAGTTCCCAACCGATGTTGTAGGAAAATTGAATATTTATAAAACATTTAATAGCGACCTTTACGCCGACTTTGCTGGTGCTACTTTTGATATAGAAACGCTATCCTACGATAAACCTTTTACAAAAGTAGAATTTAGTGTAGGTTTTAATAGTCAAACCACTTTCAGAGAAAGATTTAAAATCAATGAAAATGCTAATTCTATCAATGGTTATCTAGGTCTAAACTCTAGAAATAGACAGCTACCTAGCGAGGTTAAAGGTTTCCGACCGTCTAATTATATTTTCAATGGTCAAGAATCTGTTTCTTCTTTTAAAGACTCTTGGAATGTGGACAATATAAAGGCATTGCCTAATACAGGACTTTCCTTTACGACAGCTCAGCGTTTTAAAGCTGGTTCTGGTAGAATTGGGTTACTTTTATCCTTAAATCAAGCTAATAAATATCAATATCAAGAAGGGCATAATAATCTATTCTTATTCTCAGGCTCTAATATTACCTATAACAATAAACTCTACCAAAAAGAGTATGAATATGAAACTGAATCTTCTGCACTATTGGGCTTAGGCTATAAAAACAAAGGTACAGATGTAATGTTGAATGCCATATTCCTCCAAAACTCTACCAATATCATACAGGATAATATAGGATATGTGGACCAAGGAAACTCTGGAGAAGGGCTATTTCGTGTGAACCAACAGGACATTTCTAGATTTACAGATATACAACTTATTGCCTCTCAAAAACTAGGCAAAAGACATCTCATAAAGGCTGGTGGTAGCTGGGTAAATAACCTTTATCAACAACCTGACAGAAAAATATTCTCTGGAAACCCAGAAACTCCTAACGATTACGATAGAATAAGACTAAGCTACGGTGGTAATAACCTTATACGCCAATATCTAGATGTAAGTGGTAAAAGTTATCTTTCCGCTTTTGCAGAATATAAATTAAGTCTAGGCGAAAAGAATGATAGAAAATCTTACCCTATAGAACTGAGTTTAGGATATAATGGCTTTATGGATAGAAGAAGTACCTCGTACAGATTTATTTACTCTGTTTTCAACAATAGTGCTTCACCAAATGGAAGAACGGTTATTATAAACCCAGATACCCCTCAAGATACCTTTAACCAATCTACACTTAATGGGTTCTTTAATTACAGAGAAGGGTCTAATGTGGTATACAGAAACAACATTTATCAGTTTGTAAACGCTGGATATGCCAGTATAGACTACAAACCGAACGATACTTGGGATATTATTTTAGGTGGTAGAATAGAGAATAATATGAATATCACTAGGTATAAAGAACTTTCTAATTCTATCAACGGACCTTTCTTAAACCTTACTAGAAATCAGTACTACTTCTTACCTTCCCTATCGGTAAAAAAGGAGCTTAACTCTAAAACTAACCTAAGATTTGCCTTCAGTAAAACCATTACAAGACCTATCTTAATAGAGTACATGCCAATTACCTACATCAATCCTAATAATGAGAATATCCTAGGTAACCCAAGACTTACCAATAGTGAAAACTATAACTTTGATTTCAAGTATGAGCTATTCCCTACAAAAGATGAAATATTCGCTTTTGGTGTCTTTGGAAAGAAAATCATCAATGCCATAGAGAAATCTTATACTGCCTCTGCAAACTCTAATGGGCAAACCATCACCTTTTTTAACGCTTCCGAAGCTAATCTAGCAGGGATAGAGCTAGAAGGTATTATCAATTTGAGAAGAATTTCAGAAAACCTTTCTCCTTTTTCTTTAGGTGTAAATACTACTTTAATGTACTCTGATGTTAAGCGTAGTAGCCTACAAAAAGAGCAAGAATCTGACAGACAAAAAGGTCTAAAAAGAGGCTTACAAGGTGCAGCACCATGGACAGTAAATGCAGATTTAAAATATGAACGAAAAAATGCTCAAAATTTAACTCAGACAGCATCTTTAGTATATAATGTCTCCGGTTCTAAAATTCATACATTAGGCTCAATTGGTATAGACCACATTTATGAAAGACCTTTCCATAAGCTAGATTTTGTTTATCAAAGAGAACTCTCTAAACAATGGAAAGCCAAGTTCAGTGTCATCAACCTACTCAATAGTAAATACAAACTTGAGTATGGAAACAACAACGATGTAGAAGTAAAAGCTGAAAACTTTATACATACAGACTACAGAAGAGGTACTAACTTTAATTTTTCAATAGAATATACTTTTTAATTAAAACTAAATCAATCTAATAAAAATGAAAAAACATCTTTTATCATTATGCTCTTTAGCACTTGTATTATCTGTAACTTCGTGTACTATCGACATTCGTGAAGACAACGATACTCCTACAAGTACTGGAATAGAAAGCACTACAGGAAGCGTGATGGAAGGTTCTGGAAGCCTTAGCGGAACTATCACTAAAGACCTTCTAATCAAAAAAGGAAATTATACCATAGATGGTGTAGTAAAAGTAGCCAGTGGCGTTACACTTACCATAGAACCTGGAGCTGTATTTGTAGCTAACTCTTCTAACGATACCAGTTTAGTAATTCTTCAAGGAGCTAAAATCAATGCTCAAGGGACTGCGGACAACCCTATCGTATTTACATCTAACACCAAAATCCCTGGAGATTGGGGCGGAATTTCAATCTACGGTAAAGCACCTATCATTGCTTTAAATGGAGCGAAAACAGCTATTTCTGAAGATGGTAACAACCTACAATACGGAGGTGATGATGCCAATGATAACTCAGGTGTGATGAAGTTTGTGAGAGTAGAATATGGTGGTAAAAAAATCGGAGATGGAAAATCAGAAAACAACTCTATGACTTTCTATTCTGTGGGAGCAGGTACTGTACTAGAAAACTTAGTAGCTTATAAAGGTACAGATGACGGATTTGAATTCTTTGGAGGTACAGTAAGTGCCACTAACCTTGTTTCTTACGGCAACTTTGATGACTCTTTCGACTGGCAAGATGGTTGGTCTGGACAAAACAACTCCAACTGGTTTGCGTACCAAACACAAATAGGTAACTTCGGTATGGAGATAGAAGCCTCTTCTAACAAGAACAATACAGCTCCTAAAGTTAATAACATTACCCTAATAAGAGAAGCTGGTACTAAACCTGAAAAAGAAGGCTCTACAGAAATCTCTGCTATCCAGTTTAAAAAGCAAGGCTCTGGAATATTCAAAAATGTTTACATAGAGGGCTACCAAGATACTGATGGACAAAAGGCTTATGCGGTACTTATCCAAGATAAAGATACCCAAAACGACCAAGTTGCTACCAATAATATCAAAGTAGCACCTATCAACTATCTAAACTCATCTAACCTTACTGTATGGGGCTATGGTTACGCTAACGATACCCCTGCAAGTTTCACATCTGATTCTTCCGTTAAAAAAGTAAGTTTAGTTTCAGGAGCTTGGGCAAATGTAAACGGTGTAGACCTACTTAAGGCTTTAAAGTAACCTCTTTATAAGCACTAAAATTAAGTTTTTCATTAAAGAAGCTATCTCGGTACTTTGAGATAGCTTCTTTTTATTTTTTTAATTTGAAAATCGTAAATGGCTAACTTCTTCAGGCAATTCTATTTTAGCATGGGCAAAATCATATAATACCTTAGAAAAATAACTTCCATTAAGAATTCCCCTTGCTCCTAATCCATTAAAAACATACAAATTAGAATACTGTTCATGAGCCCCTAAAATAGGTCTCCTATCCTTAACCGTAGGTCTAAAACCATAACAAACCTCTTTTACTTCAAAATCAAACGGATAAAACTCTTTAAGCCCATTTTCCAGTTGTTCTACAGCTCTAGTGTCTATTTCTTCATCAGTATTATCCCTATCATAGGTTCCTCCATAGTAAAAAACATCAGTTTCTTCTAAAGGAAATAAAAAATGTTTTTTCTTAATGGTAACATCAGAATATAACTCTTTGGATAATTTTACTTTAAGGTGATGCCCTTTATTGGGATTGACCATAATATCCCTAAAAAAAGGATTGTTTTTAACGCCTATTCCCTCTGCAAAAACAATTTTTTTATAACTCCAATCTTTGTATTTATTATTTTCTACATCAAGTTGATTGTAATCAAACTTTTCTTTAATCAATTTATTTTGCTTCTCCAAGTATTGTAAATAACCACTAAAAAACAAAGGTACATTTAACCTTGAAGATTTTAATACTTTACCTGTTTCAAAAGGGTTTTCTACATTTTCTAATACATAAAAATCATCACTCAAAAAAGGCTTTAATTCTTCCTTCTCTAGTCTTTTTTTCTTCCACAATTCTCTCTCAGATTCATCATGAAATATCCTATGTATAGGAGCCTCTATTAAATAATTTACACCTGTATAAGCTTCTATTTCTTTCATTGTATCTGTAAGAAGGTCTATCTGCTCTTTAGCCTTCCAAAAAGTGGTAAACTTCTTAAGAACTACAGGGTTTACAATACCTGCCGATACTTGAGAAGCCCCTTTTTCACCATCTGAAAATAAAACAAAAGAGTGATTATTTTTCAATAATTGATGAGCAAAAAATAATCCTGCATAGCCATCTCCTACGATAATATATTCTACATTTTTCATAAAATATTTTTGTTTTAAACACAAAACCTGAGCTTATGAACTCAGGTTTTATTATTATACAAAAACATACACAGAACACTGTAAATCTAGTAGTTCCACATATCGTTTTCCATTTCTAATATTTGGTTTTTAATCCTTTCACTTTCCTCCAGCTGAGCCTCCGCATCGTTAGGTATATAATCTTTAATTACCCCATTTCCTAAACCATTTTCAGATTTATATATAATAGAAGAAAACCTTCTTGCATTAAGAATATCATCAAAACTTATATCAGAAGACAAGTTTTTACTATTGAATACTCTAGCATTAGCTGTAATCTCTCTAGCATCTGGATAGAACACCCAAAAAAGGTCAATCAGTTCTTCTTTATCAGCAAATTGTTGCCCCATAGTTTGAGGGTCAGGTCCCATAGCAGCTATCCCTAAGAGACGGTATTTCATCTGCCCATCTCGTCTGTCAATATACCACATACCTTTTATTTTCAAGAGCTTAACCTGTTCAGATTTTGTTTCGTAAACATCTGTACCAGCTTTTTTATCTTCATCAGAAACCTTTTCACCACTATTGATTTTATCAATAAGCCAATCCGAAGTTACCACTCTGCTCATCCTCTGCTGTATTTCTTCAGGTTTTAGCCTAGTAGTAAACATCTCATCATCATAAACCTCTTTTATTTTACCACTATTGATACCATCTAACAGTAACTGATATAAAGATTTATTTTGTGAAACTAAACCGTCTGAATTATGATAAAATGGTTGGTTAATTTTTTCGTTCATATCTATAACCTCCCATACAACCATACTCCTAAGAATATCCTTATCCTCTATATAGCCGTAGTCTAATGGTTTTACTTCTGTAGATATTATTTCGTCTCCTTTTTGAGCTTGATTACCCTCTCTTAGCTTTCGAAATTCCTCAGGAGATTTCGCATTAAGAATATTTTGTGCCCAAACAAAACCAGAAGCTAATATGAATGCACTAAAAATGATTTTTTTCATTGGTACTATTATTTTATTTTTCCTCTATTACTAGGGAATCTCAACTTTATAAAATTACTGAACATTTATCACTACTGGAGAAATATTCTTAAGCATTTGCCCTCCTAAACCGCTAGCAGTTGCTTGTATATCATACACATAAACCACATCACCAGAACGCAAACCTGTAGTCTGTGCCGCAACTGAACTCAAGCTATTTCCACTAATAAAACTTGCTGCTTTACCTGGTATTTTAACTCTAAACCCTGTTACTGTAAAACTTACAGGGAACTCAAAATCTGGAATAGCTGCAGATATAGTTTGATTTTTAATAGAGCTAGCTGGCATAGAAACCACGTTTTGACCTCTAATTTGCCCTTGCGGAGCAGGAACGCTTTTCACTCTAAAAGGGAATGATGCCGTAGTAGCTTTACCATTTGGTAAAGTACCTGTAACCGTAATGTTTACCGAATTACCAGCTCCTGGACGAATTACCCATTTGCCTTTACCACCAGATACAGAAGCTCCAGCAGCAGAAAGCCTTACAGAAGCATTATCAACTCCCAACATAGAAGCTGAAACAGGGTTATCTACCCCTCTATACAGTACATTCATCTTATCGGCAGAAACCACAGCTCCACTTTGCAATGCTACTTCCTTAGCTCCTGCTATTACACGATAAGCATGAGAAAAAGGTAATCTTATTTGCTTCTGATTAGCATCTAAAAATGTAATTTCTCCATTGAATTTAAAATCTCCTACACTACTCGTATTAAGACTTTTAAACCCTTGACCATTAGCTGTTCTATCCACACCAGATATAGACATTCCAGGAACAGAACTTGCATATGTTCCAACAATTACCTTAGCTTCAGCTTTATCGCCTTGTAAAACAACTGTTGGTGCAGCTACAATAGCCTCAAAAGCATTAAACTTAATATCAGCATCTACTTTTTCTTTAAGCATATTAGCCAAAGCATCTGACTGTAAATTTCTAGCTTCAGACTGTAAAACCTCCAGATTAGCTAATG
This sequence comes from Riemerella anatipestifer, assembly GCA_037861325.1. GTDB lineage: Bacteria > Bacteroidota > Bacteroidia > Flavobacteriales > Weeksellaceae > Riemerella > Riemerella anatipestifer_F. The sequence continues at coordinate 132,502 of JAFELW010000004.1, forward strand.
CAGCCACTAACGGCTGATTATAAAATTTAGAAACTAACCAATCTTTTTTAACACTACTTGTACTAACTGCCGTACTAAAAGAACTATTAGCCCTTTCTATAATAGCTTCGTTTTGAGGTGTTTTAGGGAAAATTTGTAATGTTAAACCTTTAATTTCTCCCATTAGGGTTTTTAGCTTCTCAGCATTTTTACTTGGACTAGCCTCATTTGCTTTATCAAAAAAGTAAAGTGTAGAAGCATCTGTATTATTTAAAGCATTAAAATTAAACTCTTTAGAAGTCATATCCTGACCAGCAAACTTCTGCATCTCTGTCTTAGAAGTCTCTATAAATTTTACTAAAGCATCTATTTTATCCTTTAATAATTTATATTGCTTATAAGGCTGAGAGAAAGACTCTGGAGAGTTTTCTGCCTTTTGACGAAGAGTCTCCTCAAATATTTTATTCTTAGACTGAGTAAGTAATGTCGTCTGACTCAATGTATCTCTTGTATCATTATAAGAGCGTATAATCTCTTGATCTATCTGCATCGCAAGCATTGCAATGAAAACAAGATACATCAAGTTAATCATCTTCTGACGCGGTGATAATTTTTCCTTTGCCATTTTAGTTTTTTAAGGTTTAAAAATAGATTAAAACTTTGAAAAAGAAAACTTTATCCTTTCATCGCGTTCAACATACCTCCATAAACTCTATTAAGATTATTAAGGTTAGCTGTAAGCCCATCTAACTCTTGATTAAACTTTTCTGACTGTGCTACTGATTTTTGTAAATCAGAAACATATTTTTGATGATATTCTGACTGAGCTTTACCATGTTCTAACTGTAATGCATAAAGAGCATTCATACTCTCTAAATGATTTGCTGCCAATGTAAGTTGATCATTATACTTTTGGGTAGACGAAGACATATCTACAGTTTGATTAATCTGATCTACAGATGCAGAAAACTTATCTATTCCTGTTCTAAGCCTTTCAAACAATTGTACATCTAGATTAGCTTCTTTTAACATCTTATCTAATTTCTCAGAAAGAGAAACTTCTAGTTGTTTTATCTCTTGGGTTTGTTCTACTACACTATTTTTTCTAGGCTTAGGCTGTGCATTAGCATCCAACAACTCTGGATAAACATTCTCCCAAGCATATTTAGAATCTTCAGTGGGTGGATTAAATGCATATAGCAAGAATATAAGAGCTTCGATAATTAGACCTGCTCCTAAAATCCAATTAGGATTGATTAAACCTCCAAAGGTAGTGTGAGTCATTTTAAAAAATGCACCCAAAATTACTACAGAAGCACCTACTGAATAGATGAAATTTAATGTTTTATCACTTAATTTTAACATGATGTAAAAAGTATATTAAATTATTTGTTATTTGGTTTTTCTTTTAAATTTAGCTGAACCTTCTGGTATATCCTGAACAGTTCTAAATCCTATGTAGCTTCTAGCAGAATCTTTTCTTTCCCAATCTCTATAACCTGTCATCAATAAATAACCTACATCTTTCCAAGATCCTCCTCTTACTGATTTTTTAACATCTCTATAAGCTTGATTAGACAAATACGGATTTAGAGTTGAAGAAAACTGATACGTCGCATTACTATACGGAGACTCTGTCCATTCAGATACATTTCCTGCCATATCATAAAGACCAAAATCATTTTTAGGGAAAGATTTCACAGGAGCCGTATAGGTATAATTTCCTTTCTTTTCGTCCTCTATATAATTACCTCTTTTAGGCTTAAAGTTTGCCATATAGCAACCTCTATCATCCATTAAATAAGGTCCACCCCATGGATAAGTTGCATTTTCTCTCCCTCCTCTAGCAGCATATTCCCACTCTGCTTCTGTAGGTAAACGGAATGCCATTGGAGTTTCTTTTCTTTTCTTAGACTTCTTATTCTCATCTCTCTTAGCTTTTGTCTTATAATCACAATAAGCTCTAGCTTGATCCCAAGTAACGCCTACTACAGGATAATTTTTATAGGCCTTATGCCAAAAGTAACCATCATATAGTGGAGTATTATAAGCATAATTAAAGTCTTTAATCCAAACTGTTGTATCAGGATAAACTGCAATACTTTCTTTCTTAAGATAGTTTGAACTTCTTTTACCATCTTTAACGGCAGACTCTATATCCTCCCATTGGTAAGCGTATTTCAATTTTCTTGTATCAATAATTCTCTCACCATTTATTCTTTCTGCTGGAGGAAGATACATTGATTCTATAACCTCTGCATACTGAACATCTGGATAGTCTGAAGTTTTCCATTTTAAAGGGACTCCCCAGTCTAATCTTTTAGACTCATCATAGCCATCTCTACCTCCTTTAGAATCTAAATACTCTTGATATGGTGTAGCATTTCCTGCTTTTTTAGCAAGATAAGCATAATCTGATATTCCTGTACCATTACCTCCACCTGAAGTTACATCACCTGCTGCTTCTGCAAGTAAAGTTCTAGCTATAGAATCTCTTACATAGTCTATAAACAGTCTGTATTGAGCGTTGGTAACCTCTGTTTCATCCATAAAGAAAGAGGATACTGTAACTGTTTTTAGTGGAGCTTTTTCTGGCATATTAGTATAATCTACATCTGCCATACCCATAACAAAAGAACCTCCAGGAATAGCTACCATACCATACGGTCTCTCTGCTACAAACGACTGCGATTTGTTTTTTGGTATAAGTTCTCCTTTAGTAGTAGGCTTACCAGAAGACTTACTCCCTCTAGAGCACGAGACAACCAAAGAAGCTGATAAGAGTACAAAAAATATTTTTTTCATCTGATGATGTTTAATTTAATTTTCTAATTTTTAGTTTCAAACCGATTAACATAAAATTATGTATATCAATTTTAATGCGTAAATATAGTCCTTTTTTGAATTATTCATTCAAAAACATATAAGAGCTAACGAGTTTTTATTACAATTATTTTATATAAAAGTAAAATATTTTACTTTTTTACTCTACAGTAACTGACTTCGCCAAGTTTCTAGGCTGATCTACATTCGCTCCTCTATAAACAGCAATATAGTAAGCTAATAACTGTAATGGCACTGATGCTATAATAGGAGAGAAACATTCTGAAGTTTCAGGGATTTCAATCACATAGTCAGACATAGAAGCCACTTGTTCATCACCTTTAGTCACTACAGCTAGCACTTTACCTTTTCTAGCTTTAATTTCTTGTACATTACTCACTACTTTATCGTAATGTTTATTTTTAGGTGCTATTATCACGATAGGCATATTCTCATCAATAAGTGCAATAGGACCATGCTTCATTTCTGCTGCAGGGTAGCCTTCTGCGTGGATATAAGAAATTTCCTTTAACTTTAACGCTCCTTCTAAAGCTGCAGGGAAATTATATCCCCTACCAAGATACAAGAAGTTGGTTGATTCTACAAAATCATGTGCTATTTTCTTCACATAATCATGAGTAGAAGCCAATACTTCCTCTACTTTTTTAGGAATAGTATCTAGCTCTGTAATCAGCTTCATAAATTCCTGATTGCTTAAGTTTCCGTTATGCTTACCTAATTTAAGTGCAATCAAGGTTAAAATGGTTAATTGTGCGGTAAACGCCTTAGTAGAAGCTACCCCTATCTCTGGTCCAGCGTGAGTATAAGACCCTGCATCTGAAAAACGAGCAATAGAAGAATCTACTACATTACAAATACCATAAATAAATGCTCCTTTTTCTCTTGCCATTTTAATAGCTGCCATTGTATCAGCTGTTTCTCCCGACTGAGAAATCGCAATAACGACATCCTTATCCGTTATAATTGGGTTTCTATATCTAAACTCAGAAGCATATTCTACCTCCACAGGTACTCTTGCAAATTCCTCAATAAGATATTCTCCTATCAATCCTGCATGCCAAGAAGTACCACAGGCGATGATAATGATACGATTAGCATTATTCAATTTCTCCAAATGATCCCAAATACCAGCCATCTTAATGATACCTTCATCTACCAAAAGACGACCTCTCATAGTATCATGAATAGATTTAGGTTGTTCAAAAATTTCTTTAAGCATAAAATGCTCATAGCCACCCTTCTCTATCTGCTCTAGATTAAGCTTAAGTTCTTGAATGGCAGGAGTAATTTTAGAGTTATCTTCTATTTTTCTAATATCTACACCATTCTCTAAAGATATAGTTGCCATATGACCTTCCTCTAGATAGATAGCCTCTTTAGTAAACTCTACAAATGGAGAGGCATCTGATGCAATAAAATATTCTTTATCACCTATACCTATCGCAAGAGGAGAACCCAACCTTGCTACTACTAAAAGGCTAGGATAATCTTTATGCATTACCGTAATTGCATACGCTCCATAAACCTCGTTAAGAGCATAACGGACTGCTTCCGGAAAATCTAATTCTTTATTTTCATCCATAAAATACTGAATAAGATTAACCAAAACTTCAGTATCTGTCTCTGAATGAAAAACATAACCTTTAGACACTAACATAGTTTTAATGGTATCATAGTTTTCTATAATCCCATTATGTACTATAGCCACCTTACCATTATTAGAAACATGAGGGTGTGAATTTTTATCACTAGGTACACCATGAGTAGCCCATCTAGTATGCCCCATACCTATATGTGATATATTCTTAAGATTCTCTGATATACTTACCAAATCAGAAACCTTACCCTTTGTCTTTTTTACATCATAAGAGGTAGTTGAGTCTTCCAGCACTATTCCAGCACTATCATATCCTCTGTATTCTAATCTTTTAAGACCGTTAATAACTACTTCGTAAGCATCTCTATGCCCTGTATATCCTACTATTCCACACATATACCTTATTTTTTAGCGTAAATAATATTTAATTTCACTTTATTCTGATTGGTCGTTTTAGAACCAACTAATACTATTCTTTGAGGAGCATAAGCTCTAGTATTGTAGTTTTGTCCTAGCAAAGTTCCCTGTGTACTTTTTAAATAATCTCCCACATTAATTTCTAAATCTTTATTCTCTGCCTCTTTTTCTATAATATTTTTGAGAGTTTGAGTAATGGTAATATCATAGTAAGCAGGGTTACTTGTCAAATCAGAAGTTTTAACGAGAGAGTAAGACGATGATAGAGACATTGCGGAAACATCAGCTAAAAAGTCATTAAGATTAGCATATTTCACTAAGAAATTTGATGGTTTAGCATAAGATTTATTCCATACGCTATCATCTGTATATAATCTTATTTTAGCAGAAAGAATGCCTATATTTTCGTTTTTATAAAGATTTTTAATTTTTTGTATTTCTGTTGCAGGTATTTTTAAAACAGCTCCAGCTCCTCCCATGCCTTGTAAGTAGAGCCTTTCGTCTCCATTAGTTGTATCAATATTAGCAAGTGCTGTACTATAAGCCGAAGTTCTGTTATAATCTATTTGATTAAAATGGGTATTACTAGAACCTAAATCAAACTGATACACCGCAGAAGTTTTGGTAGTAGTTCCATTAGATGTTGTATCATAGGTATAATACATCTTAATGCTAGCGTCATTAGGAGTAAATCTAAAAATATAACCATCATTTTCTACTACAGAAAGTCTTATTCCTTTTATATAACGGATGAAACTAGCCGCATCTTTAAGTTCTATAGCTCCTTGCTTACTTACTATTTTATCTTGAAAATACTGTGCATCAAGAGGAATCCTAACGCCTACGGTTCTAGATAACAATTCTTTACTATCAGCATCGCTTGTAATACTAACCGACGACACTTTACCATTAAGTGATACTGTTGCCAAATTAACTCCTAGTGCCACTTTTTGGTTAGAGTAATATTTCTTCTCTGTAGAATACAAGAAATCATCTACTTCATCTACTTTAAGCGTTAGTGATTTATTATTACCATACTTCTGTATAGGATACGTTGTTACTACCTTTTTAGCCGCTACATTACCTGTAAAAATATAGTCTTCATCTGTTGATGTAGTTGCAGAGTCTGAAGCGTAAATAGGTTTCAATTCTAAAACAACTGAATCTACCTTCGCATTAGTCCCAAAATCAGGATTATAGCTAGATAATCGTAACTGTGTTATATAAGAAGACTTTTGCATTCCAAAATTATCTTCTGCAAAAGCCCCTAAGGTAGCCTGAGAAATACGAGATGCATCAGACTGTATGGTATCATTATTATTGAGGTTATAAGCTATCACATCGTAGCTCTGCGTTTCACCTGTTGCTGCCCCACTTGCAAAAAACTGCTCTCCAAGATTATTTGCATCTGACTCGCAACTTTGTATCACTAAACTCCCTAATCCTGCTACAACAAACAGTTTAAGGATTTTTTTTGTTTCTATTATCATTGAATGTATTAAATAAAATCTATTTTTTAATATATCTCACCTACAGACTCAGGAGCAACATACTCTTTCTTATCTGAACATGCTTGAGAAAAACTTTCATCTAAATCTTGTTCCAAAAATTCATCTCCTTTCACTACCACATCTACAAGATTCATACCTTCTTCTAAAAAACTATAGAAGCTAGGATTATCAAACGCTTTAATTCCTTTTATATTGTCGAATTTAAACTTATTTACCACCGCTTTTTTGTCAAAAACTAAATTTTCTTCATTGTATACAGACAAAACAAACTTGGTATCATCAAAATAAGAATCTTTTTTGTAGTAATGTTTTAGATATACAGGTATAAATGCTGACATCCAACCATTAAGATGAACCACATCTGGCACCCAATTAAGTTTCTTAATAGTTTCTATAACACCCCGTGCAAAAAACATCGCTCTTTCGTCATTATCATCGAAAGGAAGCCCTTCTTCATCTTTGTAAGTAAATTTTCTTTTGAAATAATCTTCATTATCTATAAAGTAAACCTGTAACCTTTCTCCTGGTAAAGAAGCCACTTTAATAATTAAAGGTTGGTCTAAATCATTAATAATAATATTCATTCCTGAAAGCCTAATTACCTCGTGTAACTGAAACTTTCTTTCACTAATATATCCAAAACGAGGCATGAAGACACGCACATCATTTCCATCACCATACATTTTAAGAGCCATTCTGTTTACCGCATCAGACATTGCACTTTCTTCTTGGTAAGGAAACATCTCTGTAGTAACATATAAAATCTTTTTGTCTGGCATAATTCTTATTTTTTATCTTCAACTTAAAAGACAGTTCTCTATGCAAAAATACAACTTTTTAAACTAATAACAGTGTATTAACAATTTTTTATAATTTTGGAGAAATTTTTCAAATGAAAATATTAGACAGTAGGAAAGAATTAGAAACCTATATTAAACATAATAAACTGAGCGGCAATGCCATAGGTTTTGCTCCTACTATGGGAGCTTTGCATAAAGGACATATTTCTCTCTACGAGGCAGCTAGACCTCACAACGATATTGTTGTTTCATCTATATTTGTTAATCCTACGCAGTTTAACAACCCTGACGACCTAGAGAAGTACCCAAGAACTTTAGAAGCCGATTTAGAAAAACTTAGAAAATCAAAATTAGTAGATGCTGTATATACACCAAGTATAGAAGATATTTACCCCGAAAAATCAGTGGCGAAAAACTACGATTTTGATGGGCTAGAAAACGAAATGGAAGGCAAAATGAGACCTGGTCATTTTGATGGTGTAGGCACAGTAGTAGAAGAGCTTTTCCGACAGGTACAACCAGACAACGCTTACTTCGGAGAGAAAGATTTCCAGCAACTTGCCATCATCAAGAAGTTAGTGGAAAAGAAAAACCTTCCAATCAACATACACGGAGTGCCTATTTACAGAGAAGAAAATGGCTTAGCGATGAGCTCTAGAAATATGCGATTATCCGAAGCTGAAAGAGAAGATGCCAAAATTATTCATGAAACCCTTTTAAAGGTAAATGATTGGTTTAGAGTTGTTAGTATTCCTGAAATAAAAGAGAGAGTACACTCCATTTTTGAAAAAGAAAAAAACTTTGATTTAGAATATTTTGTAATTGCTGATGAAAACACTTTAAAAGAAACCGATTTCTTCTATAAAGATTGTTCTTACAGAGCTTTTATTGTTGTTCATGTAAATCAAGTAAGGCTTATAGACAATATGCATCTAGCCTAATTTCCAAACAATCAAGCTATGTACAAAAAGATTTTATTTACCATTTCTATTTTCATCACTATTATTTCCTATGCACAGGAGACGCTTCCGTATTACCAACAATACTTATTAGATGGTAAATATCTCTTTAATCCCGCTCATTTTGGAGAAACAGACGACATTATAATCAATAGTCACTATCAAAAGCAATTCTCAAAGCTAGAACATTCTCCCAACACACAATCTATAGGTGCACACGCCAATGTTACTGATAGACTTGGTGTAGGAGCTTACTTTTTCAGAGACCAAAACGGACCAACCTCTGCCAATGGAATTAGCGTGGGAGCCGCCTATTTTATCCCAATAGATGATAACGAAAGAAAAAATCAATTTTCCTTTGGTACAAGTATCAACCTCTATAACTCCAATATAGATTTAGCTCTTCTTAATCCCAAAGATTCTGGCGACCCTCTAATACAAAGCGGTACTAACAGCGTATTTTTAACCTATGCTAACTTAGGCTTACAAGCTACTTACAATGGCTTTTTCGGTAGTTTTTCAGTAGTGGATATTCCTCTAAGTAAAACCACCTATATTGTTAATGGAATAGAACCTTCTCCCACCAAATTTTTCATCAATACTGGCTACGATTGGGATTTTTCTGAGAATCTTTCGTTAGAACCCTCAGTTTTAATCAATTTAAACACCAACTCATCTAGAATTATTGATGCTAATTTGTTAGCAAAAATTAAAGACGAAGACAATTATTTCGCAGGAGGCATCAGCTACAGAACAGCCAAATCAGCATTTGGAAGCCAACAACTTAGTTTTTCTCCTCTTATCAAACTTAAATTTAACCAATTTAGTTTCGGAGCAGCTTACAACATTAACCTTTCTCCTATTGCAGATTATGGTGGCAACAGCTTTATGATTAACTTAGGCTACGCTTTTGAAAACTTCATCAATACTAGAGGCTTCCGATATTAAACATTAAAAATCATCTATCTTTGATATACTTACACATTCCGTTTTGCAAGCAAAAATGCAGTTATTGTAACTTTCACTTTTCCACTTCGTTGAAGTTGAAGGACGATATGCTTTTAGCCCTCAAAAAAGAATTACACCTAAGACATCACGAACTAGAAAATAAAAATCTACCGTCATTATATTTTGGTGGTGGCACACCTTCTATCCTTAGCGTAGATGAAATCCAAAAGCTTATAGACGAAATATTGAAATATTTTACGTTCAATTCTGACATAGAAATCACCTTAGAAGCAAACCCCGATGATTTAGATAAATCCTTTCTAAAAGCTCTTTCTAACACACCTATCAACAGGTTAAGCATTGGCACTCAAAGTTTTTTTGAAGAAGATTTAAAACTTATGAACAGAGCTCATAGTGCTTCCGAAGCTGAAAGTTCCATAAAAAAAGCTCAAGACACTGGTTTTGAAAACATTAGTATAGATTTAATCTATGGCTCGCCAACTTCCAACCATTCTCTTTGGAAAGAAAGTTTACAAAAAAGTATAGAACTTCAAGTGCCACACATCTCATCTTATGCCCTTACTGTGGAACCCAAAACTGCTCTACAAAAGTGGATTGAACAGGAAAAAATCAATGCTCCGAAAGAAGAAGAGCAGTTTATTGCTTTTCAATACCTTTCAGAAACACTTAAGTCAAACGGATTTGAACATTACGAAATTTCTAATTTCTCCAAACCAAATTATCACTCTAGACATAATACTGCTTACTGGAAAGGTCTGCCCTATTTAGGCATAGGACCTTCGGCTCACTCTTACGACGGACAAAAACAACGCAGCTGGAATATCGCTAATAACAGTTTATATATCAAAAACTTAGCAGAAAACTCACTTCCAAAAGAAACGGAAATTTTATCAGAAAAAGAACAATTCAACGAACTCATTATGATAGGTCTTCGTACCAAATGGGGCGTTGAATACAATATTATCAGCCAATTTTCGGAAGAGATACTAAAGCCATTCCAAAAAAGCCTAGAAACTAAACTAAGTTTAGGAACATTGGAACTAGAAGACAATCAGCTTTTTATACCAGAAGAACATTGGTTTATGGCAGATGGCATTATTTCTGATTTGTTTGTTGTCTGATTTGTCTATTTTTGTCCATATTTAAAAAACCAAGCACAATGAAAAGAGTTATTGTATTACTACTAACAGGGCTTTCACTTATCTCTTGCCAAACTCAATACGGCATAAACGAAGATAAAGTACTAAGTTACATAGATAAAAACGAATTTACTGTAGTGGCAAAAAGGGCACTTCCTAATAATTATGATGTCATCAATATAGCACAATCATTCCCCACCGTTGGAAGCCGAATGTTTGAGCTAGATTATGGCTATGCCGTTACTCTAAAAAAAGACAGTCTATCTGTTAATCTCCCTTACTTTGGCAGAATGTTTAATGCCAGTCTAGACCCTTCTAAAAATAGTTTCAATACAGCGACAAAAGATTTCAAATTCTCCAAAAACAAAACTAAAAAAGGATATACCTATCATTTTAGTCTTTCTCATCCTGAGAATATGAGTGATATATATGTTGATATTCTAAAAAACGGAAAAGCCTACATCTCCATCAACAGTAGAGACAGGCAGCCTATTTCCTACGACGGCTATCTTGTGGAACAACCTTAGAACAATTATAATTGAACCATTATACAAGCTAATCTTTTAAGTTTAGTAGGAAAACCTTATTTTTGCACCCAAATAGAAAACAAAGAATGTTAGAACACATCGAAACATATCTACAAGAGGTAAAGCAATTTCAGTCTTCAAATAAAGATGAAATAGAGCAGTTCAGAATAAAATTTAACGGTAAAAAAGGAATTTTAAACGCCATTTTTGATGAGTTTAAACAAGTTCCGAACGAACAAAAAAAAGCTTTTGGACAGAAAATAAATGTTCTAAAACAGGCTATTGCCGAAAAACTAGAAGAGCTTAAAAATGCAACTGCCTCTAACATCATAGTAGAAAAAGAAGATTTAACTCGCCCTGGATATCCTTTGGAATTGGGGAGCAGACACCCTATCAACTTAGTCAAGAATAGGATTATTGAGATATTTAAGTCCATAGGGTTTGCGGTATCAGACGGTCCTGAAATAGAGGACGACTGGCACAACTTTACTGCCCTTAACCTCCCTGAATATCACCCTGCTAGAGATATGCAGGACACCTTTTTCATAGAGCAGAATCCCGATATTCTCCTTAGAACACATACCTCATCTGTGCAGATAAGACATATGGAACAGAATGAACCTCCGATGCGTATTCTATCACCAGGTAGAGTATTTAGAAATGAGGCTATTTCTTCTCGTTCGCATTGTATTTTCCACCAGATAGAAGGTCTTTATATCGATGAAAAGGTGAGTTTTGCGGATTTAAAGCAAACCATACAGTTTTTCACTACGGAGCTTTTTGGAAAGTCTAAAATTAGAATGAGACCGTCTTATTTCCCATTCACTGAGCCAAGTGCGGAAGTTGATGTTTATTGGGGGCTTAACTCCGAAACAGACTACCGAATTACTAAAGGTACAGGTTGGTTAGAAATTATGGGCTGTGGTATGGTGGATCCTGCCGTACTTAAAAATGTAAACATAGACCCTGACAAATACAGTGGCTACGCTTTTGGTATGGGAATAGAGCGAATCGTGATGCTCCTCTACCAAATGAGCGACATTCGTATGTTCTTTGAAAACGATGTAAGAATGTTAGAACAGTTTAAAACGCTATAAGTAACAAAAAAGGAAACTTAAAATTTTAAGCTTCCTTTTTTATTTTTAATGAGTATATGCCGCAAAGGCTTCTTCTAAGGAAGCATATTTGCCTTTGAACTCCTCTATTGGAGAATCTTGCATAATGTTGCCCTTGTGTATCAGTATCACTCTACTGCACAACGCCTCTACCTCCTGCATAATATGTGTAGATAGAATAACCGTTTTTTTACGCCCTATTTCTTTAATTACCTCTCGTATCTCTAAAATTTGGTTTGGGTCTAGTCCGTTTGTTGGCTCGTCTAAAATCAGCAAATCTGGCTGATGAATAATAGCTTGGGCTAAACCTAATCTCTGTTTATACCCTTTGGATAATTGTCCTATTTTCTTAGATTTTTCTGGTGTTATTCCAACCAAGTCTATCACTTCATCTATCCTCTGTTTAGGTATGTGATGAATATCTGCAACCAATTCCAAATACTCTCGCACATACATTTCCGTATAAAGTGGGTTATTTTCTGGTAAAAAACCTATCTTTTTCTTAGCATCTAATGTTCCTACTAACGAAGAGCCATTGAAAGAAATTTCCCCTTCCTCTATATCCAAAACACCAGAAATAGTCTTCATTAAAGTAGATTTACCTGCCCCATTAGGTCCTAACAAACCTATAATTTCATTTTTTTGTATGGTAAGGTTAATTTGGTTTAATGCAACCTGCTCCCCAAACTTTTTAGTAAGATTTACAATATCCAAAATCATATATCAATAATATCAGTAACAAATGTACAAAAATAACTATTCTTTCTTCGTCCCAAGTTGAGATTGATACAGCAAGGCATAATAACCATTGAGTGCCAACAATTCCTGATGTGTCCCCTCTTCTACTATTTTACCTTTATCCATCACCAGAATTTTATCCGCCTTCTCTATGGTAGAAAGCCTGTGAGCGATGATAATAGAAGTTCTATTTTTAGTAATCTTCTCCGTAGCTTTTTGAATCAATTTTTCACTTTCGTGGTCTATGGAAGAAGTGGCTTCATCAAGAATAAGAATTTTAGGATTAGAAAGATATGCCCTCAAAAAAGAAAGCAGTTGACGTTGCCCCAAAGAAATAGACGCCCCTCGTTCACTTACCACATAATGATAGCCATTAGGCAAACTTTCTATAAAATCGTCCACCTCTATTTCTTTTGCTATGTTTTTAATCTGCTCCAGAGTAATGGTTTCGTCTCCGAAGGTTAAATTTTCGTAAATGCTTCCGTGAAACAAGAAAACATCTTGCAATACTACTCCTATATGTTGTCTTAAACTATACAAATCATAATCTCTAAGGTCTTTGCCATCTAGTAAAATTTGCCCAGAACTCACATCATAAAAACGAGTAATAAGATTGATGATAGTAGATTTCCCTGCCCCTGTAGCTCCTACAATCGCTACAGTTTCTCCTTGATTTACTTTAAAATCAATCCCTTTAAGCACTTCCTGTTTATCATCATAAGAAAAACGCACCGCCTTAAAGTCTATCTCTCCTTTAATATCTGTAATAATTTCTTTCCCCTCATTAGGCATCGCTTCGTCTTGATCCATAATACCCAAAACCCTCTCTGCTCCTACCAACCCTCTTTGGATATTGTTAAAACGGTCGGCAATTTGGCGCAGCGGTCTTATCAGCATATTTACAAACTGTATAAACGCTATCACTTCCCCAGGCGTAGCATTTTGATTATACAAAGCATTATAGCCCGCATAGAACAAAATAAGCCCAATGAACAAAGAAGTAATCAGTTCCACCACAGGGAAAAACAAGGAGAAATAAAATACTGTTTTTAGTAATGCTTTTTTAAGACTTGCATTGATGGATTCAAACTTTTCAAACTCGGCATCTTGCCTATTAAATACTTGAATGATAGACATACCCGAAAGCCGTTCTTGTACAAATGAATTTTGCGTAGCCGTCCATTGTCTTTCATCACCAAAAGATTGTTTAAGTTTCTTTTGAAAAAAGCGAGTGATGAGTACCATAATTGGCAATATCGCTAACGCTACGAAACTCAACTGAACATTCACATTAAACATCGCTACGAGTACCATCACTATTCTTAACACATCTCCAAAGACCATTAGAAAGCCATCTGTATAGACCGTCGCTATGGTTTCTACATCTCCTACTGCACGAGTAACTAATTGCCCAATAGCCGTTTTATCAAAAAATGAAGTCTTGAAATAAATCAGTTTATGGTAGAGTTTTTCTCTTATATCTCTCATTACATTTTGAGAAATATAATTAGACAAAAACACCAGCAAAAAATTAAGAATAGTCTCCGCAATCACCAAACCAACTAACCAATAGATACTCTGTATCAAAAGCGTAGTGCTTTTCAGCTGCATAATATCTTGGTCAACAATATTTTTGGTAAGAATTGGACGATAGGTAGAAACCACCGCCAAGATAATGGATACCAATAACGCCAACAGAAACCATCGCCTAAAATTCATTCCGATGAAAAATAAGCGTTTAATAAGCGTTCCTGTAGTTTGTTTCTTCATACCGTTTTAATTTCTGAAAATCTGCTCCCAATTATACCCTACATCTACCAAAAATAACCCTTGTGCAGGAGCCGAAGTTCCTGCGGCATTTCTCTCTTTGGCTTCTATTACCTTTCTTAAATCTTGTGGTGCTATTTTGCCACTCCCTATATCCACCATCGTCCCTACAATAGCCCTCACCATATTTCGCAAAAATCTATTGGCAGAAATGGTAAACTTAAGCTCCGTACCCTCTTGCACCCAAAAGGCTTTATAAATTTCACAGAGGTTGGTTTTAGTATCGGTGCTTAGTTTAGAGAAACTTGTAAAATCGGTATATTCAAAAAGGATTTTGCAAGCCTCGTTCATCGCTTCTAAGTTTAGCGGACGCCTCCAATAGCCCCACGCCGAATTTTGCGTAAACGGATTTTTTTCTAACGAAATATAATATTCATAAGTTCTGTAAGTGGCATCAAACCTTGCATGAAAATCATCAGATACTCTAAACAATCGTTTCACCGAAATATCTGGTGGCAAAAAACTATTGAGCCTTTTAGGCAATAGCTCTTCCTCTAAAATTAAATCTGTATCAAAATGAGCAAACATTTTCTTTGCGTGTACACCCGTATCGGTACGCCCTGCTCCTGTGGTTTTTATTTCTTCTCTTAAAATGGTAGAAAGTGCCTGCTCTAGGGTTTCTTGCACAGAAATCTGCTTAGGTTGTATCTGATAACCAAAATATTTTTCGCCGTTGTAAGAAAATTCTATGCAATATCTTGACACTTGTATCTTATTTTTAGACCACAAAAATCGGAAAATATATTGACTTATAATCCCTATAATTAAAAGAAATCTTATAAATTAGCCCCGTGAAACAGATATTACTTCTTTCGGATACACATTCTTACCTTGACCAGCGTATTTTAGACTATGCTAAAAATGCAGACGAAATTTGGCATTGTGGCGATTTTGGAAATATGGAAGTGGTGGAAACTCTAGAAAAAATAAAACCTCTAAAGGGCGTTTATGGCAACATAGATGGTACCGAAATAAGAAAGATTTTCCCTGAAGTATTAAGATTTAAATGTGAAGAAGTAGAAGTTCTGATGATTCACATTGGTGGTTACCCCAACAAATATAGCCCTCTAGCAAGAAAAGAAATTCTAGAAAAAACACCTCAACTGTTCATTAGTGGGCACTCACATATTCTAAAAGCAATGTACGACCAAAAGCATCAACTCCTACACCTCAACCCTGGGGCGGCAGGTACTCAAGGGTGGCACCAAATGCGAACGATGATGCGTTTTAAGATTGATGGGGCAGAAATCAAAGATTTGGAAGTGATAGAACTCGGTAAAAGATGAAAATAGGAGATAATGTTTCTGTAATTGATGATGACTTGTGGGGCATCGTTACTTCTATACACGGCAACGAGGTGGTTTTCCGAGACGAATACCATTTTACCCATCGCTATCCTAAACATTTGCTCACTTTAAGAGATGCCTCTCTGTATGAACAAACGCCTATTATACGAAAACAAGAAGCCAATCAAACCTCTAGACCTCCTAGAAAGAAAAATCAGCATTTGATATTAGACCTTCATTTTGACCAATTGGTAAACAACCCTGACCATTACGATAGTTTTGAACGGCTATTTATTCAAAAACAAAAACTGGAGGAAACACTTGACTTTTGTAAACTTAATAAGATAAAAAAGCTAGAAATAATCCACGGTATTGGAGATGGCATTTTGCAAAAGCTAGTCTTTGATATCCTCAAAGGTAAAACTAATATTGAATTTGAAGAAAGCAATTTTTTCTATCATCAATCGGGGTCGGTTATGGTTAATTTCATTTAGAGTTTGTATTTTTACGCTTTAAATCAAAGTAAATGAAAACTATCAATCCAAAAGAGCTTCCTCCGTTTGAGGTTCAGATGCTACTACAACACGCCATTGCTCCTAGACCTATTGCTTTGGCATCCACCATAGACAAAGAAGGGAACATTAACCTATCGCCTTTCAGTTTCTTTAATCTTTTTAGTTCTAATCCGCCCATTGTGGTTTTTTCTCCTGCCAGAAGGGTAAGGGATAACAGCACTAAAGATACCTTAGAGAATGTGTTACAAGTTCCTGAAGTTAATATCGGTATCGTAAATTACCCCATCGTGCAACAGATGTCTCTTTCTTCTACGGAATACGATAAGGGCATCAATGAGTTTGTGAAAGCAGGGTTTACAATGAAAGATGCCGACCTAATTGCTCCCAAACTTATAGAAGAATGCCCCGTAAACCTAGAATGTAAGGTCTTAGAGGTAAAACCTCTAGGCACAGAAGGTGGTGCTGGGAACTTGGTAATTTCGGAAGTGGTTAAAATACATATCCGAGAGGAATATCTGAACGAAAACGGCACACTAGACCAAGCCAAACTAGACCTAGTGGCAAGATTGGGAGGCAACTGGTATTCTAGGAATAATGCAGACAACCTGTTTGAAGTACCAAAGCCCCTAGTAACTAAAGGCATCGGCATAGACCAACTGCCTTGTGAAATAAAAAACAGTAAAGTATTTACAGGCAATGATTTGGGAATGCTCGCTAATGTGGAACAACTGCCCAAAGGCAACTATACCGATGATGAAGCCATTCATCTAAAAGCTCAACGTCTACTTGCCGAAGCAAAAATAGAAGAAGCGTGGCAATGTTTAATCCATTAAAAATTAAAACACCCTTTTCTCAAAAAAGAAAAGGGTGTTTTCGTTTATTCTCTCAAGACTTTTATCCTGTTGTCTTTCCATATTCTAATGACCGAAGACCCCGCCCATTGGGATACCTTGTCCTTTTGTTCTTCTACTACAAAATCTACAGCGTCTATGAGTTCAGGGCTAATGTCCGAAAATTGCATCGGACTTTTATCGCCGCTAAAATTCGCTGATGTGGAAACCAGCGGAGCATTGAGCTTGCCAATAAGTTTTTGACAAAAAGCGTCTTTTACAAGCCTAATTCCTACGCTACCGTCCTCTGCCAAAAGTTCTTTGGGTAAGCCTTTGGGAGCATCGTAGATTATCGTAACGGGTTTTTCGCTAAGGTCTATAATTTCCCACGCCATTTCTGGTACTTCTACCAAATCTTGCAACCTTTTTTCGGTATCCACCAAAATAATGAAGGATTTATGTGGCTCTCTTTTTTTGATTTCGTAAATCTTTTGTATAGCTTCTGAGTTTGTGGCATCGCAACCTAGCCCCCAAATGGTGTCCGTAGGGTAAAGTACTGTTCCCCCAGACTTTAAAACTTCTACTATCTCTTGCATTGGGTTAATTTTTTAAAACGCTACATTTTAATGGCTGATTTTACGGCAAATTCTTCTGCTTTCTCTTCTAGCCATTGGGCAACATCGTCTTCCCCCGTAGCCCTCTGGTAAGTGTGCCCCAAAGAAACTAATATCTGGTGGAAAAAACGTTTCATATGGTCTACAGGCATATCTTTAGTCCAGAGGTCTATTCTAAGTGCTTCCATCGTTTTGTCGTCCCAAACAGAAATCATCGTGGCTTTGGTTTCTTGAGCTTCTATCCCGCCATCTTGGGCGTGCCAAGTCATTTTCTCTGGAATATGGTTTTCGTCTAGCTCTACATTTACTGTTATCTGTGTTTTTCTCATAATCTATCTTTAATTTTTTTTAATTGTATGCTACTTACCTTGATATTTGGATTGGTTAAAAATCTCCTCGCCCTTCATATTCAAGAATTGAGGAAGTGGTGTTTCTGGCTTTTCTTTAAAGAACTTTCTGCCAATCTCCCACCCTGTATAAACGCCTACTCTAGGCGAAGACTCGTTATCTACTTCTGTATAAAACTTAGAGAATGGTGCGGGTGCTAAAAATCTCCCCGAAAGCTGCATATCGTCGCTAAACAACAAATCGTTTTCTACAAAAAAGTTCCAAATGTTACTTTTGTTTTGAGTCGCCCACTCGTATTGTTTAGGTGTGTAGCCTATCTTTAAATAATCGGCTGTGTTGGGTAACAGAGCGTCTTGTAAAAGCATTAGTTTTCCTTCGTACATCATTTTGTCTATGAATTTTTGTTCGCTCCTATCCATCGGCACGATGTGTTCCGACAACGCCAAAGCGGCTTTAGGTAATAAGTTTTGAGGGTTCATAGAAACTTGTAAATACTGATTAACACCTCTATAATAGTGGTTGCCCTCCCCCATAAAGGCAGCAATATCTATAAAGAGCCAATTTTTTTCGGCGTGATAAAAGACGGGAACTTCCACATCTTGCACAGCAGAAGAATAAAGGTAAACCACAGGCGTTTTGAATTGAGGAAAATAGTGCTGCACGCGTGCAAAGAGTTCGCTCAAGCCTTTTTCTAACTCTGGCACATTCACTTTTTTGAGGGCTTCTTTGTAGATGTTTATCTCCAAGGTGTCTTTTCTTCTTAGCATAAAATCTTCATCGGAAACCGTCCCTTGAAACCAAGGGTATTCCTTCTTAAAATCTTCCAAAGAGTAATTTTCATCGTAAAACTGATGAGAAATATCTACGGTTTTTACCTTAGGTAAAGGTGCTTTGAGGTCTATATTCCAGCCTTTGTCTTCCTTTTGGCAAGAAACCAATACTCCGAGCAATAAAATTAACCAACTAATATGTTTCATCATTGTTCTAAAGATTTTTCTAAGTTGCAAAAGTAATCATTTTTAAACGCTTATTTTAGTCCATAATCCAAAAACTTCTGTATTTTTACGCTTCTAATTTTAAATACCACAAAAAGCTATGCAAACAGATAAAGTAATTCAGCACATTGTAAATTGGTTAAAAGATTATGCCCAAAAAGCTAATGTAAAAGGCTATGTAGTGGGAGTTTCTGGCGGTGTAGATTCTGGAGTAGTTTCTACATTATGTGCAATGACGGGACTTAAAACCCTACTACTAGAAATGCCCATTAGACAACAGCAAGACCAAGTGAGCCGCGCGTGGGAACATATGGAAGACCTCAAAAAACGCTTCCCTGATAATGTAGAGGCAATGAGTGTAAACCTCACCCCCGCTTTCGAAGAGCTTTATAAGACTTTTAATGTCCAAGACGACCTCTACCCTAATGAAAAATTGGCGTTTGCTAATACTAGAAGTAGATTAAGAATGCTTACCCTCTACTATTACGGGCAAATTAACGGACTCCTCGTGTGCGGTACAGGCAACAAGGTGGAGGATTTTGGGATTGGGTTCTACACCAAATATGGCGACGGTGGCGTAGATGTTTCCCCAATCGCTGACCTTTACAAAACGGAGGTTTACCACCTTTCTAAAGCCTTGAATCTCGTGAAAAGTATCCAAGAGGCAATTCCTACCGATGGGCTTTGGGATACAGACAGAACCGATGAGCAACAAATAGGAGCTACCTACCCAGAACTTGAAAAAATACAGAAAGAATACCCTACCAAAACCCTAGAAGATTACACAGGAAGAGACCGAGAAGTCTATACCATCTTTGACCGAATGCACAAAGCAGCCCAGCACAAAATGAACCCAATCCCAATATGTGATATTCCTGAAGAGTGGAGGTAATATCATAAAAATAACGATAAAGAATACCATATTTTCATAAGATGTTTACAACTCATAGATTAAATTTTACGGAGAACAAACTAATCTTTCCATACAGTCCTAGGAAACTGAATTTGCTTATTGCAATTCTGTTTTCTGTATTATGTTTTGCACAAAATGATAGTTTAAAAATCGTACAGCCTTACAGAAAAAACACCGAGTGGGCAATGAAACAGCCTTATGTTATTTTGATTTCTGCCGATGGGTTTCGCTACGATTATCCCGAAAAATATAACGCCGAAAATATCATCAACCTTGGTAAAAATGGCGTTCGTGCCAAAGCTATGATACCTTCTTATCCTTCTATCACAGGTCCCAACCATTATACTTTAGTTACGGGACTATACCCTTCGCACCACGGTATGGTGGATAATCATTTCTATGATGAAAAAAGAAAAGAGGCTTTCTATTTTGGTAATCCCAAAAATATTCGTGACGGCTCTTGGTTAGGAGGTTATCCTATTTGGGGTGTAGCGGAACGAAGTGGTATGCTTTCTGCCGCAATGATGTGGGTTGCAAGTGATGGCGATGCTGGTGGTGTAAGACCTACCTACGCTTATAAATATAGTGGAAAAGTAACACCCAAAGAAAAATTAAATCAAATTATAGATTGGCTAAAGCTACCTGAAGAAACTCGTCCGCATTTTATCACACTATACTATCCCGAAGTTGACCACGCAGGGCACATCTACGGAACAGAAGCTCCTGAAACACGAGATGCCGTACAATTAGTGGATAAAAGCATTGGCGAACTAGTGCAACGCGTAAAAGAACTAAATCTACCAAATGTGAATTTCATATTCGTATCAGACCACGGAATGACTAATGTAGATATTAAAAATCCCTTAGAAATACCCAATTTTCTAAAGGATAAAAATCAATACCAATATGTTAATTCTCAAACATTAGTCAGAATTTCTGTTTTAGACAAACATAATATTAACGCAACTTATAAGAAGCTAAAAAGCGAGGCTACCCTAGACTACAAGGTGGTTTTAGCCAAAAGACTACCCAAAAAATTGCATTATGCTACTCGTGATGACCGTTTTAGCAGAATGGGAGATATTTACCTTCTGCCTAAAGCTCCAAAAATATTCTTAGAACAAGGACAAAAAACCACTTTGGGAAAACACGGCTACAACCCTTATTTGGTAAAAGATATGAATGCGATGTTCATTGCTAATGGAGTTCAGTTTCAGTCAAACAAAAAGATTTCGGAATTTAGAAATGTAGATGTTTATCCTTTTATTTTAGAAATTTTGGGCTTAAAACCTTTAGACCAAATTGATGGTAAAAAGACTTTGATTAGAAAGGTACTGAAGTAATTGAGAGAAACGATTGTTATTTTTTTAAAGTTTGCAAATAGCTTTCTGCATTCATAACTGGAATTAAAGCATTTTTAAAGTCTTTTTCATTTCTTGTGATAATCAAATCGCAATTTGTTGCAACTGCACTAAAATATTGAATCGCATCCTCAAAATCTTTAAATCTAGAATTCACAGCCTTATCAATAACTTCATCATTTATCGTAGAAATTGAACATAACAACTTGAATTTCCTAATTTTCTCTAATGCGATTCTTGAATTTTCAAACTTAGAAAGTAAGTAATATGTTGTTGAAATTGTATTTGAAGTTGTGTAAACTTTAATTTTCTTCCTATCAGCAAGTGTTAAAACTTTTGCTGACGCATCATAGAAATTTTCCCTTTTACCCAAAAAATCCAAAACAATATTCGTATCCAAAAATATTTTCTGCATCTTTTTAATTGTATTTTTGCTCCAAATAATCAAAATATTCACTATCAATATTTTTTGATTCAATATCTAGCGGAATACTCTTCCCCGTTGAAATACTCTTCACAAATGGAGAAATTTCAAAATCTTCACTTTGGTTACGAGTGATTGAGTCAAGATAATTCTCAATTAACCTTGATAAACTTATCTTTTTATTTGAAGCATATTCTTTTGCTCTCTCTATTATATTTTCATCAAGTTTTAATGTTAGTTTAGAATCCATATCTAATATTTATACGTACAAATATATAAAAATTATACACATCATTCAAATTCACAATCTTTAATTTGTGATTATACAAACCTTTTTTACAGACCTGAAATGATTTTTTTTAGTAAAGCAATACCGTTTGGGATTAGCATTGAATCTGCCATTTATCGAGCCGTTGATATTCTTTCACAGATTTGATTCAAGGGGGTTATTATATCATTATAAAATTCATCAGTTGCATTATTAGTATTATACACCTTTATTGATTTGTTAATATTAATTATGACTTCATAATCCCCCGCATCCAAAACAAATTCAGTATCATTGTAATCGTAACCTTTTTTTGTAATTTTTGCAACAGCTTTCTCAATTTCCCCCATTTGTTCAGGACTTATTTTTCCTTTAAAAGTTCCCACATTTGTAGAATCAGCAGTAAGAGGGTTGTATTCTACCTTTAGAGCGAAACTCCGATCATGATTTAAAATTAAATGATAATTTTCTATGCCAAATCCACCACTTCGGTATACGAGTGAATTGAATTCTTTTTTTTCAGCACAAGATATGATGAAAAAAAATACAATAACAAAAATAAGTACAAATGGATAATGCTTGTTCATAAGATTTCTAATAACGGTTGAGTACCTGCGAAGGACGGAACTGAAATGAACATAAAGCTCAATTCAGTCCAACTGCAACTAATGCTTTTTGGCTTCGCCGAACACTTCAATGCTACCAAAAGTTAAACAAAACTCTGAAAGTAAAAACCTCTTGCAATTAAATTTTCTATCACTCCCTAAACTTCGCCTTTTGCAAAGACTATGTTATATGTAGTTTATTTTTTAAATTTTCTAAAAGATGTGATTATTTCATAGATTCCTATCCCTATAAATATTTTCCCTATGATAAATGGAATCCAAGCATACCATAAATCAACATATTTCTTTTCTTCAATCAGTGGATTATGGTAATCTGTAACTAATAAAAATCTAAAATATCCAACAAGAAAATCATTAAAATATAAAATATCAAAATAGTTTTTAAAATTATAGGAGAGGAAAAATATTAGGTAAATTAAGAAACTAACAAATAAAGTCTTTTTAACTGCTTTAATCCAATTTGCACCATTATCAGAAAAAAAATCATTTACTTGAAGAATAATTAAATCTCTTTTAAATCTTTTCTTTTCACTTTTCAATATTGCATTTTTAATCTTAGTTTTAATATGCTTTTTGTAAATTGAATGTTCTACAGATCTGTAAAAATTGTAATCAATTGAGTTATCTGCTCTTAGTAATTGTTGTTTAAGATTTCTAATAGTTCTATAAGAACATTTGTTAATCATTTTTATAGAAAAATCATCAAAAAATGGTGTCTTTTCAAATATAGTTTTATCTAATTTAAATTCATCAACGTTTACATCTTGAAAAGAGGTTGTCTCTACAAATTTTGACATATCAATTATTATACGATATAAATCATTATCGTTAAAATATGTATATCTATTAAAATCGCAAGAAACAATGTTGAATTCACCTCTAATTGGATTTTTATTTTTTTCTACAATAGTAGTTTCATTAAAGTTGTTAAATTTTAAATTAATGCAACCTAAATTATTATTAATTAAATAGAATTTTGAAAATTTACAGTTTTTTATATAGGAATCTGAGATTTCATTTTTTTGAATTTCAAAATTTTTATTAAAAGTTGACTTTGATATATCTAAACGTTCTATTTTACAATTGAAAACTCTAACGAAATTAAGATTACAGTTTCTTAAATCAATAAAACTTAACTTTGCTTTAATATTGCTAAAAATCAATTCTTTAGAAACCTCACAATCATGCAAGATAAAATTAAATTTTTCTACTTGTTCTTTACTATCATTGCTTATCATTAAATACGAGATTTTCTTACATGCAACATGCAAATTTTCAATATTTTTAAATCTTGATATTGATAATTCTCCTAAAGAACAATCTTTAAAAAATATTTCATTTTCAAAAGAACAATTTTCAAAATTTAAAATATGTATAGGATTATCTTGTTCTCTAATATTTAGATTTATAAAATCAATTCGACTATTTTTAAATTTACAATTAATAAATTTATTCTTTAGTGTAATCTTACTAATATCAATGTTCAAGGGTGTTTCAATGTTGAATATAATATTAGAAAGTTCACTACTCTGAGTAGAAATTAGAAATTGGATTAAATCATTACCATTGAGTTCTATCATTATTTAAATTAAGATTTTATAAAAAATTACATATAACAAATATTTTTCACTCATTAGGTTGATCATAATTGAGCAGATTAAAAGTATTTTACAAATAAATGTTTATCCCTTT
This sequence comes from Riemerella anatipestifer, assembly GCA_037861325.1. Lineage (GTDB taxonomy): Bacteria > Bacteroidota > Bacteroidia > Flavobacteriales > Weeksellaceae > Riemerella > Riemerella anatipestifer_F. The sequence continues at coordinate 156,796 of JAFELW010000004.1, forward strand.
TATATAAATTTTTATAGTTGATTAAGCTCTTTTGAATAATTAAAAACAGATTTATTATACCTTGGAAGGTATTTTGATAAAGATTCAAGAACTAATGACAATGCTTTTTTATCCTCATTTATAGATGAAAGGGAAAGAGCTAAAAATGCATTTACTGCATCATTTAACTCGTCAGAGTAATTTTCTTTTTCTCTTTTCAAAATCTCAATACTCTCTGTAATTTTACCATTATTTCTTAGAGTACTTGCTAGTTGTATATTTGCTCTTCGTCTTCTTAACCCATTCAATCCCAAATTTATAGCAGATCTATAAAGAGGCTCTGCTTCCTTTTCGTATCCTGTTGAATCGAAAGCACAAGCTTTTTCAAAATCTATAATTGCTTTATACTTTACATTATCAATTTTATCAGTATGTTTTTGGATCATTTCGATAAACTGTTCATCTGAAATATATCCTAACTTTTCCCATATAGTCTTTAGTTCATTTTCCCAGTTGTTTATATCCATATTAGGTGTATTTTGTAAAATTAAGGCTAACCCACAAATATACACAAACTCTAGCAAATCTTAAAGACCAAATCTTATGATTTTTAGAGCTTTACTGCGTGAGGGCGAAGGGCATTGCTGGAGCTCCTTTTTTTTCGGAGGTGGAGAAAAGCTGGGCTTAGCTGCTGGAGAGCTTCGACTAAAAAAGAGCGACTGCCCGAAGACCGACCCATCAGCTTAGGGAATAGCCTCGGCTTGGGGCACGCCCAAATATTTATAAAACTTATACGCCTAATGTTATAATGGTTCTTCGTCTAAGGTTTCTAATATGATTTGACACCCTTTCTGTATTTCCTCTTTTGTTAGCGTAAGCGGTGGCGAAATTCTTAGATATTCGTTTCGGTACAGTTGCCAAAATACAATAAGCCCTTTATCCATACATTTTTTAGCTACTCTGAGGGTATATTCTGGTGAACCTAGATTAACGGCTAACATTAGCCCTTTACCATTGATATTTTTGATTTTTGGGTGTACCAATAGTTGCCTAAAAAGAGCTTCTTTTTCTTCTACTTCTTCCATTAGCCCACTTTCTAAGACTTCTTTTAAGGTCGCATAACTAGCTGCAGCTATCAGAGGGTTACCTCCAAAAGTGGTAATATGCCCCAATTTAGGCGAATGAGAAAGGCTTTGCATAATCTCCCTAGAACTCATAAATGCTCCTACTGGAACGCCTCCACCCATACCTTTGCCCATCACTAGGATATCTGGCACAATGCCAAAATGTTCAAATGCGAACAGTTTGCCTGTTCGTCCAAAACCTGGCTGTATTTCGTCTAGTATAAGTAAAGCTCCTACCTCTTCGCATTTTTTTTTCAGTTGGATAAGATAATTAGGACTAGGCACTAGAAAACCTGCTGCTCCTTGTATGGTTTCTACAATAACGCCTGCGGTTTTTTCTGTGATTTGGCCTAAATCTTCCTCATTATCAAACTCTATGAACGAAACCATAGGCAACAATGGACGAAATTCTCTTTTATGCACCTCATTACCAGAAACACTCAATGCTCCGTGGGTATTACCATGATAAGAATTTTTGAAAGCTACGATTTCCTCTCTTCCTGTATATCTTTTAGCGAGTTTCAACGCTCCGTCTATAGCTTCAGCTCCACTATTAACTAAATAGGTTACCTCTAATGGAGCAGGAGTAGTCTCTGCTAGTAGTTTACATAATGCCACAGGTTTCTCTTGTGCATACTCTCCATAAACCATTATGTGGAGATATTTATCCGCTTGTTCTTTAATTGCATTGATGATTTTTGGGTGCGAATGTCCCAAAGTATTGGCAGATACTCCTGCTACAAAGTCTAGATAGGCTTTGCCATCTTTTCCGTAAATATAGTTTCCTTCTGCTCTTTCGGCTTCAAAACCTGAAGCAAAAGGGGTGGTTTGAGCTTGATATTTAAAGAAATCTTGTTGCATGGTCTATTAAAGGTTAAAAAAAATTATTAGTTTCGTTTTTTTCTTTTGGGTTCGTTTTTTCTTTTTGTCTCTTCTTGTTTTTGTTTCAATTCTTGAGCTTTTTGGTAAAGGCTATCATCAGAAATATATTTTGTCTCGGGATAGTTAGGTGTATCTAGGAAAATATCTTTCCAATGTTTCAGTCGGTCTTTGGTATTCCAATTGAAATCTGGGAAAAATCGTTTTTCTTTGTTTACCATACTCATGGGATACACATCGGTATTTGCACCAATATTACACGAGATGATTTGTACCTTTTTTTCTTCAAACAAAGCTTCTATAGCTCCACAAGTAGAAAACGAGATGCCAATACGGTCAACTTGTTTTGTTTTTTCATCTTGAGAATCAGCATAGGTTATGGCTTGTGCATTGCCAATTACTTTGGTAAGTTTTAGCTCTCCATCTACAAAAAACGCCGTCATAAAATTGCCCTTCACTTGGTTGAACTCATTTTTATTATTAAGCGAATCGGCTTTACTAATAGCAAAAGCATTTCCTATTACTTTGATGGAATCTAATTCTTCCTTTTGGATATTCATATAGACCTCTATTTTATCCCCTGAAATCTGTTTTTGTCCTGTCCAAAATATCGGTTTACCCATCAGGTGTAAAATACCATCAGTCTCGTTGAAACTTAGAGAATCGGCTCTACCTTGGAAATTAGATTTGAAAATTCTAGCTTTATGAAAGGCTCTAAGGTAACTCTTTTTTACTCCTGTGCTATCTAGTTTTTGGAAGGCTAATATTTTTTCTGCTCCAAAGTAGATAGAATCTTCCTTCATTATCTTCACCGCATAAGGTTTTTCTGTTACCATAGCTGAATCTCTGAACTCATAAATTTCACCGTAATCTCCTTTGATAAAACGCTTCTCTTTTGGGTCGTCTAAATAGACATTTCCCTTAGCTGTACCGTAGCCTGTATTTTGGTTATAATACATGGTTTCTCCCGTGAGGACTTTCCCATTGTAATGTATTCTAGAATTTTTATTAAGATATACCTCTTTGGAAGTCATAAGGTAACGCCCCTTTTCTGTATAAACATAATTTCTAGGATTTTGTTTATTGATGACTTTTGTTGCTCCTAAAAATTCTGCTATATTGGTTTTTTGATTTTGAATGATTTTAGAACCTTCTACACGATATTTATCATTGTCAATACTTACATTGCCTGAAACATCTACTGTCTGTGTGTTGATGTTATAGGTGGCTACCTGCGTCCAAATGGTATTTCTGCCATTGTAAATAGTTCCTCCCGAATTAAAATAAGCCGTATTGGGTAAACGGTCGTAATAGAGCGTTTCTGTTTTTATGGTTTGCTGTGGGTCTGTAAGTACTACATTCTTTCTTGCGATACCTCTTTGAGTTTTGCCATCATATTCCATTTCTTGGGAAGTAATGCGGTTGCCTTCGGCAGTGGTAAGTACCACATTGCCTATTGCTTTCACAAAGTTGTCATTTTGATAAAATACAACCTTATCTGCCTTTAAAACTGAGCCTTGATGTTGAAACTCTACATTACCAATAAATACAGGATTACCTTCATATAAGTCAGGGCGTCTAACCAAAGAGTCTGAGTGAATATGTTTTAACTTTTCTTCATTTCCTGCAACAGTACCTTTGGTATTAGGGTTTGGTTTAAAATACGCATCTTTTACCAATGGTGTTGTAGAGGTTTTCTCTTTCTGCTGTGCCAATGCAGAAAACCCTAAGCACATTAGTACGAGTATAATTAACCTCATTATGCCTTTTTATGACCGTAGAAATAAAGTGAATGACTTTCTATTTTCACGCCAAATATTTCTTCTATAGAATCTTTAATTCCTTGGATACGAGGGTCGCAAAATTCTATGATTTCTGCAATTTCTTTGCTGCCCTCCTTTTTGTAGATTACCAAATGGTCGTGCTGTTTATCAAAGAAAGATTTTTCGTAAGAAGCCGAAGTCATAGACTTTTCGCCAAACTGGTGCTTACGGATAAGCCCTGCATCTAGAAAAATTTCTATACTATTGTAGATGGTGGCTTTACTCACATGATACTTCTTATTAAGCATAATGAGGTAGAGGTCATCTACGTTAAAGTGTTCATCAAGTTTATAGATTTCCTCCAATATAGTGTATCGCTCAGGCGTATTTCTAAATCCGTTTTCTTGTAAATACTGTTTTAGAGCGTCTTTTATTATTTCTATATCTTTCTCTTGATGTTCCATTAGGTACTATTATTTTCTAGATTTATTTAGTTACTTGTTTTAAAATTTTCCATTTGTATACGCTTGTCTCCAGCTGCTGAATACAAAAGTGGAGCAGATTCTACCACCACATTATGAGTGGCAAGCCCAAAGGCTTTAAAATCATTGCTACCTAATTTTTTTACAAAGTTATAAATATTCATCGTAATTTTTTCCTTTATGGTGAAAAGATTGTCATTTATATAGACATTATCTATAATCACATACTTCATATCTGGAGGAATATTATGACTCCTAAGCGATGAATAATTACTCTTATCAGAGATAATTCCAGAGTTCATCATATCTTCCAGCACATCTTGGAAATAATCGTTAATTCTTCTATCTATTTTAAACCCTAATAAGAAATTGATTTTATAAATCGTTCCAGGTAATACTTCATCTATTTCATATTTGAAAGTATAAGGGTTTTCTTGATTGATGATGTTCAGTATAAAATAATGATCAGCTCTCTTAGGTTGAGCCCTAATTATAGAATAAATAATTTTAGACTCTATTTCATCTTCCCTTTTAGCACGGCTAAAGAAGGCTAGGTTAGTAGCATATTTAGGCACACTATCATCTAGTTTTAAATCTCTAATCGTAGAAATATAATTCTCTAGTTTTACAAATTTTATAAATCTGTTTTTTATCATTCTACCATTATACCAAGCATACATACAAATACCTATAAAACCAGCAAGAACTACCGTAATCCAACCGCCCTCGTGAAATTTTATCACATTAGCACTGAAAAAGCCTAGTTCTATTGTACCATAAATGCCTAAAAATAGAAAAATCAATAACTTATTAACTCGTTTTTTGATAAGGAAGAAAGATAGTAGCAAGGTAGTAGTAAGCATAGTTACTGTGATAGAAAGTCCGTAAGCGGCTTCCATTTTTTCGGATTCTTTGAAGTAAAGTACCACTACTATACACATAAGGAGAAGTCCCCAATTAATTTTAGGAATATACATTTGTCCTTTAACACCAGAAGGGTAATCTATTTTATGGATAGGCCAAAAGTTAAGCGACATTGCTTCTGAAAATATCGTAAAAGAACCTGTAATAAGGGCTTGACTAGCAATAATAGCTGCTAAAGTAGCCAGTATTACTGAAGGTAAAACAAACCAATCAGGCATTATTCCAAAGAAAGGGTTAAGACTGCCAAGAGTTTCATGATTATATTTTAATATCCATGCTCCCTGACCTAAATAGTTGAGAATAAGCATTATTTTAACAAATACCCAGCTCACTCTAATATTTTTAGCACCACAATGCCCCAAATCAGAGTAAAGAGCTTCTGCTCCTGTAGTACAAAGGAATACCGCTCCCATGATAATAATGGCACTAGGCGAATGTGCTATAAGTTTATAAGCATAGTAAGGATTAAAGGCTTTTAAAACCTCTAAGTCTTCTGCCAAACGAAAGAAACCAAAACCTCCCAAAGCTAAAAACCAAAGCACCATTACAGGTCCAAAAAACTTACCTATAAACGAAGTTCCAAATTGTTGCACAAAGAAGATTGCTACTAATATCCCTAATGTAATGGGAACTACCGGAGTCTCGGGATTGTAGATTTTCAAACCCTCAATAGCAGACATTACTGTAAGTGATGGTGTTATTACTCCGTCTGCAATCAGTGCAGAAGCACCCAATATTGCAATTAGGTATAGCCACCCTTTTTTTAGATTTTTGACTAATGAAAATAACGCTAAAATACCACCTTCTCCTTTATTATCCGCTCTTAAAGAAACGAGCACATATTTTATAGTGGTTTGGATTGTAAGCGTCCAAATGATACAAGAAAGAGCTCCTTCTATATATTCATCAAAAGGAATAGAAGCATCTTTTCGAGCATTAACAATGGCTTTCATTACATAGAGAGGAGAAGTACCTATGTCTCCGAAAACAATACCTAAAGAAACTAATACTCCGATGAGTGAGAGCTTTTTTGTGTCAAAATGAGAGTGCTCTCCGTTAAGTGTAGACATTTAATCTTTGAATTAAAAATAAGGGCAAAATTAAATCAAATTTCGATATAGCTAAAGAAATTTTTAAACTTTATTTTACAACTAGAAAAGATGAATGGTTTATGAAGTATAACAAAAATACCCCATATTGTTAAAATATAGGGTTTTGTTATATTCTTATAATGAAGGATTAACCTTCTTTTTTATAAATATTGGTATCGTAGTAAGGGAACTTACCTTCCGTAGGTGAATGGTATTCCTTATCCTTATCTCCTCCTAAAGTAACTACTAATGTATAGCACCAGTAGATGAAGAACCCACAACCTAGTAAGAATAAAACCCAGTTTAAAACATTACCAGCAACGTCGTAGAATCCAAAAGACCATTTAAATAAATCGCTTAAAAATAACCAGAAAGAAGTCATTGTTTTTCTTTTTTAAATTAACTTTGCACAAAATTATAAAAAAATGTTCAGATTACTCTCAAATGAAATTAAAATTTTTTCCATTCCTATCTACATAGGTGTTTTGTTTCTTATGGTAATCGGCTTTAACGCTTTAAATTTCAATACAGTAGAGGCTTTTTCTGGGTTGTTTAGCTTCACGGGTATTGCTTTAGGGTATTTTTTATTCAATAAGATAGGGCTTAACTATAATAGGCATGTGCCGTTTTTTATCTATACCTTTATTGTATTTGCTTTCTACGAAGGGAATTTAGATATTGGGATTGCCTTTAACCTTTTTACTAATGCATTTGTACTACTTATTTTAACCACTGGAGAGGAAGTCTTTAAGAAAAATTATTATCTGATTGTGGGAGCGTTACTGGCTTTGGGATATTTATTTTTACCTACGATGTGGGCATTTACTATTTTTGTAATTATCCATTTAATAGCAACTTCAGATAAAATAGGGCTCAATATATTTAGGCTAGTTTTTGGTTTTATGCTAGTATTATTGTCTTACTTTGGGGTAATGTATCTCCTTGGGAGCAATTCATTTAATCCAGCTTACCTGCCTTTAATTTCTCCTCGATTTCAAGAGAATTACTATCCGTTGTATTTTCTGTTACCTGTTTTGCTGATGGTGTTTTACGCCGTTGCTAATCATTTTATTCATTTTAATAAGAAAAGCCCTATTAGTAGGTTTAAATACACCTTTATATTGCTATACACACTCACTCAATCTATAACAATATTTTTATATATGGGTACAGTGTATGAGTATCTGTTATTCATTGCCTTACCAATAAGTATCATTGTAAGTAGAGCACTAAGATTTATGCCTAAATATTGGATGCAAGAGCTAGGGCTTTGGGTGGTAGTTTTGAGTTTAGTTTTGTTTAAAATAGGAACTTTTTTAGATATTAAAGAAATAATAAATTTATGATTCAGATAGAAGATAAACTAATTTCGGAGGATTTGTTCTCAGAGGAATTTGTATGCAACCTTAACAAGTGTAAGGGGGCTTGTTGTATAGAGGGCGATGCTGGAGCTCCACTAGAGCAGTCGGAAGTAAAGATATTAGAGGACATTTATCCTAAAATTAAAAGCTATCTTCGTCCAGAGGGAATTAAAGCCATAGAAGAGCAAGGAACCTCTGTAGAAGATTTTGAGGGCGATTTGGTAACACCATTGATTGATAATAGAGACTGTGCTTATGTTATTTTTGATGAAAATGGCATTACCAAATGTGGTATAGAGAAGGCTTATGAAGAAGGTGCTATCGATTGGCAAAAACCAATCTCCTGCCATTTGTACCCTATTAGAATTACAGAATACTCTACTTTTACAGCATTCAACTATCATGAGTGGAAGATATGTAGCGATGCCTGTGCTTTAGGAAAAGAGCTTAAAGTACCTGTGTATAAATTTCTAAAAACACCTTTAATCAGAAAGTATGGAGAAGGTTTTTACCAAACATTAACGGAGGCTGCAGAAGAATACGAACGAGCTTTTGGTAATCGTGAGTAGTAGAAACTTGGCTTCTTTGAAGAATATGGCTTATCTTTGCAAAAATCTTAACTAAAAAACAACTAAAACAGATGAATAATAAGTATATTAAACTGGTGGTAGCTGCCCTTATGATAGCTTTTGGTGTTTATTTGATGTTTAATAGAAATATAGGTTGGGGCATTGTAATGGTGTTACTATCCTCGTTGCCTATTATATTATTCTTCAAAAATGAGTTTATCCTTCTTGCGTTTTGGCAGTTAAGAAAGCAGAACTTCCCTAAAGCCGCACAATGGTTAGCCTCTATAAAGAATTATAAAAGTCAGTTGCACCGTTCGCAATATGGTTATTATCATTACTTACAAGGGCTTACTCTAGCTCAAGATGAGCCTAGAAAGGTAGAACCTCTAATGAAAAAGGCTTTGGAATACGGTCTGAATATGAAACACGATCGTGCAATGGCAACCCTTAATTTAGCGGCAGGAGCAATGCAAAGAGGACGCAAACAAGAGGCTCAAAGACTGCTAGAAGAAGCGAAAAGGCTAGATAGTTCGGGTATGATGACAGAGCATATTAAAACGATGAAAGACCAACTTAAAATGCCTACTATGCAGAAACACATGCATAACCCCAATATGAGACAAAGAGGTAAATTCTTTTAAAATATATTATAGGTTAATAAAAACAAAAAATCCCTTAGCAAAAAGCTAAGGGATTTTTTTATTGATAAATAAAATTACTTCTCCTGAAAGGTTTTGTAATGGTCTTTGGTAATCCACACTTTACCGTCTTTTGTAAAGATGAGCCTATCGGCATTTCTTCTACCACATTGGTAATTGATGTCCGCTTCGTAGTAACGGTCTCCTTGAGGAAGCTGATTTTCTCTATTTCGGAATTTATCTCCACCAATAGCTTTCCCAGGTAGCACTTCGCAAAGATTACCAGAGGAAGGATTCCACCCTGATTTTTTAGCTTCATTTTTGGTAATGTAATACGCTGGAAGTTCGTGATGCTCTTTTATGTAGGCAATTACGGTGTTTTCTTCTGTAAGAGCCTCAATATCTTGCTGAGTACTCTCTTGAGAAGATGCACTTGTGTTAACCTCTGAGGTAATATTATTTAAAGCATCAGGGCTAGATTTCTGAAAACATTTAACTCCTATTAAAGTCCCTGCTAATAGTCCTAAAACTAGGAAAATCCATTTATTATTAAGGTATTTCATTGTATTATGATTTGTGTGATTAAATTCCTATTTCTACTTGAAATCTAGCGTACCAATTATTATCCTTTCTTCCATCTATGTAGAGAAAATTATTTTTACTTACTTCTACCTGAGCTTTAAAGGCATGCTCCCAAATATACTTGGTAATACCAAAGGAAAGCTGATTTTGTTTTGGTATTAAGTTCTGTATATTTTTATTAGGGGTCATTTGAGAGAAACGCCCAATAACTTCCCAATTCTTAGGGAAAATATAACTGAGTTGAGTATCGTAGCCATGTCCTGCCGCCACAGGTATTACTTTAGAAAAATCGGCATTATGTGTGAGTGGGTTGCTGGTGCTTCTGCTCATATAAGCAACGGTAGCTGTCCAGCCATTGTATTTCATCATACCATCTAAAAGGATAGACTGTAAATCTCTACTCTCCAACAACTCTTTCCCCCTTTGTCCTTGTGAAAAATTAGACCTTTGGTTAAAGTGATAAGTACCTCCTAGGTAAATCTTAGGCGTAGGCTCTCGGTATAAATCGCCTTCAAAAAACTCTCCATTGTTTTTAAAAGAGCCTAGAGGATAGAGTTCTACTCTCCCAGTGTAGGCAAGTCCGTCGGTTTTGTCATTAAAGTTTCTGCCTTCCCCAGTAGTTACAGCGGCTTTTAAGCTGTATCCAAACTCATTAGCTTTGGTATTGTTATAAATGGCTTGGAAACCAAAATCCCTATCAATATTAAACATAGCGTTGTTGATGGAACGGTCGGTAAGGTCTAATGCTCCCGATGAGTTCACCCTTTGTCTGTTCCCTGGGAGTTTTGTTTGTCCGAAACCAAGCATGAGTTTATTGGTAGCTTTATAAAATACAATCGCATCTCTTATAATGTTAAGCGGATTCCCTTCTTTAATCTCACCCACATCATCAGGGGCAAAGGAAAGCTGTATAGCATACAAAAACCTAGGATTACCCACATACCCATCAAACCTCAAACGAAGACGACGAATGGCAGCCTTATATTCTGTGCTTCTGTTATCATTAAAATCGGCTTCTAGTCTGTTCTGCATTCTAAAACGGATATTAAATTGAAACAAACTATCAGGAGAGGTAATCCCTACACCTTTACCAAAGTTGTAGTAAGGAAGAGCATCTAAATGGAGCTGTTTAACCGTCTTGGAGGATAAAACAGTATCTTTTTTAAGTAGAATAATGGTATCCGAAACCTTAGTTTTTTGAGACTTGGCTACTAGGGGTAGAGCAAACATGCATAGCCAAAACAAATATTTCATCAAGTGCTAATTTTAGAATGCAAATTTAAATAAAATATATTTTGTTACCATACACTTCACCTCTACTATTTTAAGTGGTTAAAGCAATATAAAAACTTATAGCTTTACAAAATAAGACTATATAATTAATGACTATCTTTACCCAATTAATCACCCTATTGAAAAACACCGTTAGCCATTTATCAAATCTAAAAATTCTTGCTCGTCTAATATAGTTACTGTGCCTAGAGTTTGTGCTTTTTTGAGTTTGCTTCCTGCTTTTTCACCTACGACTAAATAGTTGAGGTTTTTGGATACCGCGGAAATGTTTTTGCCACCATACTTTTCTACCATTTCCTCGGCTTGCTCTCGAGTGAATAGGGATAATTTGCCAGTAAATAGAAAGGTCTTACCTTCTAAAGCATCACTTACTTTTGTGTTGGTATTTTCTTCTTGTTCTAGTTGAATACCATAAGACTTTAGTCTATCTAAGATTTCAATATTTTCCTCATTCTGAAAGTAATTCACGAGGCTTTCAGCTATCTTTATTCCTACATCTTCTACTTCTGTTAGTTCCTCTAAAGTAGCTTTTTTTAGTCCGTCAATAGTATGAAAGTTTTTTACCAATTTTTTGGCTACAGTTTCACCTACATGTTTAATTCCTAAGCCAAATAGCACTTTTTCAAATGGAATTTGTTTGGATTTTTCAATACCGTCCAAAATGTTCTGAGCAGACTTTTCTGCCATTCTTTCTAGTGGCAACAACTGCTCTTTGGTTAGGGTGTAAAAATCGGCAATATTGGAAATAAGTCCTTCTCTGAAAAGTTGTTCTATAGTTTCGGAGCCTAAGTTTTCTATATTGAGTGCTTTTCTAGAAACATAATGTATCATTTTCCCAACCACTTGTGGAGGACAATGGGCTTCGTTGGGACAAAAATGTGCGGCTTCGCCTTCGTTTCTCACCAGTGGCGTATTGCACTCTGGACAATGGCTGATGTATTCTACTAATGTTGCATTTGGTTGTCTTTTTTCTTCATTAACACCCACAATTTTTGGGATAATTTCTCCGCCTTTTTCTACATAAACAAAATCTTGATTGTGCAGGTTGAGTTTTCTTATAATATCTTCATTGTGCAGAGAGGCTCTTTTTACTACCGTTCCAGCTAGGAGTACTGGTTTTAAGTTGGCTACAGGAGTTATGGCTCCCGTACGCCCTACTTGGTAGGAGATACTTTCTAGTTGTGTTTCTACCTTTTCTGCTTTAAACTTATAGGCCATTGCCCATCTTGGAGATTTAGCGGTATAACCTAACAGTTGTTGTTGTTTAAGGCTATTAACTTTAATTACAATACCATCTATTTCGAAATCAAGATGTTGTCTTTCTTTATCCCAATAATCAATAAAGGTTTTTACTTCGTCTAAATTTTTGCAAAGTTTGGCTTGTTGTGAGGTTTTGAATCCCCATTTTTTAGTCTGTTCTAAAAGTTCCCAATGTGTTTTTGCAGAAGTATCTTCTGAGACTACTTGATAAAGCACCGCTGAGAGTTTTCTTTTTCTGACCTCTGTGCTGTCTTGCATTTTAAGGCTTCCACTAGCGGTATTTCTAGGGTTCATAAAAAGGTCTAAACCTTCTTCTTCCCGAGACTTATTGATGAGTGCAAAATTCTTTTTTGTAAGATAGATTTCTCCTCTAATATAGAAAGTATTAAGATAGTTTCCTTTAATCTTTAAAGGAATATCCGAAATCGTTTTTACATTAGCGGTGATTTCATCGCCTTGGAAACCATCACCTCTAGTAACAGCCTGTTTTAATGCTCCGTTTTCATAAAGTATAGAGATAGACGCTCCGTCGTACTTAAGTTCCGCTACATACTCTATATCATCAGTTTCTAAACTTTTAACTAAACGATTTTGCCAATCTGATAAATCATCAAAATTATAAGAATTATCCAAAGAGTACATTCGGTAACGATGTTCTATCGTGGGAAAATTTTTTGTAATACCTCCACCAACTCTTTGTGTAGGAGAGTTTTCATCTATAAATTCTGGGTAAGCGAGTTCTAAGTTTTTCAACTCTTCTAGCATCATATCAAATTCATAGTCTGAAATACTAGGAGTATCTAAAACATAATAGTTATAATTGTGTTGATGTAGCTCTTCTCTTAGTTCCTCTATTTTATGCTTAATATCGTCTAGGGACATTTTGATGTTTTTTTATTGAAGGCAAATTTAGAAAAAAGAAAGTAATAGAATTTAATCTCTCTGTATTAAAAAAGTAGTTTAAAATTTTGCAGAATCAATTATTGTAAATACATTTGCATCATTAAATAACCATTTTAAGTGTATAAAAATATTTCAATAATGCCGTGTTTCATGATGTGTCTTTTACAGGATGCGGCTGTTGGTTGTACATTAGGTTAAAAAGAAATAGATAATATACAAACAAGAATAAATATAGCCGCTACTTGTAAAAAGTAAGCGGTTTTTTATTGCTGAAGATAATCTGTAAAAATATATAATATGAAAAATTCGTTACAAAAGAAATCTTATCTCATTACAGCCTCAGTGCTATTTTTTGTAGGAGGTGAATTTTATGGGCAGAGTAAAAAAGACTCTGTAAAAACTAAACAAGTAGAAGAGGTGGTACTGCTAGGAAGCCGTTCTGGAGCAAGGTCTAAGGCTGATAGTCCTGTACCTGTAGATGTTTTTGATGTTCAGAAAATGAGCGTAACACTACCTCAAACCAATATCAACCAAATGCTGAATATAGTTGCTCCATCATTTACTTCCACCGTACAAACGGGAGCTGATGGTACAGACCATTTAGACCCTGCACAGCTTAGAGGCTTAGGTCCAGACCAAGTGTTGGTATTAGTTAATGGTAAAAGGAGGCATACTTCCGCCCTCATCAATGTTAATGGAACGCCAGGTAGAGGTACTGTAGGGACGGACCTTAATGCTATACCTGCGTTTGCACTTAGTAAATTAGAAGTACTTAGAGATGGGGCTTCGGCACAGTATGGTTCTGATGCCATTGCGGGAGTAATGAACCTTAATCTTAAAAGAAATACAGGTAAATTAGAGGGGCAGCTCTCATTTGGAGCTAATCCAAGTAAAGCTTCTAATAATCACACCAAAGGAATAGATGGAGAAACTTTTCAGGTAGATTTAAACTATGGTAATAAGATAGGTTCTAAAGGAGGTTTCTATAACCTTACTTGGTCGTCTCAGTTCAGAAATCCTACCTATCGTGCCAATGAGGAAGAAGGGAAAATCTTTAACGCTTACAATGCTATAGAGCAAAGAGCGGCGGAGAACGGAGTTAATCTATCTTCATTATTTGCTAATATCAATAATACACCTAATCAGCAACAGTTGATAGATTATATTCACAACTACTCTCAAAAGGTATCCTACTTTTCGTCTGATTTCCAAAGTAAAATACAGGGAGCGAATAGTATTAGTAGCTTACAAAAAATTTTGTCGGAAGACGTGACCAATCAAGAACTAGCATACAGAGGTCTTAACCGAAAAGATTTTAATATGCTCGTAGGGCAATCCAAACTTAGTACCCATCAATTTTTTGCTAATATAGAAGTCCCATTGAATGATGTATGGAAAGTCTATACCTTTGGTGGATATAGTTTCAGAAATGGAACTTCAGGAGGTTTCTATAGAAAGCCTAATCAGTTCCGAACTTTTACAGGGCTTAATTTAGATGGTTTTCTTCCGAATATTACTACTAATATAGAAGACCTTTCATTAGCAGCAGGTATCAAAGGAAGTCTAGGAGAATGGCGTGTGGATTTTAGTAATACTTTTGGGCAAAATAGCTTTGATTATAATGTGAAAAACTCAGGTAATACTTCATTGAGATTTAACTCTCCAAGCGAATTTGATGCAGGTGGACTACGCTTTCTTCAAAATACACTTAACCTAGATGTTTATAGAAGTTATGATGTTTGGGAAGGACTTAATTTAGCCTTCGGAGCAGAACAAAGAACTGAAAATTTCAAAATTAGAGCAGGAGAGCCAGTATCTTATCTTACTTATGATGTTTTTGGAAACCCTCAAACGGCACAAACACCTAGTTTACAAAAGCCTACTGATTTCTTTGGCAATGTATTGCCAGGTGGCTCTCAGGTATTTGGAGGCTTCCGTGCAGAGAATGCGGGTAGTAATGGTAGAAGTTCTTATGCATTCTATGCCGATGTAGAAGCTAACTTTACTAAAAGGTTTCTAGTTGCAGCTGCAGCACGTTTTGAAAATTATTCAGACTTTGGTTCTACACTAAACTATAAATTAGCTTCTAGGATAAAAGCTACGGATAATCTTAATTTTCGTCTAGCAGGTTCTACAGGGTTTAGAGCACCATCTGTACACCAAATTTATTATAATACCACTTCCACATTATTAGTTAATGGACAGCTACAAGAGGTGGGAACTTTTAATAATTATTCGCAAATTGCTAATCTTTTAGGTATTCCTAAACTAAAACAAGAAACTTCACAATCGGTAAGTGCAGGATTTACCTATCGTATTCCATCTGTAAGGCTAAATATTACAGGAGATGCTTATTTTACACGTATCAACAATAGGATTGTGCTTACAGATACATTCAGAGCGGGTTCTAATACAGAGCTTCAGAATCTATTTACACAGGCTAATGTAAATGCAGCACAGTTTTTTGCTAATGCCATAGATACGGAAACCAAAGGGTTAGATGTAGTGGTAAGCCACGATTTTAAGAGCGGAGATTTTAAACTTACCAATGATTTTGCTCTTAACCTTAGCCAAACAAGAAGAGTAGGAGAAATACACTCTTCACCAGTGCTTAAAGCAGCAGGTTTAGATGACACTTATTTTTCTGAGCGTTCTAGGATTTATGTAGAAGAGGCTATACCTAGGTTTAAGGCAGGGCTTTCTCATACCCTTAGTTACAAAAAACTGAATGTTTATTTAAGAAATAGCTACTTCGGAAAAGTAACGGGAGCAGATGTTGTAGATGCTAATGGAGATGGCGTTACATTACCTAACGAGCATCAAATAATGACGGATAGAGTTATCACAGACCTATCATTTGGGTACGCGTTTTCTCCTAAAATTACATTTACATTAGGAGCTAATAACTTGTTTGATGTTTATCCTAGTAGAAATATTTCTGCTTCTACTAATAACGGACAGTTTGTTTATACACGAGCGACTTCTCAGTTTGGGCTTAATGGACGATATGTGTTTTCTAGATTAAGCTTTAATTTTTAAACTTTATGAAAATGCTACTTTATGAAAATAGAGTGGCATTTTTGCGTTGATTTTAGAAGAATTTAACATTTTTTAACTCAGTTTCTTTGTGGAACTCCAAAAAAGACTATATTTGTTGGTCTTTTTTAAGAAAATATAACAATTATTATAAAATATGGATACAACAATCAGTAAAAAGGGGCATCCAGCAGGATTATACCTTTTATTTTTTACCGAAATGTGGGAGCGTTTCAGCTACTATGGCATGAGAGCTATTCTCATATATTACCTTACAAAAACCTATCTACAAGGAGGTTTATCTATAGACCCTGCACATGCGAGTTTAATTTATGGCTATTTTACAGGGTTTGTTTACTTTACTCCACTTATTGGAGGGTGGTTGGCAGATAAATTTTTAGGACAGCGTTTGTCCATAACCATTGGAGGTATTTTAATGATGTTGGGGCAATTTACCTTGTTTGCTATCAATACGCATTTAGGGCTTTATATTGGGTTGTTTTTATTGATTATTGGTAACGGTTTCTTCAAGCCAAATATTTCTGTGCTTGTTGGTAATTTATACGAAGAAGGAGATGAAAGAAGAGATTCTGCATTTTCTATCTTCTATATGGGGATTAACCTTGGGGCTCTTATTGCTCCTTTAGTGATCGGAGTTCTTACAGATGATATTTTTGCTAAAAAAGATGCTGCAGGAGAGATTATGTCTTACGGATATAAATATGGTTTCTTAGCAGCTGGTTTAGGTATGCTTTTAGGGCAAGTATTATTTAATACTTTAGCTCAAAAATACTTAGGTAATATTGGTAAGAAACCTAAGAAGCAGATAGAAGTAGAGAAAGAAGTGGAAATCATCAAAGAAGAAATAGAAAATGGAGATGAACTTAAAAAAGTAGAAAAACAAAGGGTAAGTGTTATTTTCATTCTATTTTTATTTGCTGTGTTCTTTTGGGCAGGGTTTGAACAAGCAGGTTCCTCTATTGCACTTTACACAGATAACTATATAAACAGAAATGTAGATATTCCTTTCATAGGGAATTACACAATACCTGCGTCTTGGTTCCAGTCGGTTAACCCATTCTTTATTGTAGCTTTAGCTCCATTGTTTGCAATGTTTTGGAGTTCTAAGTTAGGTAAGAAATTAAGTACCCCTGTTAAAATGGGATTGGGTATGGTAATTTTAGGTATTGGGTTTTGGTTTATGCTAGGTGCTGTATCTGAAAGAGGTGGAGATATTGCAGACCCTACTATAAAGGCAAGTTTATGGTGGTTAGTAATGACTTATTTTGTTCATACTATAGGAGAATTATGTTTATCACCAGTAGGATTATCAGTAGTAACCAAATTAGCTCCAGTTAGACTAGCTTCTGTCCTTATGGCAGTATGGCTTTTGTCGTCATCTGTAGCCAATTTCTTAGGAGGTTACATTGCAGCTTATGTAGAAAAGATGGGGGCAGGTCAAGTATTTACTTATATATCAGGGTTTGTAATAGCTTGTGGACTTCTTCTATTGCTACTTAGTAAACCTATTAGTAAAATGATGCATGGCGTTAAATAATATATTTTTAAAAACTCTGAATCTTGAGATTCAGAGTTTTTGATTTTATAACTATTTTGATTTAAAAAGAATTATGTACATTTGTTACCTAATTAAAGAAAATTGATAATGAAAAAGGTAATACTAATATTTAGTTTATTTTTAATTAACTTAGCTTTGGCACAAGAGGTTAAATGGCTTACTTTTGATGAAGCTATGGCGGCTCAAAAGACTAAACCTAAGAAAATCTTATTAGATGTATATGCTCCATGGTGTGGTCCTTGTAAACTAATGGAAAAAGAAACTTATGGACATCCAGAAATAGCTAAAATTATCAACGAAAATTATTACGCTGTTAAATTTAATGGAGAAGGTAACGAAGTAACACATTACCAAGATAGGACCTTCTCTAATCCTAATTATGTAGCTAATATTTCTGGAAGAAACGCCCCACACGAGCTAGCTAGATTTCTAAATGTAAGTGCCTACCCTACTACTATTTTTATAGATGAAACAGGCAAGCCTATTACTAATTTAGTTGGGTTATTTAAACCAAAAGAATTAGAACTTTATCTTTCTTTATTCTATAAAGATGAATACAAAAGAATAGAAACTAAGGAACAATGGGAAGATTTTCAAAAAAAGTTTAAATCTACAATTGACTAACTTGCTTTCAACAAGTTAATTCTTACTCTCACCTATTATATCTTTTCATTTTTTCCTTCGCCCATTCTGGTAATTCTTTCCAGCCCTCAGCAGGAGCGGATTTGATGCTGTCGGGAACAGGAATGTCTTGGAAAATATTAGAAGCTTTATTATCTATCAAAGAAAACTGCACTAAATAATACTCCCCTATTTTGGGAGCTTTTTTACCATTACATTCACTAATACCGCTATACTCTTTATCATCAACACTATAGAAATATTTTAATGTTTTAGCATTCGTAATAGGCCAATATATCTTATGAACATAGTCCATCGTATATCTACCTTCCTTTACATTTAGTTCTTTCTCTCTGAAATATCCCCATATCATCAATAATGCAAAGGGTATCAATATAAATAACATATTCCATTTTGACTCTCTTACAAATAAATAATAATATACTTTCCTAAGTACGCTACTCATCTATTATATCTTTTCATTTTTTCCTTTGCCCATTCTGGTAATTCTTTCCAACCCTCAGCAGGGGCGGATTTTATACTGTCGGGAATAGGAATATCTTGAAAAATTTTTGCTCCTCCAAAATTATACTTTAAGGAAAATTGAACCAAATATCTTCCTCCAATTTCTGACTTACCATTATAGATTGCTGAACTATTATATTCTATCCCCTTTTTATAATAGATATAAGTTATTGATTCATGCGAAACAATAGGCCAATATTTATTAGTTATGATACCTATGCTATATCTACCTTCTTCTATGGAAGAGTTCTTATGATATAAAAAAATGCAAAAAATGATAAACGGTATCAATATAAATAACATATTCCATTTCGATTCTCTTACAAATAAATAATAATGTAACTTCTTAAATATATTTTTCATGTTATGGTATAATTTTATTTTGTATTACACTAGCTCCGTAATCTGGTCCATTTGCTACAATACCTGCCACTATAGTACCTGCTGTCCGAATCTAATTGTTCCTTGCATATAGCTTCCTATTACTAAACCTTTAAATTGAGGTAAGTTACCTATACTATTTACAGCAGCTCCCCCTACTATTCCAAATGCAGCTTGAGGAACAAATTCTTTAATACTCCTTGTATCATTAAAAATAGTATTTACTAAAACTCTTTTATTAGATATAGTGACTGATGTTGATGCTGATATTATAGAATTACCCACATAATTCATTCCGAAGCCTGCCAACGCAGATTGAATTCCGTTAACTCTTCCTAAAGCATCTCCCCAATTACCTCCGTTAGTAGTAAGGTTTGCACCAAATTGTATCCCTGCATCTATACCCGCTCTTTTTAAAAATGCTCCTGCTGCCATCCTTCCTGATAAGGCAAAACCTCCCGCTCCTGCTGTTGCTAAAGTTATCCCCCCCTCCATAAAACAAATTATTCTCAAAACTTTCCACAGACCTAGCCGCAGGACTATTAGCTATGGCTTGGCTTAAACGCAACCTTGCTGCTCTTATATTTTCATCTGCCTTGTTTCTTGTTAGCGTTACGCCTTCTATATCTCTCTGCTTTACCCACTCTAAATTATTAGAATTTTCTTGTGCAGGGGTCGCAACATAGGTGTTATTATTTACCCTAAAAGTTTGCTCCGCTCTCTCTGGTTTTGGACAAGTAGGACAATCCTCTACTTCCATACCCGTTGGGTCTATCAACATTATAGGATTATTATTCGTATAAGCATACGGTTGCATTGTTTTTTCTACCAACGGGTCTACATTTAAGAATATAGACACTCTTGGGTCGTAGTACCTCGCTCCATAATAATATAACCCTGTCTCACTATCTAACTCTTTACCATTAAACAAGTAAGGCATCTTTGTGCTGGTGTTATGTTCATCAAATAGTATTTCGCCAAACGCCATATATTCCGTATGCTGACTAATGTTGCCGTCTTTGTATAAACCAATATTTTAAAGAATCTCTCCTCTGGATAAATAATATTCTAAATAATCTATATCACTAACTCTGATACGCAACCCCTATTTTAATAAAATTTTTTGCATCCTCTTACCCCCACTAAAAATATATAATATATCATCCACTAAAGCACTAGAGGAAATATAACTCTTTTCTTTAAGTTCTTGTATATGCCATGTTTTACCTTTATCTAGACTATAAAATAAATCATATTCTGTAAACATTCCCTTTATACTTCCTATAAATCCACAAATCACCTTATCATTACTTTGCAAACCTTTCACTATATCATAACCAGAAAACTCCTTTAAATATTTTCTTTTTTTGGTACTTGTGTCATATTCAACGAGGATAATAGAAAATTCTTTTTTACAAGCTACTAATATATTAGATTTCCCCATTTCAATAATACTCTCAAGTTCAATATCACATAACCTAATAGCTTCTTTTTTTTCTATATTATAAAGTTCATTATCCCAAGTTATAGTATATGGAGTATTGTCTAATAAAGTTATTTTATCTTTAAAAATTTTATTTTCTTCTATTGAATCTATTTTAGTAAAATCATTATCGATACTATATAAAGTATTAATACCGTTATTTTTGCTATTTATGAAAACTTTTTGATTGAATGCCCATATTTCACCCATTCTTTCAAAATTAAAACTAAAAACAGTAGCCTTATTAGTTTCCAATTCAAACTTTAAAAGTTTATTATTCAAAGTCTCTTTACTATTAATGATTTTTATGTAAACCCGATTTTTATCAGAAAAAGCAACTTTATCAAAACGAAAATCATCTATTGAATATACACTAGCCCAAGTTTTACCGCCATCTATGGTCTTATAAATAATAGAAATATCAGTAGATTTTGGGAAAAAATTAGGTTGTTTGAGTTGTTCTTCTGTAACTCTATGCCAATCACTTACAGTGTGATTATTAAAAGAATAACCTACTTTCGGATTAATAAAAAACATATACTTCGACTCTCCTTTCATCCCTTCAAATATGAGAATTTCAATATTATCTTTTTCTTTAACATAATCTTCACATCCCATAGCTACTAAAATCATCAGAAAACACATTAGCAATTTTTTCATATCATTCTGTTTTATTTTGTTCTTTACTTGGAATAAGCATCAGTAATGGACTTAAAGCGTTTTTAATTTTGTTTATGCTTACACCCTCTTTTTTTGCTTTATTCTCTATCAAATTCATAATTTCACCCTTATTATCGTAAGCATCACCTAAAATGCGCTTCAATTCTTCTGGTTTTTCAACTATAAATTTACCTATCATGCCTTTTACTTGACGTAATCCATCAGAACTAACTAAGTCTTTAACATCTGGTGTTAACAATATTTTTGTTAAATCCACAGCACCTAATGTGTATAATGGTACTTTTCCTGTCTCATTCCAATACGCACTGATATGGGAATCAAAAGCAAAACTTCTAAATTTATCATTATCTCTTTCTAAATCAGCACCATCAGGTTTAGCTAATCTATCTTCAATCGCTACTTGTAAGTTTTTACGAGCCTCTCGTAACCAAATCTTACCCGAACGTGACATAGTTTTGCTAGTTTCATTAGTGAACCTATTTATGTATTTATGACCATATTCCATATAATAATCAGGAGCTGTTTTACCTGGATTTTGCCTCCTAAAATCTCTAGCCCTCCAAGCATAATATCCTGTATGCCCTAATAGTTTTATATAAAAAGGCGTAGGTTCTTGTCCATCAGGATCTATCAACATTATAGGATTATTATTAGTATAGGCATACGGTTGCATTGTTTTCTCTACCAATGGGTCTACATTCAAGAATATAGACACTCTTGGGTCATAGTATCTTGCTCCATAATAATATAACCCTGTTTCAGAGTCTAATTCTTTACCGTTAAATAAGTATGGCATTCTTCTACTCACTTTATGCTCATCAAATAGCACCTCCCCAAATGCCATGTATTCGGTATGTTGATTGATGTTCCCGTCTTTGTCTGTAATGTAACTACTGCTACCTAAGTGGTCAGGGTGATAATAGTATAAATTCTTTTCCTCTATCCCATTATCCACATAACCAAACCCACCTTTTACATTGTCAGGCTTTACAGGGTCTCCATATTGCACCGGAGGTCCCGGAACATCACCCGGCTCGTTAAATTTAGGCGGTCTTGGCCAACCCTCTGGTGGCTCTTGGTCTTGGCTAATGTCTGACCAATCTATACTTGGGTACTCTTGCCCCGTAAAGTCAGGTGTGCCGTATATACCGTGCTGGGTTGGTGGTCCCGGTGGTACATTTAAACCACGTACATAGTTATCTATTGCCTCCTGTATTTTCGCACTCTGTTTAATGTAGTCTATACCGCCAGCGGTTAGACCTGTTGGCTGATGAAAAGTACCTTCCCCTAACTTAGAAACAATATGGCTTGTGCCTTCAAAGTAATGCTTAGTAAACTTGCCTTTTTGCCATTTTGACAGTCTTTTTTTACTGCGTACCGTTCCGTCATCGCTCCGTCGTGTCTCCTTCGTAAGTCCGACGAAACCCCGAAACGCATTTCTCCTTTTTATGACAGTTTGATAGTACATTTTTTAGTTTATTTTAGCATCACCAACTCCGATACACTACCATAAACACTCTCGCTAACAAAATAATAATTCCTAAAAATAAAAGAGGAAACCAATATCTTCTATTTTCCAAATTACTAGACTTTCTAAGGTATATTCCAACAATAATTAACAATATTGGGACAACGAACTTCAATGCAATTTCAACATTCATATTATTTTCTTTTAATTTTTTTTTTTAAACAATATAGTGCAAATAAAATAAAAAAACTAATTACTATATAAGCTCTTAATAACTCTCCTTCGTCTGTAGGGTCATAATCTTTACCCTTCATATATTCTTTTTTTTCGCTTAATGTATAAAAACATATAAAGAGAAGTTATTAAAAACATCAATATATATACTGTATCTCTATCCATCATAATTCACTATTTTGTATAGCTCTTGTTCCTGTTTCTTTAATAATCTTCTTATTAACTTTTTGCATTTCATCCAATGTTTGTTTTGTTGAATTTTAATACTAGGAGTTGGACCTGGTAAAACTGCATCAACTGTTTCTGAAACCATAGCACTAATTATTTCATTTCTCACAGTATTATATGTTGCTTTATTAGAATAATCATTCGTTATTACCTCAACACCTACTTCTATAAGAGAGCCCATAGTTGACATTCCTGCTCCAAGTGAAGACATTGTAAGTCCTGGTGTTGCTCCTACTCCACTTACTCTCCTGCAGCCGCCATAATCAAACCTCCTACAACTATCTTATCTCCTGTTTCCTGCATTACTCTGGCATTTCTAACTATTTTTTTTATTATTTTTAACCCAAGTCTGTGTATTCTTAGCTATCTGTGCTGTCTCTTGTTTTACTCTATTATAAGCCTTACTAACTTTATTCTCAACATTATTTAATTTTTGTTTTACATAATTTACTCTACTATCTAATTGTTGCTTTATATATCCCCTTACATCAAATTGTACCTGCTTTCCATTAGAATCTATAAACACCACTGGATTTTGATAAGTGTATGAATAAGTCGCAAAGTTCATTGGGTTAAATACTCCCCCATTATGCTGACCATCTATATAGTGCTCCGTTTCCATTATTGGATTATAGCCACTCAATGGGTCTGTACCGAGCCACAAACTTACTCTTGGGCGTAGTACCTCGCCCCGTAGTAGTATAGTCCCGTCTCGCTATCCACTCCTTTCCATTAAACAAATACGGCATTCTTCTACTCACTTTATGCTCGTCAAACAATACCTCGCCAAAGGTGATATACTCTGTGAGCTGACTAATGTTGACTTCTTTGTCTAAACCAATATTTTAAAGAACCTCTATGCTGGATAAAAATATCTCTCAATATTTTAAATCATCATCACTAACTTTGGTACACGACCCAATATATTCATCTCTAAAATTTATCACTTTTTAACATATACAGGACAATTATTAAGACTAAAGCTCGTTAAATTTGCAATCTTAATTTTTACTTTAATGAAAAACATCAATAATAAATATATACTAGGAGGGCTTTTTTTGATAATACTACTACAATCTCTTTTTATAATTAAGCTCTATTCTGAAAAGGACGACAAACAATACGAAGTCAATCTCGTTAAAATCAACACCCAAAAAGACAGCGTAGATTACTCCAAAATAAAACAAGATTTAGGACTTATACACAATACGGTAAAAGATTTGCATCGTTTCTTAGCTTCTAAGCAGGTAGTTAATTCCAACATAGAAAACCTAGCTCAAGACAGTCTTAACAATAGTGTCTATCTCGCCAAAACAGCCAACAGATACAGCCAATACTTGGTAGATTTACAAGAAAAACTTCAGACTGTACCGCTGGGCATTCCTACGGAAGGCTATATATCATCTCATTTTGGGAAGAGAAAAAATCCTATTCCTCCTAAAACTGCTTTAGCTTCTCTAAAATCTTCTACCAAGACAAATACAGACTCTGCTGCCACTACCAAAATAAACTCCACTCCAAAAGAACCAGAACAAATGCAATTTCATAAAGGGATAGACATTGCAGTAAGCATTGGCAAAGACATCAAAAGTTCCGCTGCAGGAACTATCCTTTTTGCAGGAGAGAAAAGTGGCTACGGCAAATGCGTGATTATCTCTCACGGCAACGGACTAGCCACTCTCTACGGGCACCTCTCTCAAATTCTAGTAAAAGCTAGCGATAAGATAAAAGCAGGGGAGACTATTGCCAAATCAGGAAATACAGGACGCTCCACTGGACCGCACTTGCATTACGAAGTCCACAAGAATGGTACTCCCATTAACCCAAAATTATTTTTAACCCTTTAGAGGCTTATTGATAGTGTCTGAAAATACCGAAATCTGTAGGCGTCCATAACGCTGCTTTTTGCCCCGCCGCCTTTAGAGCATTATTTGCCCAAGTGTTGCAGGTGTGCATAAAACTATAGCTTCCTTTAGCTTCGTAGAAAGCATCGTTAGAGCCATACACCGCATCGGTTTTTATGAGTATCGTCTTGCCACTTTCATCGGTATCGAAACTTTCCTTTACAAAACGAACAAGGTTAGCGTACTGTGTTTCTGTAAGCATTATTTTTTTGCAGTCTTCACCTTCTTTCATTTTAGCGTAGTAAGTACAGTGCATTGCCGATTCGCCTAGCCAAAACGCAGCATTAAACGCCGTAGAAAACTTTAAGTCTGCCCATTCTGGCGTATCTAGGTAGAAGCCTTTATCTCCCCAGCCTACTGCTAGATAGGGTAAGTTTTCGTTTTGCGAACGCGTATTTTTGTAAGGCACCACCTCGCTCCAATTGATGAGTGATGTCTGGGTAGGCATCACCAAATCGGTATGGACGCCATTGGTATAGATGTAAGTAGGAATGGTCTTCACCTCACTCACCTGCTCATCCGAAACAGGTATCAGCGGCAATAGCAGCGCTAGCAATACATACACCACCACAAAGCCTACCACAACACCCAGTATCTTTAGTAGGAAGAACAATAGCTTTTTCATTTTTCATCAGAATTATATACCACGAAGATAGCTTTTTATTTTATTCACAGAAACCTCTCTCCCCAAAAACCTGCACATTTCCAAAAAAAATTTACAGGGCGTCCCCCTCGCTCCAATCATTCCACCGAAACCTACTTTCCACACCTCCATACCCTACCGTTACCACAATGCCCAAAGCCCAACAAAACTCGCCACCCCGAAGCCTATTTCATTCCATCGAGGAGTAATTTTTTTTCCATCAGCCTCGCGTAAAATTTCCGTCGGTCTCGCGTAAAATTTCCTGCCCGATGGAATTTTCACGCAAGACCGATGCTGCTCTAACAACCAACTGACCTTACGCCTCATCTATCAGCAAACCTATTCTTTTACAATACTGTATTAAATCCTCAACCTCGTTTCCTATCATATTTTTTATAACGGGGGTTTTCACCATTCTACTTAATTCGTATCCCACAGATAACAATAGCTCTGTAACAGTAAAAGCAGCCTGCCTTAAATCCTGAATCCGCTCCGCTTCAACATTCCTATTGTTGGCAGACAAAATTTCTACGATACGGTCAATTTTCTTCAAATAATCCATAACAAAACCATCTCGGTGGCTAGTCTTTAGTCTGATAGCTCTTGATCTAAAAAAGAGATATTCCGTTGTAGTCCTGCAAACTTAGTCCTTTTAACAGGCGATTTTCTAAATATTTCGGAAAACAAATCTTGAGTAAGCTCTCTCCATTCCCTTTTAGTAAAGTTTTTAAGGGCAGGATTTGGGTTAAACAAAGGCTGGTTGTGAGGTTTAGAAAAGCGGTTCCAAGGGCAAACCTCTTGGCAAATATCACACCCAAACATCCAGTCTTGCATATTAGACCTAAACGCTGTAGGAATTTCCTCCTTGAGTTCTATGGTAGCATACGAAATGCAACGGCTGCCATCTATAATTTTTTCATTAACAATAGCCTTGGTAGGACAGGCATCTATACAACGCGTGCAGCGTCCGCAATGGTCAGTTGTAGGAGCGTCTGGCTCTAGCTCCAAATCGCAAATAATTTCGGCTAGAAAGAAAAAAGACCCGCTTTTTTTAGAAATTAGGTTAGCATTCTTCCCCACCCAGCCAATTCCAGATTTTTTTGCCCATGCCCGTTCCAACACAGGTGCAGAATCCACAAACACTCTAAAGCCAAAAGCCCCTATCTCCTCCTGAAGTTCTGCAACCATATCCCTCAAAATATCTTTAATGACCTCGTGGTAATCTCTACCATACGCATACTTTGATATTTTAAAGTTATCTATGGTGGGTAATTCCTCTTGCGGAAAGTAATTATACGACAACGAAATAACGGAGCGAGAGCCTTCCACCAGTAGCCTTGGGTCTAAACGCTTGTCAAAATGGTTTTCCATATAGGACATTTTGCCATGATAGTCCTTTTTTAGCCACTCCTCTAGCCTAGGGGCTTCCTCCTCCAAAAATGTAGCCTGCGAAATACCACAAGACTGAAAGCCAAAAGCTTTGGCTTTATTTTTTATCAGTTGGGTATGGTAGGCTATTTTGTTCACAGGTGCAAAAGTATAAATTTAATGCCTAAAATTTGGGTATTGTGCTAATCTCTTCTATCTTTACGCCTCGAAACCTTATAACTTAACCGTATTATGATTGAAGAAGTATTAAAATCAGGAAATTACCACCTTATAGATGTAAGAGAACCTATGGAACTAGAAATGGACGGAAACATAGAAGCTGCTAAAAACATTCCACTAGGAGAATTAGAAGACCGAAAAGAGGAAGTTACCAGCCTAGACGGCAATGTAATCTTGTTTTGTAGAAGCGGCAACAGAAGTGGCAGAGCCGTAGAATATTTTAAATCCCTTGGGCTTACTAATGTCCACAACGGTGGTGGCTACGCTGACTTAAAGGAAGTTTTGGATAACCTCTAAACCTTTACTAACTCATAACAAAGGTGGCAATAAGCCACCTTTGTTTATTTAAGAACTTTCTCAAAGGCTTTCCTAGGGCTACCTCTAAAATAAACCTCCCCACAATACTGATAACCTAAATACTGTAAAATGTGGAGCTTTGGTTCTCAATCATCTCTCTATAAAATTATTATATATTCTAACCTTCGCTTGATAGTTTTCCTCAAGTCTTTTTTTACTTTCTTGGTCTGCAAAGTCATAGAGAACTTGTGCAGGTCTTGCATGCATCGCATTTTTAAATACCTTCAAATACTCAGAGTAAGTTTTAACTGTCTTTTCGTTAGCATTCTCTATTATACACTCTTTTACATTCATCCTATCCGATTTTTTTATAGAAATCAATTCAAAACGTACATCTCCCGTATCATCTTCTGCTTCTAAGACTAAACCAGGTAAGCCAAAAAATTTAAACGGTCCCGCAGGAATAGGTATTTCTGTAGTGTACCAAACGGTATAATTTCTTCCTGAAAGTTTACCCATAGCTTTTTTAGCAGTATATTCTCCTATTTTTTTTGTTTGTGTATCTAACGTCCATTTGGTATCTACTTTCCATTCAAATTTGAAACCTTCATCATTTATTCGAGTATGTTGTGTTATAATGTTATTTTTTAAATCTCCTGTAATATATTCACTTTGAAATCCTTTTTTTCTAGGAACAGAAAGCACCCCAAAATCCATATTAGCTCTAAGTTTCAATCTTAAAGAATCTGACTGAATCCTTGCCTCTGAAACATATAATGTCTCATTACCATCAATAAATAACCTAACATCATAGGGAACTACAGCTTCTTGCGTTGTAAGAGAATCTATACGGTGAAACACACAATAGTCCACTCTAAGCTGAGATATTAAAACTTGAAAACAGAATAAAGAAAACAATATATAGACTCTTACCATTAAATCACTATATAGATATATAATATTTTTGCAATTGCTAATGTATAACATTTAGGATAATCATTTTCTTTTAGATTCCTCAATAAATAGGTTAATCAGCAAAAGCCTTTTTATTTTAGAACTTTCTCAAAGGCTTTCCTAGGGCTTCCCCTAAAGTAAACCTCCCCACAATACCAATAACCTAAATGCTGTAAAATATGGAGCATTGGTTGGTTATCGTAATTGGTATCTACTTTTATACTGTAAATATTTTGTTGCTTCGCCCAATCTTCTATCCACAGGAACATCTGCTTAGCAATCCCTTTTCCTAAGCACTGGTCGTGTACCACTACACGATGCACCACTATATAATCTCCGTTGGATAACCATTCCCCTTCTATATTATCATAGGCTGGTTCGTTATTGAGCATTAGAGCGGCATAGCCCAAGACCTCATCACCTTGAACCCAAATATAGCCCACACCATCACGAATGTCTTGTTCTACCACACTTCTATTAGGGTAACCATCTTGCCATTGGTTACTGCCATCTTCCTTTCTTCTTCTAATGCCCTGCTGAAGCATCTCCCAAATAATATCTGTATCTTCTATTCTCGCTGGTTGAAACATCTATTTCTGTTTTTCAATATGACACTTTGCAACTTCTAAATCTTAACACTCTGCTATGCGTAAGGGATAGAGGCGATATCCTTTATCTTTTGACTGCCAAAGCTTTCGCTAAGGACAAAAGGCAAAGATAAAGCCGAAAGCCCGCCCCCTAGCGGTGGGATTTTCGGCTGATGGAAAGGGGTTACGCCCTATTAGTTTAGTTTAGCAGTGAGCTTTTTGAACTGTTTTTCTACATTTTTGCCTTCGTAGAGAACATTATATACCGTGCTGATGATAGGTAGTTTAAGCCCCTTTTCTTTAGCAGTATTGTAGATAGATGCCGCAGCGTAGTAGCCTTCTGCCACCATATTCATAGATTGTATCGCCGATTTTACCGTATAGCCTTTACCCACCAAATTTCCTAAAGACCTGTTTCTAGAAAACAGCGAGTACGCCGTTACCAACAAGTCCCCTAGATAGGCACTTTCGTTAACATCTCTTGGAGCTTCGTAAATGGCTTCTAGGAAGATTTCCATCTCACGAATGGCGTTGGATACATACACCGCTTGGAAATTATCGCCGTAGCCCAAACCGCTTGCCATACCTGCCCCTATGGCGTAAATGTTCTTTAGTATTGCACTGTACTCGTTGCCTAGTATATCGCTGCTGGTACTCACTTTAATATAGCTAGACGAAAATAAATCTTTCAGTTTTTGAGCATTTTCTTCTTCTACGGTAGCGACGGTAAGGTACGAAAGGCGTTCCATAGCGACTTCCTCCGCGTGGCAAGGTCCTGCAATTACCGCCTGATTTCTAAATCCTATCTGAAATTGGTCTCTAAGGTAGTGTGCTACTATATCGTTGTGTTTAGGGACAATCCCTTTTATAGCGGATACAAACAACTTGTTGGAATAATCGCAAGTCATTTTCTCTAAACTGTCCGATAAATAGATAGACGGCGTTGCCAAAATGATAACATCACAAACGGACACAAGCTGATTAACATCGGTAGTAATATTAAGATGACGCGTGTTAAACATCACCGATTGTAAGTAAGTAGGATTGTGTTTTCTGAGTTCTATGGCTCCTTTTACAAACTCATTACGAACGCACCAATGCACCATTTTTGAGTTCTCTTGAAGCATCTTTACTATGGCTGTAGCAAAACTTCCGCTACCTAAAACGCCCACGCTAACTGCTGATTTTTTATCTTTTTTAGCCATTATAGACTTAATTTTGAGTTACAAATATAGCGTTTAGTTTTTTTCTAAAAGCAGACTTACCCACTCTTCTCTTTGTACTTTTTTGTTGAGTTTAAGGTTCTGTGCGGTGCAAACTTCCATAATGTCTTCTACATCAAAAAAGCATAAGCCTGAGAGTAACAACTGTCCACCATTTTCTAACACCGAAACATAAGTTGGAATATCAGAAATAAGGATATTTCTATTGATATTTGCTAATATAATGTCAAATTTTTCCTGTCCTAAATTCTCAGCAGTACCTTCTTCTATCCTTAGACTGACTTGATTTCGCTCTGCATTTTCTTTGGAATTTTCTACCGACCAAGGATCTATATCTATGGCTAAAGTATCTCCTGCTCCTTTCAGTTTAGCGAAGATTGCCAATACTGAAGTCCCGCAGCCCATATCCAAGACTTTTTTACCTTTAAAATCCATCTCCAACATTTGCTGAATCATCAAGTAAGTAGTGGCGTGATGCCCCGTACCAAAAGACATTTTAGGCTGTATGATAATTTCATAATCCAACGGTTGAGGCTCATGGAACTCCGCTCTAATGTAAACTTTATCTTCTACATTGATGGGCGAAAAGTTCTTTTCCCACTCTTCGTTCCAATTGATGTTAGGCATTTCGGTATAAGTATAATCTATCTCTACGCCTTCTTGTTCAAAAATATAGAGTGATTTTATAGCATCTTCGTTTAAATCGTTCTTTGGAATGTAGGCTAAAACACCGTTAGTTTCCTCTGTAAAGCTATCAAAACCAATATGTATAAGTTCTGCCATTAAAATCTCGCTCCAAGGCTGAGGAGGCGTAATGGTAAATTTGAATTCTAAATAAGATTGCATTTGAATGTATTATTTCCACAAAAGTACAGAAAAATCACTGATGTACCTTAATTGTATTTAATCGCTTTAACTGGTGATATTTTACTAATTAAATAACTAGGGAAAATAAGCGACACCGCAGACACCAACAAAATCCCTAAAGAAATAGCTACAATATAAATAGGATTTAAGTCTATTGGTACTGTACTAATATAGTAGTTATCAGGGTTAAGCTGAACGATGCCCGTCCATTTTTGTAAAAGCAGTAGTCCCAATCCTATGAAATTCCCCACTAACAATCCTGGAACCATAATAAGTAAAGTGTAATTGATGAAAATAGCTCGTATTTGAGCATTATTTGCTCCTAGCGTTTTCAATATCCCTATGGAATTGGTGCGTTCTATAATTAAAATAAGCAACACCATTACGATATTGATGACTACAACCACCAACATAATTGTGATGATTAAAGCGATATTAGTATCAAAAATGTTAATCCAATTTACAATTTCAGGATACTTATCTGTTATTTTTTCAGCGTAGTTCTTATACCCTATTTTTTCCTCAATTTTTGGAAATATCTCGTCTATCTCTCCTATATTTTTGAGGAAAATATCTATACCTCCTATGGCAGTTTTATCCATATTTTGTATCCTCCTCACATGGTTGATATCTCCTATGATAAACAGGTCGTCTATCATTTTGATATCCGTTTTGTAAATCCCTTTAACTTTAAATTTTCGATAGATTGGCTTTTGGTCCTCTTTAGAGAAGATAGCCACTATTTCATCGTTTAGTTTAAGTCTTAAATCATTGGCTATTTTTTCTGGTAATATAACTTCATTATTATATCCCTTTTCTGTAAAGTTCGGAACGCTACCTTCCACCAAAAATTTTTCAAATCTTTTGGTATCAAAATCTTTCCCAACACCTTTTAACAAAATCCCAGAGAAATTATCCTCTGTTCTAAGAATGCCACTTACAGACGCATAAGACTGCATACCTTCTACTTCTTGTAAAGCCTTAATTTGATTTATATTGATTTCTTTTAAATCTAAAACTGAAGAATTATAAGATGAATTAGACCTAGTAGATTTCACAGAAATATGCCCCGAAAAATCTCCCATCTTATTTTTGATGCCTTTTTTGGCTCCCAAACCTGTGGCTACCGTAATTAAAGAAACAATGACACCCAAGGCTACCGACAACCTACCGATAAATACAATCACCTTAGAAAGATTATTTTTATTATCTTTGGAGAATGCTATTTTTTTAGAAAAATATAATGGAAATTTCAAAACCTATGTATTTAAGCCTCAAAATTAAAAATTTACTGTTGATTTGCCTAATTTATTTAGGGTTATCTGGTAAAAACTATGCTCAAAATGGTAATAGTTATCCTAATTTTAAAACAGGAGCCGACCAACCAGAACTTTATCTCTCTCTACTAAAAAATAAAAAAGTAGGCGTGGTAACCAATCAAACAGGACTGGTACTAAAACCTCAAAAACATCACCCTACTACCATAGATACTCTTAGTATCGTAGATTTCCTAAGAGAAAACACCATAGATATTAAGCGGGTTTTTGCTCCAGAACACGGTTTTAGAGGCGAAGCCGATGCAGGAGAATATGTAAAAAATGGTGTGGATACCAAAACAGGTATCCCCATTATTTCTCTTTATGGTAAAAACAAAAAACCAACTGCAGAGCAAGTCAAAGATTTAGATATTATTCTTTTTGATATTCAAGATGTTGGAGTAAGATTTTACACCTATATTTCAACCCTTGCCTATGTGATGGAAGCTGCCGCAGAGCATAATGTAGAAGTGATTGTACTAGATAGACCTAACCCTCACGACGGCTACACAGATGGACCTGTATTAAAGGAAAAATGGACAAGTTTTGTGGGTATGCACCCAGTCCCTATAGTCTATGGACTAACCATTGGCGAGTATGGTAATATGGTAAACGGCGAAGGTTGGCTTAAAAATAAAATAAAAGCCAAATACACCTTAATCCCAATGAAAAATTACCATAAAAAACAACGCTACCCTATACTCAGACGCCCTTCTCCTAACTTACCAAATGATAAGTCTATCAACCTATATCCTTCCCTATGCTTTTTTGAAGGAGCTGAGGTTTCGGTAGGACGTGGCACTGACTATCCCTTCCAAATTTATGGTTCACCGTGGACTAAAAAATTAGATTATAAATTCACTCCAAAGCCTAATTTTG
This sequence comes from Riemerella anatipestifer, assembly GCA_037861325.1. Taxonomy (GTDB): domain Bacteria; phylum Bacteroidota; class Bacteroidia; order Flavobacteriales; family Weeksellaceae; genus Riemerella; species Riemerella anatipestifer_F. The sequence goes on from JAFELW010000004.1 coordinate 190,158, forward strand.
GAGCTAAAAATCCGCCTTTTAACGGACAAGTATGCTATGGAGAAAATCTCTCTGAATACTCTAAAGATTTGAGAGAACTTAACCTAGAATGGGTAATTACAGCTTACAAAAACTATAAAAATCCTAATAAACCATTCTTCATCAAAAATCTTTGGTTTGATACTTTGGCAGGGACTGACCAACTAAGGCTTCAAATTATACAAGGAAAAAGCGAAACGGAAATCAAAAAATCTTGGCAAAAAGACTTACAAGAGTTTGAAAAAATTCGTCAAAAGTATATTGTTTATAAAAATTAACATCTATTTTGTTATCTATCCATAATAGAGATAAAGCAACTTATATCTCCTACTCTGGACGAAAAAAGAGACTATCTAACCTAGACAGTCTCTTTTTATTGACCATTTTCTTGCTATAACATTACTCTATTTTAATTCTAATCTTCATCATCATAATACTCATCATTAAAATCGTCTGCAAAACCATCATTTTCATCAAAATCATTTTCAAAACTATCAAAATCATCAAAATCATCACTCATCATTGTAGGAGAGGGCTTTGATGATGTATTTTTACTAGGTACTTTTAACGGCATATTACCATATCTAAATACCGTAATTGGATAATTTACCGCTGGCTTTTCTTTTATCACATCTAAAAGCTCACAATAAAATTCCCACAGATCTATAAATCCGTACTTGAATAACATCTTGCTCCCTTTTTCTGGAAAAGCCTCTGTGATGTACACATCGGACATAATCTCCCCATCTCCATCATCAGACATATCCTCTAGTGGTATTGCATTAAGCTCCGTCCATTCATCATCTGAAAAGTAGAATGAAGATAGCTCATCTCCTTGAAGACTAAATGCACTTTTAATACCGTTATGCAAATTCCATAAAGTTTGCTTACCTCTAACTTCAATGTCCCTAAAAACATTATCCTTCGTGTCTAAAATAACTCTGATTTTATAAACCATAACTCTTAAATTCTGCTTAAACTCTTTTGTTTAGAAATTTGCCGCAAATATAAAACAAATGATATTTGAAGTAAATTTTTTTATTAGTTTTTTTTCACTATAAAATACTTTTTTATTGACTGTTTCTAAACTCTAAAAACTAATCTTGAACATAAAATTTAGGCATCTGCCAATGGTATTTAACCGCTAAAGTTCTTATAGTTACAATAAGCAGAATAGTAAAAATCTGAACCACAGGATAAGACAAATGAGTGTAGGTTGCCAAAAGTATAAAGATAGTACCACCTAATATACAAGCTGTTGCATAGATTTCCTTTCTAAATATCAACGGAATTCTATTCAATAGAATATCTCTAATAATCCCTCCAAAGCACCCTGTGATAGTACCTAGAGTAATGCATATAATAGGGTGAAGTTCGGAACTCATACCTTTCTGTATGCCTATAATTGTGAACAGTCCCAACCCAAAACTATCAAATATAAAAAGTGTTACCCTAAAATTTTGCTCAATAGATTTAAAAATCATTGAAATAACACAGGTAACAAAGATAACACCACATATCCATAAATCATGCATCCAAAATACAGGTTTAGCTAAAAGTAAATCCCTCACTGTACCACCCCCTACAGAAGTTACAAAAGCGATAATAAGAATCCCAAAAGGATCTAATCTTCTTTGCATTGCAGCAAAACTGCCAGACATAGCAAAAGATATCGTCCCTAGAAATTCTATTAAAAAATTGATATTTGCATGCATTGTTTGTGCTAAAAATAATTTTAAATTCGTTTTATACTCTTACAGCATCAGGCACTAGCAATTCGTATTCACCACCGTGGCTTATAATTTCTCTCACAATACTACTACTAATGAACGACTTACCTGAAGAAGTCAAAAGAAAAACAGTCTCTAACTTTTTGTGTGCCAAAGTTCTATTTGTATGTGCGATGGCTTTTTCAAACTCAAAGTCGGCAGGGTTTCTCAATCCTCTTAGGATAAACTGGGCGTCTTTCTCCATACAGTAATCCACCGTAAGTCCTTCAAATGAGTCCACCTCTACATTTCCAAAATGAGAGACCGATTTTTCTATAAACTCTATCCTTTTCTCTAATGGAAACATATAATGTTTTTGAGAGTTTTGCCCAATAGCAATAATAAGACGGTCAAAAAGTTTAGACGCTCGCTCTATAATATCATAATGACCTAGAGTAATAGGATCAAAAGACCCTGGAAATACAGCTACCTTCATATTTTATTATTTTGCTAGAGCTTTTTCTACCTCATTTCCACACAAATCTTTAATGGAGATACCATAAATTCTCGCTTGTTGAGGAAGAATACTCGCAGGTGAAAACCCTGGGTTAGTATTCATTTCTAGCATATAAGGCACACCGTCCATAATAATATATTCACTTCTAGAAAATCCTTTCATTCCTAAAGAGTTATAAGCTCTTTTTGCAACTTCCTCTACTCTTAATCTAGTAGTCTCATCTAGCCTTGCAGGTGTAATCTCTTGAGATGCTCCTTGATACTTTGCTTCATAATCAAAAAATTCTGTTTCTGGGATAATTTCTGTAATGCCTAAAACAACAGTCTCGCCTTTGTAATCTAGCACACCCACAGATACCTCCATACCGTCTAAGAAACTTTCTACTAAAACCTCATCATCTTCTAAAAATGCTTTTTCTAAAGCTACTTCAAACTCCGAAGCCTCTTTTACCTTAGAAATTCCTAAAGAAGAACCACTTTGGTTAGGCTTTACAAATAGAGGCAGTTTTAACTCACTGATAATTTCATCTTTATTATAAGCCTCTCCTTTTTTTATGTAGAAACTTTTAGCGGACGGAATACCATACTTTGCTAATACAGCCAAAGTATCTTTTTTATTAAAGGTAAGTGCACTTTGGTAAAAATCGCACCCTGTATATTTTTGACCTATGGCATCCCAATATGCTTGTAACACGCCGTTTTCACCTGGTGTCCCATGAATGGTATTAAAGCAAACATCAAAACGCAGTACTTCTCCGCTAGGTAGATTTACAGAGAAATCTCCCTTTTGTATTGGTAGTTTAGCTTCATTTTCATCTAAATAAAACCAACCTTCTTTAAGAACTACCACTTTATAAACATTGTATAAATCACGGTCTAAAGAGTCGTAAATTAGTTTTCCACTTTTTAGGGAAACTTTATACTCATCAGAGTATCCGCCCATGACTACGGCTATATTTTTTTTGTCCATCAGAATCTAAAATAAAAGTTGAATGCAAAGTTAGTTAATTTTAAACGCAAGGTTTTATTTTTTCAATGAAAATATTGTTTAAAACAAAAAATAGTCTATCTTTGCTCTATATTAGTTCGTTGAAAAACTAGGAAATGTTATCAAGAAAGGTGGAGGGAATAGACCCTGCGAAACCTTGGCAACCCTTCCTTACGGAAGAAGGTGCTAAATTCTACCAAAGTTTTTTTGGATAGATAACATCAAGAAAAGGTTCTCTCATTTCTTGGCAACATTTCTGTTATTTAAAATTTATAATAAAAGAATGTTGCATCACCTCAAAATTAAAGACTATTTAACAACTACTGGATATAGTACTGATATCTCGCTTAGCTATGAGCTATTTGGGCAGCCTTTACATACAGCTCCTATTGTACTCATCAATCATGCTCTAACGGGAAACTCTAATGTGGCAGGAACAAAAGGCTGGTGGCAAGATTTGGTGGGAGCAGGAAAAACCATTGATACCAACAAACTCACAGTCATCTGTTTTAATATCCCTGGTAATGGTTATAATGATTTCTTTATTGATAATCCACAAGCCTTCACTACTCAAGAGGTAGCTCGGCTATTTATTTTAGGGCTAGAACAGCTTAAAATTAAACAGTTAGACTATCTTATAGGTGGCTCCATTGGTGGTGCTATAGGCTGGGAAATGCTCAATCTTAATAGAAACTTATCCAAAGTATTTGTGCCTGTAGCCTCGGATTTTAAAACGACCGATTGGCTGAATGCCCAATGTTTAGTCCAGAAATACCTTCTAGAAAATAGTGAAAAACCGCTACAAAAAGCGAGAACTCACGCAATGCTTTGTTATAGAACTCCCTTTTCACTCAATAAAAGATTTAAAAGGCAAAAAGGAGACGATACTGACCTACTGCAATCTCACGAATGGCTCAATTTCCACGGAGAAAGCCTTAATGAAAGGTTTACTCTAAAGGCTTATTTACTAATGAACCATCTGCTAACCACCATTGCAGTTGATGAGTCTTCGTTAGCTGAAATAAAAACAGAATTCCATTTGGTATCAGTAGATAGTGATTTATTTTTCCCTGCTTTTGAGATTGAAGAAACCTATCAACTTTTAAAAAACGATAATGCTAATGCCTACTACCACGAAATAAAATCGGTACACGGACACGATGCCTTCCTTATGGAATACGAGCAAATGAAACATATATTCAAATCAATTATTAAATATTAAATCAACTTAAAAAATTATATTATGCCTAATCAAGAAAACCTTAACATATATCCAAACAAAGCCATCATCAATTTTGAAGGCAAAGACTTTCTAGGTCAAATAGGGATAGACTCTCGTATATTTAACGCCCTTAACAGAGCCAACATTAGTGTAGGAGTTATCTCTCAACAGGCGATAGAAAATGGTATCTCTGTACTCGTGGACGAAAGCAACGCCGAAGATGCAGTACAATGCCTAAAAGAAGAGTTTAAAAATGAAATCAACCAAGGGATTGTAAGCCAGATTTATAGTGTAGATGGTATTACTGTCATTGGTCTGGTAACGTCTGATTTCAACAAAATACTTACCGAACTACAGCGTAACAAAATTTTCCCGTTACTTCTTAACCAAGTGGCTTCGGCGGGGCGTGTAAACATTGTAGTAGCGACCAACCAAGCCGAAAAAACCAAAAACATTATAGAAACCGAACTTTATGGCAAACCTAAAGCCGTACATTTGGTATTGTTTGGGCATGGTAATGTGGGCGGTACTTTGATAGAGCAAATCTTAGATTCTGCTTACGATATTTTGCAACGAAAGAGAATAGACCTCAAAATCGTAGCAATAGCCAACTCTAAAAATATTGTGTTTAACAAAGGAGGCTTCGGAAGCGATTGGCGACAGAAAGTGAGATTTGCTAATACCCAAAATACTTTGGAAGACTTATTTCAATTTGTAAAAGAGCATCAATTTGAAAACCTAATCGCCGTGGACAATACTGCTAGTAAAGACTTTGTAAAAAACTATCTAGAACTAGCTGAACAAGGCTTCGATTTGGTTTCTTCCAACAAAATTTACAATACTCTTCCGATTGGGGAATATAAAAAGCTAAGGCGTACTCTAGAAAAAAACAAAAAGAAATACCTCTACGAAACCAATGTAGGGGCAGGGTTACCATTGATAGACACTATTAAGCTCCTCCATTTGTCTGGAGAAGACATTACACGCATTAAAGGCGTATTTTCAGGGTCGCTTAGTTATATATTTAATAATTTTTCGGTAAGAGGAGATGCCTTTTCTACTATCATTAAAGAAGCGATGGAAAAAGGTTTTACCGAGCCTGACCCAAGAGAAGACCTTTCAGGAAATGATGTCGCAAGAAAACTACTAATCTTGGCGAGAGAACTAGACTTAGTAAATGAATTTGAGGACATCAATATCCAAAACCTCATTCCTGAAAACCTTTCTGATATTAGTAAGGAAGATTTTATTTCAAGACTCAATGAGCTAGATGATACCTACCAAAAGATTAAGGATAACCAAGAAACAGGCTATGTTCTGCGTTATGTAGGCGACTTGCATGGCAACCTAAGAGAAGACAAAGGTGTACTTGATGTAAAACTTGTTTCAGTACCTGCCCATTCGGCGTTAGGACAGCTTAAAGGCTCTGATTCTATCTTTGAAATCTACACCGAAAGCTACGGCGAAAACCCTATCGTTATTATGGGTGCTGGTGCTGGTGCTAAGGTAACTGCCAGAGGTGTCTTTGGTGATATTTTAAGACTAAGTGAAACTAAATAACAACTTTATAATATGAAAAACTTTGAAACCCAAGCCATCAGAAACCAAATCGCTAGAACTGATTTTCAGGAGCATTCAGTGCCATTGTATCTTACCTCTAGCTTTGTTTTTGAAGATGCCGAACAGATGCGTGCCGCCTTTGCAGAAGAGGTAGAACATAACATCTACAGCCGTTACAGTAACCCTAACACCAATGAGTTTACTGAAAAGATAGTACAAATGGAAGGTGCCGAAGCAGGATATGCCTTTGCTTCGGGTATGGCGGCTGTTTTTGCCTCGTTTAACGCTTTGCTCAAACCTAATGACCATATTTTGAGTTGCCAGTCGGTATTTGGTTCTACCCACTATTTATTTAAGACTCATTTCCCGAAATGGAATGTAGAAACCACTTACTTTAAAGCTGACGAAGTAGAGCTAGAAAAGTATCTAAAACCTAACACCCGCTTTCTCTATTTAGAAACACCTACCAACCCTGCGATTGAGATTTTAGACTTAGAGTTTTTTGGCAACTTTGCTAGAAAGCACAATCTTATTTTTGTGGTAGATAACTGCTTTGCCACCCCATATTTACAGCAACCTATCACTTACGGAGCCGACCTAGTCATACACTCTGCTACCAAAATGATAGACGGACAAGGGCGTGTGTTAGGTGGTATTGTGGTTGGAAAAAAAGAACTGATTAGAGAAATTTACCTCTTCTCTAGAAATACAGGACCGTCTTTATCTCCGTTTAATGCGTGGGTACTTAGTAAAAGTTTAGAAACTTTAGCTGTTCGTTTAGAGAAGCATTGCGAAAACGCTTTAGCAGTTGCAGAGTTCTTAGAACAACACCCTAAAGTCTCTTTAGTTAAGTATCCTTTTCTACCCTCACACCCAAGCTACAAGATAGCCAAAAAACAAATGAAACATGGTGGTAATATTGTGGCATTTGAAGTTAAAGGTGGTATTGAAGGTGGCAGAAACTTCCTCAACAAGATAAAGTTATGCTCACTATCTCCTAACTTGGGAGATACTAGAACTATTGTAACTCACCCTGCCTCTACCACCCACTCTAAACTTACCGAAGAAGACCGCCTAGAAGTAGGCATTACACCAGGATTGGTGCGTTGTAGTGTAGGTTTAGAAAATGTAGAAGACATTATTTCTGATTTAAAACAAGCCTTAAATTAAATATTTAAAGCATTATCACATTCAATAGGTCATTCCAATATTTATGAAGTGACCTATTCTTTTTGCCAAAAAAAGTATAACTTTGCCTCCATAATGAATATAGCAAGTTGTATTTTAGAGGCTCTTAAAACTCATGGCAGTGTAACTGTGCCTCACTTTGGTGTTTTTTCTTTAAAGTACTCTGGTGCAATTATCAGCAACGAAGACGGTCATATACTGCCTCCCGCTAAGCAGATTGTACTAGAAAAGAATTATCTTTTAAAAGAGAATAGTTTCGTCAATTTTGTGGCTCAAATTAAAGGCATCAGTTCCCAAACGGCTGACTTTGAGATAAAAACACAAACAGACTATTGGAAGAAAAAAATAGAAGCAGGAGAATCTTTTGAGGTAGAAGCTCTAGGGGCATTTAATTCAGACGCTCAAGGTTTTTCTTTTGTAGGACAACGGATTTATCTAGATTCGCCTGATGTCTATGGGCTAGAGGCAATCAATCTTTCTGAAATGAGTTGCCCAAAAGAAACTCAACCTTCTCAACCCAAGAGATCTAATGTTTGGAAAGTGGTGCTTTGGCTACTCATTTTTATTATTCCAGCAGGGATATTGGGGTATTTGAATTTCTATCACCCTGAAATTTTATTTGGTGTGAAAAGTTTTGAAAAAGATAAAACTCAAAAGACCACGGCACTTCAACCTGTAAAAACAACTAAGACTAATGATACTTTGGTAATAGATAGTTTAAAGCAAGATTCTTTACCAGCTAACAATTTAAAATAATATGACGAAAAAAACACCTAAAGATAGCCTTACGGTAATGACTAATATTGTACTCCCAAACGAAACCAATCATTTGGGAAATTTGTTTGGGGGAGAGCTTCTTTCTAAAATGGACAGATGTGCTTCTATATCAGCCTCTAGACATTGCGGAAGGAGGGTAGTAACGGCTTCAGTAAACCATGTTTCCTTTAATCATCCTATTCCAGAAGGAGGTGTGGTGGTTTTGGAGTCCAAAGTAACCCGTGCATTTTCTACCTCTATGGAGGTTTATGTAGATGTATGGATGGACGACCCTATTACACAGAAAAAAGTGCATACCAACGAAGGAATATACACCTTTGTAGCGGTAGATGCGTTCAATAAGCCTGTGCCTATCCCAGAGTTAGAACCCGAAACGGATATAGAAAAAGAGCGTTATATGGCGGCTCTTAGAAGAAAAGAACTTTCCCTTATTCTGTCTGGAAGAATGAAGGCTCAAGATTCTGTAGAGCTAAAAAAACTATTCATTTAATCATTTATGAAGGTTTTACAACTAGATAAAAATCACCCTCTTATTACGGAGCAGCTCACGGCTAATGGGTTTATAATAGATGAGGATATTACTTCTTCTTACGAAGAAATTTTAGACAAAATAGAACCTTACGAGGGTGTGATTATTAGGAGTAGAATTCCGCTAGACGCTCGTTTTTTAACTCAAGCCAAAAATCTAAAATGGATTGCGAGAGTAGGGGCAGGAATGGAAAATATAGATGCTGAAAAAGCAGAAGAATTGGGTGTTTGTCTTTTCAATTCTCCAGAGGGTAACCGAGATGCAGTAGCAGAACACAGTTTAGGCTGTCTTTTGGTACTGATGAACCGTTTGTTTATTTCATCGGAAGAGGTTAAAAAAGGCATTTGGAAGCGTGAGGAAAACCGAGGGGAAGAAATTAAAGATAAGACGGTAGGCATCATAGGGTATGGTAATATGGGAAAAGCCTTAGCTCAAAGACTATCAGGTTTTGGGTGCGAGGTGATATTTCACGATATTAAACCTAACCTGTCAGACCAATACGCCCAACAAGTTCCGTTAGAAGTATTACAAGAGAAAGCGGATATTCTAAGTCTTCATTTACCTTTGGCAGAGGATACCATAGGTTGGCTTAATGCTGATTCTATCCAAAAAATGAAGAAGGATTTTTATCTCATCAATACAGCTAGAGGGAAGAATGTGGTAACTTCAGATGTGGTTTCGGCACTTAAAAGCGGTAAGATAAAAGGGGCTTGTCTAGATGTTTTAGAATATGAAAAAAGCTCTTTTGAAAACTTAGAAATTCAGAATGAAGATTTAGCTTTTCTTTTAAACTCGGATAAAGTGATTGTTACGCCTCATATTGCAGGTTGGACGCACGAAAGTAAGATAAAATTAGCCCAAGTGATTGTAGATAAGATTTTAGCAAAGTTTAAAAAATAATAGATTAAAATATGAAATGGTGGTGGATTATTGCGTGTGGATTGCTAACATTCTCTTGTTCTAAAAAACAAGAAAGTAGTGAGGAGGTTAAAACCAATTTGCCTCATTTTTCTAAGGTAGATGCGGAGGATATTTTTACAAAAGAGGATAATTCGGTAGCTAATGAGGATTCTCTAAAACACCTTTTGAAAGAATATTACCAAAACACTTGGGTAGGAGGTGATTTAAGTGGAGGAATTTTAATCGCTAAAGGCGATAATATAATTTTTGAAAAATACAGGGGCTATGGCAGAGAGAACCAACAGATGCCTATCAATCAGAATACACCTTTACACATTGCTTCTATTTCTAAGACGATGACGGCAATGGCGATTATGAAGCTTATAGAAGAAAAAAAAATAAACCTAGACCAAGATATTACCACATTCTTTCCCAAGTTTCCGTATGCTAACATCAGAGTAATAGACCTACTTAACCATAGAAGTGGACTCCCAAAGTATGAGCATTTTATTGAAACTCTAGAACCTAAACCTAAAGAGTTATCACAGTCTTTTTTAACCAATCAAGATGTTCTAAATCTACTTATTAGATATAAGCCAGAGCTAGCTAGACCTACTAGCACAGGGTTTATGTACTGTAATACCAACTACGCTTTACTAGCCCTAATTATAGAGAAGGTTACCCAAAAAGATTATCCTACTGCAATGAAGGAAATGCTGTTTGCACCTCTTGAAATGAAACACACTTTTGTATTTCAGCAAAAGGATATTGCCACGGCGGCACAATCGTTCTATTATAAAAATAACAAGCTGTATCCTCTTAATAATTTAGACCTCATCTATGGGGATAAAAATATTTATACCACTCCTAGAGATTTACTAAAGTTTTCACAAGCGATGTTCTCTAAAGAGTTTTTACCTTCGGATTTGAAAGAAAAGATATTCACACCTTATAGTAATGAGAAAAAAGGGATTAACAATTACGGCTTAGGGTTTAGAATGAAAATTTTTGATAATAATAAAAAACTGACTTATCACAATGGTTGGTGGCACGGCTCTAATTCCGTATTTGTACATCTTTTAGATTCTAAGGTAAGTATTATTGCGATAGGTAATAAATTTTCTAGAAGAGTCTATTCGGCGGTTGCTTTATCTGGTTTGTTTGATGATTTTCCGTTGGAAACAGAAACTCTAAAAAAGGAGATGATGCCAAATGTACCGAATGCTCTTCCTTCATCTTCAAGCGATTCATTACAATAAATAGTGATTTAATATAATAATAAACCAAAAAGACCAGCTCTAACGAACTGGTCTTTTATATTTTAAAAGTATTACTTTTTTAATTAAGCTAATACCTCTTTTACTTTATTTGCCGCTTCTTCTAGAGTAATTGCAGAATGTACTGGTAATCCAGACTCATCAATTAATCTCTTAGCTTCTTCAGCATTAGTTCCCTGTAATCTTACGATAAGAGGTACAGGAAGTTCTCCGAAGCTCTTGTAAGCATCTACTACACCTTGTGCTACTCTATCACATCTTACAATACCACCAAAGATGTTGATAAGAATTGCTTTTACATTAGGGTCTTTAAGGATAATACCAAATGCCTTTTCCACTCTTTCAGCATCTGCAGTACCACCTACATCTAGGAAGTTAGCAGGGTTACCTCCAGAAAGCTTAATAATATCCATAGTAGCCATTGCCAAACCAGCACCGTTTACCATACAACCTACATTACCGTCTAGTTTAACGAAGTTTAATCCAGCTTCACCAGCTTCAACTTCTGTAGGGTCTTCCTCTCTTTTATCTCTTAATTCAGCTAAATCTTTATGACGGAAAAGTGCATTATTATCTAAAGTTACTTTAGCATCTACTGCAGCAATTTTATTATCTGAAGTTTTAAGAACAGGGTTGATTTCAAATAAAGAAGCATCAATACCCACATAAGCATTGTAAAGAGCTGTAATGAATTTTACAAAATCCTTAAACGCTTCTCCTTCTAAACCTAGATTAAATGCAATCTTTCTAGCTTGGAAAGGTTGTAGTCCTAAAGCAGGATCTACCTCTTCGTTATGGATAAGGTGCGGAGTTTCTTCTGCCACTTGCTCTATATCCATACCACCTTCTGTAGAATATACAATCATATTCTTCCCTTTAGCTCTATCTAAAAGTACAGAAACATAGTATTCTTTTGGTTCAGAATCCCCAGGGTAATACATATCTTCTGCAACAAGTACAGAGTGTACTTTTTTACCTTCAGCAGAAGTTTGAGGCGTTACTAACTGCATTCCGATGATGTTTCTTGCGTTTTCTTCTAACTTTTCCATGTTAGGAGAAAACTTAACACCTCCACCTTTACCTCTACCACCTGCGTGTACTTGAGCTTTTACTACCCACGCTTTAGTTCCTGTTTCTGCAGAAAGCTGTTCTGCCGCTTTTTTTGCTTCCTCTACGGTGCTAGCTACTATACCTCTTTGTACTCTAACGCCGTATTTCGCTAAAATCTCTTTTGATTGATACTCGTGAAGATTCATAAATATATTTTTGTATTAAATTTTACGATTTTATAAACAGTTACAAATTTAAAGAAAATCTTTGGAAGATAGAAATCTTTTTTGTTTACCCTACTTTAGCCCTTGCTACTAGCGTAATGAGCATTGCCCAACTGATAATCATACACAGCCCTCCTAATGGGGTAATAGGTCCCAAAAATCTTAAACTAACGCCCCAAACTTCTTGAAAAGCCAAGAAATAAATACTCACAGAGAATAAAAAAGTCCCTATTATCATTAGCAATGATGTCCACTTTTCTAATCCATTATCGAATTTTAGAAAAAAACCAATTACTAAAAGAAATAGAGCAGAGTACATTTGATACTTTACTCCTGTTTCAAAACTTGCCAATTTTTCTACGCTTAAAATCTTTTTAAACGCATGAGCTCCAAAAGCTCCTAAAATCACAGACGTTAGTCCATAGATACCTCCTATAATGAGTGTAAATGTTTTCATACTTTTCTTATTTTCCTCTTAGCTTGTTGAGTTCTGTGATGACTTCGTGATGGCTTACCGTCTTATCTTTAAAATAGTTTACAAAGTAAGATTTTTCTTCTTCGGTTGCCCCAAACTGATTAAGGATATTAAATAAATGCATTTTCATGTGTCCTTTTTGTATTCCTGTAGTTACCAGCGAGCGAAGAGCGGCGAAGTTTTGAGCTAATCCAGACACAGCCAAAATACTCATAAGCTCTTGAGCAGAAGGTTTACCTAATAACGCTAATGAGAATTTAACCAATGGGTGCAGATTCGTAAGACCTCCCACAACGCCTACTGAAATAGGTAAATCTATCCAAAATCTGAATATTCCGTTATTGGTAGTACAGTGTGTGAGTGAACTATATTTTCCGTTACGGGCAGCGTAAGCATGAGCACAAGCTTCCGTAGCTCTAAAATCGTTTCCTGTGGCTATAACTACAGCATCTACACCATTCATAATCCCTTTATTGTGTGTGGTCGCTCTGTACGGCTCTATTTCAGCGATAGCAACGGCTTGTTTAAATTTCCATGCAAATTCTTCGGGAGAAATACCGCTATCATCTTTCAAATCTTCTATCTTACAAGAAACTTCGGCTCTAACAATACAGTCAGGCGTAAAGTTGGATAAGATATTCATTACCACTTGAAGAGATTGTTTTTCTTCCTCTGTGAAATCAGCAGAAAGGTTAATTTCCTCTTTAAGCGTTTTACCAAATTGCTCTAAACAAGAGTTTATAAAGTTAGCTCCCATAGAGTCCTTAGTATCAAAACTAGCTTTAAGCTGGTAATAATCATTCATTTCAGAAGTCTTATCCACTAACTCTATGTCTAAAATACCACCACCTCTATTTCTCATATTTTTGGTGATGTCTTGTGTTGCTTCAAATAGTTTTTGTCTAAGATTAAAGTTGAAAAAATGTCTAATCTTATGAGATTCTGCTTTTAGTATAAAATGAGTATGCCCTAGTTTTTTAGTGTCAATAATAGTGGTTTTGAAGCCACCTTTATTAAGCCAAAACTTAGCCGCTTTGGAAGCTGCAGCTACCACCGAACTCTCTTCTACCGCCATAGGAAGCGCTAATAACTTCCCGTCTATTAAAAAATTCGGAGCAATACCATAAGGCATATAAAAGTTAGAAATAGTATTCTCTGAGAACTCATCATGGAGTTTTTGCAGGTCTTGATTGTCGTTCCAATATTGTTGAAGTATTTTGATGTATTCCTCATTACCTCCCAAATACTCATTAACAATCCATTCTATTTTATTTTGCTTATTTAATTTAGAAAATCCTTCTACTGGCTGATGATTCATAGCTCTTAATTTTGAGGTATCAAAGATACAACTTGATATTATAAACACCAAAGAAGAAAATAATAATAAAAAATAAATCTGAAAACCAATATTTTAAATATGTATCAATGAATTTTTGTAGATTTTTTTTGCATGAAATGAAAAAAGTTGTAAATTTGCACCACTAAAAAACAACACACCTATAGACCCATGGTGTAATTGGCAACACAGCAGATTTTGGTTCTGTTATTCGGGGTTCGAGTCCCTGTGGGTCTACATACGAAAGCAATCAGTCTTTTCAACTGGTTGCTTTTTTTGTTTTGAAATTTGATTAGTACAACCATTGATAACTTAACAAGATAAAAAAGATTATATTTTATTTATTTTTAACCCTCCACCTCTTGCTATTAAAGAACTAATAGCTACAAACTATTCCTTATGAATATTACAGAATTTAGGAATTTTTAATATCAACCTTAAACCTTTGACATAGTAAAATATCTTCTAAATTACTACCTATAGCGTATAGTTACCTTTTATAGAGTTTGTTTATTTAGCTTTTTATTCAAACCAATTATTAAAAATCAATAAATTATATATATAAAAAACATTATTATTTCTAATTATTTTATCACTGACAGGTAATTTTATTACCATTGCTACTAACTATTGTTAATATACAAAACAAGGAAAAAAGAAAGGTTAAAATTAGTAGATTTTACTATTTTCAGCCTTGGTTTAGATATTAATAAGGAGTATATTTTATCCGCCTGAGATGATTTTAATAGGAGCACTTCCTTTTTTATACTTCTTACTATCGTTATTAGGAGCAATTTTAGCTTGTTTAAGGATAAATATGTAGGACATGTTGACAATTTTAATTTTTCATGTTTTTATTATTGTTTATTCAAAAAATTGATACACACAAAAAAAAGGAAAATATAAAATATGATAAAACAATTAGAAATACTTTCAGAAACAGACAGCTGCAAATACCTTATAAGAAAAACATCGGATTATATTTTCATTATGGATTCTTGTATAAACAAAGCAGTAACCCGTCCTATATCAGACTTAAGATCAATAAGTTTTATACCAAACACAATATATTTTAGTACTGTTAAATAAAAACAAAAATTTTTATTTAACAGTACCAACTTTTCTATTAAATCATCAAAACAACTATCTTATTTTTGAGCCGCATAGGGAACCAATAAATATCCTCCTGCTAAAGCTACAAACTCTCTTACTTGACCATCCACCCATTGCTGCCCTTTCCCTAACTCTTGCGCCATAAACTGTGCTACTTTCTCAGCTACATCTATCGCTGCACGAGCGTCTAAGAATAGTAATCTTACTCTTCTTGCAAGCACATCTTCTACCGTTTGTGCCATTTCTTGATGCACAGCCCAATAGACCTCAGCTAAAGTATAAGGGTAGTCTTTGTGTAATTTTTCAGAAAGTCTTCCATCTTCATTCATTAGCTTTTGAATACGAGATATATCCGAACCATAAACATAAAGATGATTAGACCTATCTACTTTTTCTGCAAGAATGTTACCATGTATAGAAAGATGTTCTGTATTACAAGGTTTCTTTTCTATACCACTATGTACCTTAAGAGCTTCGTCTATGGTATCTTCTGCCATTTTTCTATAAGTAGTCCATTTACCTCCTGTAATGGTAACTAGCCCTGTTTCTGATACTATTACCTTATGGCTTCTAGAGACCTCTTTTGTACTTCCTCCTTCTTTGTCTGGAGCAGCAAGAGGACGAAGCCCCGCAAATACAGATTTTACATCTTCACGAGTAGGTTTTTTCACCAAAAATCTTCTAGCTGTTTCTAGCACAAATTCTATTTCTTTCTCCAAAGCCTTTGGTTCAAAACTAGGTTCTTCTATAAGTGTATCTGTAGTACCTACCACTACCTTATCATGCCAAGGCACAGCAAATAACACTCTACCATCTGAAGTTTTAGGTATCATTAACGCATCATTTGAAGGTAAGAAAGATTTATCTAAAACCAAATGAATACCCTGACTAGGCACTACAAATTTTTTATGTTTAGGGTTATTCATATTAAGAATATCATTGGTAAATACCCCTGTTGCGTTTACCACAACTTTAGCAGAAAGTTCATACTCTTCTCCTGAGAGTT
This sequence comes from Riemerella anatipestifer, assembly GCA_037861325.1. GTDB lineage: Bacteria > Bacteroidota > Bacteroidia > Flavobacteriales > Weeksellaceae > Riemerella > Riemerella anatipestifer_F. The sequence goes on from JAFELW010000004.1 coordinate 206,046, forward strand.
CATCTCGCATTTTTACACCAGAGATTTTACCTTTCTCATCTTTAAGCAAACCTATCACTCTAGCATAGTTTAACACAGTTCCTCCTTTTTCAACGATTGTCTGTGCTATATTAAGGGCTAACCTTGCATCATCAAACTGTCCATCTTGATAAACTACCCCACTAGATAAACTTTTAGACTCTACCGTAGGCAACTTTTTAATGGTTTCATTTTTATTGATATACTTTGTTTTACCTAAACTTAAACTTCCTGCTAGAAAATCATAGATAGAAAGGCCTATCTTGTAGTAAGGTCCTCCCCACCAAGTATAATTAGGAATAACAAAAGACTGATTTTTAAACAAATGAGCCGCATTTTTTGCTAAAAGACCTCTTTCTCTAAGAGCCTCCTTTACTAGACCTACATCTCCCTGTGCCAAATATCTAACACCACCATGCACTAGCTTTGTACTCCTACTAGAAGTCCCCTTAGAAAAATCATGAGATTCTAGCAATAGCGTTTTATACCCTCTACTAGTGGCATCAAGTGCTGCACCTAGACCACTTGCTCCTCCACCAATCACAATAAAGTCCCACTGAGAAACTTTGTTTAACTCTGAGATAAAACTATTTCGATTCATTTTGAAAATATTTTTGTTTAACTTCATATTAATTCACAAACAAAAATAAAAGAAAAAAATCGAAACCAAAAGAAATACATTGTAAAACTGTTAAATATCATAAATAGCCGTATTTTTATATTTACACAAAACATATTTATATATTTTTCAGAAAAGATTTATACTTATATGTAATCCACAAAAAAAGCCGAAAGACAAATGCTCTTTCGGCTTTCTATTTAACCATTAAAATCTTATTATGAAAACTTTGTTACAGTAATCTAAAGCTGTACCATTTCGGTAACTTCCACATCATAGCCTGAAATCACAGGTTTCTGATCTGGATTTTGAGTAATTACTCTAAATTTAGTTATCCCTAAATGTTTTAAAATTTGTGTACCTACCCCATACTCCATATAGTTAGCAGAGAGTGTAGGACGCTGTACTTGACCATCTTGATAATCTAAAAACTGCTGGAGTTTTCTCATCGTATTTTCTGCATTAGAGACATTATTGATAAATATAATAGCTCCCTTACCTTTCTCATTTATCATTTTGGTAACCTTTTCCAAAAGATTTTGCTCTCCAGAAATAAACCTGCTCAATACATCAAAATATGAACTAGAGCTCTGTACTCTTACTAAAATTGGTTCATCTTCCGTCCACTCTCCTTTCGTAAATGCAAAGTGAATTTGCTCAGTATGTTTTTCTTGAAACGCATGGAATTTAAACTCTCCGTAAAGCGTCTTTACCGTTCTTTCTTCTATTTTATTTACTAAATCTCCTTTTCTAAGACGGTATTCTATCAAATCTTCTATAGAAACTATTTTAAGGTCGTGTTTTTTTGCCAACTCTACCAATTGTGGCAATCTTGCCATCGTCCCATCATCATTCATAATTTCGCAGATAACACCACCTTCTTTCAGTCCTGCTAGTTTGGTAAGGTCTATTGCAGCTTCGGTGTGTCCTGCTCTTTTTAGAACTCCTCCTTTTTTAGCTCTAAGCGGAAATATATGTCCTGGACGCATAAAGTCGGTTGGTTTAGTAGAGCTATCCATAAGTGCTAGAATAGTCTTTGCTCTATCACTCGCCGAAATACCTGTAGAAACGCCCTCCCCCAATAAATCTATAGATACGGTAAAAGCAGTTTCTTTAGGATCACTAGTGCGAGAAACCATAATATCTAGCCCTAACTCATCGCATCTTTCCTCTGGAAGTGGTGTACATATAAGCCCACGACCATAGATAGTCATAAAATTGATGATTTCTGGTGTTGTAAGCTCCGCCGCAGAAAGAAAATCACCCTCGTTTTCTCTGTTTTCGTCATCTACAACAATGATGATTTTTCCGTTTCTAAGATCCTCCAATGCTTCTGGAATGGTATTGAGTTTTATATCTGACATCTCGTAATTTTATATTGGAAACAAAGATAATAGGATTAAAGGGTTCTGGCAAATTTTTGGAACAGATACTGAATATATACAATACCTACGGTATATCCAACGCATTGCGTGAGGGCGAAGGGCATTGTTGGAGCTCATAATAAAACCCCAAGAAGCTTTTCTCTTGGGGTTTTATTATAGCGACTGCCCGAAGACCGACCCCAGCAGAGGGATTAAGCCTAGGCAAGGGACACGCCCACATAAAAAATTACAATTGGTCTATTTTTTCAGAGTTGTGCAGTTCTACTGGTTTACCTTTTTTACGGAGCTTCATATTGATGAATTCTACCGCTAATGAGAAGAAAATAGCAAAATATAAATACCCTTTAGGAATTACACCCACCTCTTGGTCAAACAAGGAGAAATGCCCTAAGTGAGAAGCCTCGGCAAGTAACATCACCCCTATCAAAATAAGGAATGAAAGCCCCAAAATCTGAATAGTAGGATGCTGATTAACAAAATTACTTACAGGTCCTGCAAATACCATCATAATCACTACGGAAATCACTACCGCCAAAATCATTATCGTTAACGCTCCAGCCTCCCCATACTGATTGAAACTTACCAAACCTACCGCTGTAAGGATACTATCAAAAGAAAACACCAAGTTAAGTGCAGCTATCTGTGCAATAGCAGAACCTAAAGAGGTTTTACCTGTGCCTGAAACTTTAAGTTCTTCCTCCCCTTCTAGTTTATGGTGAATTTCTGTAACGGATTTGTAAAGCAAAAACAATCCTCCTATAAATATAATTAAACTTTGCCCCGTAACGCTACCATGGAACCAAGATAGATGCACTCCAAACAACTCATTATTAAGACTTACCACCCACTTAATACCAAATAACAATACTACTCTGAACACCATAGCCAAAAGCAGACCTATATTTCTTGCTTTTCTTTGATCTTTCGGTTCTATTTTATTAGATACTATAGAGATGAAAACAATGTTATCTATCCCCAATACAATCTCTAAAAAAGTAAGCGTTAAAAGTGCAATCCAAGCATCTGCTGATGAAAATACTTCTAAAAATTCCATTATTTATTTCATTTGAATTAAGGGCGTAAAATTAGGAAAGTTTTTGAGACCAAAGAAAAAAATTTTACTATAGAAAAATTATTGTTTAAATTGCGATTCATACAAAAAATACAATACACAAGTATATGCATCCATACAACGCTATAAGCGCTTCTGCAGGTTCGGGAAAAACTTACACCCTCGTTATCAGAATACTCTCTCTATGCCTTAGAACGCCAGACGAAAAAGCCATACGCTACATTCTTGCTCTTACCTTTACCAACAAAGCCGCCAACGAAATGAAAGAGCGTATTTTACAATGGCTAGAGGCATTTACCAAAGAGGATTATTTGCAAAACAACGAACTAAAAGCCATACAATCTTACCTAGAGACACAAGGTATAAAACTTACCATAGAAGACCTGCATTACCGTTCCAAAAAAGTTTTAGACTACATACTGCATCACTATTCTATATTAAACATTGGGACGATAGACAAATTTAATGCAAAACTGGTAAGGAGTTTTTCCTACGAATTGGGATTAGCACAGAATTTCAACCTAGAAATCAATAACGAACCTTACCTCATAGAAGCGGTTGACCAACTATTAGATAAAATAGGAGAAGACCCAAAAGTTTCGGAAGCGTTTATGGATTTCGTTAATTACAACCTAGAAAATGAGGAACGAATCAATGTAAATAAAACACTATACGACCGAGCCAAAACCTTCGTAAACGATGTACACTACGAAGAATTGCAAAAAAATGAAGCCTTTGATTGGGAAGCTTATGATAACCTTAAACTAAAACTTAGAACACAGCTTACACAACACCACAACGAGGCTCTGCAATATGCCAAAAAGGCTTTAGCACTCATTAGCGAAAATAATTTAGAAATTAAAGATTTCCAAGGCGGAACAAGTTCTGGGCTAGGAAAGTTTTTTGAAGAAGCTCTAAAATTTTATAATGGACAGAGAGATAAATTTCCCTTTCCGTCCGATGAAGAAAAGGCTTTGGAACGCTTCCGAAAAGGCACGGCGTCTAAGGACAACACCGTTATAAACGCAATATTTTCCATTTTGGACACCCTTATAGAATGGAGAGCAATCATCATCAAAAACTATGTAACTTCGGAAAAAAAAGCCAAAATTCTTAAAGAATTGCTACCACTCAAAATCAATAAAGAAATCCGAGAGCAGCTAGAAATCATAGAAAACGAAGACGATTTGGTGCTTCTTTCCAAGTTTAACATTCTAATCAAAGAAAACTTACGAGAGGAGCCATCTGCTTTTATTTATGAGAAAATAGGCACTAGATACCAGCATTATTTTTTTGATGAATTCCAAGACACTTCCAAACTACAATGGGAAAATATTATCCCACTTAGAGACCACACCATCAGCTCCGAAGACCACAGCTTTACCCTCGTAGGCGACCCTAAACAAAGTATCTACAGATTTAGAGGTGGTGATGCAGAGCAGATGCTAGACATCATCAATGGTAAAGAAGCGACGGGTGTAAACATCAACCTTGAAAACCTTGAAAACAACTGGAGAAGTGCCCTAAATATTGTTCGTTTTAATAATGAACTTTATGCCTTTATGGCAAAAGATTTGGAACAGGAAGAACACAGACACCTTTTTGCAGAACAGGGGCAACAAATAGCTAAAAGAGAAGACCTGCTAGGGCGAGTAAGAGTAAATCTAGTAGAATACGACCGAAAAGATGAAGTTTTCTTTGACGAGGTAGCCAACCAAATGTTTGAAGATATTAAAACTTGCCTAAACAACGGCTTCCAGTTTTCGGACATCTGCATTATGTGCCGAACAAAAGGAGAAATAAAACAGCTATCTCAAAGATTAGGACTACTTAAAGTCAATTATAAAAATACCGAAACCTACATCAAAACCATTTCTGAAAAAGGCTTAAGTTTAGATTTATCCAAAACCCTTTTGGCAACCATAGAATACCTGAAATGGGAAAACGATACTGCTAACTATGACAGCCTTATGAGGGCATTGTATCACCTCAATAGTTTAGGACGAATTAACATAAATTTGTTCTCCGAAGAAATCACAAGCCTTCTAGAACTTAAAACTTCTGATGCAATTTTGGAAGAATTAAACAACCGATACGGCATTGGACTTAATCATCAGCATTACCTACATCTCAATCTTTATAATAGGATAGAATATTTGGTAAAACAATTTGCCGTGCCTCAGCAAGAGACCGATTTCATACTAAATTTCTTAGAAGAAGTCTATGCCTTTACCCAAAATCCAGGGAAAACTTTAAAAGATTTTATCAAATATTGGGACGAAGAAGCCTCGGAAAAATCCATACAATCCTCCGAAAATATAGACGCCATCAAAATGATGACCATACACGCTACCAAAGGTTTAGAGTATCCTGTGGTATTCCTCCCAATGAAAAACAGCCACAAAGATAGTTCTTTTAATGATTGGCTATCGGTAGATTTAGAAAATTTAAAATCGGTTAATCTTAGTCAGTTCAAAAAGGAACTTTTGGTGTATGACGATACTTTAAAATCATTTTCAGACGAAAACACCTATAAAAATAAAATCGACCGCTATTGTGTGCAATATGTTGCCACTACCCGACCTGTGGAGCAACTTTTCCTATATCTCCAAAAGCCTAGTCAGTCAGGAGAAAATAAGTTGGAAATATTAGACTTCATGCAGCAGTTTAACGCTTCCGAGCAGCAGTTTGACCTTTACCCAGAAGAAAATAATTCTTATCAAAAACAAAATCATAAGAAAAAATCAATCAAAATCAACAAACAAAGCGTAGAAATTACACCTAACACTTGTATTTCTAGCAATATCCAAATCGCAACGCCTTCTAAAACTTATCAAGAGCGAAATGAAAAGGTGCGTACAGGGATTTTCACTCACGAAATTCTATCTAAAATCAAAACTAAAAACGACATTACACCCGTTCTATCTAGCTATCTGATAGACGGCATTATAACCAAACAAGAAAAAGCAGAGATAGAAAAAACTATTCTTTCGGTAGTGGAGCATCACTCTTACTCCTTTTACTTTGAAGATATTGAAGAAGTTTACAACGAAAGAGATTTTATGCTAAACGGAGAGATTTTTCGCCCAGATAGAGTGGTAAAGAAAAACGGCGGCTATTACATTTTAGATTTTAAAACAGGAGCTCCTAACGATAAACATCAAAACCAAATATTAGCATATAAAACAGCTTTGGAGCAATTAGACTTTAATGTATTGGGAACAGAGATTGTTTACATCTAACCTCTAAACCTAAATATAAGCATAATTCAACCACGAAAATAACCTTGTTTTTTAGCCGTTGTTGATGAGAAAATATTATCTTTGCTCAAAAGTTTTAATTATAGAATTATGTTTAAATCACTTTTCCATTGGAAAGTAGGTCTTAATGCTGTTGCAGCAATAGGCGTGTTGGTAGGGTTAGTATGGCTTACCTTCCGTTGGCTAGAACTACACACCAATCACGGTAAAGAAATCCCTGTACCCAATGTCGTAAATATGAGCATGCACGAAGCCATAAAAGCACTAGATGATGCAGGACTTGAATACGAAATAGACAGCGGAAAATACGACCCAAAATACAAATCTTTTCAGGTATTACAAATCTACCCTTCTCCAGGTTCTAGAGTGAAGGAAAGTAGAGCTATTCGTCTAAGAGTAAACCCTAGAACTTGGGCTAAAGTAACTGTACCTGATGTTCTTAACCGATACAAAAACACCGTATTCACTCAATTAGAAAGAATCGGACTAAAAGTGGGAGATACCATCTACGAACCTAGTATTCAGCCAGATGCTGTGATAGGAATGAGATATAATGGTACGACTCTAGCTCCAGGTACTTTATTACCTAGATTTTCTACGATTGATTTAATCATTGGTAGTGGACCTAGAAGAAACATCGCTGTGCCTAATGTAGTGGGAATGACGGTAAAACAAGCTAAAATGATTATAGAGCAAAATTATTTTACTCTAGGATTGGCAGAATATGAAGACGGAAGAAGCGACGACAGCGATATTGTCTATTACCAAGACCCTGCCCCAGGAAGTCTTAGAGACCAAGGTATGCAAATAGATATTTGGGCAAGTAAGAAAACTTTAGCCGAAATGCAAGGTAAAATCAATGCTTTAGACCAAGTATATAGAGTAAGGATAGACCCTGTAACTACACCTGATTTTGGGGAAGACATAACCTACGAACCTGAGCCTGTAAGACCAGAGCCCACTCCTCAGCCCAAACCAAAACCCGAGGTAAAAACAGAAGTAAAACCTACTCCTAAACCTGAAGCGGCTAAACCAAAATCAACAGAACAAAAAAAGCCGGAGCCTAAACCTACTCCAAAACCAGTAGAGGAAAAACCAAAGGTTAAAAAAGTAGTAATAGAATAACTTACAATAAAAACACAAAAGGCTTTGGCAATACGCTAAAGCCTTTGTTTATGATATTACAATACAATGGAAGATTATACAGATTTTGAAGAAGAACACCTAGAAAAATCTCAACAAGATATAGATGAGACCGAAGAACTCTATGAACACCTCAATTTAGTAGTAGATAAGAATCAAGAGCCTTTAAGGATTGATAAATATTTACTCATATTTAGACAAAATTCATCAAGAAACAAAATTTCTCAAACTTGTAGAGCAGGGAATGTAGTTGTAAACGGCACTCCTGTAAAGCAAAATTATAGAGTAAAACCTGGAGATAAAGTTTCGGTACTCCTTACCCACCCTCCTAGAGAAAATGTAATTATACCTCAAGATATTCCTATCAACATCGTTTATGAAGATGATGACTTATTAGTTGTAGATAAAGAGGCAGGAATGGTAGTACACCCTGGTTTCGGAAATTGGGACGGCACATTGGTAAATGCCTTGGCGTATCACTTTGAGAAAAACGGACTCAAAACCGATTTAGACCGTGTAGGTTTAGTTCATCGTATTGATAAAGACACTTCTGGACTTTTAGTAATTGCTAAAAATGAGTATGCGATGAGTTTTCTCGCCAAACAATTCTTTGAGAGAACTACCAAAAGGCTTTATTGGGCGTTTGTATGGGGCAATTTAGTGGAGGACACTGGTACTATTAAGGGACACATCGGTCGTGATTTAAAAAACAGAATGCAAATGGCAGTATATGAAGACGGCAGTATAGGAAAACACGCCGTTACCCACTACAAAGTTTTAGAACGCTTTAGATATATGACTTGGGTGGAATGCAAACTAGAAACAGGCAGAACCCACCAAATAAGGGCTCATTTCAGGCATATTGGGCATACTTTGTTTAATGATGAACGCTACGAGGGGCATCAAATTTTGAGAGGGATTAACCTACCAAAATACAAACAATTTGTAAAAAATGTGTTTGAAGTTTTGCCTAGACACGCCTTACACGCTCATACCTTAGGTTTTACCCACCCTACCACAAAAAAAGAAATGTATTTTGAAAGCCCGATGCCACAAGATATGCAACAGGCGGTAGAAAAATGGAGAAATTACTTAAGTGCTAATTAAGTTTCTAAAAATAAAATTATTATCTAATTTATAAAGTTGTAGGAAATGCTTTTTCAGTTCCGAAAAATATTTGTCTTAGTAAAAAAGTAGTAATTCTGTCAAATTTTAAAAAATAAAAAGTAATGAGAGTTTACGCAGAATTTATCGAAGACGATTCATTGTTGTTTCGTACTAAAACATTGTTGCAATTTGGTGATTCATGGGAATTAATAGGTTCAATTGTAATGAAAAACCCAGGAAGTGCAAAACCATTAAATAATATTGATTTAGAAACTTCAAAAAGAATATCACATTTTTATAATCAAGATATTAATTCTGAAAACTGGTTTATTTCTGGAGGAGATAATACCATGAATGAAATTAAGTCAATTTTTAATGGTTCATATATTGGTAAAAATATTGAGATTAATGGAGTTATTCAAATTTTTAATTTATATAATATTTGCTCTCCTAATGTAGATTTTGCACATAAAAAAGGTAATGAAACCAAATCCTCATTTCTCATTACAGATGTGGATGAAATAATTTCACAGTTTAGAAATAAACCTGTTTATATTGGTTACGGAGACTTTTACACTAACAAAAAATCAATCAATCGTGAAATATTAAGAGATTCAGCCGTTAAAATATTTGAATTTGTTAAAAATAGTGATTATGATTATTTAGAGGATGATTATATAATTAATGATCAATATTTTCATAGAAATCACTTTTATCATCCGCAATATTTAAAAATTATCAAGCCTAAAGATTTAGAAAAATATTTACCGACTTTGGAAAAATTTGCTAAATTTTATATCTAAAAAGTGATTGATATTTGATTGTCAAAGATGTTGCTTTGTGAAAAATATCATATAAAATGAAAAGTTATACAATATCTGATATTCATGGTTGTTTTTTTACATTGCAAGAATTATTCAATAAAATTGGATTAAATAAGTGTGACCATCTATTTTTATTGGGTGATTATATTAATAGAGGTCCTCGAAGTAAAGAGGTTGTTGACTATATAATTAAATTGCAAAAAGAAGGATATAAAATTGAGGTTTTGAAAGGTAATCACGAAGACATGGTTTTTGACTCAATTCGTTTGGATAATTGGACAATCGGTGAAACTGAAACACTGAAGAGTTTTGATATTACTCATCTAAATCAACTTGAGAATAAATATTTAAATTGGTTTTCAAAACTTAAAAATCATACTATTAATGAAGATTATATCTTTGTTCATGCAGGCTTAAACTTCAATAATGAAAATCCATTTGATGATAAAAATTCCATGCTTTGGATAAATAATTGGTATGATACAATTAATTATGAATGGCTACAAAATAAGATGATTATTCATGGTCATAAACCTATAAAAAAGAAAGTGATAATAAAAATGCTTTCAGAAATTAGCAAGTTTAAAGTATTGAATATAGATAATGGATGTTATATTCAAAATCAAAATGGTTTTGGAAATCTATGTTGCTTTGAGTTAAATCAGAGAGAATTATTTTTTCAAAAAAATATTGATTAATTTCTTTTTAATATAAAGAGTAGCACTTCCTACAACATAGTATTTGCAAAATGCGGGGGTTAGGAATAATAGAAAGTTTGGTAATGTAAGTAACTTTATCAAAGAATAAAAAGTAAAAGGAGAAAAATATTATTATGACGATGAATTTAGGATTAAAAGGATTGTTGAAAATTGGCTTGAAACAAAGATAGTTTACGAATAAAATTGCTCATAACATAATTAAAGCTCGGTATTTTAAACGGAGAACCCATAAGAGTAGGGTTTTAATCTACCAATAAAAATACAAGTTAATTAATTTTAATAAAAACAGGTCATCTTTTTCGGACGACCTGTTTTATTTTTGATTTTTATTCTGATATTACAATTCTGGGTTCTTCAGCCTTGCTTCCTTAGGGAAAGGAACGGTATATCTCGCATCGCTTTGCTCTAATTTAAAGGTTTCCCCACCAAAAATGTGTGTAATTTCAGGTTGATTGGTTCGTCTTAAATCTTGCCAACGCAAACCTTCAAACGAAAGCTCTCTCGCTCTTTCATTAAGTAATTCCGTGTAATAATCGGTATCAGACAAACCGTTTATTTTGTTTTTAAAATTAGCCAACCCCACAGCGTTGTACCTTTTTTCGGCTAATGAAGTAAGCGTTGCTTTAGACTCGGATACTTTACCTAGCATCGCCTGTGCTTCTGCCTTTATCAAAAGAACTTCTGCCACACGGAATGTACATTTATACGCACTAGAACCTGCATTATATTTTAAAGTTTGCCAATTGCTTCCGTTTTGTTTAAAATACTTAGAAAAACGCAGGTCATTAGTTTTATCAAATAAAGCAATATGCTCATTACTCGCTCTGGAGAAAGAGTAGGTACTCGGCACTACTGGCAAATCAAGGTTCATAATAGATTCCGTAGAAGTATAACCGCTAGGTAAAACGCTGAAATTATTAAAATCCTCCAAATTAGAATTCAAAGCCAGTGCTTGGTTTGCTTCCTTCAAAGCATTAGCCCAATCTTTTCTGTACTGATACACTCTAGCTTTAAATGCGTGTAAAGCCGTGGTTGTGAATCTGTAATTAAGCCCAGCAGAAAACTTATCTTGATTTAGTAGCTGTTCCGCAGTGGCTATATCCGAGAATATTTGATTATAAACCGCATCTAGAGTAGCTTTAGGGAAACTGCCTTCCAAATTAACTTCCGTTACCAAAGGAACGGCTAATGTAGAACCATTACTTCCGTTATAAGCTGGAGCATAAATCCCAATGAGTTCAAAGTAAACATAAGCTCTTAAAGCATAAGCCTCTCCTAATATTTGGTTGGTATTTTCATTTTTACCAACATATTTATAAGCATTTTCTATAATATAATTGGTGTAGAAAATAGTTTCGTATAAAGATGCGTAAGGCACTTCGGTAGAACCTGGCGTCGCATTCGCTTCTCCCCAAGTGAATATCGCTTTTAAATATTCGGAAGAGTTGGCTGCCTTTACCTCATCAGATTTAAGATTGAGTAATGCCTTGTGTTGAGGGTAAATTTGATACGCTCTCGTAAGCAAAGCTCTAAAATCTTCCTCCGTCTGTGGTACTACTTTCCCCGTAGGTACTATATCTAAATATCTTTCGCAAGAAACTACACCCAAAGATAGTGAGGTTGCGATGAATAAAGTTTTTATTGTTGATTTCATTTTTTGTTAAATTATTAAGTTAAATTAAAACCCTACATTAAGACCAAACACGAGGGCTTTCTGTATAGGTTGTGCATAGATGTTACCGTAGGTTTCTGGGTCAAAGAAATTTTTGTGCCCATTACTGAAGACCAATAAATTTCTTCCTTCCAAAGATAATCTCATAGATTTTATCCCTGCACTTTTCAATAAGTCCGCTGGTAGGTTGTACCCTAATCTTATATTATTGATTCTGATGAAGCTCATCTCTTTAGCCCATAAATCAAAATAGTTGTAAGAATTTGTTGGATCCCAATTAGCAAACCAACCATAAACCACCTCTTGCCCAGGTACAGTATCCGCCCCTATAATTCTTGGCAAAGTAGATGAAGTGTTGTTAGGCGTCCAAGCATTTAGAATATCCGCAGAAGCATTAAGTCCTCTATCTATAGCCGTAAAGTTGTACGGAGCTCTACCCAATACCGTTTGTTTGATGTTGAAAGATGCCGCAATATTCAAATCCCAATTACCTATATTGAAAGTATTGGTAATCCCTCCAAAGTATTTAGGGTCTCTATCTCCTAGATAACTAAACCAATTTTTCATTTGGTCTTGAGAATATTCGCTCGTCACATAGCCTATTCCCCAAGGGTCTGATATTTTGTAGAAGTCCACAGCAGACACTACATTTCCGCTCTTATCATAGAATAACGGAAGTCCATTAGCATCAAAACCAGCTGTTTTAATACCGAAAACTGCATTTACAGGATAGCCTTTCCCCGAAGGTAAGAAAGTATATCTACCATCATTTACCTCATCAATATTACTTCTATTTGCGGAAATATTGAAGGTAGTTGTCCATTTGAATTTATCGGTATTGATATTATTAGTTATGAGTGAAAATTCAAAACCTCTATTCGTTAGACTTGCCCAATTGACATTAGACAAAGAAAAACCTGTTTCTAACGGAAGTTCTTTAACTCCCATAATATCAGTCCCCTTTCTCTCATATAAATCTAAAGTGAAATTAACTCGGTTGTTCCATAATCCAAAGTCTAATCCCACATCTTTAGTGGCTGTTCTTTCCCATCTTAAAAGTGGGTTCGGAGCTCCATCGTGTACTATGGTAGTTTCCGCAGTATTTAAAATTCTAGTGTTACCATAAGTACCTCTGAAATAAGGCGAAGTACCTCTATCAATATTTCCTTGAAGACCATACGACCCTCTTAGCTTAAACATACTAATGGTAGCGTTGTCTTTTAGGAAGTTTTCATTCTTAACATTCCACGCCACCGAAGCTGCCCAGATAGGATTCCATCTCTTGTTAGTTTCCGCACCAAAGAAGTTAGTTCCGTCATATCTCACACTACCAAAGAAAGTATATTTTTTAGCATAAGTGTATGATAAAGTCCCAAAGAAAGAGGCGAAAGAGTTTTCTACTTCGGTATCTCTATTAGGTATATAGATTGGCGAAGTAGCTTGGCTATCTGGTAAATTTACAGGAACCGAAGTTTTAGTCCTTGGATTATAGCCATACATTTGGCTCATCATATCGTAGTATCTGGTTCTTCTGATTTCAGACCCTGCCAATATATTCAAATCGTGATTGCCAAATCTAGGGCTGTATTCTAATATGTTTCTGAAGTTATATTCAAAATCATTAGAGTTGGTTCTTTGAAAATAATCTCCATTTGGTAAAAACGAAGTGTTGGTAGACGACTGGATACTTTCCGCCATTCGTCTTCTCATAAGGTAAGTTTCTGCCGAAGCATAGCGTTCAGTTTCACCTGTACCTATCAATAATCCAAATTGAGAGCGGTATTCTAAACCTTTAATGATTTTATAATTAACATCTAAAATAGTTCTTAACGATTTATTTGCTAATGAATATCTGGTATTCTCTCTTTCCTCTATGTAGTTGTACGGAATTCTAGTATCATTACCTAAAAGGCTTTCTACATAATTTATATCTCGGTCGTAGATATAATTCCCGTTAGCATCTCTAGGGGCTAAGTAAGGATTAGCCGTTCTAGAGTAATAAGTCGGCGTAGTGTAGCTCCCCGAATCTGACAAAAACGAAGTCTGTTTAGTGGAAGTTCCGAATATAGATAAACCTAAATTAAGCTTATCGCTTACCTTATAATTATTTTTTAGGGTAAGGTTAAATCTATTAAATCCTGAACCTATCACGGTAGATTTTTCGTCGTAATATCCAAAAGAAGCATAGTAGCTGTAATTATCTAAACCACCTGTGATACTCACGGCTTGTTGCTGATTAACCACATTTCTATAAAGCAAATTGCCCCAATTGGTATTGATATTTCTAAGCTCATTGATTTGCTTTTGCGAAAGAGGACTAAGTGCCGAGAAGCCTCCATTTCTAAAAGAATCCCAATCGTTATTAGCAGTCAAAATTCTAGACACCGCCCCATTATCTTTCCTATAATTGTCTAGGTCGGCTCTTTCTGCCATCATCAATTCCATATCTACTTTTTGGGAAGCATTCATCAGATTAAGTCTAGAGAAATCTGGTCTTAAGCTCACAAAAGTATTTGATGAAAAATTGATGCTCATTCTTCCTTTTTTACCACTTTTAGTAGTTACCAAAATAACCCCATTGGCTGCCCTAGCACCATAAATAGCGGTTGCTGACGCATCTTTAAGCACCGTAATATCTTCTATATCTTCTGGGTTGAACCCTGCGATAGAATAGTTTTTAAGCTCATTGATGTCTTGTCCCACATTGTAGGCAGGAGCTTGGTTTCCTTCTAAAGGCATTCCGTCCACCACCCAAAGCGGGTCTGTAGAACCCGAAAGCGATGCCGTACCTCTCACACGCACAGGAGCTATCTGTCCAGGTGCTCCAGAGGCTGGTGTAATCATTACCCCTGCTACTTTACCTTGTAGCATTTGATCCACAGAGGCTGTGGCTTTTTGTTCAATAGCCTTCATTTTTACTACACCTACAGAAGATGTTAGTTTACTTTTTTCAATCTTCTGAAAACCTGTTAAAACCACTTCTTCTATCTTTCTCTCTTTATTTTGAACCGTATCGGTTATGGTATTCTGTGCGAAGAATACCCCTGGCAAAAGAGTTAATAGTAATTTTGTTTTCATATATCTCGTTTTTTTATCAATTTCAGTTATTACCCAATGCTTTATTTAATCTTACCATCATATCTTGATAATGACTTTGCGTATCATTATCGGCTTTGTTCATTGCTTTTGAGATGATTGCTCGTACCTTTATCAGCTCCGCTCTTTTAGCAGAACCCACTTCCGACAATCGTTTCATTCCATCAAAATAAAACTCTAGATGTTGCTCGCCTGCTTTATCCAAATGAGTATGACTACAAGCATAATCGCACATCATTGGCATTGGGCTAAAGATGCTCTTTTCCGTTTTCTCGTACATTCTCTGCGTATCTATAATGAGGGCATCTATGTAGTTTTTTTGCGTCATTCTTTCAGCGATGTTCAGAGGCTGTTTTTTAATTGATTTACTAAAAATAAATTCTCTTAAATCGTTGAACAGTTCGGCTACTGTCATTACTTTTTGATGATTAAGAAACTCAAATTCTAATATTCTTAGGAGTTTATTATCATTCATAAGCCCGTACAAAATAGCGGCTTGTTTCTCTCTAAACACATTGTACGGCGACTGCTCCACCAATCCTTTAGGTGTGTTTTTAGCTGGACGGATTTTTTGGTTCAATGGAGATAAAAATAACCACTCTGGCAAAGTCAGTATGTGTTTTTTTATAAACGCCAAAGCCTCTTTTTGTGTTTCGTACGGCACAGGTGCATAAGAATTCTGCTGGTCGCCCTTAACGGTAGGATTAAGGTAAATCCCCCCAATGTTAGCCAACACATGATTGTTATAAACATACCATTGGTTAATCACTTGATTGTAAAAAGACTTCGCTTCGTTGTAGTTTTCTCCATTTTTGGTACTCCATTCTATGAGGTTTGGTAGCGTTTTCTTTAGATTGATGATGCCATACTCCCCTGCTTTCATCGCATTATCGCCCAAATCTTCTGCTTGCGAGCGAGGGTCTACCGTCTCCTCTTGCTGTGCTCCGTAGAAGTAAAGTGGGTCTCCTTGATGTTTCTCTATCCATTTTTGCGTGATTGGCAATTCTTCCTGAGGTGTCTTTTTACCCGTCCAACGGTAACCCCAATTGATAGCAAACTCATCATAAACTCCTATTTTTGGAGTGATTTGTTTCACGCCATCACCTTCTTGTGCCACATAGTTAAACCTAGCATAGTCCATAATAGAAGGAGCTGTACCTCCCATTTTCTCCGTAAATTCAGGCGAACGCAAAGACTCTACCGGGAACGCAAACGAAGACCCCATATTATGTTTAAGCCCAAAGGTATGCCCTACCTCGTGAGAGGACACGAACCGAATGGCATTCGCCATCTTATCGTCTGGGAATTTATTTCCTCTTACCTGTGGATCTATAATTCCTGTTTGAACTCTCATCCAAGACTGTAGCAAAGTCATCACATTGTGCCACCATATAATATCAGACTCCAAGATTTCTCCCGTTCTAGGGTCCACTACCGACGGTCCCATAGCATTCGCCATAGAAGAAGCTGCATAAGTGATTACGGAGTAGCGGACATCATCTACATCAAACTCTGTATCGTTAGGGTCTGGCAATTTCGCTGAAATTACATTTTTAAATCCTGCCTTTTCAAATGCTTTATTCCAATCGTATACTCCATCTATAATGGCTTGTTGCCATTGTTTCGGTGTAGCTGGGTCTATGTAATAGACAATCGGTTTTTTAGGTTCTACCAACTCGCCTCTAAGGTATTTTGCTTCGTCTTCCGCTTTAGGTTCTAGTCGCCATCTAGTAATGAGTTCTCTCTGTTCTACCTTCTGCTGACTGTCCGTAAAGTACATTTTAGGTGTCGTAAAATATCCTACTCTATCGTCCGAAAAACGCCCTATCATAGGCTCTGGCAATAGCACAATATTAGTAGTAGTCCCCACCGTTAAATCGGCTTTTTCGGCAGAAGTTTTCCCCTCTGAAATTTGGGTACTGAAATAAGACTTTACCACCACATTATTAGGAAAAGCCTTTACCTCGTCTATGTAAGAATCTTTGGTTCTTACGCTTCCCCCCATACCGATATTATCAAACAGGTTGTTAAAACTTTTAGCGTTTCCGTCAAAGACATTGTTTACCTGAATTACCGCTGTGGAGTCTTTTCCTAGAGTTTTAATTTCAAAACCTTCCACTATGGATTCTCCGTAATTATCCTTTACCGAAGCCGAGATATTATCTTGTGAATTAACGGTAATTTGTGGGTCAAAAGTTTTTACCCACACCTTTTTATTGGTAGTATCTTTATAAAATCTGATAATTTTATTCTCATAGTTCATCCCCTTGTTAATCCCAGCATTATTGATGGGAGCGGGTACAGACGATATTTTATTTACGATGAGTAGGTCTTTCCCTAGCACCTCGTTAGGTATTTCAAAATAAATCTTATCCTTTACTCTATGTATTTTGAGTAGCCCTTGTTTGGTTTCCGCTCCTTTCAATAACTTTTCGTAAGACTCAAAGCCCTCATTTTTTTTAGAATCTTCTTTTTCTGTTTTCACAGAATCTTTTGACAAGACTTTGCTTTGAGAAAAAGCCATATTTGGATACAAAAACAACCACGCAGAACAGCCTAAAATCTTTAAATTCATAAACCAATATTCTATTTTCATTAAAAAAGGGGGACAAAGTTAGCCTTTTATACCCTATTTAGGGTAAACTTTAAAGTATAGATATTGAAAAATGGATAAAAATCATAAAAAATCACCCTCTCGCTACTGAGAAGGTGATTGTATTTTTTAGTTTGAGAAACTCGCTAACTCTTGTTTTTGGCTATTGTAAACCCTATATTCTAAATATTTGAAAGAGTCTCTCGGGATAATAGTTACCCACTTTTTGTACTTTAAGTACCATTTGGTCTGTATACTCATAAGACCTTTGGTAAGGTAAGCCTCCACAAACGGATGGGTGTGTAGATAAAGCCTTCCTTTTTCTTTTTGCATAAGCCCTTTTAGGACTTCTGTCATTTTCTCTACAATGACTACTGGTGCTAAAATTTCACCGTCTTTATTTGGGTTTTCCTCCTTAGTTTCTATCACCGTTTCGGAACGAACCCTTTGCCTTGTAATTTGTATCAATCCAAATTTACTAGGTGGCAAAATTTTATGTTTTGCCTTATCTCGTTTCATTTCATTTTTAAGATGCTCGTAAAGCTCTCTACGATGCTCGGCATCTCTCATATCTATGAAATCTACTACTATAATGCCTCCCATATCTCTAAGCCTTAGCTGTCTCGCGATCTCTGTAGCTGCCATTCTGTTTACATTAAAGGCATGCTCTTTATTGGCTTGGCTTCCTGCGGTTATATTGTTTCCAGAATTTACATCTATCACATGCAGTGCTTCTGTATGCTCTATAACCAAATAGGCTCCTTTGGAGCTAGGAATATTAACATGCTTACCAAAGCTTTGCTTAAGCTGTTTTTCTACATTATAGTATTCTAATAGCGGGATATGATGGTCATAAAATTCCACTATATTTTTTCTCTCTGGTGCGATTACCTCTAGGTAATTTTTCATTTCTTGCACCATATCTTCATCATCACAGATGATGCTTACAAAATCTGCATTAAAATTATCCCTTAGGATAGCAGACGCTTTTTCTTCCTCGCTTAGGATTTTAGAAGGTACTTTGCCTCGTTGTATGTTCTTAAAGCAAGTCTCCCACTTCTGAACCAACTGGTTCATATCATTATGAAGCTCAGCTACTTTTTTACCCTCTGCTACGGTTCTTATAATTACACCGAAACCTTCTGGTTTGATGCTTTCTATAAGCGTTCTTAGGCGTTCTCTCTCCGCCGAGTCTTTAATTTTCTTTGACACCGAAACTTTTTGGTCAAATGGTATCAATACTAAAAAACGCCCCGTAAGAGAAACTTGGGTAGAAATTCTAGCTCCTTTAGTAGAGATAGGCTCTTTGGTAACTTGTAGCAAAACTACATCGTCCTTAGCCAAAACGCTATCTACCATACCGTTTTTATCCAACGCTTTTTCTATAGGAAAATTCTTTAAACCTGAATCATTTTTCCGTTTAGATAAAGTCTCGTTGAGAAATTTACGATAGGTAAGATACTGTGGTCCTAAATCCTGATAATGCAAAAAGGCATCTTTATCATAGCCTATATTTACAAAAGCGGCATTAAGGTTAGGTGCTAGTTTTTTAATCTTTCCGAGGAAAATATCTCCTACAACAAAATCACTCTCTTGTTCTTGTTCGTGTAGCTCAAATAAGCGTCCGTCTTCTATCAATGCAATCTTAGAAGCACCGCCTTCGTTAGATATTAGCAGTTCTTTTTTCATTCTAAAATTATATTAGATAGTTAAACAAAAATATAGTTGATGTATTTTACCTTGATAAAACATCAACTATATTATATTTAATAAGAGATTATGACTTATTTCTTCTTCTTGTGTCTGTTTTGTCTTCTTCTCTTCTTTCTCTTGTGAGTTGCTACCTTGTGTCTTTTTCTTTTCTTTCCGCTAGGCATAGTTTATATTTTTTATGTTAATAAATAAATTGAATTAATCCTTTACTGGAACTTTAGTTTTTACTCTTTCTGCAAAAGATTTAGATGGTTTAAACGCTGGAATGTTATGTGCAGGAATTTCTATAGCTGTATTTTTAGAGATATTTCTCCCTGTTTTAGCAGCACGAGTCTTAATAATGAAAGATCCAAAACCTCTTAAGTAAACATTATTACCTTCATAAAGAGAACCTCTTATCTCCTGCATAAAAGCCTCTATTACTTTCTGCGTATCATTCTTCTCAATACCCAACTTGTTTGATATGGTATTTACCAATTCTGCTTTTGTCATTTCCTTTTTTGTTTTTATTTTTGGTGTGCAAATATATAACTTATTTTTGAAAACAAACAAACAAAACCCTGATTTTCTAAACATTGGCTTTAGAATACTCCAATGGTACAAACAAAACGCTAGAGACCTACCTTGGAGAGCGACTACAAACCCTTATAATATATGGATTTGTGAGATTATTTTACAACAAACCCAAGTACAGCAAGGGCTTCAGCATTACCTTAATTTTGTAGCCAGATTTCCTGATGTAAAATCTTTAGCAGAAGCGGATACAGACGAGGTACTCCTCTACTGGAAAGGCCTAGGCTACTACTCTAGAGCCATCAATCTACAGTATGCTGCTAGGCAAATCATGCAAGATTTTAGAGGAACATTCCCCACCAATCACAAAGACATTCTAAAACTAAAAGGAATAGGAAAATACACCGCCGCTGCCATTTGCAGTATATCATACCAGTTGTCCTACCCTGCCATAGATGGTAATTTTTACCGTGTCTTCTCTAGATTTTTTGCTGATGATTTTGACATTTCAAAATCTAATGCGTTTGATTATTTTTCAGAACTCACCAAAGACCTCATCCCTAAAGATAACCCTGGGGATTTCAACCAAGCAATTATGGACTTAGGCTCTGGCATTTGCAAACCTAAACAGCCTTCGTGTGAGCTTTGTCCTTTAAGTAAAGATTGTGTCGCTTTTAATACAGGAACAATAGATAAATTCCCCGTTAAAATAAAAAAGGTAAAAACCGAAGACCTAAAGCTAAAATACTACTTTATCCATCATAATGATTTTTTTGTAGTAAAGAAACGCGACCGCTCTTCTATTTGGAAAAACCTTTATGATTTTCCAGAGTTTTTACCTGAACATTTAGAAGAGTACATCTCCAACCATAATACCGTTAAACACAAACTCACACACAAAAATTTAGAAATAGAATTTATTGCCGTTAGTGTACCCAATATTGAACTATTGGAACAACTTGCTCACGACCATAACTTCAATTTTGTGGATTATGAAAGTTCGCAGCAAAAATCGTTTCCGAAGCCTTTAGAAAACTACATTGATAAAACTTTCAACAAATAGCATTTTTACCATCTTAATTGGTAAGTATTTTTTATTTTTGCACAATGTTTAAAGTTATCACACTTTCCATTATCTTGGTCTTTACTCTCATCGGATGTAAAGGCGAAACCTTACCCAAACCTAAAGGAGAACTCCGCTTAGAGTATCCTAAAGCACATTATCAACCCTTTAACAATACTTGTAGTTATACTTTTGAGTTCTCGGATTTTGCTAAAGTAACACCTGCTAAACAGAGAGAATGTTGGTTTAACCTCAGCTATCCTAAAATGAAAGCTAATGTGTTTTTAACCTACTTCCCTATAAAAAACGACTTTCAGTTACATGTAAAAGAGGCTGAAAAAATGGTTTACGAACACACTATAAAGGCCAGTGCTATAGAAACCAAATCTTTTAGCTATCTCGAGAAAAGAGTATTTGGTAACTTTTACGAACTAAAGGGCGAGTCTGCATCTAACATTCAGTTTTTTATCACAGACAGCACTCACCATTTTATAACGGGAAATTTATATTTTAACTCTCGCCCCAAACCAGACTCTCTTGCCCCTTCAGTAGAATACATAAAAACAGATATACTCCACTTGATAGAAACCTTCCAGTGGAAGAAATAATTATAAAAATTCAAACAGAAAAACAATGAAACTTTTAGCTGTAGGAACTGTTGCTTTTGATGCCATAGAAACCCCTTTTGGAAAAACCGACAAAACACTAGGTGGTGCCGCCACTTATATAGGATTAGCCGCTTCTGTAATGGAGGCTAGTGTAGGGCTTGTTTCTGTAGTAGGAGGAGATTTCCCTCAAGAAGAATTAGATATGATGCTGCGTAAAAACATCAATATTGATGGAATAGAAATTATCCCTAACGGAAAAACTTTCTTTTGGTCAGGGAAATATCATAGCGACTTAAATGTTAGAGATACCGTATCTACAGAACTGAATGTTCTTGAAAACTTTGACCCAAAAATCCCAGAAAAAGCTCAAGAAGCAGAGGTTTTACTATTAGGAAACCTGCACCCTGCGGTACAAATGTCGGTTCTTAACAAAATGAAAAACCGCCCCAAGCTCGTTATCCTGGACACTATGAACTTTTGGATGAAGCATACTTGGGATTTATTATTAGACATTATTTCTAAAATAGACATCATTTGCATTAACGACGAAGAGGCTAGACAACTTTCTGGAGAATATTCATTAGTAAAAGCCGCTCAGAAAATCCGAAAGATGGGACCTCAATTTGTCATCATTAAAAAAGGAGAACACGGAGCTTTACTCTTTGATAAAAATCAAATCTTTGCGATTCCTGCTTTACCTTTAGAAGATGTGTTTGACCCTACAGGTGCGGGAGACTCTTTTGCGGGAGGTTTTGCCGCCTACCTTGCTAAAACCCAAGATTACAGCTTTGAAAATATGAAAACCGCTCTAATGATGGGCTCTGCTATTGCTTCTTTTACGGTAGAGAAATTCGGTACAGAAAGACTTGCCAATATATCAGAAACCATGCTTAAAGAAAGAATACAAGAATTTAAAAAGCTAACTGCCTTTGAAGTAAAACTTTAAACAGCTACAAATTTTAAGAAATAATTATAATAAAATATTAAGAGTTATTGTTTAATAATTCTATTTTTGCAACCTAAGTTTTAAATTTAACTAGATATGAACCATAAACATAAAATTACCTTCCTACTAAGTTTTTTTATCACATTACTTTCGTTTAACGCTCATGCACAGCTTAAACCTGGGGACTTAGTGGACGGGATAGCCGCAGTAGTAGGCAACGAAATAGTTTTGGAATCAGATATAGAACAGCAAGAGAATTATGCTCGTCAGCAAGGGGCACAAACGGCTAATAGATGTGAATTCTTGGAAAAAGTATTAAGCAATAAGTTACTCATCTACGAAGCAAAGAAAGACACCTTAATAGAAAATCACTCTGAAGCTATTAAGCAACAGGCAGAAGCCAAGTATAACGAACTTTTAGCACAATTCCCGTCAGAAAAGGAGCTTCTAGCCGCTTACAAATTCAGAAATTCGTTTGAAATGAAGTCTGCAATAGAGCAAATTGATACTGACCAATATTACGGACAAGCGAAATATCAAAGGATTACTAGCGGTGTTAACATTACACCAAACGAAGTTACCGATTTCTACAATACTTACAAAGGGCAACTTCCTATGGTAAAAGACGAAATTTCGTTAGCAAAGATTACCCTTTATCCTAAATTAACAAAGGAGCATCAACAAAAATTAATTGATAAACTTAACCAAATTAAGAAAGACATAGAAGGCGGTGAAAGTTTTGAAAAAATGGCAAGGATATATTCCGAAGACCCAGGATCTGCTGCTACGGGAGGACTATACAAAAACATAGCAAAGGGAGCTATGGTAAAAGCTTTTGAAGCCGCTGCCCTCAATTTACAGGAAGGCGAACTTTCTAAACCTATAGAATCTGAGTTTGGGTATCACCTTATACAGCTTATTAAGAAAAGTGGTAAATTCTACGATGCTAGACATATACTACTAAAAGCAGAACCTAACACGGAAGAAATAGCTGCAGCTAAGAAAGAACTAAATGAAATAAGAAAGCAAATAGAAGACGGTAAAATCACCTTTAAAGAAGCGGCTTACAAATACTCTGATGACAAAGCTACCAAATTTAACGCAGGAGTTATTTCTACGCCTGGAGGTTCTGATAGACTAGAAAAACTGCACCTTCCTGCAAATTACAGCTACCAAATTGTGGGTCTAAAGGTTGGAGATATTACAGAGGCGTTTGAAGATGTAGCAGATAGAGATAAAAAGGTGGTAAGCATCGTTAAAGTTTTAGAGGAAATTCCTGCACACTCACTTGACTTAACTTCTGACTACGAGAGAATCAAGAACTACGCTCTAGAACAAAAAAAGGGTAAAGTTATGGAGAAATGGATTGTTGAAAAACTACCAGATACTTTTATATCTATTGATGGGCGTTACAAGTCTTGCCAATTTGATGTAGATTGGAATAAACAGGCTCTTACCAAATAAGATAAAACAAAAAACAGCTAATTAGTTTTAGCTGTTTTTTTAAGACCTATAATTAAAAAAGGATTGTTCTTAGAGAACAATCCTTTTAGTTTTTTATAAACTTTGAGCTTTTTCGTAAGCCTTTGGTAAACCTTCTAAGTTTTTACCACCTGCTGTGGCAAATCCTGGGTTACCACCGCCACCACCTTGTATCTCTTTAGCCAACTCTTTCACTATAGCTCCTGCGTTATAGCTATCACCTAAATCGTCAGAAACACCTACGCTTATCATTGGCTTATCATTAGCATCAGAAAGGATAACTATTACCGAAGTAGGCACTTCTTTTTTAAGCTGAAACACAATATCTTTAACCGATGCAGCATCTAAAGAAGTCATTTTCACTAATAGATTCTTACCCTCTTTAGAAACAAACTGATTTTTCCAATCTGCCGTTTCGTTTTTAGCTAACTCTTTTTTGATAGCTTCTAATTCTGATTTCAACTTCTGATTTTCCTCCAACAACTTCTCTACAGATTTCTGAACATCTTTAGTTTTTAATACAAGAGACAGTTGAATCATTTGCTCCTCCAACTCTTTAAAATAGGCATTTGCTTTTTCAGAAGAGATAGCCTCTATCCTACGAATACCTGCCGCAGTAGAACTTTCGGAAACAATTTTGAACAAACCTATCTCACTTGTAGATTTAGCGTGAGTACCACCACATAATTCTTTAGAACTTCCAAACTGAATCATTCTGACATTATCCCCATACTTTTCTCCAAAAAGAGCCATTGCTCCTTTGTCTAGAGCTTCCTGTATTGGGATATTTCTGTACTCTTGTAAGCTAATATTCTCTTTAATTTTAGCGTTTACTTTTTCTTCCACTAAAGCAATCTCCTCATCGGACATTTTACTAAAGTGAGAGAAATCAAATCTTAAATAATCTGCTCCCACAAAAGAACCTTTTTGCTCCACATGAGTACCCAAAACCTCTCTTAGAGCCTCGTGTAAAAGGTGTGTGGCAGAGTGGTTAGCTTGTGTATTTCTACGCAACCTGCTATCCACAACCGCTGTAAACTCTTTCTCTGGCGACTGTGGTAAATCTTTAATAAGAGATATATTAAGGTTATTCTCCTTTTTGGTGTCTAATACCTCAAACTGACCTTCCTCACTTTCTATATAACCTTTATCTCCTACTTGTCCCCCACCTTCTGCATAGAAAGGGGTTTGGTTAAACACTACTTGGTAGAATACACCATCTTTATTTTCTAATTTTCGGTATTTCGTGATGAACACCTTATGTTCTAATTGGTCATAACCTACAAAAGACTCCGTTTCATCTTTTAAAGTAACCCAATCGTACACTTTCTGAGCCGAAGACTTTTTAGAACGCTGTTTTTGTTTCTCCATTTCCTCATCAAAGCCCTTTTCGTCTACCGTAAGTCCTTTTTCTTCCGCTATAATTCTAGACAAATCCGCTGGAAAACCATAAGTATCATACAACTCAAAAACTTCTGCTCCAGGTAAAGTCTTTTCACCTTTTTTAAGTGTTTCTTGAATAATATTTTCTAATCTTACTAAGCCGTGTTCTATGGTTTTAAGGAATGAATTTTCCTCCTCCTTAATTACCTCTGTAACTAGTTTCTCTTGCTTTTCTATCTCTGGGAAAAATGCTCCCATCTGATTTTTAAGCACCGCTACAAGTTCGTACAAAAACGCCTCTTTCATATCTAAGAAACGATACGAGTAAGAAATGGCACGGCGTAAAATTCTTCTGATAACATAACCTGCCCCCGTGTTAGACGGCAACTGACCATCAGCAATAGCAAAAGATACCGCACGGATATGGTCTACCACCACTCTTATTGCAATATCTTTCTCATTGTCTAATAAACCTTCGTACTTCTTATGAGAAAGTTGTTCTACTTTAGTAATCAGAGGCGTGAAGACATCAGTATCATAATTAGATGTTTTACCTTGTAATGCCATACACAACCTTTCGAAGCCCATACCTGTATCCACGTGTTGAGCGGGAAGTTTCTCTAAGCTACCATCAGCTTTGCGGTTAAACTCCATAAATACGAGGTTCCACACTTCTACAACCTGCGGGTGGTCTTGGTTTACCAAATTTTTACCTGAAACTTTGGACTTTTCCTCCTCGTTTCTTAAATCAATATGAATTTCCGAGCAAGGTCCACAAGGTCCAGATTCGCCCATTTCCCAAAAGTTATCCTTTTTATTTCCGTTAAGAATTCTATCTTCAGCAATGTAAGACTTCCAGCAGTTGTATGCCTCTTGGTCTCTCTCTAGATTTTCGGTAGCATCACCTTCAAAAATGGTAACATATAAGTTCTCCTTCGGGATTTTATAAACCTCTGTAAGTAATTCCCACGCAAAAGCAATTGCCTCCTTTTTAAAGTAGTTTCCAAAAGACCAGTTGCCTAGCATTTCAAACATTGTATGGTGGTAGGTATCTCTCCCCACATCGTCTAAGTCGTTATGTTTCCCAGACACACGCAAACATTTCTGCGTATCTGCAATTCTAGGAGCTTTAGGAGTTTTGTAGCCTAAAAAGTAATCCTTAAACTGTGTCATTCCTGAATTAGAAAACATCAGGGTAGGGTCATCTTTCAATACTATTGGTGCGGAAGGCACTATAAGGTGTTCTTTACTTTTAAAAAAATCTAAAAAAGCCTGTCTTATCTGCTGTGAAGTCATTATATATACTATCTAAATTACAATTGGTGGCAAATTTACACAAAAATCATATAAAACAGTACTATTAACTCAACTTACAATACTGAAAATTAGCTCTCTTACTTTTATTTTCATAAAACAAAATATTCTGTTATATTTGAAACCTCACTTAAAAATATTTGATATGCCTTTTCAAAATAAATTTCCGCTCCATTTACCTGGAGAAAAATCAACTGAAAACCAAAACATAAGCCTCGTTGCTGCTGATGTAAAACAGAAAAGCACTACCCTAGGCTACTATGTTTCTGAGAACGGAAAATTAGAATTAAAAGCAAAAAAAGAATACAACACCCAAGATTTTGGGCTTTTTAGTGATATTCTCAACCTTTTCTTAGAAGAGCATAGTTTAAATAAGCCCTCTAGAATTTCCATAGCAGTTCCAGGACCTGTTTTAAATGGCAAATGCACTACCGAAAACCTTCCTTTTGATTTAGATGTAGAACTCATTAGAAGCAGAACCGAGGTAGAACACATTACCCTTATCAACGACTTAGAAGCAATGGCTTATGGGCTTAAAGGCACGGAAGATAAAGACTTCTGCACTCTGCACAAAAACAGCAGCACGACTAAAGGCAATGTAGCTATTTTAGCTCCAGGGAGAGGTTTAGGCGAAGCAGGTATGTTTTGGGACGGAGAATGTTTACGCCCTTTCGCAACCGAAGGTGGACACTCCGAATTTTCTCCTAGAGCAGAAGACGAGCTAGAACTTTACCGTTTTTTAAAAGCGATACACGGCATCGTAAGTTGGGAGTCGGTGTTATCTCATGAGGGATTATTTAATGTGTATCGTTTTGTAAGAGATATGAGACGCCAAGAAGAACCAGAATGGCTTACACAAAAACTAGAAAAAGGAGAACGCCACGAGGTCATCATTGATGCGGCACTCAACGGCGAAAACAGAGCTTGTGCTTTAACCGTGGAGGCTTATGTTGATTTCATTGCTAGAGAAGCCAGTAACCTAGTTCTAAAACTAAAGGCAACAGGAGGGCTTATTTTAGCAGGAAGCCTTGCAGTAAAGATAGAGGCACTACTCAAAATGCCAAGTTTCTACCAAACTTTTGTGATTAGCGACAAAATGGAAAACATCTTAAAGAGTACCCCTATCTATCTTCTAAAGAATGAGAATGCCATTCTTACAGGAGCGGCTTACTACGGTGCTTTTGGAAAATAATTTCTTTTATTCAAATATACTACTAAATAGCCACAAAACTTAAACATTAGATTTAAGTTTTGTGGCTATTATAATTATTGCTAAAATTCATTTATGACATCTAGGTATTTTTGCGTATTTTTGGAGTAAATTCTGAAAATAGTAGAAATGAGATACATCAAGCTAGGAGACATTCCACAAAAAAGACACACCGTTTTTAAATCTAAGGAAGGGCAGTTCTATTACGAACAGCTTTTTGGTACAGAAGGGTTTCATGGGATTGCTTCTTTATTATACCATATCCACAGACCCACTCAAATTAAATCTATAGGAACCCCTAAAGATGTAACACCCAAAATAGCGGTAGAGAAAAACATTGCCCCTAGAATGTTTAAGGGTATGAATG
The DNA here is from genome assembly GCA_037861325.1 of Riemerella anatipestifer. GTDB lineage: Bacteria > Bacteroidota > Bacteroidia > Flavobacteriales > Weeksellaceae > Riemerella > Riemerella anatipestifer_F. The sequence goes on from JAFELW010000004.1 coordinate 234,153, forward strand.
TAACTCCCGAAAAAGATTTCCTAGACAGTAGAAAGGTGTTACTCCTTAATAACGACCTTAAAATGGGACTTGCCAAGCCCCAGCAGTCTATGGACTATTTCTACAAAAATGCAGAGTGCGATGAGCTGTTATTTGTGCATCAAGGTAAAGGTGTGCTTAAAACCTTTGTAGGGAATTTAGAGTTTTCCGTAGGCGACTACCTTATTATCCCTAGAGGGACGATTTACCAAATCTCTTTTGAAACAGAAGACACGGTACTCTTCTTTTTAGAAAGCCACTCCCCTATCTATACGCCTAAACGCTACCGCAATGAGTTTGGGCAGTTGCTGGAGCATTCGCCGTTCTGCGAGAGAGACATCATAGCTCCTACTTTTGTATCGCCTATAGATGAAAAGGGAGACTTCCTTATTAAAGTAAAGAAAGAAAATCACATTACCGATTTTATCTATGCCACACACCCATTTGATGTCGTAGGTTGGGACGGCTATTTTTATCCGTATAAGTTCAATATCAAAAACTTTGAACCTATCACAGGGCGTATCCACCAGCCACCACCAGTACACCAGAATTTTGAAGGGCATAACTTTGTAGTTTGCTCTTTTGTAGCAAGGCTTTATGACTATCATCCAGACGCCATACCTGCTCCTTACAACCACTCTAACATTGATAGCGATGAGGTACTCTTCTACACCGAAGGCGATTTTATGAGTAGAAACCATATTGATTTAATGGATTTTACCCTACACCCAGGTGGTATTGTGCATGGACCTCACCCTGGAGCTATGGAGCGAAGCATCGGTAAAAAATCCACCGAAGAGTATGCTGTAATGGTAGACCCGTTCCGTCCGCTTAAGATTACAGAGGAAGCCATTAAAGTAGAAGACACCAGCTACAAAACCAGTTGGCTAGAAGATGAAAATAACTAAAGTTTAAACTAAAAATATAATATACAATGCATCATTATGTATCAGCCGAAGAGGCAATATCTATCGTTAAAAGTGGCGACCGTGTATTTTTGCACGGTAGTGCCTGTACACCTAATGTTCTTATAGATGAAATGGCAAGACAAGCCGATAGGCTTAGAAATGTAGAGGTGGTTTCCATCACCCAACAAGGGAATATGGAGATTGCAAAGCCACAGTACAAAGACAGCTTCTACATTAAGTCTTTATTCGTATCTACACCAGTAAGAGAAGCGGTAAATTGCGGAAGAGGAGATTTCGTTCCTGTGTTCTTGAGTGAAATTCCGTTGTTGTTCAAAAATAAGGTGCTTCCGCTAGATGTGGCTATCGTTACTGTATCGCCTCCTGATGCGCATGGCTACTGTACTTTAGGGACTTCTATAGATGTGGCTAGAAGTGCTGTAGATAGTGCGAAAAGCATTATTGCAGTGGTAAACCCTAAAATGCCAAGAACCCACGGAGATGGTATGATACATGTACAAAGAATAGACAAAATGATTTGGCACGAAGAGGAGCTTTTAACCATAGACTATGGCTCTAAAGTAACCGATGTAGAACGCCAAATAGGAAAGAATGTTGCCGAGCTTATAGACGACAGATCTACCCTACAAATGGGGATAGGTACTATACCAGATGCAGTATTACAGTGCCTTACCAACCATAAAGATTTAGGGATACATACAGAAATGTTGAGTGATGGGGTGATAGATTTAATTAAGAATGATGTCATCAATAACAAATACAAAGGGGCTCACGAAAACCGCACCATTACAAGTTTCTGTTTCGGTACTAAAAGATTGTATGACTTCATCAATGACAACCCGTCTATTGCGTTCTTAGATGTATTAAAGGTAAACCACCCTATTGAAATTATGAAGAACCAAAAAATGACGGCGATTAACTCTGCCATAGAGGTTGATTTAACAGGACAAGTTTGTGCCGACTCTATCGGGACTTACCAGTTCAGTGGTATTGGTGGACAGATGGACTTTATGAGAGGAGCCGCTCTAAGTGAAGGTGGTAAGCCTATCATTGCCATTTCTTCTCGTACTAAAAAAGGGGTTCCGAGAATTGTTCCTCTACTAAAACCAGGGGCTGGTGTGGTAACTACAAGAGGGCATATCCACTATGTGATTACAGAATACGGTACAGCGTACCTTTACGGAAAGAGCCTTAGAGAAAGAGCCAAAGCTCTTATAGAAATAGCTCACCCTGATGATAGAGAAATGCTAGATAAAGCGGCATTTGAAAGATTTAAAGTAGAGTTGTAATAAACTCCGTTGAGAAACGATATCAAAGCCTTCCCCACAAGATAAGGGAAGGCTTTTTATTATGAAAGCATTACCCTAATTTTCTAAATGGAGATTTGTAAATTCTAAACTCTCCTAGAATGAAACCTTTTTTTTATCTTTGCACCTAAACAGCATATTATACAATGGAAAAACAAACTATAAAAGATATTTTATCAAACTATAAAACTATTCTTCATCACGACATCACCATAGAAGGTTGGGTAAGAGCATTCCGTTCAAACAGGTTTATTGCACTTAATGACGGCTCTACGCTTAACAACCTCCAAATCGTAGTAGATTTTGAGAAGTTTGATGATGAGATTATTAAAAATATCCACACCGCTTCATCGCTTAAAGTAACAGGCGAAGTGGTAGAAAGCCAAGGGGCTGGGCAGTCGGTAGAGATTATTGCTAAAAAAATAGAATTATTAGGAGAAAACCTATCCGAAGAGTTACAATCTACCATACTTCAGCCTAAAAGACACACTCTAGAAAAACTAAGAGAACAGGCACACCTTCGTTTCAGAACTAATCTTTTTGGTGCGGTGTTCCGCGTGAGAAGTGCCGTGAGTTTTGCCATTCACCAGTTCTTTAACCAAAACCAGTTTTTCTACATCAATACGCCTATCATTACAGGAGCTGATGCCGAAGGTGCTGGAGAAATGTTCGGTGTGAGCAACTTTGACCTTAATAAGGTTCCTAAAAACGAAGACGGAGAGGTAGATTATACACAAGATTTCTTTGGTAAGAAAACGAATCTTACCGTATCTGGACAGCTAGAAGCCGAGACCGCAGCAATGGGGCTTGGGAGAGTCTATACTTTTGGACCTACATTCCGTGCAGAAAACTCTAACACCACAAGACACTTAGCCGAATTCTGGATGGTAGAGCCTGAAGTGGCTTTCAATAATTTAGAGGACAATATAGATTTAGCAGAATCTTTCTTAAAGTATGTTATCCAGTATGTGCTAGACCATTGTAAAGATGATTTGGAGTTACTAAACAAACGCTTTGCTGAAGAACAAAAACAAAAACCTGAAAAGGATAGAGCAAAAGAAGGTTTGATAGAAAAGCTAGAAAATGTAGTAAAAAAACGCTTTAAGCGTGTAAGCTATACAGAAGCGATAGAAATACTACTCAATTCTAAAGAAAATAAGAAAGGGAAGTTCCAGTTCCCTGTGGAAAAATGGGGAGCAGACCTCCAGTCGGAGCACGAGCGTTATCTCGTAGAGAAACATTTTGAATGTCCTGTGGTCTTATTTGATTATCCTAAGGAAATCAAAGCCTTTTATATGCGTCTTAACGAAGACCAAAAAACAGTGGCGGCAATGGACGTGCTTTTCCCTGGTATTGGAGAAATCATTGGGGGTTCACAGAGAGAAGAGCGTCTAGAGGTTCTAAAGCAAAAAATGGCAGATATGAATGTAGATGAACACGAATTATGGTGGTATCTAGATACTAGAAAATTCGGTTCTGTACCTCACGCTGGGTTTGGTTTAGGACTAGAAAGATTGGTGCTATTTGTAACTGGAATGACGAACATTCGTGATGTAATCCCATTCCCTAGAACACCTAAAAACGCTGAATTTTAATCATGCTAAAGCAAAATTTACAACTCAAACTAGGGCAGAAACTCGCGCCTCAACAAATACAGCTGATGAAACTCATACAGCTGCACACTCTTGATTTTGAAGAAGAATTAGAAAGAGAGCTAGAGGAAAACCCTGCCTTGGAAAAGGTAGAAGAAGAAGCCGATTATGGTGAGGAATTTTCAGAATTAGACAAACTAAACGATGAGGATTCTGACAGCATAGAAACAGATTTTGATGTAAATGAATACTTGTTTGACGATGAACCGTCTTACAAAACAGCGTCTAGCAACTACTCTCCTGATGATGAAGAGTTTGACCAACAAAGTGTACTCACCGAAGGACAAACCATCTATGACTATCTGATAGAACAAATCAGGCTAAGACATATCTCTGGAGAAGAGTTGGTAATCGCTGAATACCTTATTGGGAACTTAGATAATGATGGGTATATTCGTAGAGAGCTTAAAGCTATTGTAGATGACTTAGCCTTCTCTCAAGGAATCTATACCACGGAAGAAAGAGTGGAAGAAATTCTCCTTAACAGAGTACAAAAACTTGACCCTCCAGGTGTAGGTGCTAGAGATTTACAGGAATGCTTGCTATTACAAATCCGTTCTAAACTGCAAACCGCACCTAACAAAAACACAGAACTCGCAGAGGAAATTCTTAAAACTCAGTTTGAAGCACTTACGAATAAGCATTACAAAAAAATAATGCAAAGGCTAGACTGCTCAGAGGAAGAGTTAAAAGAGGCTTTAGACGAAATAAGTAATCTTTCACCTCGTTTGGGTGGTAACTTTGATACACAAACCATTACCATCAACCAAGAGATTATCCCTGATTTCACTATTCAGATTAAAGATAATAAGGTAACGCCTCTGCTCAATAGCAAAAATGCACCACAACTAAGGGTTTCTAGTGAGTATCGTGATATTTTAGACACTTATTCTCACGATAAAGAGTCTAAAGACCACAAGCAAGCGGCACTATTCATCAAACAAAAACTAGATGCAGCTAAGTGGTACATAGATGCCATCAACCAAAGACAAAATACTTTAATGCAAACCATTTCTGCTATTGTAAAACTACAACACGAGTATTTCTTAACGGGTGATGACAAATCCTTAAAACCAATGATTTTAAAAGATGTTGCAGACATTACAGGATTTGACATTTCTACCATTTCTAGAGTAGTCAAGAGTAAATATGCAGATACGCCAAACGGCATTGTATTACTTAAAGATTTGTTCTCTGACAGCTTAACCAACGAAGATGGCGAGGAAGTTTCTACCAAAGAAATTAAAACTTTCTTACAAGAAGTGGTAGATAACGAGAACAAAAGAAAACCTTATACTGATGATGCTTTAGTTAAAATTCTTAAAGACAAAGGCTACAACATTGCTAGAAGAACCATAGCTAAATACAGAGACCAGCTAAATATCCCTGTAGCAAGATTAAGAAAAGAACTATAAACCACATACAATCATCCTCTTAGCATACCACTAAGAGGATTTTTATTATGTATCCAATAGTTTATATTTTTTTGCTTATATTCGCAACCGAAAATAAAGGGGTGCTGTAATAGGCTGAGATTATACCCAATGAACCTAGAACAGGTAATGCTGTTTAGGGAAATTTCTCCCACGATTTGGGAGTACTGTATAATTATATAACCCCTTTTATTCCAACTAAATTTTAACCTAAAAAATTTAATTAAGAATGAAAGGATTTGTTTTTTATGGACTTTTCGCAAGTTCCGTAGTTGGGGCACAACAAACCCCAAAAGACTCTACAAAGACCACAGAAGTGGCAGAAGTAACTTTTACCAAAAGGCTTCCTATTTCCAAAGACATCATCATTGTAGAAAAAGAACTAGGTGCTAAAAACTTAGGGCAAGATTTACCTATTTTATTAAAGAATCAAATGTCCGTAGTTTCTACCTCCGATGCAGGTAATGGCATAGGCTATACAGGTTTTAGAATTAGAGGTACGGTAGGCACTTCTGTAAATGTGATGATGAACGGTGTCCCATACAACGATTCTGAATCTCAAGGAACTTTTTTCGTTAATGTTCCAGACCTTACCAGCTCAGCCTCACAAATTGTGATACAAAGAGGGGTTGGTACTTCTTCGAACGGTGCGGCGGCATTCGGAGCTAGTGTTAATATCATTTCAAGAGAGCCAGAAGAGCATTTTTATCTTCGTTCAGATAACAGTTATGGTTCATTTAACACCTACAAATATTCAGCGGAAATAGGCTCTGGTAAATTTTGGAATAATAGGCTTTCCGTTATGGGGAGATACACCACGATACATTCGGACGGTTACATAGACCGAGCATTTTCAGATTTAAGCTCTTATAATTTCACAGCTCTTTTTGAAGAAGGAAAAACTAGATTAAGGCTTAAGATGTTTGGTGGAAAAGAACAAACTTATCATGCATGGAACGGCATCAATGCGAAGACAATGCAAGAAAACCGAAGGTATAACCCATCTGGAGCTATATATAGTAAAGATTGGAGTCAAATAGTTGGATACTATGACAATGAAACCGACAACTATCAGCAAAACCACTATCAATTACTTTGGCAACAGAAGCTAAATTCTAATTGGAATTTAGAAACCACACTACACTACACTAAAGGAGCAGGCTATTACGAAAATTATAGACAAGACAATAAATTCTCTAGGTATAACCTTCCTAACATTTCCATCAACGGCAATGAAATCAGCCGAACCGATTTCATCAGAAAAAAATGGCTAGATAACGATTTTTATGGTATTGTATCTAATCTTTACGGTTCATTAGATAACCTAGACTTAAACTTCGGGGTGGTAGGAAATCAATACTACGGTTGGCACTTTGGCAATGTAACAGGCGTACAATTTACTAATATACACGAACACGAATATTACCGCAATCGTTCCTTGAAAAACGAAGTTTCAGGATTTGCTAAAGCTATTTTAAAACTCAATGAACTTGAATTATTTGGAGATTTACAACTAAGAAATATTGAGTATGATACCAAAATCCTCACAGGGGAAGAAGAAGGATTAAACTTTAATAAAAACTGGTTATTCTTCAATCCAAAAATGGGAATCAACTATCGTATTCCAAAAGGAAAAGTATTTCTTTCCTATGCCGTTGCCAATAGAGAGCCAAACAGAGCTGCACTTGTAAATAATCCTCAAACCGTATCAGAACGCCTCAATGACTGGGAATTTGGTATAGAAAAACAATGGGGAGCTTTTTCTCTAACTACCAATGCCTATTATATGCTTTATAAAAACCAATTGGTACTTTCAGGGCTCATCAATGATGTGGGAGCATTTATTCCACAAAATGTAAAAGATAGCTATCGTTTAGGTCTAGAAATAGGTACTTCTACTCGAATTACAGAACAACTTCACTTAACCGCTAATGCAACCATCAGTAGAAATAAAATTAAAAAACTAGACTCACAAAACGAAAAAGGAGAAAAAGTAGTTTTAAAAGACACAGATATTTCATTCTCTCCTAATATTATGGGAAATATCGGTTTAAATTACCAACTTAGTCCACAGTTTTTAATAGGACTTACTCAGCAATATATAGGGAGACAATACCTAGATAATACACAAAACAAAAATTATAGTTTATCTGATTATTTCTTAGCTGATGTAAATGCCAAATATAACTTAAAACTCAACAGAACCAATATAGATTTTAGCTTACTCATAAATAACTTATTTAATAGGAAATACGCTAACAATGGTTATGTTTGGGCGCCAGACGCTTACTTTTTCCCACAAGCAGGCACTAACTTTATGTTTGGAATGAGCATTAAATTTCAGTAATATCACATAATCAGCTAACAATTACAACTCGCTCCATTATTAATGTGGAGTGAGTTTTTTTTGGCGTGTCCCTTTCCAAGGCTAAAATCACTGCTAGGGTCGGTCTACGGGCAGTCGCTATCTTACAAAGCCCACACCTATCCCTTACACCTTTGTAAGATGAGCTCCAACAATGCCCTTCGCCCTCACGCAACATTACCTATCACAACA
>JAFELW010000005.1:0-230867 GCA_037861325.1 Riemerella anatipestifer
GAACACAGAAGTTAAGCCCACCAGCGCCGATGGTACTACGAAAGTGGGAGAGTAGGTCGCCGCCAGTTTTTATTTTTGAAAAGCCTCTAGCAATACTGCTAGAGGCTTTTTTTGTTGGGGGAGTGTTAAGATATAGAAGTTTATAATTTATTTAAAGTTAAGATTAGAAACTTAATAATAAATAACTACCTTTGTGAGTGAAAAAAAATGAAATGAAAAAAATTATATTTATAATTTATGTAGGTTTTAGTGGAGTTATTGCTGCTCAAAACCAAAACACATCTCTTGAGAAAAAATTAGAACAGGATAAAAATGACCTGTTTTCAAAATTTGATTTTTATAAAAGTAAATTGCTTTCTAATAAAACTTTAGATAAAAATTTTTCTACAGTAGCAGTAAAAAATTTAGAAAGTAAGCTATTTAGTAAAAGGAAAAAAATTGATTTCTTTTTTGCTGGTAAACCTTATTTTTTGAATATTAAAGATTTAGATCAAGTTCAGAATTCTAATACTGATTTTATTCAAGATGGTAAAGTTTCAGGACTTACAAAAAGTTATAATGGGGAAAATATAAGGGTATCTGTGTTTGACGGAGGAAAAGTCTATGAAAAGCATGATGATTTTGGAGGTGCTACAAGCACTAGAATAACTAATAAAGAACAAATTTCTTCAGATTATAGTGCACACGCAACAGCAGTCACTAGTATGATGGGAGGTATAGGACATACTATAGGTGATGGGACTATTTCTGGCAATACTAAAGGGATTATGCCTAAAGCTACTTTTGACAGTTATAGTTTTACGACTTCTACTTTAGAGGGTGAGAGTACTAATAAAAGCGTTTATCAGAAAATATTACTATCCAAGGCGTATCTTTCTAATCATTCGTATGGTATAAATCCAGGTTGGAATTATGAAGAATCTGGGGATATGGGAGAAGGTTTCTATTGGGGAGGGGCTTATGATACAACAAATAAAGTTTCTTATGACTTGAACGGGACTTACTTAAGTAATGACCAAAAGTATGATGATATAGTTTATGAAAATCCTACGATGATTTTGGTTAAGTCTGCAGGAAATTCTTTTGGTGATGGTCCTGCTGGAAATGATTTGAAGGCTTATTATGAGGATGATAATGGAAATTATGTTCAGTTTACACAGACGGATACTTTGCCTAGTAATAATTGCTCTGAGGGATATGATTGTATAGGTCCAGGCTCTTTGGCAAAGAATATCATAGTGGTGGGAGCTACAGAAAAAATAACTTCAAATGATAAAAGATATAAACAATCTACAGATGTTGTAAAGGCTGATTATAGTAGTGCAGGACCTAGAGATGATGGAGCTATAAAGCCAGATATTGCAGGCGTAGGAAGTGATATTTTTTTTGCCTCGTCATCTAGTACTGGTAGTAATGGATGGGCTTACGGAAGTGGGACTTCTTACTCGGCTCCTCAAGTTACAGGGATTATAGGCTTATGGATACAGATATATAAGGATTTGTTTAGTGGTAATAGCTTAGATGCAGCATCGGCGAAAACACTTTTGGTACATTCGGCGGACGAAGCAGGAAATGTAGGTCCAGATGCTTGGTTTGGTTGGGGATTTGCTAATGCACAAAAAGGTGCAGAACTTCTTGTAAAGAAAAGTAACGACGAAATTATTTTTGAAACTAAAAAATTGCAAAATGGAGATAAGGATGTTGTTACATTGAGTACTGACGGCAAGCAATCACTTAAGGCGACTATAAGCTGGGTAGATCCTTCGTATAAAAAAATCCCTGAAACTTACGGAGATGCCCATAATAATAGAGTTTCTAAATTAGTAAATGATTTGGATTTAAGAATCATAAATGAAAAAACAGGGGAAGTGTATTATCCTTGGAAATTAAATATCAATAGTCCAATGGCTGCAGCTACTAAAGGAGATAATACAGTAGATAATGTGGAGCAAGTTTTAATAGATGTACCAGCTTCGGGAGCATATAGAGTAGAAGTTTCTCATAAAGGTAAAATACTTAATAATTCGGGAACCGAAGCTCAATCGCAGGATTATAGTATTATAATCTCTGGATATACTAATCTTGTGCTAAGCACTCAAACTAATGAGGTAACACTGCAAGATGCTGTGGTAACTTCTAGTATTACTTTTGTTAATCCTCATTTAATTACTTCTTCTGTGTATATGTATGATATGTCTGGAAGGTTAATCCAGACCATAAAGAGTAATTTTTCACAATCTATTGATATATCAGGCTTGACACCAGGTGTGTATATATTAAATATGATGACTAAAAACGGTAAGGTTACTAAGAAGTTTATCAAGAAGTAAAATTTTATTTAATAAACATCGCCCCAAATTTCAAAATTTGGGGCGATTTATTTTATCTTCAAATGAGTTTTGATTGTTATTTTTTAGCTAATTGTGCTTTAATCTTTTGTATGTTTTCTTTTGCGGTGGTTTCTAATATCAGACTTGCACTCATTAGAATTCGGTCGGGCATAATGCTATCAAAATGCTCTGTTCCTTCCCAAGATACTTTTTTAATGAGAGCCAACGCATCAGTACTCCTTTCTGATAACAGTTTTAAAAATGCGTCTAATTTTTCGTCCATAGAAGTTATACTTTCCGAAATGTGATGGTAGATGTGATTTCTTTCCGCCCATTCGGCACTTCTAAACTCTGTATCTAGAGACATTGCAGAAAATTGTGATTTTCCTATCTTTCGCTCCACAAATGGACCAATAACAAATGGACCAATACCTAAATTGATTTCTGTAAGTGCTAAAGCTGCCTCTTTTGTAGCGAAACAATAGTCTGCCGCACAAGCGATACCAACGCCACCACCTGTAACTTTGCCCTGCACTCTTACAACTATTATTTTACCGCAATTTCTCATTGCATTTAACACTTTAGCAAATCCTCCAAAAAATCTTTTGGAGGCTTCTAAATTATCAATCTCTAATAGTTCATCAAAGCTCGCACCTGCACAAAATGCTTTTTCTCCGTGAGATTTAAGTAATATCGCTTTTACTTCTTCTTTCGCTCCTTCGGATAAAATCGTTTGTGCTAGTTGTTCTAAAATATGTCCTGGTAAAGAGTTACTTTTAGGCGTTCCAAAAGTAATATGTGCAATATGATTTTTAATTTCTGAATTTACAAAAGCTTCCATTTTTTATTGACTTTAGATTTATATTCTACGCTGTGCTAATTTAAGAAAATTTATTTTGTAAATTGCGGTTTCATTTTTAATAGACATTCAGAAGTGGCTAAATTAAAAACAGTATATTATTGTCAGAATTGTGGTTCACAACATTCCAAATGGCACGGGCAATGCCAAAATTGTGGACAATGGAATACCTTAGTGGAAGAAATTGCAGAAAAAACAACCTCTAAAAATTATGCTGGAGATTTTGGAAGACAACACCTCATCAACATCATAGAAGTAGAAACACAAGCTGAACAACGCATTAAAACTCCAAGCGAAGAACTTAACAGAGTTTTGGGTGGTGGTATTGTTTTAGGTTCGGTAACTCTTATCGGAGGCGAACCAGGTATAGGGAAATCTACATTACTGTTACAATTAGCCCTTAAAATGAAGAAAAAAATCCTCTATGTTTCGGGGGAAGAAAGTGCTTCGCAAATCAAAATGAGAGCAGATAGATTAACGGAAATCCAAAATCCGAATTGTTTTTTATACACCGAAACTTCAATAGAGAAAATCTTACACGAAGCCAAAAAACTTCAGCCCGATTTTATGATTGTGGACTCCATACAAACTCTACATTCGCAGGTGATGGAGAGTTCCCCAGGCACAGTGTCTCAGATTAGAGAATGTGCTTCGGAAGTTATAAAATTTGCAAAAGCGACTAACACGCCTATTTTTTTAGTGGGACACATTACTAAGGATGGACAAATAGCGGGACCAAAAGTATTGGAGCATATGGTAGATGTAGTTCTTAATTTTGATGGTGATAGAAACCATTTGTTTAGACTTTTAAGAGCAAATAAAAATCGTTTTGGTTCTACGGCGGAGATTGGTATTTATGAGATGATTTCGGCGGGATTGAAAGAAATTAAAAATCCTTCGGAAGTACTTATTACTAAAAAATCCGAAGAGTTTTCAGGTAATGCGGTGGCAGTAACGCTAGAAGGTAACCGCCCTATGTTACTAGAAATACAAGCCCTCGTAAGTACAGCGGTGTATGGTACACCACAGAGAAGTTCTACAGGTTTTGATGCTAAAAGGCTCAATATGCTTTTGGCAGTTTTGGAGAAGCGTTCTGGCTTTCAGCTCGGGGCTAAAGATGTATTTTTAAATATTACTGGAGGTATTAAAACAGACGACCCCGCTCTCGATTTGGCTGTAGTTGCCGCTATCTTATCTTCCAACGAGGATATTGCAGTGTCGGAGCATTATTGTTTTGCTGGGGAAATTGGTCTTAGTGGAGAAATTCGTCCTGTGCCACAAATAGAAAAACGCATCTCCGAAGCCGAGAAATTAGGCTATCATAAGATATTTGTTTCTAAACAAAATAAAATACCAAAGAAAAAACACAATATAAAAATTGTGGAAGTTTCTAAAATAGAAGACTTTCACAAAGAGATATTTTAAGCATTCATCTTGTTTAAAAACCTTACTTTTGCCTAAATAAAAGAAAATGAAAAAAGTTTTTTTTCTGCTTATCCTTAGTTTTATAGTACACTCTTGTGCCAGAGTAGGTGCTCCTGTAGGCGGCAATAAGGACACTTTAGCTCCTCGTTTTTTAGGAGCTAATATAGATAGTTCTAGAACCAAAGTGCCTGTACTTATAAGAGAGTTAAGACTAGATTTTGATGAATATGTTAATTTAAAAGATATTCAGAAGCAACTCATTATTTCGCCACCTATTAAAAATATAAAGAAGATTATCCCCTCTAATCTTGCCAACAAATATGTATTGATACAGTGGGGAGATACTCTACAAGCCAATACCACTTACAGTTTTAATTTTGGTAATGCCATTGTAGATAACAACGAAGGTAATATTTTGCCATATTTTAATTTTGCTTTTTCTACTGGGGAAAAATTAGATAGTCTCTACCTTGCAGGAACGGCACAAAACGCTCTATCCACAACTAATAGTGAAGCTCAATCTAAATCTAATATAGTAGTGGGTCTTTATAAGGCTTCGGATAGCATCAATTTTAGAGAAAAACCTTACTACATTACCAAAGCTGATAAGGACGGCTATTTTGAGTTAGAATATCTAGCTCAAGGCAAGTATAAAGTCATCGCCTTTGATGATGAGAATATGAACTCTGTATATGATAAAGGCAAAGAAAATCTAGGTTTTATTAAAGATGAACTTAATATTGCTAAAGGTATTTCTGGGCTTAAACTCACGCTTTATCCACCTAAAAAAGAGGTAAAATATAAAGAAATAAAAGCCATAGATGGAGGTCTCCTGCTCCTTTTTGAAGGGAAACCCGAAAAAGTAGAAGTGAAGGAAATTACAGGTCTAGTACAAGATTATAAAGTTTCTCATCAGAAATTTTCGGATTCTGTGAGGGTTTGGTTTGATGCCCAAAAGGAAAATTTAAGCTCTAACCAAGGGACTAACCTCAAATTCAGTTACGATACCAAGGGTAAAAAAGATACCGTTCAGATATTCTATCGTACTAATCCTAAGGAGGAATTTACTCTTAAAAATAATGAAGGTTCTCTGCTGCCGCCCAATCGTCCGTTTAGGATTACGGCTAATATGGAATTAAAAGAACTCAATACCCAACAATGGGAACTAAAGGTGGATTCTGTCAGTCAGCAACCTTTCAAAGCTAAAATAGCCGAAACTTCACCCAATACCATCATTATTGAAAGTGATTTTCAAAAAGAAAAAAAATACCACCTATTTATTCCGAAGGAAAGCGTAAGTTCTTTCTATAAGTCTAATGCTAAACCTTATGTTTTTGAGTTCGAAGCAGACACGCCCCAAAACTATGGATCTGTAACAATAAGACTTAAAAATAAGCCGTCTGCTCCCTTTTGGATAGAGCTTCTAGACCAGCAAAACAAAGTATTATCTAGTAGAAAAACTACCGAAGCGGAACATAAATTTACAGAATTAAAACCTGATACTTATTATATAAGAATCTTAGTAGATAATAACGGTAACGGCATTTGGGATACCGCCGATTTAGCGACTAATACTCCTGCCGAAGATTACTTTGTTTTTCCTAAGAAAATAGAAGCCAGACAACTCTGGGATTTGGTAGAAGATTGGGAACTTCCTATGCAAGAAGTATCAACAACTGAAAACAACAATAAATAAAACTAATGAGAAAAATATTTAAAATAGCTTTGTGGGCAATACTAGGTCTGTTACTGATACAACTTATCCCAATAGACCGCACCAACCCTCCAATAAACGAAAAGGATAATTTTGTAAAAGTAGAAAATACACCTAAAGAGGTAGAAGTGCTTTTAAAAAAGGCTTGTTACGACTGCCATTCCAACGAAACTAAATACCCTAGTTACGCCTACATTGCACCTATATCTTGGAGCATAAAACACCACATTAACGAAGGAAGAAAGCACCTTAACTTCTCTGTGTGGAATACTTATAACGAGTATCTAAAAAAAGGAGCTTTAGAAGGAAGCATAGAAACTATAAAACGCCACGAAATGCCACTAAAAGGCTATATAGCACAACACCCAGAAGCACAACTCTCCCAAAAACAAAGACAGCTTTTGCAAGATTATTTCCAAAAGCTACTAGATGAGGAGGTTTATAGAAATAGTAAATAGGCTTTAATTTGTGGACTACATAAATTTAAAAAAATCCATGAAAAAAATAAATTTCATACTACAGCTATTACTATTAGTTCTATTTTCATGCGGTTCAACAAAAAACATGAGATTTCAAAATGTTAATGAAATTTCTAAAACATTAGATGGTACTTATGAAAATTCTGAAAGGAATATTTTACAACTTCTTGATAGAAAACTACTTAAAGATACTTTAAGCCAATCAGAATTGTTATCATATAACAAGTTCTCAATTAAGATAAAAGGAAAGAAATTGCAAATTTCATTATTCAATAATGACGGACAAATCATCAACCGAGAGTATAAATATGCGGTTCAAGACAATATTTATTATTTGAAAAATCA
Source organism: Riemerella anatipestifer (assembly GCA_037861325.1). GTDB lineage: Bacteria > Bacteroidota > Bacteroidia > Flavobacteriales > Weeksellaceae > Riemerella > Riemerella anatipestifer_F. The sequence goes on from JAFELW010000005.1 coordinate 7,153, forward strand.
GAACGTTAAACCTTTGTTAATTCCTTATCTAGCAGGAGCAATTGACGAAAAAAGACTGTATTTATTAACAAAAAAGATGATTTAACGATAAATGTCTTTGAGTCACGAAGCGGAGCATTATTATTTATTGGATTTTTAGATTGGAATACTAATCAGAAAAGTTATAATTACAAAAGGATTGAATGAATAAAATCTCCCACTAAAAACAACTTTTAAAAAGCATTCGATTGATGTTGAAACTTTATGATGTTTTTCCTAAAACATAAAAAAAAGTTAATTCCCTAAACCTATTTTTTTACCGAGTTTTATTAACTACCTTTGTAATTGTAAAAAATAATCATTTATTATCTATGAAAAAATATCTTTTGTTAGTACTTTTTGCCATTCTAATGGTATCTTGTTCTAAAAATGAAGTTCAAATTTCAGGAACGCTTAAAAATGCTTCTCCTTTGGATAGGATAGAACTCATCAATGTATCTAGTGCCAGCTCGTTACCTATTATGAATATAGGAGTAGATGCTAAAGGCAATTTTTCCGCAACGCCAAAAATAGAGGAAGACGGCATCTATCTAATAACCTACGCAAGACAGATGAATTTTATTTATCTTAAAAAAGGAGATAATATTAAAATTACGGCTGATGCTACAGAATTTCCTAGAAAAATGAAAATCTTAGGAGATGGCGAAAAAAACAATGAATTCCTTACTCAAATGCAATCTTATATAGAGGACTACATGAGCAAAATAGATATGCAACTTATGTCTAAGTCTGAAAAAGAGTTCATTGCAGCAGTTAAAAAAATACAAACAGATGTAGATAAAAAAATAGAAGAGGTTAAGTCTAAAACAAAACCAGACTCCGAAGTGGTAGAGTGGAAATCAAGCGAGATGAAAGTAACCCTTCTAATGATTACCGAACAATATGCTGCTATGCATGGTGCAGCTACTGGTAATCCTAATTTCAAGCCTTCGGCTGAATTTACGAAATATCAAGATAGTCTAAAAGGAGATGAGAAGAAATGGATAAAAACCTTGCCTACTTATAGAAGCTACTTACTCATTAAGAATCAAGAAGGTTTTACCAACTTTATGAATACACTTCAAAACAAAGAAATCTCTACTACAGAAGCCTTTGTTAAATATCTAGAAGGTAAGAAAGATATTGACCAGTACACGAAAGACCACCTAATTGCTTTCGTTGCAACACAATACGATTTGCAACCTCAACACCCAAGAATTAAGCAAGTAATGGAAGTGGTTAATAAGTCTATTAAAGACAGCCAAATAAAAAAAGAGTTAGAAAAAGTTAAACTCGCTATACAAGGTATTGAAGTTGGGCAGAAAGCTCCTAGCGTTGATTTAGTTAATAATAAAGGAGAAAAAGTGAGTTTATCTAAATATGAGGGTAAACCAAGCGTTTTAGTATTTTATGCTTCTTGGAATCCTTATGTATCCGAAAGTCTTACTCCTTCTGTAAAGCAACTTGCAACTCAATATGGAGGTAAGGTTAATTTGGTAATGATAAATCTAGATGATACTGAAGACCAATTCAAAAAGACTGAAGCCGCTATGTTTAAAGGATTAAAAGTGGAAAGTTTGTATGCTAAAAACGGTATGAACTCTGAAGTTGCTGATAAATTTGGTATTTATGGATTTAAATTACCGAGTGCTGTGGTAATAGATAAAGATGGTAAAGTGGCTAGCCCTGCAGCTATAGGTAATATAGATATGCAGATAGTAGATGCTTTAAACAAACTATCTCAACCTACTGCAAAGAAGTAAAATAATTTTATTTAAAAATAACAAAATCGGGCTATCTCACAGAGATAGCCCCATCTTGTTATATAAAGATATGATAAAAATCATTAGTTGAAAAATCATTGATTTTCAATAAATTAAATACAACAAACTTTCTTTATTTAGAATTATCCTAAATAAATTTTGCGTAATTACTCAGATATTATACCTTTGTCAAAACTTTTAACAATTCTAAATAAAGTATAATGAAAAAACAACTTTTACCTCTTATAATGTTAGTTTCAGTAGCTTCATTCGCTCAGGAAACTGATTCTATAAAATCTAGAAATATAGATGAGGTTGTTATTCAATCTCAAACTATTTTTACCAATAAAGATAAGAACGAAAAAGCGAGTTCTTTTATCTATATTGGTACTAAAGAATTACAGAAATATAACTACTCTGATGCTAACCGTGTACTTATGGGTAAAACAGGGATACATGTAGTAGAAGAGGAAGGTTTTGGGTTGCGTCCTAACATTATTATTAGAGGAGCTTCTTCGCTTAGGAGCTCGTCTATCAATTTAATGGAAGACGGTGTTTTAGCTGCACCTGCTCCTTATGTAGCTCCTGCGGCTTACTACTTCCCTACCATGGGAAGAATGGCTGGTGTAGAAATTCTTAAAAGTAGTGGACAAATTATGTATGGTCCCAATACCATCGGAGGGAGTATGAACATGCTTTCGACTCAAGTACCTAATAAGTTTTCAGGTTTTTTAAATGCTTCTTACGGTAATTTCAACACCTATAAAGTGCATACTCATGTAGGAGATAAAATTGGTAAATTCGGATATTTAGTAGAATATTTTACCAATAACTCAGATGGTTTTAAAGAACTTCCGAATGGTAAAAACACAGGGTTCACACTTAATGATGGTATGATAAAGTTGTTGTATGACAATTCTAATGCGGCTATCCCTAATAAACTTCAGTTTAAGCTTCAGGCTTCTAGACAAAACTCTAACGAAACCTATATGGGAATTTCTAAAGAGGACTTCAATAAAAATGCTTACCAGCGTTACTTATCATCAGAGTTAGATAATATAGAAATCAATCAGCGACAATACTTATTATCTTATCAAATAGAACCTAGTAAAAAACTTCACTTAAATTTTGATGCTTATAGAAATGAAGTTAAAAGAAATTGGTACAAAGTGAATGATGTTAAAGCTGGAGGTAACAAAGTAGGGCTTTCTAATGCTTTAGAAATGGCTGATAACTCTAACGAAATGCTGGCTTTAAAAGGAGCTTATAATGCAGATAATACTATTTATATAAGACATAACGATAGAGATTATATTTCACAAGGGCTTCAGTTCAACGGACATTATCATTTAGGTAAAACGGGAATGGTTCGCTTTGGAGCAAGATACCACTATGATAGCCAAGACCGTTTCCAAGCAGATGATGAATATCTTTCTACATCACAAGGTTTAGCACTAAAAAAACGAGGAAATGCAGGCTCTCAAGACAATAGAATAGAAGATGCTAATGCTACAGCATCTTATGTTCAATATCAGCAAGAGTTTGGAGCTCTTGTTGCCACTGCAGGGGTAAGGTATGAAAATATCACTCTAAGACAAAGAAACTATGGACGTTCTGATGCAGATAGAACGGGTAAAGATTTAAAAACTACGATTAACAAAGTAGAGTCTTGGATACCAGGGCTATCCTTACTTTATAAAATAAATGATGGTTTAAAAGTATTCGGTAGTGTTCACAAAGGGTTTTCGCCTCCAGGAATTCAACAAGGACAAAAGGAAGAAAGAAGCTGGAACTACGAACTAGGAACAAGATTTAATAACAACTTTGTAGACGCTGAATTGATAGGCTACATCAACGATTATTCTAACCTACTAGGTGCAGATACCAATGTTATGGGCGGCAACACAGGGCAAGGCGATTTATACAATGCAGGTGAAGTATTGATAAAAGGTGTAGAAGCACAGTTAAGATACACCATCAGCGGAAAAGATAGTGAAATTAACTTCCCAGTTTCTGTAAATTATACTTATGTAGATTCTTCCTTTAAGAAAGATTTCCAATCTCAAGTATTTGGAACAATTAAAGAAGGTGATGCTCTACCATTTATTCCTAAAGAACAACTAAGTATAGAAGCGGGAGCTAACATCAAAAACTTTAGATTTTCTGCTATTTGGAGATACAGAGGTGATTTTAGCAATAAGGTTTGGCAAGGGTCTATACCAGAGGCTAATCTAGTTCCATCTATGAACATACTAGACGCCTCTATTTCTTACAAGGTAAACAGAAATGCAACTGTTTATGCTAACGCTCAAAATCTACTTAACCAAACCTATTTATCCTCACTTAACCCTTCAGGATACAGACCAGGTATGCCAAGATTTGTAAATGTGGGTGTAAGAATTAGCTTATAATAAAACGCACTAATCTAATATAGTTTTTCATTAAAAAGGAAGATAACTCCATGGAGTTACCTTCCTTTTTTTGATTGAATCTAATCTAATTTCATTTTATCAAACTCCCAAGAATTTCCATTGAAGACATTGAGATCTACTTTTACATTGATGCCTTTTACAATGCCTTTTTCTGTAAACTGCCAAAACAACCAATTATCCTCTTCTGAAGGTACTAGAACATGATTGTAATTAGCCAACCATAGAGGATAACCTTCAAAATCATCTCTTAAATAATCTTTATAAAAATGATAGTAGGTGTAGATAATAGGTTTAGTTCCGTAGGCTTCTTCTACTATTTTAAGCCAAGTCTTTATATCTTCTTTATACTGTTTTACAGATTTTCTTCTAGGTATTTTTTCTATATCTAGCACTGGGCGAAGATCTCCTTTCTCTAGCTTCACTTGGTCTAAAAAATTATTAGCTTGTAAAACAGGATCCTCATCTGGGCGATAAAAATGATAAGCTCCTCTTGTATAATTATATTTTTTTGCTTGAGTCCAAAAGTATTCAAAATGTTTGTCCTTAGAACCATTTCCCATGGTAGCTCTTAACACAATAAAATCAATATTTATAGCATCATTTGCAATACTTAGGTTATCCCATTCTATATCTTCTTTTCTTTGATAATGAGATATATCCATACCAAATACCTTATCCTGATACTCAGTAATGATGGTGTTTATTCGTTTAGTTTCTGTAATGGAATTCTCTAGTTTTTTATGTTGATGCTTTTTAAAATACATAGCATAATAGAAAAAGACTTTATTTTTGATATAAATACCTGTACCAATAAGGGCTATAGACATTACAAGTAGTAATATCCACCTGTAAATCTTTTTTTTGTTTCTCTTGCTTATGTTATTTTTTTTTCTAACTTTGGAGTTATATCTTCGTTTTGGCATAACACTTGCAAAACTAAGTATAAATTTGTTATAATTTACAAACTTTAAAAATCATTAAAAATTTATGAAAAAAATTTTTCAAACAGCAGCATTAGCTATTTTAGTGTCTTTTACGGCAGTTTCGTGCAAGAAAAAGCCTAACGACGCAGAACTTTCTACCAAAGCTACAGAAGTAGTTAAAGCAAACCCTCAGGCTTCAGTTGAGGTGAAAGATGGGCAAGCTCATTTAAGTGGTGTATTTGCTAGTCAAGCAGAAAAAGACCAAATGATAGCGTCTTTAAAAGCGATACCTGGCATTAAAGATGTTCACGATATGACCACCATAGCAACGCCAGAGCCTGCAGTAGCAGTAAATCAAGTAGATGCAGTAGTTTTACAAAAAGTAAAAGATGCTACTAAAGATTTTCCTAGCGTAAAAGTAGAAGATGTAAATGGTGAGCTTACACTAACAGGAAATGTATCTTCTTCAGATGCTAGAAAGATAAAAGAGTCTGTAGATGCTCTTAAAATAGGAAAATACAATAACCAACTTACCGTAAAATAATTAAAACACTATGTCATTAACCGATAAATATTCAAGTGTAGTAGCTGCTGCACAAAACGCAGGAGTACAAAACTTATCTGTAAAAGAGCAAGACGGAATTCTATACATTAGTGGTAGTACACAATCTACAGCAACTAAAGATTTAGTATGGAATGCTCTTGGCGCTATTGACCCAAGTTTCACAGCATCAGATATCAATATTGATGTTCAGGTAAAAGGTCTAGAGGTAGGGGCTAGCCTTACTGTAATCACAGAAAGCTCTAATCTTAACCTTCGTAAAGAACCTTCTACGGAAGCTGAAGTTGTAGGTAAAGCTGCAAAAGGAGAAGCTGTAACTTTAGTAGAGATGACTTCCAACGATTGGTGGAAAGTAAAAACTAAAGATGGTGAAGAAGGTTATGCTTACACAAGATACCTTAAAGCTTAATTTAGATAAAATTTAAAGATAACCCTCTCTTGTAACTCTACAAGAGAGGGTTTTTATTTAAGTCTTCAAAAAAGTTTATATTTGCATTTCAACCTATAAATGTATTACAAATGAAAGGACAAAATAAACTCTTTATAGCAATATTACTAGGGCTTATTATAGGGATTGGCTTGGGCGGTTTAGTTCACCTAAAATATCCTGATAGTGCAGAGGTCTTTTCTAAAAATATAAAGCTGCTAGGAACTATTTTTATCAGACTTGTTCAGATGATTATTGCTCCGCTTGTATTCACCACTTTGGTAGTGGGTATTGCTAAAATGAGCGATATAAAAATGATAGGCAGAGTAGGCACTAAAGCAATGCTATGGTTTTTAACGGCTTCTTTGGTTTCTCTAATGATAGGGCTTGTATTTGTAAATTGGCTAGAACCAGGTAAAGTAACTCAACTCCCAGTGCAAGATGTAAGTGCAGCGGCAGAAATCGTAAATAATAGTAAAGGCTTCTCGTTAGAGGATTTTGTGAAGCACATTATTCCTAAAAGTTTATTTGAGGCTTTTGCTACTAATGAAGTACTGCAAATAGTGGTGTTTTCAATTATGTTTGGGGTGGCTCTTTCTCAGCTGGGAGAAGCTCATTCTAAACCAATTATTAAGGCTTTTGATATTTGCGCTCATGCTATTCTTAAAATGGTGGGGTATATTATGTGGGTAGCTCCATTGGGAGTACTGGGTGCTATTGCTGCAGTTGTTGCCACTAATGGTTTTGAGATATTTATGGTTTACGCCGTTTACCTAAGAGACTTTTTCTTTGCATTGGGTATCCTTTGGCTAGTCCTATGTGCCGTTGGTTATTTAATACTTGGGAACAGATTGTTTGATTTATTAAAAAGAATCAAAGAGCCATTACTTATTGCATTCTCAACTACCAGCTCTGAAGCTGTTTTTCCGAAACTTGTAGAAGAACTAGAAAAGTTTGGAGCAAACAATAGAATAGTCTCCTTTATACTACCTTTAGGGTATTCTTTTAATTTGGATGGGAGTATGATGTATATGACCTTTGCGTCTATCTTTATTGCTCAAATTTATGGAGTAGATATGTCTATTGGACAACAAATCACAATGCTTTTGGTACTTATGCTTACTTCCAAAGGGATTGCAGGTGTGCCTCGAGCTAGTTTAGTAATTATTGTAGCTACCTGTTCTATGTTTGGAATTCCACCAGAAGGTATCGCTCTCATATTACCAATAGACCATTTTTGTGACATGGGAAGAAGTATGACCAATGTACTAGGCAACGCACTAGCAACTTCCGCTGTTTCTAAATGGGAAGGACAACTAGACGCACCTACAGAAAACATATAAAAAGAAAGACACTTACAAAAAATAAATCCTTAAATTTGTATTTCTAAAAAGAGAATAATGATAAAAAAAGATAGAGTATTAGCTTTTTTAAAAGAGGTCGAGGTAGATGACTTGGTAAATAATGTCCAAGTTATGGGTAATGATGTCTATATTGATATGACGGCACATTCTCCAGCAATGCATGAGAAAAAAAAGCTAGAAGCAGCAATGAAACAGGCTTTTGCCTCTGAATTTGGGGAAGATGTGGTTTTAAAATTGAAAATCGTTTCTCCTGAACCTTCGGAAGCTCAGCTTAATCAAATTAAAGGGAAAGAAATCCCAGGCATAAAAAACATCATCGCTATTGCCTCTGGAAAGGGAGGTGTAGGAAAATCTACAGTAGCTGCTAACCTTGCGATATCTTTGGTTAAAATGGGCTTTAAAGTAGGTTTACTAGATGCAGACATCTATGGCCCATCTGTACCTACCATGTTTGATACCGAAGGGCAAAAACCTATTTCTGTTGAAGAAAACGGCAGAAATCTAATGAAGCCGATTGAAAATTATGGGGTTAAAATGCTATCCATCGGTTATTTTTCTGGAGCTAATCAAGCGGTAGTATGGAGAGGTCCTATGGCTGCAAAAGCTCTCAACCAAATGCTAAGAGACGCTGCTTGGGGCGAATTAGATTTTTTATTGATAGACCTACCTCCAGGAACGGGTGATATTCATCTTTCTATCATACAAGAAGTACCTGTGACGGGGGCTGTTATTGTAAGTACGCCACAACATATTGCTCTTGCAGATGTTAAGAAAGGGATTGCAATGTTCCAAATGGAAAGTATCAATATTCCAGTTTTAGGTTTAATAGAGAATATGGCTTATTTTACACCAGAAGAATTACCTGATAACAAGTATTATATCTTTGGCAAACAAGGAGCACAATATATGGCGGAAGATTTAGGCATACCTGTATTGGGCGAAATTCCTCTAATCCAAAGTATAAGAGAAGCTGGTGATGTGGGAAGACCAGCAGCTTTGCAAGATGGTTCTAAAATTGCAGAAATCTATACAGAAACCACTCAGAAAATGGTAGAGAGCTTAGTGGAAAGAAATAAAAATCTACCTCCTACAGAAGCCGTTAAAATAACTACGATGGCAGGATGTTCTCCTAAAAAATAATTACCATATTATATTTAAAGAATTAAAATGGAAAATAATAGTCTAGAAGTGAGAGTAGAAAATGCGTTAGAAAGCATTCGCCCTTTTCTTAATAAAGATGGTGGAGACATAGAATTAGTCAAGATAGAGGGCACCGTAGTCTATGTAAAGTTGCTTGGCAATTGTTCTGGGTGTCCTGTAAGTTTCTCGACAATGAAACTAGGCGTAGAAAATACAGTTAAAGAAAAGGTTCCTGAAATTACACGAGTGGAAAATGTAGAATAGTTTATAAATTATAAAAAAGGCTTATCTAATTTATTACAGATAAGCCTTTTTGTTTTGTAATTTAATTCTTATTCTTCACATCCATATAATAAAACATTGGAATGATGAGCAATAAAACTATAGGTTGAATAACAAATCTACGAACATAAAAAGCTAAAAGCAATCCTGAGTCAAATTCCGTATAAACTAGATAGAGATAAATAGGGAAAGTAATCAAAAAAACTAATAACATTAAAACACAAGCTAACATTGTCTTTGTTTTATCTTTAAAAAGAAAATAAACAATGATTAGCGAAAAAAATAAATTAAGTATCAGCCTAAAAAGATGTCCTGAAACAAGTTTCCCCCATTGAAAAACAGGGAATACTTTGGCTCCATCCATAGTTTTGAAATAGATTAAAAAAGGGTCATAAAATAGAGTTTCTTCTAAAAAACGAACCCCTATTAAACCAATAATACCGAGTATAACAAACACAAGATTACCTTTGAACTTCATCTTTCAGTACAAAAAATTTAATCCAAATTATCCATAATAAAACCACACTTCCGTAAATAATCGCAGGGAATATATAATCATGAGCAGCTTTACCATAAGATGGAAACTCGAGTAGCACTACATTTATTCCAACAATCCTAAGTATATTTATGATATACAGAAATACAACTCCTGCAAAAACAAAAATAAAAGTCTTAAAACCTCTATAAAACGCAAAAATAAATGCTATAAAAAGTATTATTACAGATATAGCATTACATCCCTCAACCATTCTAGATACATACTCTCCGCTTACATAGTACCACAAAGTGTTATGTTCTGGTTGAGGTACGGCTTGTGATGGATACCCTAAGTTGTTTTGTACTAGAGTACATTGGTTAGCAATATGCACTGAAAAACCATCTAACCCTGTTTGGGTATTTAAGTAAAATTGATAGATACTTAGCAAAACAAAGTAAACTAGTAAAAATCTTAACAGAATTTTTAATGTTGGTTTAAAATCTTCAAACATAGAAGGTAAAGGTAATGAATAACTTATTACTAAATAAAAACCTCTAAAAGTTACAAAATAAAAACTTTTTAGAGGTTTTGTGTTCCTGTTGTTGTAATTTTTCCTACGAATTTTCTAACACATATTGGAACATTAGTGGAGCACAAATCGTAGCATCACTTTCTACGATAAATTTAGGTGTGTCTATATCTAATTTACCCCAAGTGATTTTTTCATTTGGTACTGCCCCAGAATATGAACCGTAAGAAGTGGTTGAATCTGATATTTGGCAGAAATAAGACCAAAACGGAATATCGTGCATTTCCATATCTTGATAGAGCATTGGTACCACACAGATAGGAAAATCTCCCGCAATACCTCCTCCAATTTGGAAGAAACCAACTCCCTTACCACCGCAATTCTTAGTGTACCAATCAGCTAGGTAAGTCATATACTCTATCCCTGACTTCATTGTAGAAGGTTTTAATTCTCCTTTGATACAGTAGCTAGCAAAGATGTTCCCCATTGTAGAATCTTCCCAACCTGGTACAACGATAGGTAGATTTTTCTCCGCAGCCGCTAACATCCATGAGTTTTCTTTAGGTATTTCATAATACTGCTCAAGCACACCAGATAGTAGCATTTTATACATATACTCGTGAGGGAAATATCTTTCTCCTTTAGCCTCTGCATCTTTCCAAATTTCTACAATGTGTTTTTGAAGTCTTCTAAAAGCCTCCTCTTCTGGAATACAAGTATCCGTTACACGGTTAAGACCTCTCTCTAATAAATCCCACTCTTGCTGAGGTGTTAAATCTCTATAATTAGGCACTCTCTCGTAATGAGAATGAGCTACCAGATTCATCAAATCCTCCTCCAAATTAGCTCCTGTACAAGAAATGATTTGAACTTTATCCTGTCTTATCATTTCTGCTAGAATCTTACCCATCTCTGCGGTAGACATTGCCCCCGCTAAGGTAATCATCATTTTACCACCATCTTTTAGGTGAGCTACATAACCTTTAGAAGCATCTACTAATGCAGCAGCATTAAAGTGTAAATAGTATTTTTCTATAAATTCAGTAATCGGTTTACTCATAATTTTTTATTTATCGCAAATATAAGGATTTTTAGATTTATACCCTATCTAATCTCATTTACTTAAAAGTAAAAAGTCGAAGTTTATACTTCGACTTTTTTATCTTATTGCTACAATTATTGATTAGTAAAAATCAAACTGTTAGTATTTGTTACTTGCTACCACCAAACAATCCACCTAATAGACCGCCTAGTCCTCCACTTTGTTGTTTGTTGTCTCCTCCACCTAAGACACTTCCTAAAATATCGTTAAGCGGATTGCTTCCTCCTTGCTGTGATTGTCCACCACCTAGAACACTTCCGAGTAAATCTGTAAGAGGATTACCTCCACCACCTTGTTGTGCTTCCTGAGAACCTTGTCCTAAAATACCTCCTAGCAAATCCGAAAGTCCTCCTCCTGAAGTTACATTATTTTCTCTCTTTTGTTTTCCTATATATCCCATAATAACAGGAGCTAACATCGCCATCAAAGGCCCTATTTTATCCATAGAAATCCCTGTGTTTTGAGAAAGCTGATTCTCTACGGTTGATTTTTTATCTCCAAAAATATGACTTAAAATACTATTACCTTCCTCTTGTCTATTTTCTACCTGACTTACGTCATCTAATATACTACCATCATGGTCTTTTTCTAAAGCATTATTGAGGGCTTCTGCCTCTTTTTCGTCTTTAGATTTATTTCTAAGGTAAGAAATTACCAGTGGTGTTGCCACTACCAATAAAGCCATAATTTGACTTTTGCTAATTCCAAACTTTGATTCTGCTTTTTCTGCTACTTGTGTTCCTGGGTTTCCTGTGATAAGGTCTAATAAACTCATTTTAATTTAAATTTTTATATTGTTTTGTAACCTATCAAAAACCATTCCTAATTTTTAAATATAGGTACATTACTGCAAGCTTCCCCAAACATCAAAGATTTAACAATTGGCTTTAATTTTTCAACTAACTCAATATAAGCGTTTTCTGGAATGTTTTCGTCTGTACAACCTTTTACTAAAACTCTTTTATCTTTTAGATTAGAAAAATCATAATCATTTAGAGCTTGATGCATAATGAGTAACTCTAACTCATCTTTATCACCATAAATTACCTTTTTAGCAACTCCAGATAATTGAGAAGCAATTAAAAAATAAGCCCACAAAGGAACGATAGCTTCCGCAGAATTATAGATATAAACATAAGCATCTTTATATGAGTCTAACTCTAGCCCCTTCACTTTTTCTCTGAAATCTTTTTCTTTGAGAACCAACTCTTGGAATAAAAATGGCTTCAAATCTATCCCTAACCTTTTCCCTTTAGGTACTAAAGAAGATAAATCAAAATTAACTAATCCGCTTTCTGCGACTTTATTTTTAATCTCTGACATTGCTTTTATAAATGAATTTAGCTCATCAATTATTTAAAATTGATATTATACTTTACGTTTTTGTAGTCGTCTAGGCTTGCTTTTAAAGAACCTACTGCAAGCTCCGCTTTTAGTTCCACGGGGATATGATTAGCGTCGTTTGTTACCCACATTGTTACCCCTTCTTGGTCTTTAAATACCCTTCCGCTCATTACCGAAGGGATAATTTTAAGACATTCTACCTTACCAAATTTGGTTCTTTTGGTTTCTACCCCTGCAATTCTCAACTGGAAAGGAAACATCTCATCGTCAATCCATACATTCATTTTTATGCTTGTTCCTACTTTTAATGCAGAATTATCTCTACTTCTTAAGTAGTAGAAAGCGGAAAGCATATCTTGTATGCCCTTGACAGATTTTAGAGTTTTAGAACCATTAGATGGGGTTTTCTTATCGGTTAAAATAAGTGTTTGGTTAGAATGATTAAAAACTGTCTCTAAATGCTGTCTATAACTACCCTCTTGCACATTTCGTACATAGAAACTAGGTAATGCAGTGCTGATATTGATATAGCTTTCATAAAGGTCTTCTACCTTGAAGAAAGCCCTTACAGCTCCTGTGGTTTTACCTGTGCCTTTTACATAATAATGAGGCTCGCCTTTATAGGTTGTCTCCTTAATATTAAGTGTAGCATAGCCTGCGTTTAATATTCCATAATGAATTCTATAAGTCAAAGTTTCTCCAGACTTAATATTAGTAATTTGCGACCACAAACTTGCCGAAATTACAAGAGTCATTAAATATAATATCTTTTTCATACTTTTAAAATTTACAAATACTTTGCCAACTCACCCTATAACATTATGGTTTATATAACTAAAGTTACGATGTAGTTTCAACAAAATTAGTACTTTTGCAAAGATATATAATTTAATTCCAAAGTTTTTTACATATTATGATTACTACAGATTTACTCATTATAGGAGCAGGACCTACGGGGCTTTTTGCCGTTTTTGGAGCAGGATTTTTAAAACTCAAATGCCACATCATAGACGCTTTGCCACAACCTGGTGGACAATTAGCTGAACTTTATCCTAAGAAACCTATTTTTGATATACCAGGTTATCCGTCTGTAAATGCGGGAGAGTTGGTGGATAATTTAATGGAACAGATTAAACAATTTCAACCAGGGTTTACTCTAGCAGAAACTGCTGTAAGTCTAGAAAAAATAGATGATGAATGGTTTGAAGTAATTACCAATAAAGGAACAGTACACCGTGCCAAAGCAGTAGCAATAGCAGGAGGGTTAGGTACTTTTGAACCGAGAAAACCTCTTCTAGAAAACTTAGAAAAATATGAGGAAAATGGTGTGGAGTATTTTGTAAAAGACCCAGAAGTTTTTAGAGATAAAAAAATTGTAATTGCAGGGGGAGGAGATTCTGCTTTGGATTGGAGTATCTTTTTGTCTAATGTAGCTAAAGAGGTTACTTTGGTACACAGACGAAATGAGTTTAGAGGAGCGTTAGATTCTGTAGAAAAAGTACAAGAGCTAAAAAATCAAGGTAAGATTAACCTTGTTACACCTGCGGAAGTGGTAGAACTGAAAGGAGCTAGCACTTTAGAAAGTATTGTGATAGAGCGTGAGGGTGAAAAAACGGAAATAGAGACAGATTATTTCATTCCTCTTTTTGGGCTCACACCAAAGCTTGGTCCTATTGCTGATTGGGGACTAGAAATAGAGAAAAACTCTATAAAAGTAAACAATGCTTTGGATTACCAAACCAATAGAGAAGGAATCTATGCTATTGGAGACATCAACACTTATCCTGGTAAACTAAAACTGATTTTATGTGGCTTCCATGAGGCAACTTTAATGTGCCAAAGCGTTTACAACAGGCTTAATCCTGGTAAGAAATATGTACTAAAATACACTACCGTGAGCGGTGTTGATGGGTTTGATGGGAGTAGAAAAGAGGCAGAGAAAGCTGTTGTTAAAAAAATAGACTAAAAATTATGGCTGATATTCAACTAAAAATTACTGATAGGGAGGGCGTACAGCACGACATAGTAGCTCCCACGGACATGTCTATGAACCTTATGGAGGTGATAAGAGCTTACGAATTGGCAGAGGAAGGTACTGTAGGCGTGTGTGGCGGAATGGCAATGTGTGCGTCTTGCCAAGTTTATATTCTTAATGATGTTCCACTGCCTGAAAAAGGTGATGAGGAAGAAGCAATGCTTTCAGAAGCTTTTGATGTTAAGGATAACTTGCGTCTAGGCTGCCAAATCCATATAACGGAAGAGATAGATGGCTTGGAGGTGGAAATAGCACCTTATTCCTAAAACTAAAACAAACGAGAGGTAGCTAAAGCCTCTCGTTTTAATTTTCTATAAAAAAGGTTCTTTACATTCGCTGAACTCTTTTATGAGTCTTTTAAAAACTTCATCTACCGAGATAATGTCATCTATGAGGGCAGAAACTTGTCCTATTTCAAGTTCGCCTTCGTCTAAATCGCCTTCAAACATGCCTTTCTTGGCTCTTGCTCTACCTAGAGCTTGTTTCAGAGTTTCTATATCTCTTCCATTATCATAAAGTTTTTCTAGGTCGTGGAAGAATTTGTTTTTTAGCAATCTAACGGGAGCAAGTTCTTTCAAAGTAAGTTGAGTATCTCCCTCTTTAGCCTCCACTATTTTTTGTTTAAATGCCTCATGAGAGCTCGCCTCTGTTGTGGCTGCAAATCTAGAGCCGATTTGTACACCGTCCGCTCCAAGTATCATGGCAGCTTTTATCTGTTGCCCTGTGGCAATGCCTCCTGCAGCAATAAGGGGTGTACTGATATGTTTTCTCACATTAGGAATAAGGCAGAAAGTAGTGGTCTCGTCTCTGCCGTTATGTCCACCAGCTTCAAATCCTTCAGCAACAACAGCATCTACACCAGCTTCTTCACATTTTATTGCAAATTTTAGAGAAGAAACCACGTGAGCTACTTTTATACCTTCTTTTTGTAAAGTTTCGGTGTAGGTTTTCGGATTTCCTGCTGAGGTAAATACGATTTTAATCTGCTCTTCCATAATAATATTGATGATTTCATCTAAGTTAGGATAAAGCATAGGGATATTAACACCAAAAGGCTTATTGGTAGCTTTTTTGCATTTTTGAAGGTGTTCTCTTAATACGTCAGGGTACATACTTCCTGCACCTATCAGTCCGAGACCTCCAGCGTTAGAAACAGCAGAAGCTAACCGCCAACCACTATGCCATACCATACCACCTTGTATGATAGGGTATTGTATATTGAAAAGCTCTGAAATTCTATTTTTCATATTTTTTAGTTTAGGTGATAAAGTTACAAAAATTGAGGTTATCTATTAAATTGATTTTTTATAGGTGGGTATATAACAAAAAACGAGGTGCTGTTATCAGCCCCCGTAATAAATGTTCTCACAACGGAATCTTCCTTATTGTGAATTGCTTTCAGCGACAAATTTAGATATAAATATCATAATGACAAAATATTTATTAACTTTATACACGAAAATAAAGATTATTATTGTTTAAAAATCAATATATTAAAAATGAAAACCATACTTGGATTAGATTTAGGAACCAACTCTATCGGTTGGGCGTTGGTTAAAGAAACAGAGAATTCAAATGAGAAATCTGAAATTATTAAGTTAGGCGTTCGTGTAAATCCTCTAACGGTGGATGAAAAAACAAATTTTGAAGCAGGGAGACCCTTATCCACCAATGCCGATAGAACAGCTAAAAGAAGTGCAAGAAGAAATTTACAACGCTATAAACTCAGAAGAAAAAATTTAATAGACTTGTTGATTAAAAATCAGTTGATTGATAAAGATGCACCACTAACCGAAATTGGTAAAAACACGACTTACCAAACATTAGAGTTAAGAGCCAAGGCAGCGAGAGAACGAATAGAATTAGAAGATTTAGCCCGTGTATTTTTAGCGATTAACAAAAAGAGAGGCTACAGAAGCAGTAGAAAAGTAAATAATGAAGAAGAAGGACAAGTGGTTGATGGTATGGCAGTAGCAAAAAAGTTGTATGACGAAAACTTAACACCGGGACAGTACGCCTATGAATTGCTATCAAAAGGTAAAAAATATGTACCTGATTTCTACCGTTCGGATTTGCAAGCGGAATTTGACCGCATTTGGGAATATCAAAGGCAGTTTTACTCTCATATTCTTTTAGATGAATTGTACAAAGAGTTGAAAGGAAAAAATAAAAATCAAACTTGGGCTATTTGTAAAGAGCCCTTTGCTATTGAAGGAATTAAGCTCTCTGAAAAAGGTGCTGATTTGAAACTAAAAAAATACCAACTGCGTGCAGAAGGTTTAGCTCGAAAATTAGATTTGGAGTTGTTAGCGATTGTTTTACAGGAAATCAATAGCGATTTAAATAAATCCAGCGGATATTTAGGAGCGATTTCAGACAGAAGCAAGGAATTGTATTTTAATAAAGAAACCGCAGGCGAAAACCTTTGGAAACAAATACAGAAAAATCCGCATACTTCACTAAAGAACCAAGTTTTCTATCGTCAAGATTATTTAGATGAATTTGAGCAAATTTGGGAAACACAAGCTCAATTTCACCAACAATTAACACTTGCCTTAAAGGAGCAAATTCGTGATGTGGTCATTTTTTATCAACGAAAATTAAAATCTCAAAAAGGCTTATTGAGTTTCTGCCAGTTTGAAAGTTGGGAAATAGAACGAAAAGATGAAAATGGCAATGTTATTCTCAATAAAACTACCCAACTACCGAAAAGGCAGACGGTAGGTAGGCGTGTCGCTCCTAAATCATCACCCTTGTTTCAAGAGTTTAAAATATGGCAGAATATCAATAATTTAGAGATAGCAAAAATTAGCGATGGGGATTCAAAAAACAAAAAGGAAACAGAGGAGACTTTAAGTGGTGATGAACGAAAATTATTGTTTGAAGAATTAAACCTTGGAGGAAATCTCTCACAAAAAGAGGTGTTACAAATTTTAGGTTTAAAAGATAAAGAATACAAAACGAATTTTCCAGAAGGTTTGGAAGGCAACCGAACCAATGCCGCTTTATTCAATATCTATCAGCAAATTGCAGAGAATGAGGGCTATGGTGATTGGACTAAAAAATCAGCTCAAGAGATTAAGGAGGAATTAAAAGCAGTATTTCCACAAATAGGTATTCAGGCTGATATTTTAGACTTTAATGCAGAGTTAGACGGAAAAGAATTTGAAAATCAAGCCTCTTATCAATTGTGGCATTTGTTGTATTCTGCCGAGGAAGATGATAAAATCAGTGAAGAAGACCAAATCATTTACGGGAACTCCGCGGTCAGTTTAAAAAAGAAACTTTGTGAAAAATTTGGCTTTACTCCCGAATATGCCAAATGGATAGCGAATGTGTCCTTGCAAGATGATTACGGAAATTTATCAACCAAAGCGATGCGTAAAATCATTCCGTATCTGATAGACGGAAACGATTATTCAGAAGCCTGTGCATTAGCAGGATATAATCATTCTAATAGTTTGACTAAAGAAGAAAACGATAGTAGAGAATTGTTGGATAAATTAGAGTTATTGCCTAAAAACAGCTTACGCAATCCTGTGGTGGAAAAAATACTTAACCAAATGGTTAATGTGGTTAATCAAGTGATTGAAACCTATGGCAAACCCGATGAAGTGCGTATTGAATTAGCCAGAGAACTGAAAAAAAGTGCAGAGGAACGAGCTGAAATGACCAAAGACATCAACGAAGCCACACGAAGAAATGAAGATATTAAAAAACGCATTACTAAAGAATTTGGTATTTCTAACCCTACGAAAAGCAATGTGGTTCGGTACAAACTTTGGTTAGAGTTAGCACCTTTAGTCCATAAAGATGTTTTTACTGGTAAACAAATTAAAAAGGAAGATTTATTTTCGTCAAAAATAGATATAGAACATATTATTCCGAAGGCATTATTATTTGATGATTCTTACTCTAATAAAACCTTAGCTTTTAGGCAAACCAACCTTAAAAAAGGAGACCGAACGGCTTATGATTTTATAGAAAGTGATTATAATGCAACACTTGACGATTATATCCAACGGGTAGAAACGCTTTACAATAACGCTAAAGGAACTATTTCCAAAGGTAAAAGAAATAAACTCTTGATGGCTCAAAAAAATCTGCCCGATGGATTTATTGAAAGAGATTTGCGTAATAGCCAATACATTGCTAAAAAAGCAAAGGCGATGTTATGTCAAGTGTTTAAGGATGTGAATGTTACCTCTGGAAGTATTACCGATAGACTGCGTGAAGATTGGGATTTAATCAATGTGATGAAAGAATTGAATTTTCCTAAATATAAGGCTTTAGGCTTAACAGAGATAGAGGAGCGTTATGATATTGGGCAAGAAAAAACAAAAAAAGTAGAAGTCATTACCGATTGGACAAAACGAAACGACCATAGACACCACGCAATGGATGCACTCACAGTGGCTTTTACCACAAAAAGTCATGTGCAGTATCTTAATAATCTAAACACGATACATTCATTAAAGGGCGATGAGGTAGATTTGGAATTGAGTAAGTTATACGGACTTAAAAACACTATTACGGAGGTGGTGAATAAAAAACGAAAATTTATTCCACCAATGCCTAACTTTAGAGAGGAAGCCAAAAAGCATATCGAAACCATTTTGGTTTCGATTAAAAATAAAAATAAGGTTTACACCAAAAACATCAATAAAACCAAGAAAAAGTCAGGTCACAATACCAAAGAACAACTAACGCCACGAGGACAATTACATAAAGAAACAGTTTATGGGAAATCCAAAAGACCGATGAATAAGCCTACTAAAATCAATAAAAATTTTAGTTTAGAACAGGCTCAACTTATTATCAATGCACAGGAAAAAGAATTGGTGCTTCGTCATTTAGCTCAATTTGACAACAACCCAGCAGTTGCTTTTGATACAAAAACACTCAAAAAAACACCATTACTTAAAAATGATGAACCTTTGAAAGAAGTGTTATGTTTTGAGGAAATTTTTACGATTAGAAAAGACATTACTCCTGATTTAAAGATTGAAAAGGTGGTGGATGAAAAAATAAAAGCTATTTTAGAGCAACGCGTAAATGATTTTAGAGGTAATGCCAAAGAAGCCTTTTCTGATTTGGATAAAAATCCGATATGGCTTAACAAAGAAAAAGGAATTTGCATCAAACGAGTAACCATTACAGGAGTAAGTAACGCCGAAGCTCTACACCATCAAAAAGACCATTTAGGTAGAGAAATTTTGGACGATAACGGAAACCCTATACCTGCGGATTTTGTAAGTACAGGAAACAATCATCATGTCGCTATTTATGAGGATGAAAAAGGTAAACTGCAAGAAAAAGTAGTGTCGCTTTATGAAGCAGTAGAAAGAGCAAATCAAGGCTTACCTGTTGTTGATAAAGGATTAAATGAAGATTTAGGATGGAAGTTTTTATTTACCATGAAACAAAATGAAATGTTTGTTTTTCCTAATGATGATTTTGATATAAATGAGATTGATTTATTAGATGAGAATAATGCTAAAAAAATTAGTCAACATTTGTTTAGAGTTCAGAAAATAGCAACTAAGGATTATTTTTTTAGGCATCATTTGGAAACAACCGTTGAAAATAAAAATGAATTAAAAGATGTCACATGGAAAAGAGAGGGATTAAGTAATATTAAGGAAATAAAAAAAGTCCGTATTAACCATATAGGCAAAATCGTTCACGTGGGAGAATATTAAAAATAATGGATTATGCTTTACCGTTCTATCTACATTGGCAATCCTGCCTACCTCAAGTTAAAAGACCAGCAAATGAAAATCATTTGCCCTGAAACCAAAGCAGAAAAAGGAAGCATCCCTGTAGAAGATTTAGGATTACTGATGCTGGATCATTTTCAAATCACTATTTCTCATCAGCTTGTACAAAAGTTGATGGGAAATAATGTGGTGGTTATCAGTTGTGATGCTCATCATTTACCTCACGGCATCATGTTGCCTTTGTATGGCCACTCCGAATATTCTGAACGGGTGAAATATCAGCTTGAAGCCAGCGAACCGCTAAAGAAAAATATTTGGAAGCAAGTAGTTGAAAGTAAAATCAATAACCAATCGGAAGTTTTAAAGTGCTTAGGGAACTACTACGAACCTATGCTGGAGTACAAAGAACAAGTAAAAAGTGGCGATACCACCAATATGGAAGGCATTGCAGCACAACATTATTGGAAATATTTAATTGCTCCAGATTTTCTCAGAGAACGTTTTGGTGATTCTCCGAACCAGTTTTTTAATTTTGGTTATGCGGTGTTGAGAAGTATTGTGGCAAGAGCAATAGTAGAAACAGGGCTGTTGCCCGTGTTAGGGATTTTTCATAGGAACAAATACAATCCTTACTGCTTGGCAGACGATTTAATGGAACCTTACCGTCCGTTTGTAGATTTTTTGGTAATGGAATGGTTAGAAAATCACCCTGAAAATGAAGAGTTAACCAAAGAGTTTAAAGCATTTATGCTAAATATAGCGACTTTAGATGTGAGAATTGAAAATAAGCTAAGACCTTTAATCGTAGCTGTAAAAACGAGTGTGGTTTCGGTTTACAAATGTTATACCGGAGAAAAAAGACAAATAGCTGTACCAGAGTTTTATGAAGTTTAATCGTTTTAATGCTTACAGAGTTATGTGGGTTATGGTATTATATGATCTACCAACAGAAACCAAAGCGATGCGGAAAGCGGCTCAGCTATTCCGAAAACGGCTTGAAGACGATGGGTTTAGTCTTTTCCAATTTTCCATTTATATACGGCATTGCCCAAGTCGGGAAAATGCAGAAGTACATATTAAAAGAGTAAAATCGATACTTCCCAAGCACGGTAAGGTGGCTATTATGAGTATTACAGATAAACAGTTTGGAGCTATTGAAATTTTCTTTGCGAGAGCTAAAGAAGAACCCAAACCAACCTATCAGCAATTAGAACTTTTTTAGAAACAGAAAAAAAGGATTTACTAAAGTAAAAATAGACAAGAAATAGTGAAAAATCTAATCCTAATAAAACGCAAAACCCATTGAAAAACAACGGGTTTATTTTTTGAGGTTGCGAACTATCACAAAGATAGTGAAAATTGAAAGCAATTCACAACTAGTAATTTCCTCACCATTTACTTTACCAAGTTGCGAACTATCACAAAGATAGTGAAAATTGAAAGCAATTCACAACCAAATGGAGTTTCTTTCGCCTTTGATACTCGTTGCGAACTATCACAAAGATAGTGAAAATTGAAAGCAATTCACAACCTTCCTGGTCCAAACATCGCAAGTTCTGTGGTTGCGAACTATCACAAAGATAGTGAAAATTGAAAGCAATTCACAACAAAGAAAGAAATTCTTATGAAGAAAATAGCGTTGCGAACTATCACAAAGATAGTGAAAATTGAAAGCAATTCACAACTAAGGCTCAAATAGATGAAAATATGCGACAGTTGCGAACTATCACAAAGATAGTGAAAATTGAAAGCAATTCACAACATCTCCATTAACTTGGTTAATGCTACTTTAGTTGCGAACTATCACAAAGATAGTGAAAATTGAAAGCAATTCACAACTTTTTAGTGTGGCTTCCGTTTTCCTGTACGGTTGCGAACTATCACAAAGATAGTGAAAATTGAAAGCAATTCACAACTGCTTCCATAAAGAGTGCTCCCACTTTAGTGTTGCGAACTATCACAAAGATAGTGAAAATTGAAAGCAATTCACAACACTTTGGGATTAGTCCAATAATTTTCCATTGTTGCGAACTATCACAAAGATAGTGAAAATTGAAAGCAATTCACAACATGCGTTCACTTTTATTCCTTGGATAGCTAGTTGCGAACTATCACAAAGATAGTGAAAATTGAAAGCAATTCACAACAGATAACACCGAGTTGAAAGAGGGCGACACGTTGCGAACTATCACAAAGATAGTGAAAATTGAAAGCAATTCACAACTTAGCATCTGGAATTACAAAACTTAACGAGGTTGCGAACTATCACAAAGATAGTAAAAATTGAAAGCAATTCACAACAACCATTGACGAATGTAAAAAGTACGGTTTGTTGCGAACTATCACAAAGATAGTAAAAATTGAAAGCAATTCACAACAGCCACTCTCCACCTAGAAGCATTTAGGTTGTTGCGAACTATCACAAAGATAGTAAAAATTGAAAGCAATTCACAACCCTCATCACGGAACATTTTAATTGTGTTATGTTGCGAACTAT
Organism: Riemerella anatipestifer; assembly: GCA_037861325.1. Classification (GTDB taxonomy): domain Bacteria; phylum Bacteroidota; class Bacteroidia; order Flavobacteriales; family Weeksellaceae; genus Riemerella; species Riemerella anatipestifer_F. Next base: position 29,769 of record JAFELW010000005.1, read on the forward strand.
CACAAAGATAGTAAAAATTGAAAGCAATTCACAACATGAGGGCGCATTAGAAGCTATGGGGGAAAGTTGCGAACTATCACAAAGATAGTAAAAATTGAAAGCAATTCACAACGTCAGCCCGTAGTATTAGACAGTATAGAGGGTTGCGAACTATCACAAAGATAGTAAAAATTGAAAGCAATTCACAACATAAAAAAGCAGCTTTACAAGTTCAAGGAGGTTGCGAACTATCACAAAGATAGTAAAAATTGAAAGCAATTCACAACCAACAGCGACAAACTCAGCTTTTCTAGAAAGTTGCGAACTATCACAAAGATAGTAAAAATTGAAAGCAATTCACAACCCCCAAGGCGAAATGCTAAAGTCTTCAGAAGTTGCGAACTATCACAAAGATAGTAAAAATTGAAAGCAATTCACAACCAACGGCCGCAAACTCAGCTTTTCTGGAAAGTTGCGAACTATCACAAAGATAGTAAAAATTGAAAGCAATTCACAACTAACAATACATAAGGTCGTCCGAGCCTCCTGTTGCGAACTATCACAAAGATAGTAAAAATTGAAAGCAATTCACAACATCTTAGGGATAAGTATTTACAATTAGGAAGTTGCGAACTATCACAAAGATAGTAAAAATTGAAAGCAATTCACAACTTAATGATAGTAAAATAACATTAACAGATGGTTGCGAACTATCACAAAGATAGTAAAAATTGAAAGCAATTCATAATGTTACTGTTTGTTATTGGTTTTATTTTTTAAGATATAAAACACGCCTCCAATTATGTAAACCGACACAATTAAATACTAAATTAAAAATCCCTATACTCCCAAAATCCATTACAATGTAGTAGGAATTATAAATGATATAAAAAATAGAAAATACAATAAGTATAAAATATAGTATAGAGTTTTTCATTTTTATAAATTGCAAGCTGTTACAAATATAGTAAAAAAGAGCTACCTCCAAGAGGTAGCTCTATGTTTTTAAATTGAGATATTCAGTCTACTTTAAAGTAATATTGTCTATTTGTACAGTAGTGGTTACAGTAGTGTTGCCTACATATTCAAAAAAGATATAACCTTTTCCTGTAGTAGGAATTGTAAATTCGCCACTATCTACCCAATCGGTAGCATAGCCATTAGTATTTCCTTTTGAAAGAGTAAACTTAGAAGTAATATCTATTAGGTCGGTTTTATTTACAACTCCGCCAGGTGTATATTTCGTAGTGTAATATACTTTAAGAGCGTCTCCTGTGTAGTAACCATCTTTTGTTTGGAAAGAGAGTTTAGAAGAGCCAGTAAATTCAGCAGGAACTATAAAGTAAGTGCTAACATCAGCATTGGCTCTAAATGCACTTATTTGGATATAATTGTTACCGCTAAAAGTTTTTTGCTCCCAAAAACGATTTCCGAATACAGAATAGTTAATGTATTTAGGATCTGCAATCCTTTTGAAATTAGTAACTGTAGATACGTTATCAAAAGCTTCAGCCATTGTCTTATTATATTCTGGGGCGTTGCCACCTAAAACATTTTTGGAACTTACAAATCTTTCTTGTTCAAATTTAACATCGTTTAAATCACGAATGTAGAGTTGCCATGTTACATTTCGTCCAGAAACATATTTGTTTACAACTACGGTAATGTCTCCGCTCTCCGTAGGTAAAGTTTTCCCTGCGAAACGAGCAAAACCACTATTTCTTACCACAGCAGTGTTGTCCTCTCTATCTACTAAAGTTCTATCAACAGTTTGTCTATTGACTGCATCTGCATAAGTAATTTTACCATCAGCCTCTGAAAATTGCACCCCTTTAATAGTAACTAGAGTGTTGATGTATTCATCTTTAGTAGCTTCTGCAATGGAGTTTACCACTCTAGGAGTAATGGCTTTGATGTCCATAGTATTACCTCCACAAACGCCAGTAATGAAGTCTCTCATATTACCTTCTGGTATTTGTCCTGTTGGGTTTACATAGCCTAATTTAACCACCTCTCTGTCTAAACCAACAGAAAGCCCATTAGCTCTAACTCTTACACGAGATCCTACAGGGTAGTCTGTATATAAGAAAGTTTTGTTGATGGCAACTTGGATACCTGCGGTAGGATTTTCGGTATTGTCTTGTATGGTAAGTTGTTTATAAAAGTTACCACCTTCATCAGAAGAAATTACATATCCTTCAAAAATAACGGGAGCGTCTGTTTCTCCATTAGGGATGGTGTAGTTACTTACGAAGTTTACAGGTGTTGGAGCTAATGTTTTAAAATCTTTAATGGTAGTTGTAGGTTCCGAGAATTGGTTGCTACATTGGATTGCAGGTGTGTCAAACTTATCGTCGTGTACACAAGAAGTTAATGCTCCAAGACTAAGGGCTATTAACGAAGTTTTTAAATATGATGTTGTTTTCATTTTTTATTGTGTTAAATATTAAAATTTAGAATCTTACTTGTAGATTGATAAAATAGTTTCTACCCTGTGTAAAGAAATATCTAGGTGCAAAATTAGGATACTCTCTGTCGTAGTCTCTTCTAAAGTCTGCAAAGTTCACATTTCTTGTTTGTTCAAAGCCTCCAGTAGCATATTTGGTATTATCAAGCACATTGTTTACAGTTGCACTAATTAGGACATAATATTTGCCTAACATCCAAGATTTACCCGCATTGATGTTGAAGAAATAAGCGACAGGAAGTTTAACCTGAGCGGTAACTCTTCTGTATTCTTCCTCCGAAATCCCTGCATACGGTGTTCCTGTTACTGGGTTGTTTACAAAGAAATCGGAACGGATGAGAGGAGATGGGTCTAGGAAATTATTCCCAAGATAATTCCAGTTAGCACCTACCCACCAGTATTTAGGAGAGCTATACTTTACTCCTAGAGAATAGGCTTCTTGTGGAGTACCACCTTGTCTAAAGTTTTTGATGTAAGAAGTTCCGTAGCTGGTGTAAAGTTTTCCGTTTGGGAACATTCCCACCGCATCCGAAGCGAAGTACACCTCAGGATTATTGGTATAGATGTATTTACCATAATTGGCAACTCCATTAACGGTAACAGTAGGCGTTACTTTTACTTCCACACCTAATTCTGCTCCCATATTCCTGCGATTCACATTAGACATTACTTGTGTTACAAATGCACTTCTCGCACTAGTGGTATTGCCTTCGCTATCTACACCATCTAGTTTTATTCCATCAGCAAAGAAACGCTGTACATTAGTGTCATTTTGTGTGTTTATAAGGAATGCGGTAGCTCTCACTTTAACAAATGGAGAAGAGACCATATAGCTAATATCATTAGCCGAAACTATGGTATTTTTAATATTAGGTGCGATGGCACTGTTTACTCTTGCATTGATGAACAAATTATTGAGGTAAGGAGCTTGGGAATAGTAGGCACTATTATAAACTAAGAAATTTCTACCATCTAGTTTATAGATTACCTGACCTTTTAATCCGAAATTCCAGTAGTCTTGGTTTTCGGATTTTCCTAATGCATCTTTGTAAAGATAGTGGTTAAAATGCCCTTCTCTGCTATTAGTAATGTGTGCAGCGAGTGCGGATACGAAAACATCAAAGTTACCTGCACTAAACTTTAGGGCTGGATTTATTTTGGTTTCTTGTCTTCGGAAAGTATAATCGTAACCAATTTTATCACCTACCTTTTTATGAGTGTTTTCTTCACCTTCGTTGAATAAACCTGAAAGTTTAGGTTGGTTAGTAGCAGCAAAAGGATCTCCGTTAAGAGCATATTGTGCTCCAAGTAAATCTTTTACTTCTCTGTATTGGTTTGATGAGTAATTTCTGTAAGAAGCGTTGATGAATAGTTGCGTCTTATCAGAAAAATTATGAACAAAGTGAGTTCCTACATTCCAAACTTTGTCATCATTAACATCATTTACTAGGAAGTAAACAGCTTGTTCTCTGTTTCTATTAGCGAGGTAAAGTCTATCCCAATTTATTTGAGTGTAGTTTTGGTCGTTACTTTCCCATCTGTTTTTAGTTATTTCCAGTTGAGCTATATCGGAGTCGCTAGGGTTGGCTAATCCAGCAAAATAGCTTGGTAAATTTCTGTAGTATAGAGGAGAGGGGTTCTGAGCGTTATACCAATCTAGTCTAGAAGCCTTGTCTTTACCAAATTGGTAAGAAACAGTAGTCCAAAGCTGAGATCTGCTGCTTATCTTCCAGTAATCTGTAAGTTGTAGTATCGGTTGGAATCCTTTTCTTACTCTTTCACTTCTTTTCTCGCCATCTTGCCATCCCCAGAAAGCATTGTAATGTACACCATTATAATCTATTACCTCTTGGGTGTTAGGGCTAGCAGTACTTCTACGGTAAGGAGAGCCTATTAAGTTTAAGGTAAGTGTATGTTTGTCATTTACTTTTTTCTCAATTCCTAGGTAAGCTCCGTAAGCATCATAGAAAGTACCTTCTTGTATCCCTTCTTGTGCCCATCTTCTAGCTCCCATTACAGTAAACGCCCAACCCTTTTTATTCATTCCAGAAGAGTATCTTAAGGAAGTTCTGTTACGATAGTTTCTGTTGGTAAGAGATTGGGTAAATTGGAAACCTTTGCGGTATTCACTTGCTTTCATATTTTTGTAGACCACAGAGCCAACGCCTCCGAAAGCGTACTCAGAAGGGGAATGATTTACTGCAATTTCAGGGTATCTTGTGATTTCATTAAGTCCTCCCCAGTTGCCATAATCTACATTGCCATTATCGGCATTTTCCATAGAGATACCATTCATCATAACCTCGCTTCTTCTACCATCTATACCTCTTGGTCTGAACCAATAGAAACCTAAATCAAAGGCAGCAATATTACTAAACACATCTCTAGAAGACTGTAATAGCCCTAATGTTGCTTGTGAGGAAGACTCGTCCATACTGCTATTGTCATCTAGCAATACTACTCCTAATTCCGAATTTTTAAGGTTAGAAAAAAGAGTAATAATCCCCAAGTCTTTTCTTTTTTCATTTTCAAAAACATCAAACTCTAGGACTTTGGTTTCGTAGTTAGGTTGAGTTACTACCATTTGGTAATGTCCAGGTTTTAAATCTACAAATTGGAAATATCCAATTTTGTCTGCCTTTACATCGTCATTGGCTTCTCTTAGGTCGGCTACTGCATTTTCAATGGGTTTTCCATCGGTATCTTTCACATACGCATAGACTGTGGTTTGTGCATAGTAATAAGATGCAGGCAATAAACAGAACATAGAGACTAATGATAATTTCTTAATCATAACATTCTTTTTTTCTTAATTTATCTTTTGAATAAAACGATTATTCAATCCACAAAATTAAGTCAATTTTTTGACAAGTTTTGATGAAATTAAGAATTTTTAACATCTGATATTTATCACGAGTATGTGAGATTGCTTTAGGGCAAGGGGTTTGTCCCTAATAATGTTTTATGTATTGTTAATTAAAATTAATTTTAACTTAGTGTTCACTTCAAAATCACTAATTTTGCTCAAAATTAGAATCTAGGTTTAAAAACTTATTTAAAAATAAATGAAAATGAAAAAGATATTTTCTCTCTTAACATTGGGACTTTTTTTAACCAGTTTTTCTCAAACAGGTAAGCTGAGAAGAATGGCAACGGTGGGTTTCTATAATGTGGAAAACCTTTGGGATACCATTCAGTCGGCAGATTATATAGATGGAACACTACCGCCTAATCACCCTCGTTTTCATAGAAGTGTGCCAATAGATTCGGTAAAGTATTTGGAGCGTGAGGACTATAAAGGTGAGTGGTCTGACTCTAAACTTATAGGTAGAAAGGTGGTTCGTTTTCAGGGTTCTTCAGAAGAGTTTACACCTAAGAGTGCCAAAAATTATAATACGAGTATTTATAATCAAAAATTAACTAATGCAGCTAGGGTTATTTCTGAGTTAGGAGCTTCGGTTACTAAGACAGCACCGGTAGTAGTGGGTCTTCTTGAAGTGGAGAATCGCCAAGTAGTGGAAGATTTGGTGAAACAACCTGCATTAAAGAAATTTGATTATGGAGTAATTCATTACAATTCTTATGATTATAGAGGCATAGATGTGGCTCTTATTTACCAGAAGAGAAGGTTTAGTCCTACTTACAGCACTAAAAAAGAACTAAAAATATACAATGAAGAGGGAAGAAGAGAGTATACTCGTGATTTGTTAGTAGTTTCAGGATATTTAGATGGCGAAAAAGTTACTTTTTTTGTTAATCACTGGCCATCTAGGAGAGGTGGTGAAGCAGTTTCTCTTCCTAAGAGAAATGCTGCTGCTCAGCTGCTAAGAGCACAAATGGATAGCGTAAGAGCTTTAGATGCTAATACTAAACTAATAGCAATGGGAGACTTTAATGATGACCCTATTAGTAGTAGTTTGAAGAATTACTTAAAAGCAGTAGGAAGTACCAAAGAGCTAAGCCCAGAATATCCTTATCTAAACTTAATGTATCCTTTGTATAAGAAGGGAGTGGCGTCTTTAGCGTATCGCGATGCTCCTAACTTGTTCGACCAAATTATAGTTTCTGAAAATTTGGTTAGTCCAAAAGATACTTCTTATTCTGTTTTTAGAACAGAAGTTTATGCCCCTGCTTACCTTATCAATAAAGAAGGTAGCTTTAAAGGGTATCCGTTCCGTTCTTGGAATGGGGATAAATTTACAGGAGGGTATAGTGACCACTTCCCAGTATTTACTATATTGTCCAAGGAGGTTAATTAGAAAGTTTATAACATACTGCGAGGGAGGTTGTCTTAGTTTAAGGCAACCTCTTTTTTGTTTTCACAAAAACTATTATCTTTAAGGACTAAAAAAATAGGAAACCTATGGATTTGCAATTCAACAAAAATGAAGACCTTAACCGATTGAAACTTTCGGAAATCAATCAGCTATTAGCTAAAATAAAGAAAGGAGGGGGAGAAAAACGCTTAGAAAAACTCAGAAGTGAGGGTAAAATGACGGCTAGAGAGCGTATAGATTACCTCTTAGATGATAATAAAGATAGTATAGAGATAGGGGCGTTTGCAGGGTTTGAAATGTATGAAGAGCATGGTGGCTGCCCTAGTGCTGGTGTGGTGGTTAAGATGGGATATGTTTCTGGTAAGCAATGTATTGTGGTAGCTAATGATGCTTCGGTAAAGGCTGGGGCGTGGTTTCCAATTACGGGTAAGAAAAATCTTAGAGCTCAAGAAATTGCAATGGAGAACCGTTTGCCAATTATCTATTTGGTAGATTCGGCGGGGGTTTATCTGCCTATGCAAGACGAAATTTTCCCTGATAAAGAGCATTTCGGAAGGATATTTAGAAATAATGCCAAAATGAGTGCTATGGGGATTATCCAAATCTCTGCAGTGATGGGGAGCTGTGTTGCAGGAGGGGCGTATTTGCCTATTATGAGCGATGAAGCGATGATTGTAGATAAAACAGGTTCTATATTTTTAGCGGGAAGTTACCTAGTAAAAGCAGCGATAGGAGAAAGTATAGATAACGAAACTTTGGGAGGAGCTACTACGCATTGTTCTATTTCTGGAGTTACCGACTACAAAGCTAAAGATGATAAAGATGCCTTGGATAGAATTAAAAACATAATGAAATCTATCGGAGATTTTGAAAAGGCAGGATTTGACCGAACGGAAAGTTTTTTACCGAAAGAAAATCCTGAAAATATATTTGGAATTATACCTGCGGCTAGGTCAGAGCAGTACGATACTTACGAGATTATAAAATGCCTAGTGGACAAATCGGAGTATGAGGAATATAAACCAGATTATGGTAAATCTATTATATGTGCTACGGCAAGAATAGATGGCTGGAGTGTGGGGATTGTGGCTAACCAAAGGAAACTAGTAAAAAGCGGTAAGGGAGAAATGCAGTTTGGGGGTGTTATCTATTCCGATTCGGCGGACAAAGCAACCCGCTTTATTGCAAATTGTAACCAAAGGAAAATCCCGTTAGTATTTTTACAAGATGTAACGGGCTTTATGGTGGGGTCTAAATCAGAGCACGGTGGCATTATAAAAGATGGTGCTAAAATGGTAAATGCAGTATCTAATTCTGTGGTGCCTAAGTTTACTATTATTACAGGTAATTCGTATGGGGCAGGTAACTATGCGATGTGCGGTAAGGCTTATGATCCTCGCTTTATCGTGGCTTGGCCTTGGGCAGACCTTGCAGTAATGGGGGGTGCTCAAGCGGCTAAAGTATTAGCACAAATACAAGAAGCTACACTTAGAAAGAAAGGTAAAGAAATTACTGAAGAAGACCGAAACGAAATTTTACAAGAAATATCTAAAAAATATCAAAAACAAACTGAAGCTACTTATGCAGCTGCAAGGTTGTGGACGGACGCTATCATTAGTCCGTTAGATACTAGAAAATGGATTTCTATGGGGATAGAAGCGGCTAATCATTCGCCTATTACAGAGAAATTTAATTTAGGTGTTATTCAGGTGTAATGAATAAGGAAAAGAAAAAGCTGTTTAGAAAAGTAAATACAACTACCCACGGTGTCCGTCATAACTTTGGACAAGATTATAATAGAAGAGATAAAAATCAACAAGGTGGTAAAGGAAAAATGAAGAGAGGTGTAGAAAGGGGATTAGACTATACGCGCGCTCTTTAGATTTTTGCTGTCAAAGGTAGGTTCAGATTGGGATAGTGTTTTTAGTGAGGCTAAATCACGACTTGATAAAACTGAGCCTATCTTTTGGATGGTGGCACTAACGGATAGTGAAAAGCAAGATTTTGTGAGGACAGGAGAGTCTAGTTATTTCTCGGGCTTATTTGTTGATGAAAACAATATTTTGCAAAAATGTACGCCCGAATTAAATAAATCTAATATGCAAAAATTTTGCAATTGTTGTACTCATACTTTTAATGGTGAGGTGTACTGAGTTTATTACTGGATAATTAAGTAATATTTTGTTTGGTTGAATTGATTTTTTGCTTAATTTGGTATCCTGTATCAGTTTGTTTATCAAAGTGAAAAAGCAAATTCTTTTTAGTCTCTTTATAAGTTTTTCATTAGGTGTCTTTTTGCAAGACCTTAATGGGCTTTCGTGGCAACAGCTCAATCTTATAGCTACATTAGGAATTATTAGCCTTGGGTTAATTTGGGTAAAAGCGGATTGGTTAGTTCGGGGCAGAATATGGTTACTTAATATCTTTTTTCTTTGTTTTGGAGTATTTACTCATTACCTTAATTCGGAAAAATCAGTTTTACCAAGTGTTTCTAAAAAGGAAGAACTTGTTTTTAAAATTGAACAAAAGCTAAATTCAACGGCTAAAAACAAACGCTATGAAATAACAGCATTTTATCAAAATCAACCTTTTAAAGCAGTTTTATCTGTTCCAAAGGATTTGGAGGAGTTAGATTATAAGCACTACTATCAATCTCAACTTAGTTTATATCCGTTAGAGCCTTCCAAGAATAATTACCAATTTGATTATGCCAAATATCAAGCGAGGAAAGGTGTTTATTATAGAGCTTATGCTAAGGATTTACACAAAGCGCCAAAATCAGAGCTTACTTTCTCCGAAAAAATGAAACAATGGCGACTGGAACTCCTTAGCAATATAGATAAAAACGAAAAACTTTCACAACAAACTAGAGCTTTCCTAAAAGGAATTGTTTTAGCTGATAGAACAGAGGTAGATGCAGAAACTAATACTAATTTTAGGAGAAGTGGTTTAACGCATGTTTTAGCCATTTCTGGGTCGCATATTGCAATTATCTTTGGGGCTATCTATATGCTACTGAGTTTAATTGTGCCAGCAAAATTTAGGACAGGCATCATATTGTTTAGCTTGGTGTTAATTTGGGTTTTTGCTTGGTTTATCGGTTGGGGGAGTTCTGTTGTTAGGTCTTGTATTATGCTCACTGTTTATTTTGGTTTTGTTCTTTTGCAAAGAAAACCTCAAGTTTTAGACGCCTTAGCTTTAGCAGGGCTGGGTATTCTGATGGTAGATACACAAGAACTATTTTCAGTAGGGTTTCAGTTGAGTTTTTCTGCGGTGTTGGGGATTTATTGGTTTAATAAACCTATCATTCGTCTTTTTCCAAATCCTAGAAACAAAATTCAAAAACTATTACTTTATACTTTTACAATGTCTACAGCGGCACAACTTGGGACGCTACCTATTGTGATTTATTATTTCCATCAGTATTCGGCGTGGTCTATTTTGGCTAATCTTGTAGTACTTCCTTTAATGGAATTTGTGATTATACTATCGTTTTTAATGACAATCGTTTTTGGTTTAGGTATTTATTGGAGTTGGCTATCTTTTGCTTATGACTGGCTAATTAAAGCCTTGCTATGGCTGATAGGCTTCTTTGGTAAAATAGAGTTAGGGTATTTTCAAGATATACCGTTGAGTATTTGGGAGATGGGAGCTTTGGCGGTAGGACTTTATTTTCTAAGAGAAATATTGGTTCGGTTTAGATGGAGAGGTTTTATGAAGTTGATGTTTTCTGTACTTTTATTTTTCGGGATTAAAATGGGGTTAGATGTTAGAGCTTATCACGACAAAGAAGCAAAGTGGCATTATCATTATCATACCAAGGTGTTCTCTGTTTTAGATAAAGGGAAAGTGTATTTTTGGGTGTCAGATAAAGACAATTTAGAGATGTTAGAAAGTTATCTCATAAAACCTTATGTGATTTCTAAAAGAGCTGAAAGCTATAAAGTAAAGATGATGTCTGAAGAAGTAAATGAGGTTATTTTTAATGGAAAAAGGTATCCGTCTCAATAGCCTTTATGGTGTATTAAATATTTTATTTAGAAAGATTATAAACTGTGTATTTCTGATGTTTCTCATTTTTAAGAAACTTAACATTTTTTTAACTTTGTGAAAATTTAAAATAATAAACTCAATATGGCAGGTTTAACAAGTTCTACGATTGGTAGAAAGTATGCAATGGCACTATCAGCAATATTTTTGTTAGTGTTTTTAGTGATGCACCTTTCGGTTAATATGCTTTCCGTTTTTAGCGAGAGTGCGTTTAACCAAGCGTCTTATTTTATGGGATACAATCCTTTTGTACAATTTTTAATGCAGCCAATTTTGATTTTCGCTGTGTTTTTTCATTTTGTGATGGGGTTTGTATTAGAAGCTAAAAATAACAAAGCTAGACCTGTGAAATACGCAGTGAATGGTGCTAAGGCTAACTCTTCGTGGATGTCTAGAAATATGATTATTTCTGGAGCGGTTATTTTGGCATTTTTAGCACTTCATATGTATGATTTTTGGGTGCATGAGATGACTTACAAGTACATTCCTGGAGAAGGAGATCCTAGCGATGTTGCTCGTTTTTGGGAAGAACTACACGAGAAGTTTTCTAATCCTATTAGAGTGGCTTTTTATGTGGTTTCTTTTGTGCTTTTAGGGTTACACTTAGCACACGGTTTCCAATCTTCGTTCCAATCTATAGGAGCTAGACACCCTAAGTATACACCTTGTATTATGGCTTTAGGGAAGTGGTATTCTATCCTTATCCCACTAGGTTTTATATTTGTGGCAGTATTTCATTTCGTAACTCAATAAAATTTAGATTTTAAGTTTTTATCATAATTTAAAATTTAAATCATTTAATTTAAAATATCTAAAAATGAGTATATTAGATTCTAAAATTCCAGCAGGTCCATTAGCGGACAAGTGGAAAAATCATAAAAATCACATGAACCTAGTAGCCCCTAACAACCGTGATAAGATAGATGTTATCGTGGTAGGGACAGGGTTAGCAGGTGGTTCTGCGGCTGCTACTTTAGCAGAGCAGGGCTATAATGTGAAGGCGTTTTGTTATCAAGATTCTCCTAGAAGAGCTCACTCTATTGCGGCTCAAGGAGGTATTAACGCTGCTAAAAACTATCAAGGAGATGGAGATTCTATCTACCGATTATTTTACGATACTATTAAAGGGGGAGACTACCGTGCTAGAGAGGCTAATGTTTATCGTCTAGCGGAGGTTTCTGCTAATATTATAGACCAATGTGTTTCTCAAGGGGTTCCTTTTGGTAGAGATTACGGAGGTCAGTTAGATAACCGTTCTTTCGGTGGGGTTCAAGTAAAGAGAACTTTCTATGCTAAAGGACAAACAGGTCAGCAGCTTCTACTAGGAGCTTATTCTGCGATGAGCCGTCAGATAGGTAAAGGTAGAATTAAAATGTACAACCGTCATGAAATGATGGAGTTGGTAATTGTTGACGGAAAGGCAAGAGGGATTATTGCGAGAAACTTAGTAACTGGAGAGATAGAAAGACACTCTGCACACGCAGTAGTCATTGCTTCTGGAGGTTATGGTAATGTTTATTTCCTTTCTACAAATGCTATGGGATCTAACTGTTCTGCAGCTTGGAAAATCCATAAGAAAGGAGCTTACTTTGCAAACCCTTGTTTCGTTCAGATACACCCTACTTGTATTCCTGTTCACGGGACACAACAGTCTAAATTGACGTTGATGTCTGAGTCTTTAAGAAACTCTGGTAGAATATGGGTTCCTAAAAAGATAGAAGATGCTGTAGCTATTAGAGAAGGTAAGCTAAGACCTGAAAATATCAAAGAAGAAGATAGAGATTACTATTTGGAGAGAAGATATCCAGCGTTTGGTAACTTAGTGCCTCGTGATGTGGCTTCTAGAGCGGCTAAAGAGCGTTGTGATGCTGGTTTTGGTATCGAAAATAACGAAACTAAAGAAGGGGTTTACCTAGACTTCTCTACCGAAATAATGAAGAAAGGTAAGGAAGCGGCTTTAGAAAGAAACCTACATAATCCTACTGAGCAACAAATCTACGATTTAGGTAAAGCTTGGGTAGAGGAAAAGTACGGAAACTTATTCCAAATGTACGAAAAGATTACAGCAGATAATCCGTACAAAACACCAATGAAGATTTATCCAGCGGTACACTATTCTATGGGTGGTGTTTGGGTAGATTATAACTTGATGTCTACAATACCAGGTTGTTTCGTGATTGGTGAGGCTAACTTCTCAGACCACGGTGCTAATAGACTTGGAGCTTCTGCTCTAATGCAAGGTTTAGCAGATGGGTACTTCGTATTGCCTTATACAATAGCAGATTATCTTTCTGCGGATATTAGAACGGGGCAAATTCCTACAGATACACCAGCTTTTGAACAAGCAGAGAAAGAAATACAAGAGAAAGTAAATTTCTTCATCAATAATAACGGAACTCACTCTGTAGATTATTTCCATAAGAAATTAGGAAATGTAATGTGGAACAAGGTGGGTATGGCTAGAAACGAGCAAGGCTTGAAAGAAGCTATCCAAGAAATTGAAGAAATTAGAAAAGATTTCTGGCAAAATGTAAGAGTTCCAGGGGAAGCTAATGGTATGAATCCTGAACTAGAAAAAGCATTCCGTGTAGCGGATTTCTTGGAGCTAGGTCAGCTTATGGCGATGGACGCACTTAACAGAAACGAATCTTGCGGAGGACACTTCCGTGAAGAATACTCTACTCCAGACGGAGAAGCACAGAGAGATGATGAGAACTATAAGTATGCTGCAGTTTGGGAATACAAAGGAGAGGACATCAATCAGGAAGTCTTACACAAAGAAGAACTGGTTTACGAAAATATAGAAGTGAAAACAAGAAGTTATAAATAATCTCCAATAAAAACGATAATAAAATGAGTGCAAAAAAAGGATTAAACCTGACTCTAAAAATTTGGAGACAGAAAAATAATAAATCAAAAGGGCAATTTGAAACTTATAAGATTTCTGATGTTTCTCCTGATTCGTCATTCTTGGAGATGTTGGATATGCTCAATGAAAATTTAGTAAACGAAGGTAAAGAGCCTGTTGCTTTTGACCACGACTGCCGTGAGGGTATTTGCGGTATGTGTTCGTTATACATCAATGGTAGAGCTCATGGTCCTGATACAGGGATTACAACTTGTCAGCTACACATGAGAATGTTTAAAGATGGCGAAACTATTCATATAGAGCCATGGAGAAGTGCTGCTTTCCCAGTGATTAAAGACTTGGTGGTAGATAGAAGTGCCTTTGATAGAATTATGGCTGCGGGAGGATTTATTTCTGTAAATACTTCTGGTAACACTACCGATGCTAACAGTATCCCTGTGCCTAAAGAAGATGCAGATAAAGCAATGGATGCTGCAGCTTGTATAGGATGTGGTGCTTGTGTGGCAACTTGTAAAAACGGTTCTGCGATGCTATTTGTAGGGGCTAAAGTATCTCAGTATGCACTGTTGCCACAAGGTAGAGTAGAGGCTAAGAGAAGAGTTCTTAAAATGGTAGCAGCTATGGACGAGGAAGGTTTTGGTAACTGTTCTAACACTGGAGCTTGTGAAGTAGAATGTCCTAAAGGAATTTCTCTTGAAAACATTGCAAGAATGAACAGGGAGTTCCTATGTGCAACGCTTTCTAGTGCAGAATAAGACTTACAGTTTTTAAAATAAAAGAAAAATCGCTTTTTGTTATGAAAAGCGATTTTTTTATGTGGTTATCTATTATATTTGTTTTGTGGAGCAGTTTTACAGAAAAATCATACATATAGATATGGACGCTTTCTATGCCTCTGTGGAGCAACGAGATTTTCCTGAACTCAAAGGGAAGCCTGTGGCGGTAGGAGGAGAACATAGGGGAGTCGTGGCTGCTGCAAGTTACGAAGCGAGAAAGTACGGCGTGAGGTCAGCGATGTCTAGTGTTGTAGCAAAGAAAAAATGCCCACAGATAATTTTTGTTAAACCTAGATTTCATAGGTATAAAGAAGTTTCCGAACAAATAAGAGCCATCTTTTTTGAATATACCGACTTGGTAGAGCCTCTTTCACTAGACGAAGCGTATTTAGATGTTACATATAATAAAAAGGGCATAACTTCCGCCAATTTAATAGCTAAAGAAATAAGACAAAAGATATTTGATACTACTGGACTTACGGCTTCAGCTGGGATTTCGGTGAATAAATTTTTGGCTAAGGTAGCTTCTGACATCAATAAACCTAACGGACAGAAAACAATTCACCCAACTAAAGTGCTTTCCTTTTTGGAAAATCTTCCCATAGAACGGTTTTATGGGATAGGAAATGTAACGGCAAATAAAATGTACCAATTGGGAATTTATAAAGGCAAAGATTTAAAAGAAAAGTCTTTGGAATATTTAATAACTCACTTTGGGAAAATGGGAGGGCATTATTATGATATTGTGAGGGGTGTACATAGAAGCGAAGTTAAACCTCATAGGATTGCCAAAAGTGTAGGGGTAGAACATACTTATGCAGACGATATTGATACCGAGCAAGATATAGATAAACAATTGATGAGGTTAGCCCAAGAATTATATGAGAGAACAGAGAAAAAGCAAGTCAAAGGTAAATCATTAACACTTAAAATAAAGTACAAAGATTTTTCACTTTTTACGCGTTCCAAAACTCAAGATTTGTATTTTGAAACAGAGGAAGAAATGTATCAAACTGCTCGTTTTTTGTGGAGTCTTCGCCCTTATGATAAAGCTATTCGGCTTTTAGGATTATCTTTGTCTAGTTTGAATACGCCATCACATAAAAAAGTTTATGTGCAGCTTAAAATTCCATTTAAGGATTTGTAAATCAAATATTTGGTTGTATTTGTAAAACAAGATGATGAATATGATGTTATTGTAGTCTAATTCTTTTTTGTATTTTTGGGGTAAATTATATTAACAATGGCAAAGACTGAAACAACAAGTCCTAACGATGATAAAAAAAAGGCATTAGCAGCCGTATTAGAAAAACTAGATAAAACCTACGGTAAAGGTACCGTTATGAAACTAGGTGATGGTACGGTAGACCATAATATAGAGGTGATTCCGTCAGGTTCTTTAGGGCTAGATTTAGCTTTAGGGGTAGGCGGTTATCCTAAGGGGAGAATTGTAGAAATCTACGGTCCAGAATCTTCTGGTAAAACTACATTAACGCTTCACGCAATTGCGGAAGCTCAAAAAGCAGGAGGAACTGCAGCATTTATAGATGCAGAACACGCTTTTGATATGCACTATGCCGAAAAATTAGGCATCAATCTAGAAGAGCTTATCGTGTCTCAACCAGATAATGGAGAGCAGGCATTAGAAATTGCAGATAGCCTTATTCGTTCTGGAGGAGTGGATATTGTAGTGGTGGACTCTGTGGCGGCACTTACGCCTAAAGCAGAGATTGATGGAGATATGGGGGATTCTAAAATGGGGCTTCACGCAAGACTGATGTCTCAAGCACTTAGAAAATTAACTTCTTCTATTTCTAAAACAAAATGTACTGTAATTTTCATCAACCAGTTGAGAGATAAAATTGGAGTAATGTTTGGTAGCCCTGAAACAACAACGGGAGGTAACGCTCTTAAATTCTATGCTTCGGTAAGGATAGATATCAGACGCTCGTTGAGTGATACAGGTAAGATTAAAGATAAATCTGGCGAAGTTATAGGTAACCGAACTAAAGTAAAAGTGGTTAAAAATAAAGTAGCTCCACCATTTAAGAGTGCTGAGTTTGATATTATGTATGGGGAAGGTGTGTCTAAAGGTGGTGAGATTTTAGATGTGGCTACAGATTTAGATATTATCCAAAAGAGTGGTTCTTGGTTCAGTTATCAGGACACAAAGCTAGGACAAGGGCGTGATACGGTAAAGGAACTCATCAAAGATAATCCTGAACTTGCAGAAGAGCTAGAAGCAAAAATCAGAGAAAAATTACAAGCTAAATAGAGCATTTAATTAAAATAAAGCTAAAAACTCCGAGTAGAATCATCGGAGTTTTTTTATGTTTGATGAGGACTTTATTTAGGATAAATCTTTCATTAAGATTGTCCACATCGTTCATTTATTATAACTTTGCACAAACCTAAACTAATGAGTAAAAAAAATACTAAATACATCTTTGTTACAGGAGGTGTTACCTCTTCACTAGGAAAGGGCATTATATCTGCATCACTAGGCTTATTATTAAAATCCAGAGGCTTTAAAGTAACTATTCAAAAGCTAGACCCTTACATCAATATAGACCCAGGTACTCTTAATCCGTATGAACACGGCGAGTGCTATGTAACCGAAGATGGTGCAGAAACCGATTTAGATTTGGGACATTATGAGAGATTTTTGGACGCACCAACTTCTCAAAATAACAATGTAACTACGGGGCGTATTTATCAGACCGTCATAGAAAAAGAAAGAAAGGGAGATTTCTTGGGTAAAACAGTGCAGGTAATTCCGCATATTACCAATGAAATTAAACGCAGAATTAAAATCCTTGCTCAAAAGAACTACGATATTATTATCACCGAAATAGGTGGTACTGTGGGAGATATAGAGTCTCTGCCTTATATAGAGTCGGTAAGACAGCTTAAGTGGGAACTGGGAGAGCATAACTCAATGGTAATTCATTTAACGCTGTTGCCCTATTTAGCAGCGAGTGGCGAACTTAAAACTAAACCTTCCCAACATTCCGTGAGACAACTTATGGAAAGTGGCATTCAAGCAGATGTGTTGGTATGTCGTTCGGAGCATAAAATCCCGAAAGATGTTCGTGCTAAGTTGGCTCAGTTCTGTAATGTGCCTAGCGATAATGTGATAGAGTGTATGGATGCTGAAACCATCTATCAAGTTCCAATAGAACTACAGAAACAAAAATTTGATGAGGTGGTTCTAAAAGCTCTAGACCTTAAAAACGATACTGAAGCTGATTTAAAAAGCTGGAAAACATTTTTAAAGAAATATAAAAATCCTAAAAAATCAGTAGAGATAGCATTAGTAGGTAAGTATGTGTCTTTACAAGATTCTTATAAATCTATAGTAGAAGCATTTATACACGCTGGAGCAGATTTGGAGACGGAAGTTAATATCCGTTGGGTATACAGTGGAGATTTGGAGGAAGGCAAGGTTTCAGAAATCCTTAAAGGGGTAGATGCGATGCTGATAGCTCCTGGGTTTGGAGATAGAGGTATAGAAGGTAAAATTCTTGCCGCTCAATATGCAAGAGAACATAAAATTCCTCTTTTAGGAATTTGTTTAGGAATGCAGATTATGACGATTGAATTTGCCAGAAATGTACTAGGCTACGAAAAGGCTAACTCTATGGAGTTTGATACTACTACGGCTTACCCTGTGATTTCTCTAATGGAAGAGCAAAAGAATGTAGTGGAAAAAGGAGGTACTATGAGACTTGGAGCTTGGAAATGCACCCTTAAATCGGGTTCTAAATTAGCAGAGATTTACGATAGCAAAAACATTTCGGAGCGTCATCGTCATCGTTATGAGTTCAATAGTGAATTCAAAAAAGACTATGAAGACAAAGGTCTAGTTCCTACAGGATTCAATCCAGATACAGGTTTAGTGGAAGCGTTAGAACTTAACGAGCATCCATTCTATATTGGAGTGCAGTATCATCCAGAGTATAAGAGTACTGTAGCAACACCGCATCCATTGTTTAAAGCCTTGGTAAAAGCAGCGGTTGAGCATAAAGGGAAGTAATTAAATTAAAAAACTTAAATTCGCAGTCTGAAAAAAGGAAACTTCCTTTAATAAAAATTTCTAACTGAAAAATATATTTATTGATGATGCAACAGAATAATGGATTAGACAAAAACCAGTTGATTGGTTTTGTGGTATTTACTCTATTTTTATTAGGAGTAATGCTATACTTTCAAAAGCAACAGACTGAGCAGGAGCAACAACAAGTTGCCACAGAGCAGAAGGCAGGAGCTACTAATAATATTGTAAAAGCAACCAATCTTCCTGTTAAAGCTAACGAAATACAAAAAGTAAGTCTTAAAAATGATAAAATCTCGGTAGAGTTTAGTGGACTTGGAGGTCAGATTTCTTCTCTATTGATGAATAATTATAAAGCTTACAATAAGAAAACTAACCAAAATGACTTGCCACTATATCTTATAGAGCGTAATAATTCTTCGTATGGTTTTAAATTTAAAGATAAATCAGGCAAAGAAATTAATACCAAAGATTTGGTGTTTACGCCTCAAGTTAATGGGAATACAGTAACCATGACGAGTACTTTAAGCGGTGGAGCTATTGTACAGTTTATTTATACTTTAAAAGATTATCAGGTTGATTTTCAGATAGCGACTAAAGGGTTGTCGTCTATCGTTTCTGGAGATAAAGCAAGTTTCGTTTGGAACTATACACCTAAAGAGCAGGAAAAAGGTAGAGCTCAGGAGCAACAACATACAGAGTTTGTTTACGCTTTTAATAATTATAAAAGCACCGACTATGATGCCAGAACTTCTATGGACGAAACTAAAGAAGTTTTAAATTGGTTAGCGGTTAAACAGCAGTTTTTTACACCTATTATAGAAGCCAAGAATGGGTTTAAAAACTCCACAGGTCATCAGGATATAATTGAGGAAGGGGAATATCTTAAGAAATTTGATTTCAACGGAGAGTTGGAAATTACAGGAGGAGAATTTAATCAAAGTTTTTCGTGGTACTTTTTACCGTTGGATTTAAAATTATTAAAGACTTTTGATAAGAACTTTGATGAAATCATTCCTCTTGGTTGGTCTTTTATAGGAACAATGAACCGTTGGATATTTATCCCGATGTATAATATGATTTCATCTTGGGGAATAGCTGCGGGTTGGGTAATTTTCCTAATGACTATTTTGGTTAAAGTGGTACTTTCTCCAATTATGTACAAACAGCATAAGTTGAGTGCAATGATGAAAGTGATTCGTCCTGAAATAGAGGAAGTAAATGCCAAACTCAAAGACGCCGATCCAATGAAGAAGCAACAAGCAGTGATGGAGGTGTATAGAAAGGCTGGTGTTAATCAGTTAGCAGGGTGTTTACCAGCATTGTTACAAATTCCTATATTCTATGCACTATTCCGTTTCTTCCCTAATATGTTAGATTTAAGAGGGAAAGGCTTCTGGTTTGCAACCGACTTAACAGCTTATGATGATTTAATAAAGTTGCCATTCCATATTCCATTTTTGGGAGAGCATATCAGTATTTTTGCTTTGGCTTGTACAGCAGTATTATTGATATATACAGTGATGACAGCAGGTAATATGCAACAACCAACGCAGGAAGGTGTGCCTAATATGAAGCCTTTGATGTATATTTTCCCAGTGATGTTCTTGTTTTTCTTGAACTCTGCGGCATCTGGATTATCTTGGTATTACTTTGTGTCTAATGGTATCAATATTATCATTATCCTAGTGATTAAGTACTGGATTTTAGATGAAAAAACAATCCATGCACAGATTCAAGCTAACAAAGCGAAGCCTAAAAAGGAAGGTAAGTTCCAAAAAAGGATGCGTGAAATGATGGAAAAAGCTCAAGAACAACAAAGATTGCAGGAGCAACAGAGAGCTAAACGCAAGTAAGAGTAAATTTAGAAATAGTATAAATAACCTCAAAATCATCGATTTTGAGGTTATTTTTTTGTTAACAAATTGTTAAATAAAAAATATGATTTTTATCATATGTTTAATTATAGTCTAATCTGAAAGATTTTCGGTGATATATGGTAGGACCTAGTTTATTAAGCGCCTCTCGGTGTTGTTTAGTAGCATAGCCAAAGTTCTTATTCCAGCCATATTCAGGATACTCTTCGTGGAGTTTAATCATAATATGATCTCTATAATTTTTGGCTAAAATAGAAGCTGCAGCAATAGATAAAACCTTAGAATCCCCTTTTATAATACACTCGTGTGGTGTAAAAGGATAGGGTTTAAACCTATTGCCATCTACTAAAATAAGTTCTGGGCGAATGGCTAGTTTGTCCAAAGCAAGATGCATAGCGTGTATACTTGCATTTAGAATATTATGTTCATCAATAAAAGCAGGAGAGAGTTCTGCTATAGCGTAATCTAAAGCATTATTTTTAATATACAAATCAAGTTCATTTCTTGTTTTAAAACTAAGTTTTTTGGAGTCATTGATGAGGTTTTGCTCAAAATTTTCATCTAAAATAACAGCTGCTGCAACCACAGGACCACATAGACATCCTCTCCCAGCTTCATCGCAGCCCGCTTCTATATAATTTTTAGTCCATTTTTTTGCTAATTTCATAAAATTTAATTAAATGTAAAATATGTAATTGTTGATTATACAAAATTAAACTTTTTTTAAGAAATTTTAACTTACTTATTGTGTATGTTAAGATAATGTTATAAAATTGTTCAGTGAAAAATTTATTTTGAAATGAAGAAATTAACAACAAGTGTTTTAGCTGTAGTTCTTACTTCATCTTTTGTAACAGTAGATGCACAAAAGGTAAAGAAGGATTCAGTGACTAAGACAACTCAAATTGAGGGAGTGGTAATGACTGCTCTTGGGGTTAAAAGAGAAAAAAAATCTCTTGGATATGCCTCAACTGAAGTTAAGGCAGAAGCTTTAACTTCAGGAACAACCAATACAGGTAATGTGGCTTCTTTACTATCTGGTAAGGTTGCAGGATTACAGGTTAATACTAATAATAACTTTGGAGGTTCTTCCAATCTATTGATTAGGGGCTTTAAGTCTCTTACGGGAAACAGTAGCCCACTAATTGTAATAGATGGGTCTCCAGTTAACAATGCTACACTTTCGGGGCAGTTTGATTACGGTAACTTTTTATCTGATATAAATCAGGAAGATATTGAATCGATGAACGTGCTTAAAGGAGCAGCGGCATCGGCATTATATGGTGAAAGAGGAAGTAATGGTGTTATTGTAATAACAACAAAGAATGGTAAAGGTAGAGGAACTAACTGGGGAGTAACTTTACAATCGTCTGTAAATGTAGGGTTTATTGATAAATCAACTTTCCCTAAATTCCAAACAAGATATGGGGCTGGATATGGACCTTACTACGGAAATAATGGGGATTCGTATTTTAATGATGCACCTGATGGTAAATACGAGGTTCCTTTTGGTGAGGATGCGTCTTATGGTGCGGAGTTTGATCCAAATTTACTTGTGTATCAGTGGGATTCTTATGACCCAACATCGCCTAACTTTGGTAAGGCAACACCTTGGGTAGCTGCTAAAAATGGACCTTTAGCCTTTTTTGAAACACCTGTTACTACAGTTAACTCCATAAGTTTAGAGAAAGGTGATAAGAATGGAAATATTAGTTTAAACTATACTAATATGCTTTCTAATGGTCTGTTACCAAACTCTAATTTAAGAAAAAATTCATTATCTACTAAGTTTAATTATGCATTTACGGATAAGCTAACGGCTACAGTGTATTCAGCATTAACTTTGCAGAATACTGTAGGTAGAAATGAAACAGGATATTCTGATAATATAGTAACTGGTTTTAGACAGTGGTGGCAAACAAATGTAGATATTCTTTCGTTGAGAGATGCATACTATAGAAATAATGAACAAAATGTTACATGGAACAGAAAATCAGCTACGGATGCTAGCCCATCTTATTGGAATAACCCTTACTTCCAAAGATATAAAAACTATCAATCTGATGATAGAGTAAGAAGTTTTTCTTATGCTCAGTTAAAATACGAAGTTTCTAAGAATTTAGGTGTAACGGCAAAGCTATCACACGATAATTTATCTATGCTTATTGAGCAGAGATTGGCTCAAGGTTCTCTTCCTCAGAGTTTTGGTACTTCAGGAAATGATGTTTCGTCTGGTTATGCAAGAAATAATAGAACTTCTACAGAGACAAACTTTGATTTATTTGCTAATTATAAATTTAATATTACTTCAGATTTAGGAGTTACGGGTATTGTGGGAGGTAATGTTAGAAGAAATAAGTACGATAATGTTTATCAATCAACAGAAGGAGGATTAGTAGCAGATGGTCTTTATGCTATTTCTAACTCTGCATCTACTGTGCTTGCTCCTATCGAGAATGTGGCTACTTATGTTACATCGGGAGCTTATGCTACGGCTTCTTTTGATTATAAGAAGATGTTATTTGTTGATGCAACATATCGTTTTGATAAGAGTTCAAACTTACCGAAAGGTAGTAATGTATATGGGTACCCGTCTTTAACAGGGACTTTCATTATATCAGAGTTAGTTAAACCATCTTGGCTTAGTTTTTGGAAGGTAAGAGCCAACTATGCAGAAGTTGGGGCTTCAACAGATCCGTACAAGTTGAGAAATACCTATAGTGTTAGAGGAATGTTTGTAAACTCTGGTCTTTTTGATCAGCCTAATTTCTTGGCTAATCCTTATTTGAAACCAGAAAGATCTAAAGAGTTTGAAACAGGTATGGAAATGCAGTTCTTTAAAAATAGATTAGGCTTTGATATAGCCTACTATAAGACGAGAACTTTTGATCAAATTATTAACTTGCCAATATCTTCTGCTTCAGGATATAGAAGCATGTTGATTAATGCTGGACAAGTTAATAATACGGGAATAGAAGTACAAGTGAATGGTACACCAATTAAAACGACTAATTTCCGTTGGGATATAGATGTGAACTGGGCTCAAAATAGAAGTGAAGTTGTATCACTATTCCCAGGGGTTGATAATTATTTGTTAGCATCTTATCAAGGAGGGGTTTCTCTTAATGCTAGAGTAGGGCAACCATTTGGGGTGCTAGTAGGTACAGATTATAGATATGATGCTAATGGAAATAAAGTAATAGATCCTAAAACAGGACGTTATTATAGAGAAGCAAATCAGGTTATTGGGAATATAACTCCAGATTGGACAGGAGGAGTTAGAAACAGTTTTCATTACAAAGGATTATCTGTTAGCTTCTTGATAGATGTTAAGAAAGGAGGAAATGTGTTCTCTACGGATATGTATTATGGCTTAGCTACTGGTTTATATGAAGAAACTGCAGTAGGAGATTATAGAACTAAAGGAGTAGTATGGGATGGTGTTAACCCTAATGGTAATGTAAACACAACTTATACTATAGGGGCTGGTGCGTTTGGAAATGTTGATGGATATAGAAGAATGCCAGCTAAAAGGTTTGTTTATGACGCATCTTATGTGAAGTTGAGAGAGGCAAGTATAGGCTATAACTTACCAAAGTCGTTATTAAAAGATACATTTATAACAGATGCTAAAGTGTCTATAGTAGGTAGAAACTTATGGATTATACACAAAAATTTACCTTATGCTGATCCAGAAGCAGGAACAGGTGGAGGACTCTCTGCAAGAGGTAACTCTATAGGGGTGTTGCCTACTACTAGAGATATAGGTATAGATGTAACATTTAAATTTTAAGAATTATTAAAGAAATTTTGAGATGAAAAAAATAATAAAGATAACAAGTATTTTAGGAGCTGTAGCTTTGGGGACAGGTGTTGCCACATCGTTAGTTTCTTGTGAAAGTGATGTAACCTCTCTAAATGATGATCCTAAACGTCCAGTAGTGGTTCCTTCAGGAAACTTGGTTGCTAGTGCTGAGCAGACATTAATGTCACAAATAATGACAGCTAGTGTAAATAGAAATATTTACAGATTTTTCACACAACAATGGTCTCAAACTACCTATGTAGATGAGTCTAACTATGATATGGTAACGAGACCTATCTCTAGGACTCATTATAACTATATGATGTCTTCGTCAGCCCAGAATTCTAGCTCTCCAGGGGTTTTATCTGCGTTGAGAGATGCGAAGAAGTTTTTAGCAACTGAAAATGTATCGGATGTAGAGAGAAAGAACAAAGAGGCTGTTATTGAGTTGTTGAGTGTTTATACGTGGGCTAACCTAGTAGATACATTTGGTGATGTACCTTACTTTGATGCTTTACAATTGACACCAGATAATAAAGAAGCAAAATACATTTCTCCTAAGTATGATGATGCTGAAACTATATACAAAGATTTATTTGCTAGAATAGACGCTGCTGTAGCAAATATAAATACCTCTGAGGGGTCGTATTCAGCTGATATAATCTACGGAGGTAACATGTCGAAATGGAAAAAAATGGGGAATTCTCTAAAGTTTAAGCTAGCTTTAAATATAGCGGATCAGAACCCTGCATTGTCAAAACAAATGGCTGAAGCGGCTTATAATGCTGGACTTTTTTCTAGTATGGATGATAGTTTTGGTTTAGCTTCATTCCCAACGGGTTTATTTGCTAATCCTGTTTATTTTGATGTTGTAGCATCTGGGAGAAATGATTTTTTACCATCAGATGTTTTGGTAAATACAATGAATGCTAATAAAGATCCTAGAAGAGCTATATGGTTTACAGATGTAGATGGAGAATATAAGGGTGGTGTATATGGAAATAGTAACTCTTACGCTAATTTTTCACATTTTACGAGTGTTATTTCTAGTGCTAACGCATCTGGATATTTGATGGATTTTACAGAAATATCTTTTCTTAAAGCTGAAGCGGCTGCTAGAGGGTATTCTGTAGGAGGGACAAAAGAGGATTTATTTGCTTCTGCAATAAAGGCATCTATGACTGAATATGGAGTTTCTGCTGCTGATATAACAACCTATTTAGCAAATAATCCTTTAGGATCAGATTGGAGAAAATCTATAGGAGAGCAAGCTTGGGTAGCTATGTTTAATAGAGGTTATCAGGCTTGGAACTTTACAAGAAGGTTAGATTACCCTAAATTTGAAAACCCAGAAAACTCTACAGTAGAAGCTGTGCCAATTAGAATGAAATATTCAGACCAAGAATATGTTTTGAATAATGCAAATGTATCAGCTGCTGCAAGTAAGTTAAAAGGAGGAGATAAAGTGTCATCTCGTATATTTTGGGATATTTACTAGTAGTAAAATAATTTAATAATAGAAAAACCACCTTTCGGGGTGGTTTTTTATTTGTGTATATTTGCAGAGTTAAAACAAAATGATTAATGGATATTAAAGGGTATATAAAGGAAAGTATTGCTCAAGTTGTGGAGTCTGTATATGGACTCCAGAATATAACTCTGGAAGTACAAGAAAATAAAACAAATTTTGAAGGAGATTTTACGGTGGTAATATTTCCTTTGGTAAAACAGCTTAAAAAGAGTCCAGATGTGTTGGGGCAAGAGATAGGAGAGGCTTTAATAAATTCTAGCGATTTTGTAGAGAACTTTAATGTAGTTAAAGGTTTTCTTAATCTTAAAATTAAAAATAAATACTTTATAGAAAGTTTTAAAGCAGAAGAGCGAAATTTTGGAATAGTTACACCAAAGAACCAAACGGTAATGGTGGAGTACTCTTCTCCTAATACTAATAAACCACTTCATTTAGGGCATATTAGAAATATTCTTTTGGGTTATTCAGTTGCTCAAATACTGAAAGAAGCAGGGTATGATGTTATCAAAACTCAAATTGTTAATGATAGAGGAATCCATATCTGTAAGTCTATGTTGGCGTGGGAAAAGTTTGGTAATGGAGAAACTCCTGCTGATTCAGGGTTGAAAGGAGATAAGCTAGTAGGAAATTACTATGTTAAATTTGACCAAGAATACAAGAAAGAAATTCAAAATCTTGTAAAAAATGGTTTAGGAGAAGATGAAGCTAAAAAGCAAGCTCCGATTTTTGTGGAAGCACAAAAGATGCTTCTAGATTGGGAGCAAGAAAATCCTCAAGTGCGTGAATTGTGGCAAAAGATGAACCAATGGGTTTACGATGGTTTTGGAGAAACATATAAAAGATTAGGCGTTGATTTTGACCAAATCCAATACGAGAGTAATACCTATATATTAGGAAAAGATTTGATACAAGAAGGGCTTTCTAAAGGAGTATTATATCAGAAAGAGGACGGCTCAGTGTGGTGTGATTTATCCGATGAAGGCTTAGACCAAAAGCTATTATTGCGTAGTGATGGTACTTCCGTTTATATGACGCAGGATTTAGGAACAGCGGTGGAACGCTTCAAACAGAACGATATACAAAAACTAATTTACACTGTAGGAAACGAGCAAGATTATCACTTCCAAGTGCTATTTAAAATCTTGAAAAAATTAGGATACGATTGGGCAGAGCATTTGTATCACCTTTCTTATGGTATGGTGGAGTTGCCACACGGAAAGATGAAATCAAGAGAGGGAACAGTGGTAGATGCAGACGATTTAATGCAGGAAATGTACCTCACGGCTAAAGAAAAAGCTCAAGAACTAGGGAAACTAGAACATTTGCCAGAAGAAGATAAGGAGCGTTCTTACGAGATTGTAGGGCAGGGAGCCCTTAAGTACTATATGCTTAAAGTGGATCCTAAGAAGAAGATGCTGTTTAATCCAGAGGAGAGTATAGACTTTAATGGTAACACGGGACCATTTATCCAATATACTTATGCGAGAATCCAATCGTTGTTAGAGAAAGCTGGTTATGAACCACAGGATTTAGCAGAGGATATAGAAATCAATGCTTATGAAAAAGAGCTTATAACGCATTTGGGTAACTTTAAAACGGTAGTTTCTAAGGCGGCAGAGACGCTTAGTCCAGCACAATTGGCTAATTATATTTATGATTTAGTAAAGTCGTATAACTCTTTTTATCAGAATAATCCTATTCTTAATCAGGAAGATGCAGCGGTTAAAAACTTGCGTTTGAAATTGTCTGCTCTTACTGCGAAGACCATTAAGAGAGGTCTAGAGCTACTAGGCATTGGTGTGGTAAACAGAATGTAAACTAGAATTAAAACCAACAATAAAGCCTCACAAATTTGTGAGGCTTTTGTTTTTTAGACATTCTCTAAAAACTGTTCAAAAGAAGAACTGACCGATACTGTACCGTCTGCTTCTATTTTATTGAGCTTTAATGTTTCTACTTGATTAACGGAACTTTGGTCAAAAGGTTTCTTTACCCTTACATAATTTTCCGTAAAGCCGAACATCATACCATCTTTATTTTCGTGTTCCCAAAGGATAGGCAATGTTTTCCCAAGTTGAGACTGATAAAAAGCCATCTTTTTCTTCTCGGACAGAATCCTAAGCATTTTGTTTCTCTTTTTTCTTTCGGAGATAGGCACTACACCGTCCATTGCTACGGCTTCGGTATTCTCTCTTTCAGAATAAGTAAAGATGTGGAGGTAAGAGATAGGCAACTCATTTAGGAAATGGTAGGTTTCTAAAAAACGCTCTTCCGTTTCTCCAGGGAAGCCCACTATCACATCTACCCCAATGGCTGCGTTAGGCATTACAGATTTTATGGTGTCTATTCTATCTCTGTACAGCTTAGTGAGGTAGCGGCGTTTCATTCTTTTGAGGAGTTCATCATTACCAGACTGCAACGGAATATGAAAATGAGGCACAAACCTTTTGCTTTGGGCAACCAGCTCTATACTTTCATTTTTTAATAAGTTGGGTTCTATAGACGAAATTCTAATGCGTTCAATCCCTTCAACTTTGTCCAACTCTGTGATGAGGTCTAGAAAAGTATGTTCGTGTTTCTTATTACCAAATTCTCCTTTGCCATAATCACCAATATTTACTCCTGTTAAAACAATTTCCTTGATGTCTTTAGCCGCAATTTCTTGAGCGTTTTTAATCACATTCTCTATAGTGTCAGACCTAGAAATACCTCGTGCTAGAGGTATGGTGCAGTAAGTACACTTATAGTCGCAGCCGTCTTGTACCTTTAGAAAGGCTCTCGTGCGGTCTCCTATGGAATAAGAACCAATGAAAAAATCGGCTTCCTCTATTTCGCAAGAGTGAACGATACCCTCGTTGTGGGTTTTTTCTAAATCTTCTAAGTAGCTTAAAATATTGAACTTCTCTTTAGCTCCCAATACCAAATCCACGCCCTCTATTTTAGAAATTTCTTCGGGCTTTAGTTGAGCGTAACAACCTACAATCACCACCAATCCTTCGGGGTTGGCTTTCATAGCTCTTTTTACATGTATTTTGCACTCACGGTCGGCATTTTCTGTTACCGAACAGGTATTGATTACATAGACATCGGCTCTGTCATCAAAGCTTACTTTCTGATAACCCGTATCAGACAGTTGTCTGGCGATGGTGGAAGTTTCAGCGAAATTAAGTTTACAGCCTAAAGTATGGTAAGCCGCTGTTTTAGAATTAGCACTCATGACAAAAATTAAGTCTGCAAATTTAGTGATTTTTATATAAGCCTAAAAATAGCTGTTATTGAGATAAAGTTTTTTAAAAATGATGTTAAAAAGAAAAAACCACTTTTTTTGGATAAGTGGTTTTTCATAGTTATGTTAGTAATTTTCATAAATCCATTTAAGGATATTTTGGTCGTCTTCGGAGAATGTTATATTTCGTCTTTGCATTACTTTCTCGGCAACTTCATAGGCTTTTTTTAGATTAAACTTTTCATCTCCTCTTTGTCCGCCCCAGCTAAAGTTTTCTACCAAGTTAGGCGGAAATCCACTTTTAAAAATATTAGCAGCCACGCCCACAATAGTCCCTGTGTTAAGTTGGGTATTGATAGCCGTTTTTGAGTGGTCGCCCATAATCAGTCCACAGAATTGTAGTCCGCTATCTTCAAATTTCTTAGACTGGTAGTTCCAAAGCTTTACCGTAGCGTAGTTGTTTTTTAAGTTAGAGGAGTTGGTATCCGCTCCAAAATTACACCATTCTCCCACCACGGAATTACCTAAGAAACCATCGTGTCCTTTATTAGAATATCCAAAGAAAATAATATTGTTTACCTCGCCGCCTATTTTACAATAAGGTCCGATAGTAGTAGCACCGTAGATTTTAGCACCGAGGTTGAAAATAGCATTGTTACATAAAGCAATAGGACCTCTTAGGTTACAGCCTTCCATTACTTCTGTATTCTTTCCGATGTATATTTTCCCTTTTTGGCAGTTGATGGTAGCGTATTCTACACTCGCACCTTCCTCTATAAAGAGGTTCTCAGGGTTACCTAAAAAGCCATTGGTTTCAGAAAGAGGTTGAGAGGTTCTTCCTTTGGTGATGAGTTCAAAATCAAAATCTATCGCTTTATCATTGAATGCAAACAAATCAGACGGTCTTTTAAAAAAGGTAAGAGGTTCTGTAATATCCGTCATTTTCTCTATTTGTTTTAGAGAAAAATCTTTCATATCCACTCTTGCTGCTATTAGTTCATCTTCGTAAACGAGAGCCTCACCAAGTTTAAGATCTTTAATTTGGTTCAGTACATTTTCTGTAGGGATAAAGTTAGGAACTAAAAAAAGACTTTCTTCAGCCTGTGGCTTTGGGAATTTATTTTGTAAATAGTCTTCTGTAATATAAGCGGTGTGTTGAATGTCAAGTAGCTTTTGCCATCTTTCAGAAAAGGTAAGTATGCCACACCTCATTTCAGCGATGGGTCTAGTAAAAGTAAGTGGAAGGAAATTTCCCCAGTATTGGGCGTCAGAAAATACAATTTGCATAAGGTTAAAATTTTAATGATGGGCTAATTTAATTAAAAAACCTTCCTAAATCAAATCTAGGAAGGTTTTAAAATATGTTTTGATAAAAAATTAGTTTTTAGCGAATTTTTTGTATTTGTTCATAAACTTATCTACTCTACCAGCAGTATCTACTAATTTTACTTTACCAGTGTAGAATGGGTGAGAAGTAGAAGAAATTTCCATTTTGATTAGTGGATATTCTTGACCTTCGTATTCGATAGTGTCTTTAGTTTCTGCAGTAGATTTGCAAAGAAACATTTCATCGTTACTCATATCTTTGAAAACAACTAATCTATAGTTTTCAGGGTGGATTCCTTTTTTCATTGTGATGATTTTTTAACTTTTTAATTTAATTTTAATAACTAAGCGGTGTAATGGCGTCGCTTTTTTACTATAAATTTTAGACTGCAAAAATAGAGTTTTTTTTTAATTCTGCAAAAACTTTTTTAGAATAAAAATTTCTATCTTTGAAAGGCTTAAATATAAAACGAAATGAAATCAATCCTAGGAGGTATTGTTCTGTTAATGAGTTTGTTTTTGGTTTCTTGTAGGCAAGAGATTGCTTTTGAAGAACCTTCTTTACCGTTGAGATTTTCTAAAGACACTTTGGTTTTAGATACTGTTTATCATAACACTCGTTCGGAAACTTATGCTATAAAAGTCTATAACGATGAAGATAAAGATATTAAAATACCTAGAATCCATTTAGAAAAGGGCAGTGCCTCTCCGTATCGTATCAATGTAGATGGCAAGGCAGGGACTGATTTTACAGATGTGGTACTTCGTAGAAAAGACAGCCTTTATATCTTCGTAGAAATAGCTCCAGTGGCAACTACCACAGAAATGGTGGTGGAAGACCAAATTTTGTTTGGTAAGAATGATAATCAAAAGGTAACGCTGCTTTCCGTGGTACAAGATGCAGAGTTTTTTGTTTCAACTAAAGATAACCCTAAAATAATTACAGAAAACACAACTTGGAACTCTACTAAGGCTAAAATTATTTACGGAACTTTACAACTTGCAGAAGGCAAAACGCTCACGATAGAAGAAGGGACTAAAGTCTATTTTTATAAAAATTCGGGACTAAAGATTGCTAAAAATTCCGAACTGAACATCAATGGAGCTTTCCAAAAGGAAGTCGTTATGAGAGGGCATAGGAACGAGGCGAGATACGATACCATTCCTGCAAATTGGGACGGTATAGTGCTAGAACAAGGAGCAAGAGCTAATGTAAACTACGCTAAAATATTCGGTGGGAATACAGGTATTGAAGCCAACCATGCTGAAGCGAATTTAAAAAACACCATTATCCACACTTTCCAAGATTATGGGATTAAAGGGATTAACGCTACAGTAAGTGCAGAAAACTTAGTGATTAACAACTGTGGCTTGGCTAATATAGGCATTTTTAAAGGCGGAACTTACGATTTACTACACGCAACATTAGCTAATTATTTCTCATTAAAATCCGTTTACACGCCTTTGGGCATAGAGGCTTACAACGAATGGACGGACGCAAATGGTCAAAAAGTATATGCTCCTCTTAACCTTCAACTCAAAAACACTATTGTTTACGGAAAGGCGAATAATGCCATCGTTCTAAAGCCTAGTATAGGGCAAGTTTTTGATTATTCTTTCCAAAATTCGTTGGTTAAATATGGCTCGGATTCGGAGTATAACTGGGACGGTAACGCATCAGTGGTTAATTCTATAAAGAATGAAGACCCTCTTTTTGTAAATTATTTCACCTCAAAAATGAATCTAAGATTACAAGATAAATCACCTGCAAAAGGTAATGCCAATCTCACTTCGGCTCAGAAAGCACCAAAAGATATTACACAAGTATCGAGAACCAACAACCCAAGTATAGGGGCATATCAATAATTAATATTCAAAATGGCTGAAATTCAACAATTACAGAATCAAGTAGATGAATGGATAAAGACCGTGGGTGTTCGTTATTTTAATGAATTAACGAATATGGCTATCTTATCCGAAGAGGTGGGAGAAGTGGCAAGGATTATCGCAAGGCGATACGGAGAGCAAAGCGAAAAAGAAACAGATAAAACTAAAGATTTGGGCGAAGAATTGGCAGATGTACTTTTTGTAACACTTTGTTTAGCTAACCAAACGGGAGTGGACTTGCAGTCAGCATTTGATAAGAAGATGAAGCTAAAAACCGAACGAGATGCCGAAAGGCATGCTAATAATGAAAAGCTGAAAAAATAGAATGGAGCACTTTTACTTAAAACAATCGGAGCTTTTGGGTAACCAAACCATTAGTATATCAGGTTCTAAAAGCGAATCTAACCGACTTTTGATATTGCAAAGATTACTGGGAGATTTACAGATTAACAACCTTTCTAACGCTCAAGATACTCAG
Organism: Riemerella anatipestifer; assembly: GCA_037861325.1. Lineage (GTDB taxonomy): Bacteria > Bacteroidota > Bacteroidia > Flavobacteriales > Weeksellaceae > Riemerella > Riemerella anatipestifer_F. Next base: position 62,371 of record JAFELW010000005.1, read on the forward strand.
CTTTTACAAAAGGCTTTATACTCTAATGATGAGGTGATAGATATTCATCACGCGGGGACGGCAATGCGTTTTTTAACCTCTTACTTTGCTGTCCAAGAAGGGAGAACTACCATATTGACAGGTTCGCACAGAATGAAACAACGCCCCATTGCTCCACTTGTGGAGGCTTTAAAGAGTTTGGGTGCAGAAATTACTTATCTTGAAAAAGAAGGTTGTCCACCATTAAAGATGGTGGGGAAGAAATTATATAAGAATGAAGTTTCTATTTCAGCAGAGGTTTCGTCTCAGTTTATCAGTTCGTTATTATTGGTAGCTGGTTTTTTAGAAAATGGATTGAAAATAGCTTTAGTTGGAAATATTACTTCTCGTCCTTATTTAGAAATGACTTTAAAAATGCTCTCCGATTTAGGTATTGAAAACGAATTTGAAGATCAGACTATCGAAGTCAAACCGATAAAAAAAGAACTTGCGACAGATAGCAGAAAATATACGGTAGAAAGCGACTGGAGTTCGGCGTCTTATTTTTATTCATTGGTGGCTATTGGGAAGAAGCAGGTGGCTTTAGAAAGTTTTAAGGAAGCATCTATGCAGGGCGATAAGGCTTTAGTAAAGATTTATAGGGACTTTTTTGGAGTAGAAACTCAATTTCAAGATGGAGAACGTTTAGCTTTAATTCCTATAAAAGATTTTAAACAGCTCGAAAAAATCAATTTGAATATGAATGACTGTCCTGATATTGCTCAAACCGTTTGTGTAACGGCAGCGGTATTAGGTCTTCATTTTGAAATTGAAGGTTTAGCTACACTTAAGGTAAAGGAAACGGATAGGCTAGTCGCTCTTAAAAACGAACTTTTAAAGATAGGCTTAGAAACGGAAATCACTGAAGACTCCATCAAAAGTGTGAGGTTTTTCCAAGTGGAGGAAATACCTTGTATTAAAACCTACCACGACCATCGTATGGCGATGAGTTTTGCACCTTATGCGTTGATAGGAGATATAAAGATAGAAGACGCAAGTGTGGTAGAAAAATCGTACCCTTATTTTTGGGACGATTTTAAAACATTATCAAAAGAAATATAAAAGTATGGCGAAGCATAAAGTTATGGTAATTACAGGAACTTCTACTGGGATAGGGTTCTGTTTGGCAGAATATTTTGGTAAGAAAGGCTATGCCGTTTACGGATTGAGTAGAAAAACAGTGGAGAGTTCTTATTTTACTTCCATTGCCACAGACATTACCGAAAACGAACAGATTAAATCAGCCATAAATCACATCTTATCAAAAGAAAAAGCGATAGATATTCTCATCAACAATGCGGGTATGGGTATGGTAGGAGCGGTAGAAGATGCGTCCAAAGAAGATATACATAAACTCTTTAATCTTAATTTGGTGGGAGCGGTTCAGATGATGACTGCAGTAATGCCAAGTATGAGAGAACAAAAAGAAGGTGCTATCATCAATATTTCTAGTATAGGGAGTGAGATGGGGCTGCCTTTTAGAGGATTTTATTCTGCCTCAAAATCTGCCTTGGATAAAGTAACGGAAGCGATGAGGTACGAAGTTTCCGAATGGAGTGTCAAAGTGTGTTCTTTGCATTTAGGCGACATCAAGACTAATATTGCCAATCACAGAGTGCAATCTCAAGTATCAGAGCCATATAAAAATATTTTCAATAAAGTTTACCAAGTAATGAATGCCCATGTGGACGACGGTACAGAACCTATAAAAGTAGCCGAATATATAGAGCGTCTTTTGACTAAAAAACAATGGAAAGCCCACTATTATTTTGGTAAGTTGGGGCAGAAGATAGGTGTACCTCTAAAATGGCTACTACCACAAAACTTCTACGAAAAACTGATGAGAAAGTATAATCAAATGGATTAGATTTTGAGAGGATTTAATCAAAAAACCATTTCCTAAGAAATGGTTTTTGCTTGGGGTGGTAAAAATAGAAGGCACTATCCTAATAGAGCTTCAGCACTCATTTTGCCAAAATTGTTGGCGGCTAGTGGGCTATCACCTGTTACTAATTTTCTGTCCGTGTAGCACGCTCCTGAAATGTCCTCATTAAGAATTTCCATGCCTAGAGCTTTTAATTTTTCTCCATAGAACCAAGGCATTTCTCCTGGTACATAGCCAATAGCAGGCGTTTGTGTATCTATAATGTCAGGGAAAGATTTTATTTTGTAGCCTTTATATGGGAAACTTTCTGCAGGTTCATTATGTGCTGCTGCTAATAATGCTGCAGGGCCATGGCAAATAGCGAGCATATATTTCTCTTGTTGGTGAGCCCAATGGATTGTCTTTTTTAAATCATCATTTGTTGGTAGTCCTAGCATAGCACCGTGTCCACCAGGTAAAAATACGGCTACATATTCTGTTTCGGAAGCCATACCTCCTTCTACAAAATCTTTTAAGCTTTTAGGTGTTTCAAATTGGGTTTTATATTTTTCAAAAATACCCTTTACGGCTTCGTCTTCGGAAGGCATTGCCCACATTTCTAAAACAACTGGAGCACCTGTAGGAGTAAATATTTCTGCCTCAAAACCTGCTGCGTCTAAATGTAGCATTGGTACTAAAGTTTCTACTGGGTGGTTACCCGTGGAGAATTTCTTACCATTTTGCATGGTCATATATTTTTCTTCGGTACACACTACTAGTACCTTTTTATTTTTATCGGTGTTGGTGTTAGGATATTGGGCAAAATCGTAATCGGTTTTTGGAGCAACAAACATAGATAATGATAGAGGAGAAGGCTCATAACCTACACCATCAAATACAGGTTGATTACTTAATTCTTGTGACATCTTTTTAATTTTTAGTGTTTAACATTAATTTCTTGTGCAAAGATAGACGGATGTGCTTAGAGGTCTAAGGATATAAATCACAAAAAAAGTGTGAGGTAAATCACAAGAGTAATTTTTATAGTAGGTTAGAGGAGGCTTACTATTCGCTTAAAGAAAGTCTGCTAAGAGTCTCTCTAGAAACGCCTAGATAACTAGCGATGGTTTGTTTAGGTAGTTTTTGTACTAAATGAGGATATTGTTTTAGGAAATTTTGGTAGCGTTGTTTGGCAGATTGGGTCATAAGGGAAATGATGCGTTCTTGCAAGGCAATATACCCAAAATTAGTTTTGATTCTGAAAAATCTTTCTAATAGAGGAAACTTTTGGCAAAGAATGTCCATATTTTGTTGGGTGATGGCGAGTACACTACCATTTTCTAAACATTCTATGGAAAGTTGAGTCTTTTGTTGCCTGTAAAATGCGGAAAAATCTCCAGTCCACCACCCACTAGAGGCAAACTGGAGAATATGTTCTTTACCATCTGTATCAAAGAAACTAGATTTGAAAATACCTGACGCTACCCAATAAATCTCATTACAAGTTTGGTATTCTTGTACGAGGAACTGTTTTTTTCTGATGTTTTTAATACTAAAGTATTCCCAAATTTCATCAAACTCTTCCCCCGAAAGAGAGATGATTTCTCTGATATGATTTAAGAAGTGTTCCTTTTCCAAATGGTTAGTCTTTGTATATGGTGTGCTTGTAGGCTAATAGTGTGTTTTTCATTAGCATCGCTCTAGTCATAGGTCCTACACCTCCTGGTACAGGAGTAATCCATGAGGCTTTTTCAGCACAGCTATCAAAATCTACATCGCCTGCTAGTTTATAGCCTTTTTCACTATCGTCATCTACTCTGGTAATGCCTACATCTATCACGATAGCTCCTTTCTTTATCATATCTCCTTTTAAGAAATAAGGGTCGCCCAAAGCGGTAATTACAATATCTGCATTTCTTGTAAAATCTTCTATATGAGGAGTGTAAGAGTGTGTAAGCGTTACGGTAGAGTTTCCTGGGAAATCTTTTCTACCCATTAGAATACTCATAGGGCGTCCTACAATACGACTTCTACCAATGATAACACAGTGTTTTCCTTTGGTTTCTATTTGGTAGCGTTCTAGAAGGGTAAGAATTCCGAAAGGTGTTGCTGGTAAGAAGGTATCCATTTCCAGAGCCATTCTTCCAAAGTTTTCGGGGTGAAAACCATCTACATCTTTTCTTGGGTCTATCGCCATAATGATTTTCTCCTGATCCATTTGTTTCGGAAGCGGTAATTGAACAATAAAGCCATCTACATCTGGATTTTCGTTGAGTTCTTTTATTTTTTCCAAAACTTCAGCTTCTGATGCTGTACTAGGAAATTTGTGCAAAGACGACTGAAAGCCAACTTCTGCACAGTCTTTAATTTTAGAATTAACATAAGCCTTACTTGCCCCATTATTTCCTACCAATATAGCGGAAAGATGAGGTAAACGCTTTCCAGATGCTTTGATTTTCTCTACATCTGCTTTAATTTCTGCTTTGATTTCTTTGGATATTTTTAATCCGTCTAAAATTTGAGCCATTGGTATATACTTTTTATTAGATTTATTTGTATTGAAGATTATCGGTTGTCTTTAAAATAATTGATTAAACCATTGGTAGAACTGTCGTGAGATTGGGTAGCTTCTGATGATTTTAGTTCCTTTAAAATATTTCCTGCCAAAACTTTACCAAGTTCCACACCGAACTGGTCAAAACTAAAGATGTTCCAAATAATACCCTGAACGAAAATTTTATGTTCGTACAAAGCAATTAGTTGTCCTAAAGAGAACGGTGTAAGTTCTTTAAACAAGAAAGAATTGGTAGGGATATTTCCTAAGAATATTTTATGATTAAGGAGAGCTTTAATTTCTTCTTTGCTTTTTCCTTGTTGTTTTAGTTCGGCTTCAGCTTCTTCCTCGGTTTTCCCAAAGGCTAAGGCTTCGGTTTGGGCAAAAAAGTTAGCTAAAAGTTTTTCCTGATGGTCGGCTACTTTATTGCAAGATTGAGCGTAAGCAATAAAATCGGACGGAATAAGCTCCGTTCCTTGATGAATGAGCTGATAGAAAGCGTGTTGTCCATTAGTACCTGGTTCTCCCCATATAATAGGTCCTGTTTGGTATTCCACGAAATCTCCATTTCTGTCTACAGATTTTCCGTTACTTTCCATATCGCCTTGTTGTAAGTAAGCAGGAAAACGGTCTAGATACTGTGAATAAGGCAACACAGCATAGCTAGTAGAAGCGTAGAAGTTACGATACCAAACGCCAAGTAATCCCATAATCACAGGGATATTATGTTCAAATTCGGTGTTTTTAAAGTGAGTGTCGGTGTCGTAAGCTCCCTTTAATAAAGCTTCAAAATTATCATAACCAATGGATAGTGTAATGCTAAGTCCAATAGCGCTCCATAAAGAGTATCTGCCACCGACCCAGTCCCAAAATTCAAAGATGTTTTCTTCTGAAATACCAAAACTTTTAACAGCTTCAATATTGGTAGATAATGCCACGAAATGTTTAGCCACCTCTTCTTCTTTTCCTGCTTTTAAGAACCACTCTTTTGCAGAAAGTGCGTTGGTCATCGTCTCTTGTGTAGTGAAAGTTTTAGAAGCGATGATGAACAATGTAGTTTCGGGGTTGAGGTTTTTTAAAGTTTCAGCCAAATGATTTCCGTCCACATTAGAAACGAAGTGAACATTAAGCCTCGTTTTAAAATGCTTTAGAGCAGAGCAAACCATTACAGGTCCAAGGTCTGAGCCTCCGATGCCAATATTTACTACATCAGTGATTTCTTTATCCGAAAAGCCTTTGTGTTTCCCTGAAATTACAGCTTCTGAAAATTGTTTCATCTGCTGTAATACTTTCTGTATTTTTGGTTTAATGTTTTCTCCGTCCACCATTATTTCTCTATCAGAAAAATCCCTCAAAGCAGTGTGAAGAACGGCTCTTTGTTCGGTTTCGTTGATTTTTTCTCCAGAAAACATACTCTCTATCGCCTCTTTGAGTTTAACCTCTTTAGCTAGATTGATGAGTAATTGCTTGGTTTCTTCGTTAATGAGATTTTTGGAATAATCAAATAGGAAATTCTCCTTTTTAATAGAAAATTCATTAAACCTATTAGGATTGTTAAATAACTCTCTAAGGTCAAAGTCGTTTTGGTCAAAATGAGAAGTTAATTTTTGCCAAGCGGTTGTATGTGTGGGATTTATTTTAGGTAGCATATTATATCGTTTTAATTCTTGCAAATTTAAGAAAATATAGATTGATTTCGGTTTTGAAATCCGTTTTTTGTAAAGGTTAGGAGAGGATTGTAAAAAATATTTTGAAAGGACACTATGAGAATGTTGGGATTTTATTAAATTTGGGACTTTATAAATTTAGATATTAAAAAGATAAAATATGAGAGATGTAATTTTTGATTTGATAGAGCAAGAAAGAGCACGCCAAACACATGGTATAGAGCTAATTGCTTCTGAAAACTTCGTTTCTGATGATGTGATGAAAGCTATGGGAAGTGTTCTTACTAATAAATACGCTGAAGGTTATCCAGGAAGACGCTACTATGGTGGTTGTGAGGTAGTTGATGAGGTAGAGAAATTAGCGATAGATAGAGCAAAACAATTATTTGGAGTAGAATATGCTAATGTTCAGCCACATTCTGGTTCTCAAGCTAATGCCGCGATTTACTTGGCATGTCTTAAGCCAGGGGACACAATATTGGGATTAGATTTATCAATGGGAGGGCATTTAACCCATGGTTCATTTGTTAACTTTTCGGGAATACAATACAATGCACAGTTCTACGGTGTGGAAAGAGAAACAGGGCTGATAGATTACGAAGCTATGCGTCAGAAAGCCTTAGAGGTAAAACCGAAACTTATTATAGCTGGCTATTCGGCGTATTCTCGTGATTTAGATTATGCTAAATTTCGTGAAGTAACTGATGAGGTTGGTGCTACACTCTGGGCAGATATTGCACACCCTGCAGGATTGGTTGCTAAAGGTTTATTAAGTTCTCCGTTTCCTTACTGCGATGTGGTAACTACTACGACACATAAAACTTTAAGAGGTCCTAGAGGAGGTTTGATAATGTTAGGTAAAGATTTTGAAAACCCTTATGGTCATAAAACGCCTAAAGGGGAAACCAAAATGATGAGTGCAGTACTAGATAGTGCGGTGTTTCCAGGGATACAAGGCGGTCCGCTAGAGCATGTAATAGCGGCTAAAGCAGTAGCTTTTGGAGAGGCGATAGATGGTAAATTTGAAACCTACGCTAAACAAGTAGTGGCTAATGCAAGGGCTTTGGCTAATGCTTTAATAGATAGAGGGTTTGAAATCGTAGGTGGAGGAACAGATAATCACCTTATGTTGGTAGACCTTCGTAATAAAGGTGTTAACGGTAAAGAAACAGAAAAAGCTTTAGTAAAAGCAGATATTACTTGTAATAAGAATATGGTGCCGTTTGATGATAAATCAGCATTCATTACTTCTGGTATCAGATTGGGAACTCCTGCAATTACCACTAGAGGACTTAAAGAAAACGATATGGATTCCGTAGCTGAACTAATCTCTAAAGTTGTTTCTAATCTTAATAATGATTCAGTTTTAGAAGAGGTTAAAAAGCAAGTGAATGACTTGATGTCTGGTAGACCGTTATTTCAATGCTAGTTATTTTTAATAAGTTTAATATAATTTCGGAGGTAATGATTTGCCTTCGAAATTTTTTGTTTCGATGTTTATGGAGAAAAAATTGTTCACCTTTGACGAAATTAAACTAAAGATGGTAAATTATTGTACCTATCAAGACCGTTGTCATCAAGAGGTAGAGCAAAAAATGAGAGAATTTATGCTTATTCCTGAAGCTAAAGATGAAATTTTACTTTATCTTATGAGGGAGGATTTTCTCAATGAGGAACGCTTTGCAAGGAGTTATGTGAGAGGGAAGTTTTATCATAAAAGCTGGGGACGAAAAAAAATAGCAAATCATCTCAAGTTTAAAGGGGTGTCTGAAAAGCTGATAAATATGGCGATGGCGGAAATTGACGAGGAAGAGTATCTTGAGGTGTTGGCTAATTTGTATCATAGATATGTGATTAGTTTAAAAAGTGGCACTGATTTTGAGAAAAAGCAAAAGGCTGTTAGATACTTGCTAGGGAAGGGGTATGAATATGAGGCAGTACAGTCTGTGTTACATAAGGAAGATGATGACATCTTTTAATTAGAAATAAAAAAGCTGATTTATAATAGGTATATAAAATTTTATACAAGTGATAAAATTTTTAAATTTGCGGTCAGAATTACGTGTAATTTGGTATAGTAAAAATGAATTTTAGTGAACTGAAGAATAAAATCTATGGAGGCGATAATATGGTAAGCCTTTCAAATGTCAGATATTTGCCTAGATGGGCGGTGCTTCTTATAGATATTTACTTTTTAATTATTTCATTGGCTTTAGCTTACGGTGTTGTAGATAGGCTAACTTCGGTACACTATCCATATGTGCTTAGTATTTACCAAAAATATGTGGCTATATTGAGTGTAAATATCTTTTTTATGTTTGTTTTTCGTACCTATTCTGGGATTATTAGACACTCTACTTTTGTAGATTTATTCAAAATTTTATTAGCTAGTTTTTGTACTGTTTTTACCTTGAGTATATTTAACTACATTTATTATTTCTTTTTTAAACAGAAACTTTTTTTACTTCCTATTCTTGTTATATATTTCTGTATTTCTTTTACTGTTCTTTTTGTGTTTAGGTTGGTGGTGAAAGAAGTCTTTAGATGGGCAAAGGAGTATAGAAGAAGCTCGTTGAAAAAACGCATCTTATTGTTGGGTATAGGAGGAGAGTCTGTAGCGATAGCTAAAGCGGTTATGGGGAATCCGTTACTGCCATTTGAGGTGGTAGGATTTATCACATCTAGGAAAGACTCAAATAAAGCTAAACTTTTAGGTAAAAGAATCTATACAAGGGACATTTTAGAGAAAAATACTAAGGAATATTTAGGGGCAGATGGTATTTTGATAGGTAGTAATATAGCTTCTAGAGAGGAACTTACAGAGTGGGTTAATTTATTTTTAGAAAAAGATTTAAAGGTGTTCAAATCTCCAACCGTTCAAAAGTTGAGAAACGATGGGGGGAATATTAAAAATCTTCAAATAGAAGATTTACTTAATAGAAAGCCTATTGTTATAGAGAATGAAGAAGTTAAGAAAAGACATTACCAAAAAACGGTTTTAGTTACTGGAGGTGCGGGATCTATAGGTAGTGAAATAGTAAGGCAAGTAGCACAGTTTGAACCTTCATTAATAGTTGTTCTAGACCAAGCAGAAACTCCTTTGCATGAAATACAGCTGGAGGTGGAGGAAAACTATCCTAATATTAGGTTTGAATTTATACTTGCAGATATAACTAACAAAGAACGATTAGAGTCGGTATTTAAAGAATATAATTTTTCTATGGTATACCATGCGGCTGCCTATAAGCATGTTCCTTTGATAGAAAACAATCCGCATGAAGCCGCTCTAGTTAATATTCAAGGAAGTAAGAACTTGGCACTTTTGTCTAGTCGTTTTAAAGTTAATAGGTTTGTAATGGTCTCTACGGATAAGGCTGTTAATCCTACTAATGTAATGGGAGCTTCTAAAAGAGCTGCAGAGCTTTTTGTGCAAGCGCTTCAAAATGAACAAGATAATCAGACTAAATTTATTACCACCAGATTTGGTAATGTTTTAGGTTCTAACGGTTCTGTAATTCCTCATTTTAGAAAACAAATAGAGAAAGGTGGTCCAGTTACAATTACACATCCTGAAATAGTAAGATATTTTATGACCATTCCTGAAGCGTGTGAACTCGTTTTACAAGCAGGAACTATGGGAAAAGGAGGAGAAATATTTGTATTTGATATGGGGGAACCTGTGAAGATACTCAATCTTGCACGAAGAATGATTAAATTGTCTGGTCTAGAGCCAGATGTAGATATAAAAATTGTTTATACAGGGTTAAGACCAGGGGAGAAACTATATGAAGAACTTTTGAGTGATGATACGAAAACCCTTCCTACTCATCACGAGAAAATCATGATTTCTAAGGACTCAGTTATGTTGTATGAGGAAATAGATGAATTAACATCTAGAATATATGAGAAAGCTAAAGATAAAGATAAGGTAGAGGTGGTTAGAATTTTGAAGGAGATAGTTAGAGAGTTTAGAAGTAATAACTCGGTATTTGAGTCTTTGGATAAATAGTACTTTAAAAGTTGTATATTTGCAATATTAGATGAAATTTATGAAAGCTAGAAATTACTTGACTTTGTTGTTTGTGTCACTTTTTATTTTTTCGTGTAAAACGAAAAACGATATAGAGTATATGCAAGATATAGAAAAACAAGCGGAAGATGCTTATACAAGAGCTTCTCAGACAACTATACAGCGTGGCGATGAGATATCTATATTAGTAACGGCAAAGGATATGTCTGTTGTTGCACCGTTCAACCAAGGAGTTACACCATCTAATAAACTTGGAACTTATTCCCTTGCAGAAGGGAATAGTCCTATGGGAAATCAGTCGCCAATAAGCGGATTTACCTATACGGTCTATGATACAGGATACATAGATTTTCCTGTGTTGGGAAAAATAGATACTAATGGAAAAACTTTAGAAGATTTAAAAAAAGAGTTATCCAATAAGTTAAAAAGATATATTGTAAACCCTACAGTAAGCGTGAAGTATGCTAACTATAAAGTTACTGTTTTAGGAGAGGTAAATAGACCTGGGCAGTATATTATTCCTGATGGAAAAACTAGAATAGTGGATGCGTTAGGTTTAGCTGGTGATTTAACTATTTATGGTAAAAGGGATAGAGTGCTTGTAGTTCGTGAGCAAGACGGTGTTAGAACTAAAGCCTACATAGATTTAACAAAATCCGACTTTATCAATTCTCCATATTATCATTTAAAACAGAATGATGTGGTAATGGTAGCACCAAATAAAACGAGACAATCAGCGGCAATGTTTGGTCCTCAAACAGGAATTTATATATCAATAGCATCAGTTGTTGTTACTATTTTGGCTTTAGTTATTAGAAAAAATTAATAAGTTATATCATAAGAATTAAAACGATACAATGGATAAAAAACTATCTAATCTGTCTATAGGAGAAGGAGATGAAATTAACATTAGAGAGATTCTTAAGCCTTATTTGAGAAATTGGGTTTGGTTTGTTATTTCAATTGCTTTGGCATTAGTCTTAGCATTTTTTTATTTAAAATTTGCTACTCCTGTATATAAAGTTGAATCATCTGTTCTTATCAAAGATGCTAAAGGAAGTAGTAGTGGAAATATGGAGGCAGATATGTTGAAGGATTTATCTGGCTTGGGCGGAATGAGTACTAACAGTATAGATAATGAGATAGAAATTTTTAAATCTAAAAAACTGATGACTACGGTAGTAGAGGCAAAAAACTTACAAACCTCTATTACTGCTAAAGAAGGATTTAGAAGAAAAGAACTTTATGGGGAAACCTCACCAATTATAGTTAATATTGTTTCAGAAAAGAAAGATGAGCCTTTTTTCAAAGAACCAATAAAACTGTCTATTGAAAATAATAAAGTTACATTGCTGTCGGATGAACTCTCTTCAGAAGTGAGTGCTACACTAGGAAAAACTATTAGTTTACCATTCGCTAATATTATTATTCGTAAAAACCCAAATTTTGATTCTAAAAAAGCGGGTAATATAGATGAGTTAGAGATATCTATACTTGATAGAGATAGTAGAGTAACACAGCTACAAAAGGAGCTAAATGTGGCTCTTGTAAATAAAGATGTTACGGTTATAGGGCTATCTATGAACTCAGCGAATGTAGATAAGGCTAAAGATATTATCAATTATTTGGTGACAGCTTATAATGCTGATGCAATAGGGGATAAAAACTCACAGTCTGAGGAGACTATGAAGTTTATAGAAAGCAGGATTAAGGTTATTTCTAACGAGTTAGGAGATGTAGAAACGCAAAAAGAACAATTTAAAGCTCAAAATAAAATTACAGATATTCAGGCAGAAGCAGAACTTGATTTGAAGAGTACCGCAGAAGCTAGAGCTAGGCAACTTGATATAGATGCACAACTACAACTTACTGATGGACTTATTTCGTATTTAAGTAAACAGGCATCTTACCAAGTTTTACCTTCAGCAATAGGTTTAGATAATCCTACAGCATCTTCTGGTATAGCTTCTTATAACGAATTGGTTTTGGAGAGAAATAGATTGTTAGAATCTGCTACTCCTGAACATCCAGCCGTAATAAATCTATCTAAACAGCTTAATAACCTTAGAGGTTCTATTTTACAAAGTTTACAAAAAACACGCTCAGGCTTACAAATAAGAAGCAATGAGTTGCAAGGTGAACAGAATAAAATATCAGGAAAAATTTCAAAAATTCCTGCTATAGAAAAAATGTTTAGAGGAATTGAAAGACAGCAACAAATAAAAGAGCAATTATATCTTTTATTATTACAAAAAAGAGAAGAAACAGCTATTTCTCTTGCTATTACAGGTAATAAAGCTAGAGTTATCGATAGTGCATATGCTTCTGATAAGCCTGTAGCTCCTAAAAAAATGATAGCTCTTTTAGTTGCATTAGTAATAGGATTACTTATTCCGTTTATACTTATTTATTTAAAAGATCTTTTAGATAATAAGATTAAAACTAAGCATGATATAGAGCGAATTTCTAACACTCCTGTCATAGCAGAGCTTCCTAGTATAGAAAAAGGACAGTCTGATATTGTACAGTTGAATGACTTAACACCAATGGCAGAGGCGTTTCGTATCTTGATTACCAATATGAATTTTATGCTTCCTAAGAAAGCTAAGGGCAAAGTGGTTCAGGTAACCTCTACTATTAAAGGTGAGGGTAAAACTTTTACCTCTGTTAACTTAGCATTAACATTGGCAACTCCTAGTAAGAAGGTAATTATTATAGGTTCAGATATCAGAAATCCTCAGTTGCAGAGATATAATGAATCTAGAAGAGGATTAGCAGGGCTTACAGAGTTCTTGTATGATAGTACGACTAAGTTGGAGAGTGTTATTCATCAAAGTTCGTTTAACCCATATTTAGATGTGATTTATTCGGGTAGTATTCCACCTAATCCAACAGAGCTTTTAACTAATGGCAGATACGAAGAACTTTTGGAACTGTTAAAGCCTAATTATGATTATATTATTATAGATACGGCACCATTGATGTTAGTAACGGATACATTTCTTATTGCTAATTTAGCAGACGCAACAGTGTATGTAACACGTTCTAAATATACAGATAAAGAACTGATAGATTTTGCCAATAAAAATATCAATGCGAATAAGATTAAGAATGTAGGTTTTGTATTGAATGATGTAAGTAAGAGTAACTTCGGTTATGGAAACAAATATGGCTATGGGTATAATGCTGATGAAACAAGTTGGTTTCAGAAGTTAAAAGCTAAATTTTAGAACCTTGAGAGATGAATAATGGGAAAATATTAATTACTGGAGGAGCTGGTTTTATTGGTTCAAACCTTACAGAGTACTTTTTGGATAAAGGCTATAAAGTAAGGGTTTTGGATAACTTCTCAACAGGTCATAAACATAATATAGAAGCTTTTTTGGAGGATGAGAAGTTTGAGTTACTTGAAGGAGATATTAGGAACTTAGAGACATGTAATGAATCATGTGAGGGAGTAGACTATGTTTTACATCAAGCAGCTTTAGGTTCTGTTCCTCGCTCTATTGAAAATCCAATTACAAGTAATGAGGTTAATGTTTCGGGATTTTTGAATATGTTGGTAGCAGCTAGAGATGCTAAAGTTAAACGTTTTGTATATGCTGCAAGCTCTTCTACTTACGGAGACTCTAAGTCTTTACCAAAAGTGGAGGACGTTATAGGTAAACCTTTATCTCCTTATGCTATTACCAAGTATGTTAACGAACTTTATGCTGATGTGTTCAGTAAAACTTACGGACTAGAATGTATTGGATTAAGGTATTTTAACGTTTTTGGTAGAAGACAAGATCCTAAAGGAGCTTATGCAGCGGTTATTCCAAAATTTGTAATTCAACTGATGAACTATCAATCACCAACTATCAATGGTGATGGTACTTATTCAAGGGATTTTACTTACATAGATAATGTAATTCAAATGAATGAATTGGCTATGTTGACTGAAAATCCTGTGGCAGTAAATACTGTTTATAACACAGCAGTAGGAGATAGGACTACTATTAAACAAATGGCAGAATTATTAAGGGAGTATCTCTCTAAATTTGATAAAAAGATAGCTAATATAGAGATTTTACATGGACCTAATCGTTTAGGGGATATTCCACATTCTTTAGCATCTATTGATAAAGCAAAAGAAAATTTGGGGTATATGCCTTCTCATATTTTTAAAGAGGGATTGAAGGAAGCTGTAGACTGGTATTGGGAAAACTTGAATAATAAATAATCCTATATATTGAAATGAAAAAAAGGATTGCCATAATTGGATTAGGTTATGTAGGCTTACCTCTTGCAAGGTTGTTTGCAACCAAGTATCCTGTGATTGGATTTGATATTAATCAAAATAGAGTAGAAAGACTCAATCAGGGAAAAGATGATACTTTAGAGGTGTCTGATGATATTTTACAGGCAGTATTGCTGAAAGAAAATCCAATTTTTACTAAAAGAGAGGGGTTATATTGCTCATCGGATATAAAAGATATTCAAGAAGCGAATGTCTATATTATAACTGTTCCTACTCCTGTGGATAAAAATAATAGGCCGGTTCTCATTCCTCTAATCAAAGCGAGTGAGACCGTAGGTAAAGTATTAAAAAAAGGAGATATTGTAATTTATGAGTCTACAGTTTATCCTGGAGCTACAGAAGAGGACTGTGTTCCTGTTTTAGAGCAGATTTCTGGATTGAAATTTAATGAAGATTTTTTTGCTGGATACTCTCCAGAAAGAATTAATCCAGGGGATAAAGAGCATACAGTAGAGAAAATATTAAAAGTTACATCAGGCTCTACTCCCGAAGTAGGTGTGATAGTAGATGAGTTATATAAATCTGTTATCACTGCTGGAACTCACTTGGCTCCAACAATCAAGGTTGCAGAGGCAGCTAAAGTGATTGAAAATTCTCAAAGAGATATCAATATAGCTTTTGTGAATGAGCTAGCAAAGATATTTAATCTTATGGATATTGATACCCATGCTGTTCTAGAAGCAGCTGGAACAAAATGGAATTTCTTGCCATTTAAACCAGGCTTAGTAGGTGGACATTGTATAGGTGTAGATCCATATTATTTAGCTCAAAAGGCTCAGGAGTATGGTTACCATCCAGAAATTATTTTGGCTGGTCGTCGTTTAAATGATTCCATGGGGAAATATGTGGCGGAACAAGTGATAAAGGCTATGATTAAAAAAGATATCCCTGTGAATAATGCAGAAGTGCTTATGTTAGGGATAACTTTTAAGGAGAATTGTCCAGATGTGAGAAATACTAAGATAGTAGATGTTATTGCAGCTCTTGAAGATTTTGGAGTGAAGGTAACTACTTATGACCCTTGGGCAAATCCAGAAGAGGTAAAGTATGAGTATGGAATTACAAGTACTAGAGAACTACCCAATCGAATATTTGATGCTATTATTCTAGGGGTGGCTCATAAAGAGTTTCAAAGTCTAAGTATTGATAATGTAAAGAAGGAAAAATCAGTTGTATATGATGTTAAAAGGATATTGGAGTTTTCTGACTGTAGACTGTAAAAGATTGTGATATGAAACAAGATGTACATATTAAATCGTTGGATATTAGAGGAAATTAAAGTTATTCATGAAGTAAAAAAGATTGAGGTAAAAACTGTGAGTAAGATTATCTCTACTAATATCAATCATAATAAAAATAAAAAGATTGAAGTTGAGAGAAGCAGAAAGTTACTATTTGAGAAGAATAAAAATATCTTTTTGTTTGAGCTGTATTATTAAATTATAGTGTATGAAGAGTTTCAATTTGCTAACCAAGTATTCCAACAGTTTAACTAAATATGTTGTGTAGATTATCTGCACTCATTTTAGGTGTAAAAAAGGATATGCTTTAGTATGTGCTGAAAAGATAAAGTTTAGAGTGATGTTAACTTATGGATTAAGTAAGTGTAATTGATATTTTATGTTAAATAGGTTTTAATGATACTGAAGAATAAAATAAAATTGATTTTAGCAAATGATTTGAATAAGAAAATTTTGAATGGAGGAGGATGGATTTTGCTTGGAAATATAATATCAAAATTTATACTACTGGTAGCAACTATATTGCTGGCAAAGTATTTAGGTAAAGATGAATATGGTCAGTTTGGCATTATAAAATCAACAATTTTAATGTTTGCCATGTTTGCGGGATTAGAGTTAGGAATGACTTCTACTAAGTATATATCACAATATAAAATAAGGGATAAAGATAAAGTAAGGCGAGTTGTGGGATTATCAACTCTTTTTTCCATGGTGATAAGCTGTTTAGTTAGTTTTTTAGTATGTGTTTTTGCTCCGCAAATAGCATCGCAGATAAATGCCCCTAAATTGAATGATATAATTCGTATTAGTTCTTTAGCACTATTGTTTTCATCATTGAATGGTATCCAGGGAGGTATTTTAGCTGGATTAGAAAAATTTAAAGAAATATCAATAAATAATGTGTTGGCAGGGTGTATTTCTTCTGTTTTGTTGATTGTTGCGGCTAGATATTTTAATCTGAAATGGGTTGTTGTTGCATTTGTACTTAATTTCTTTTTTTTATTTCTTTTTAATTTTTTGACTCTAAGAAAATCTTTTTATTCTGAGTTCGATGTAAAATTATTTAGCCGAGAAAACTTTAAGGAATTAGAGGTTCTATGGAAGTTTAGCTTTCCTGCAATACTGGCAGGAATGATGATAAGTCCAGTAGTTTGGATATGTAATTATTTTTTAGTAAATCAACCTAATGGATACTCGGCAATGGCTGAGTTTGACATTGCCAATCAATGGAGAAATACAATATTATTTATACCTACAGCATTAGCACAGATAGTATTGCCAATGCTTGCGTCAAGTGTGGATGATAGGGAGGAATATAAAGTAATTTTTAATAAAAATCTTAAGGTCAACTTTGTTTTAGGATTTTTTATGGTTTTTATATTTATAGTATTGACTCCACTAATTGTACATTTCTATGGAGAAAACTATGAGAGGACAACATACCCAATGATAATTATGTTTATCACAACGGGATTTATTACGGTTAATAATGTTATTGGGCAGGCCATTGCAAGTCAGGGAAGGATGTGGCTAGGATTTTATGTAAACTTATTGTGGGCAATAGTACTTATATCTAATTGTTACTTGTTGGTAGATATATACCAATTAGGAGCAGTAGGTATATCTTTGGCTTATCTTATTAGCTACGTAGTTCATACGTTTTTACAGTTTTTATATGTTAAACAGTTTTTATAAAAAGTAATATGAAAAAAGGACTTATTATATTTGGGACACGTCCTGAAGCGATAAAAATGGCACCATTGGTAAAGATATTAAAAACAGAAAAAAGTATAGATGTTAAGGTGTGTGTAACAGCTCAGCATAGACAAATGCTTGACCAAGTTTTAGATTTTTTTGAAATTAAACCTGACTATGATTTGGATTTGATGAAACCTAATCAAAATCTTTATACATTAACAGCAAATATTATTACTGGACTAAAACCTATTTTAGATGCTTTTAAACCTGACTATGTTTTTGTACACGGAGATACTACCACTACCATGGCGGCTAGTATTGCTGGATTCTATTCAGGAGCAAGGGTATGCCATATAGAAGCTGGGCTTAGGACTAATAATAGGTATGCCCCTTTTCCAGAAGAAATTAATAGGCAAGTTACAGGTCGAATTGCTGATTTTCATTTTGCACCTACTGAAAACTCTAAGAAAAATCTTTTGAAAGAAAATATTCCTGAAAATACCATTGTAGTAACAGGTAATACTGTCATAGATGCTTTGTTGGAAAGTTCTAAACGTGTGGAAGAAATCGAAGATGAAGAAATAGATTTTCTAAAGCAAATTGTGGATAGTGATAAAAAGCTTATATTGGTTACGGGACATCGAAGGGAAAATCATGGAGAAGGATTTATCAATATTTGCAAAGCACTAAGAAGCATAGCAGAGGACAAAAATGTACAAATAATTTATCCTGTACACCTTAATCCTAATGTGCAGAAGCCTGTATATGATATACTATCAGGAATAGAAAATATACTTTTAGTAAAGCCTTTGTCTTATCCTGCCTTTGTTTGGTTGATGAAATATTCTTATTTGATTATTACCGATAGTGGAGGGGTACAAGAAGAAGCCCCAAGTCTTGGTAAACCAGTTTTGGTAATGCGTGAAACAACTGAACGACCAGAAGCGGTTGAAGCAGGAACGGTAATATTAGTGGGAACAGATCAGGATAAAATAATATTGGAATGTCAGGAGCTGTTAAACAATGCGGAGAAATATAGAGGAATGTCTACACTGCACAATCCATATGGAGACGGTCAAGCATGTGAAAGAATAGTGTCATTTTTATTAGCTAATTAATATGGTACTTTTTGTTGCAAATTATCCTACACTGGATACTATAAAAGAGGGAATGTCTCAGAGAATTTTTGCGATTGATAATCAATTTGAATCAGAAGACAGATGTTATTTGTTTGTTTCGCATAGAATGTTCTGTAGAAAAGAAGTATTTGAAATAAAAAAAGGGATAAAGCAGTATAGGTGTAATCTTTTTCTTCACTTTTTCTTTATATTAAATTTGTTCAGAAAATCAAGATTAGTATACTTTCACTCTATGCTTAATGCTTTTTTAGTATTTCCAATATTTTTTTTGAGAAAGAAAAAAACAAAATATGTTCTTGATGTTCACGGTATTGTACCAGAAGAGCAGGAGATGAATGGTAGGAGGATTAGATCGTGGTTATATAACCTTATAGAGAAAAAATTATTTAGTTTATTGGATTATGCGATTGTGGTTACTGAGCAGATGAAAAACTTCTATCATAACAAATATCCTAATACTAAAAATGTAATTTATATTGTTTATCCAATTATATCGGATAATATTTTGAAGATGAAGTTTGGTAGCTATGAAGTTAAGGATATACAAAAAATTGAAGTAATTTATAGTGGTAATACTCAAAGTTGGCAGAATATTCCTTTGATGGTAGAGCTTATTAAGAATAATATAGCATTCAATGTAAATTATACTATATTGACAGGTGATATTGAAAATATGAGTAGGATGTTTTTAGAGAAAGGAGTAAATATCGAAAATAGTAATATTGTTATTAAATCAGTTAAACCAGAAGAATTAGAAGAATATTATAAGAAAGCAAACTATGGCTTTATTTTAAGGGATGATATTGATGTAAATAGAGTCGCTTGCCCTACTAAGATGATGGAGTATTTATGTTATGGAGTGATTCCTATTGTAAACCTGATAAATATAGGAGATTTTGGTGAATATGGTTATGAGTATATCACAAATACTGATTTTGATGTAAATAATCTTTCTTCAGAAAAAAGTAAAAAAAATATGAAGATAGCATCAACTATTATTGATAGCTTTACACGTGTGAATATTAGGGAAATGTTGTAAATTTAAAGGATTTATGGAAGTCTATTATACAATATTTATTACGGCATTTTTATTATGTGTATTTGATTTTGTCCGTTTTAAAATCATTAGGACGATTCCATATGTATTGTTCTGTTTATTTACAATTGCCGTAGCAGGATTCAGAGATATAGGTATAGATAATGATGGTAGGCTTTATGAATATATGTTTCATTTTTATGCTAGTTCTAGTCTGTCAGATATTTTACAAGGAGGATATGGTTATGTGGAAAAGGGGTATGTATTATTCAATAAATTGATATCATATCTTGGGTATGATTTACATACATTATTTATGGTGATGGCTTTGATGACAGGTTTTTCGAGTTATTATTTTTTCTATAAAAGAAGTCAGTATATCTTTTTATCTTTATCTTTTTATCTCGCTTTCTATTTTTTATATAGAGATTTTACGCAAATAAGATACGCTTTTGCATCTGCATTGTGCTTTTGGATAGTAACTTTCTATTTGGAAAAGAAGTATAAAAAAAGTGTGTTGTTATTTCTATTGGCAATATTATTCCATAACTCGTCAGTGATACTATTACCAGTGGCATTGGTGTTAAGGTTTGTAAAGAATAATAAATTATATTTTTTACCGGTAGTCCCAGCCATTGTGATAGGAAGTATAATGAATCTATTTCCTATATTACTGTTAATGGGATTAGGAAATGATCATATGATGCTTTATATGGATGAGGAGGGAGGTGGCGGAATGATGGTTTCTGCTATAGGGTTGTTTATTATGCTTTTATATTATTTCACAACATATAAAAAGAGTGAAAGAAATAAGGATATGGACGCTTATTTTAGAATATTATCCATAGGGGTATCCTTAAATTTTTTATTTATACAGTCTGCTATTTTCCAGAGATTTACGTTTATATTGTTTCAGTTTGCTATCCTGTTATTGCCCTATATATTGATGGAGCTGAATAAAAAAGTGAGAATGAGAGCAATATTTTTATTGGTTTATTTTTTTACTGCTTGTTTTCTATTATACTATGGAGTGAATATGATAGACGAAAATTTGGTAAGACCCTATAAAACATTTTTTGATAAATGATAGATATTCTTTTAGCAACCTATAATGGGGAAAGATATATAAGGCAACAGCTCTATTCTTTATTAGCTCAAACTTATACAGATTGGCGTTTGTTTGTTCATGATGATGGCTCTCAGGATAAAACTGTTGAGCTTATTAAAGAGTTTCAGAAGATAGACAATAGGATTGTCTTGGTAGAAGATGGTGTAAAATGTGGCGGAGCAGGGGCTAATTTTTTACATTTACTAAAATATACTACGGCAGATTATGTGATTTTTTGTGATCAAGACGATATTTGGTTGGAAAATAAGTTAGAGGTAATGTATGAAAGATTGAAAGAGGAAAAAGAACCTTGTGGAATATTTGCAGGAGGGTATTTATACACTTTAGATAAGGGAATTACAGGAAGCATTCCTTCTCCGATATTGAGAGATTTTAAAGATTTATTTTTTATTGCTGGAGGGCTACAAGGTTGTTCTATGATGTTTAATAGGCCGTTATGTAATTTAATTCAAGGTTACGATGGTTATATGGTAATGCATGATTATTTGGTTACATTAGGTGTGCTATCTTTTGGGAAGCTAATATACCTACAAGATAAATTGATGCTTTATAGACAACAACATGAGGGAAAGGTTACGGCTAATGTAGATACGGGGATTGCCAATAAAGCGAAAAGTAAATTTCCTGTAATAGATACTAAACATCATAAATCCTTTGTATCTTTTGTAGAAAAATATAATGATAAATTAACCTCTCAGCAAAAGTATATTTTTGGAGAGTATATGAAAATTTATCATTCAGAGAGTTTATTAAAGCGGATTTTATTGGTGTTGAAGAATAGATTTAGATTAGGGAATTCTACGATGTATTTAGTGGCAAAAATGATTTTAAGACCTATAAAAGAGAGATGAAAAAACCTGTTATTACTATTTTCACGCCTGCATACAATAGAGCCAATTTATTACCCTCTTTATACAATAGTTTAAAGAAACAAAGTAGTAAAGATTTTGAGTGGGTTATAGTGGATGATGGCTCTATAGACAATACTTCGGAAGTTATTGATGAGTTTATTTCAGAAGGAATATTATCTATCAGATACTTGAAAAAAGTAAATGAAGGAAAACATATCGCTATTAATAAAGGGGTTGAAATGGCTCATGGAGAATTATTTTTTATAGTGGATAGTGATGATGTTCTACCAGAGAGAAGTATTGATATTATATTACACAAGTATAGTCTAATAAAAAACGATAAGTCTGTTGCTGGTGTGGTCGGAAGAAGAGGGTATATTAGTGGTGGTGTTATAGGTACAAATATCAAGTACAAAGATGTTATTTCAACAAGTTTGCACTTTAGATTTAAAGAAAAGATATCTGGAGATATGGCAGAGGTGTATCGATTGGAAATTCTTAAAGAATATCCATTTCCGAAGTTTGAGGGAGAACGATTTTGTCCAGAGGCATTAGTGTGGCAGAGGATAGATCAAAAGTATAAAATGCTTTGGTTTTCAGATGTTGTTTATGAGGGGGAATATCTTGAAGGGGGATTAACTTCGAATATTTTTAGAATTAGAAAAGAATCACCTAAAGCCAGTTGTTTATACTATTCTAGTCTAGCAAAATATGAGGTGCCAATTTTTCAAAAATTAAAAGCAACTGCTAATTATTGGCGTTTTGCAATATATGATAATATTTCTTTTTTAAGGAAAATGAAAAAAGTTTCATTTGGGTTGAGTGTTTTATCTTTACCATTCATTCTTCTATTAATATTAAAAGATAATATGCGATGAATTTAAAAATAGTTTTTTTTCTTTTCTTTTTTACTATTTGTAATGCGCAAATATATTATAACGTAAAGGACTTTGGTGCTGTTTCGGATGATGGCAAGGATGATTGGCTGGCTTTTCAAAACTGTATTCGTGTAGCGATAAAAAGTGGGAATAATCCAGTAATTTATGTTCCCAATGGGGTATATAATATATCAACTAAACTTACATTTGATTATCTTGTTGGTTCTGTGAATTTTGTTGGTGAAGATGTAGAAGGTAAAAAGCCTATACTGAAGTTTTTAAACTCTAATAACGAAAGTTTAGTGGAAGCAAGAGGATATTTATTTTCTCCTTCTAAAGGAGTGTTTAATATGAAAAATATTCACATAATAGGAAATAATAAACCCTTTTCTTTGGATCATCCTTTTGCAAACAAAAATGAATGGAGTGCAGCGGTTCTTGTTTTAGACAAAAAAGAAGTACATTTAGATAGCCTTATAATACAAAATCACTACGGTCAAGGTATTCACATCTCTACAACACAACAGAAAGGAATAAATGAGAATAGTAGATTTGAAAGTGTAACGATAACCAATACGAACATTAAGGATGTGTGGGGACATAATCCTCAGTTGGACAATTACGGAGATGCTATATATCTGTCAGATGTAGCCTCAGCTATTATTCAGCAAAATATCATATTTAATAATACATCTACGACTAAACAACTAGGTCGTGCAGGTATTGTAATAGAGTATATGTCCGAAAATATAAAAATACTAGACAATAAATTGTTGGGTGGTTATGATAGACCTTTGCATATAGAGGCTACTTATGGGGGGCATTTAATTGAAAATAACCAGTTTAAAGGTTCAGATTTAGGTATTGTATTAGCAGAGAACTTGTCCGAAAAATTTAAACCTATACTTTTTAAAAATAATTTGGTTACAAACGAAGGTCTCCTAAAGCAAATGAATTTGAAAAAATCCTATGGGAGTGGTAATTTCGGAGATAGGGCATTAGTGTTTATTGTAACGGAGGGAGATAGTAAGAAGAAAGATATAAAATTTATAAAAAATACCTTTTATTTAGAAGATAAGTATGAATATGAATCTAATTCGTTAATTAATAATCGAAGTTTAAATGTGTCTTTTGAATACAACTCTTTTAGTTCTGGGAAGAGAAAAGATCTATCAATTTATAATTACGGGAAAGGAATTTTTAGACATAATTCATTTTCTGAAAATGTTAGAGTTAAATAATAATGAAAATCCTGCATGTTATTAATAGTTTAAGCACAGGTGGAGCCGAAAAACTGATAGTAGAAACACTACCTCTGCTAGGTGAAAATAAAGACTTGGAAGTCGAATTATTATTGTTAAATGGTAGTGAGACTCCTTTTTATAAGGAACTAGCTTCTAATCCTGCGATTAAAATACATTTCTTATCAAAGGGAAGTGTGTATAATCCATTGCTTATTTTCAAACTAATTCCATTTGTGAATAGATATGACATTATTCATGTACATTTATTTCCAGCTCAATACTTTGTAGTATTAGCAAAGTTTATTTCATTTTCGAAAGCAAAACTTATATTTACAGAACATAGTACAAGTAATAGAAGGCTCCAAAATCCTAAATATAAATGGATAGAGCAGTTCATTTATCATAAGTATTCTAAGATTATTTGTATTACTGAGGGAGTGAGAAGTGAATTGAAAAGATGTTTGAATATACCAAATCGTAAATTGAAAGTAATTCAGAATGGAATTAATATTGATAAAATAGGAAAGGAAAAAAGTTATAAAAAAACAGATTTGGGTTTTTCTCAGTATGATAAAATTTTAATAAAAGTAGCGGGATTCCGTAGAGAAAAAGACCAGGATACGGTGATAAAATGTTTGAAAAAACTTCCTGAAAATTATAAACTAATACTAGTAGGTGATGGAGAGAGAAGGCAAGAGATAGAACAATTGATAAGGGATAAGCAGTTAGAAAAAAGAGTATTTTTGCTTGGGATAAGAAATGATGTGATTTCTTTGATAAAAATGTGTGATATAGCGGTTTTATCTTCTCATTGGGAAGGGTTTGGATTAGCAGCTGCAGAGGCGATGGCTTGTGGTATTTCTACAGTAGCCTCTAATGTAAAGGGGCTGAACAAGGTTGTGGAAGATGGAGGACTTCTTTTTGAAAAAGGAGATGTAGAAGATTTAAAAGAAAAAATTCTTTCTTTGGAAAATCCTGACTACTATGTTGAAATTTCTAATAAAGGAAAAATAAAAGCGAGAAAATATGATATTTGTAACATGATAGATAGTTTATACCATATGTATTTACAAGTGTAATATAAATGATAAAGGAAATATTTATACATATTATTTTATTTTTAGTAGGGTTGTCTATCATAGAGATTTTTTTAGATGGGTTAAAAAAAGAAAATCATGGAACGTTTTTGTGTTATTCTGCAGTTGTTATATTGATTGTGCTTCTAACAGGTTTTCGTCCGATAGGAATAGATAGGGACGGACTGATGTATAATGAATATTATGAAGGTATATGTGAATATACTTATATCCAAATCATAGTAGGTAGTCCACATAGAATAGTAGAAGTAGGTTATTTATTGATAAATAAGCTTTTTTGTGGTATAGGTTTTAGAGAACTTCTCTTGGTGATAGCGGTTTTAAGTATTCTTCCCAAGGCATATTTATTATATCGTTATGCAGCATATCCATTTTTTGCACTATTAATGTATATGAGTTTTTTTTATCTGCTGAGGGATTTTACTCAGATTAGAGATGCTGTTGCTATTTCTTTTGTTTTATTTTCTTTATTTTCAGTTTTTTATAAAAAATATTTGTGGAGTTGTTTTTTTTTAGTGCTAGGGAGCTTATTTCATTTGGTAAGCTTGATGTTTATACCCATTTTTCTATGCTTGGTCTACGTAAATGAACAGAATGTATATTATAAATTATTATTGTTGTCTGTTCCATTTTTATTTTGGGATATTACTAGTGAAATAATGACTATACTAAATGATTATCTACCGGAACAATTAGCTAAGTATAATAAAATAGAAGGAGGAGGGAGTGGAACTATCTTACTTTTAATGCTTATGACGGTGATATCTTATTTTTTTGTTGAGAATGATCCAAGGTTAGAATATATGAATAAGATAGTTTTGATAGGATTGTTTACTGGCATTTTGTTTTATCATCATCCAGTATTGTATAGAATCACTAATGGGTTAGCTTTTTTCTCAATATTAATGTATGTGAATATTATTAAAAAAATGAACGAACACTACAAATTATTGAGTTACATATTTGCAATGACAATTATAGTGTATTTTTGTAGTCAAAATATAAGAATTCTTATTAATGATTAAAGGAGAACACTATCGTAGCATTATTGAAAGGACAGTGGCACTTAGTCAGAATTTTGATGTTACCTCTACTTTTGGAGAGGGAGGTGAGGCCTTTAAGAGGAGAAATTAAGATGTATGCCATGTCCGTAATACAAAAAAATCCCATTTTAAATATGTTATTTCTATGGTTAAGTTTAGAAAAGAAAAAATACAAATAGTACATTTTATCTTTCAAAAGGAAGAGTTTACTTTCTGTAGTTTTATTGGTAAATTTGCCTATCTATTTTGAAGGTGTTTTAGACTTAATTTGAGAGTGAAGAATGGTGGGAGATACTTTTGGTAAGGGAAAAATTGTTGTCAATAGATAAAGTTAAGTATAAAGAAGATGAATAAAAAAGTTTTGCATATAGTAACAATTTCGTTTGTTATTAATCATTTTTTTGGTGACCAATTCAAATATTTACGCTCTGTGACTGGCAATAAATATTATTTGGGATGTTCTCCGGATCGGCATTTTTATGAATTGGCTTCGGAACTTCAATATACGCCTTTTGCAGTGGAAGTAACAAGGAGCATAACGCCGTTAAAAGATTTATTGGCGGTTTTTAAAATTTATCGTTTTATAAAACGTCATGGTATAGAGGTAGTGGTAGGCCACACTCCTAAGGGAGGTTTGGTTTCGATGATTGCGGCGTCTTTGGCGGGAGTTAAAGATCGGGTTTATTTTCGTCATGGCATTATTTATGAAACCAGTAAGGGGTTAAAGCGGGTTTTGTTGAAAAACTTGGACAGACTTTCTGGTCGGTTGGCGACCAAAGTTATTTGTGTGAGTCCGAGCGTGAAAAAAATAAGCGAAAGAGACGGGTTGAATGCGGAGACCAAAAACCGTATTTTGGGGCTGGGAACTTGTAATGGAATCGATACGGAGAATAAATTTAATCCGAATCATTTTGAACCGTCTTTTTTGGACAATTTGCGGTCTAAACATGGGTTTTGTGAGGGGGATTTTGTTATTGGTTATGTAGGGAGATTGGTTAGGGATAAGGGAATTAATGAATTGGTAAAGGCGTTTGTTTCTTTGTATAAGCAATATCCTTCGGTCAAGTTACTCTTGGTAGGGCCTTTTGAAGAGAAGGATTCGGTTTCCGAAGATACCAAAGCGGCGGTATTGAACCATCCTCAAATCGTTAATACGGGATTTGTGTTGGATGCCTCTCCATACTTTAAATTAATGGATATTTTTGTTTTGGCCTCTTATAGGGAGGGGTTTCCGACGGTCACATTGGAAGCGTCTTCTATGGGATTACCGATTATAACGACTAAAGCAACGGGATGTTTGGAATCTATAAAAGAAGGCGTAACGGGGATGTATGTGGAGAACGATTCGGAGGATATTCGGTCTAAAATCGAGATTTATTTTCAAAATGAGGCTTTAAGGAAAGAGCATGGGGAGGCAGGGCGTCGTTTTGTAAGAGAGCATTTTGAACAGAAAAAATTTTGGGACATCATTCATAAGGAGTTAAATTATTAGTTGCATGAAAACCATTATTACAGGAGCTTCGGGATTTGTAGGGCAAAACCTCTCGAAATATTTTGAGTCGAACGGAACAGAGGTGATAAAATTATCTTTACGGACTCCTCAATGGAAGTTGGACCACTCGGCTAATGCGGTTGTTCATCTTGCGGGTAAAGCTCATGATACGGACAATACTTCGGATGAAAAAGCATACTTTGAGGTTAATACCGAGCTTACCAAGCGTTTGTTTGAGGCGTTTTTAAAATCGGATATTCAGGATTTTGTTTATTTCAGTAGCGTGAAGGCTGTGGCTGATACAGTTGAAGGCGTTTTAGAGGAAAAACAAGTGCCCCGGCCGTATACGCCTTACGGAAAGTCAAAATTATTAGCAGAGGAATATCTGTTAGCTAAAGAGTTGCCCGAAGGAAAACGAGTGTTTATCATTCGTCCATGCATGATTCACGGCGAGGGCAATAAGGGAAACCTTAATTTGCTATACAAAATTGTAGAAAAAGGGGTGCCTTGGTTTTTGGCGTCGTTTGAAAATCAACGCTCGTTTTTATCGATTGATAATTTGAATTTTGTGATTTTTGAGCTTCTTAAAAACAAAGAAATACCTTCAGGAATTTATAATGTTTCGGATGATGAAAGTTTATCAACCAATGCATTGATTTCGATTATTTCTAACACACTGGGGAAAAAGCCTAAATTATGGCACTGGTCAGCAAATGTGATCACAAAAGTGGCTAAAATGGGTGATAAGTTATTACTTCCCCTTAACTCGGAACGATTGAAAAAACTTACAGAAAGCTATATCGTCTCCAACCAAAAAATAAAATCGGCTTTGGGAATAGAAAAACTGCCCTATACGGCTGAAGAAGGCTTAATAAAAACCATAAAGAGTTTTCAAAATAAAAAATAGAATTTTATGATAAGGCTGATAGATTTTTTAGCATCGTTTTTTGGGCTGTTGTTTTTGTGGCCTATTGGTTTGCTATTATATGTGATTGGTTTGTTTGATACGGGTTCTCCTGTATTTGTGCAGGAGCGGGTGGGTAAAAATAAAAAGCCCTTTAATTTATACAAATTTCGTACGATGCATAAGGATACTAAGTCAGTGGCTTCGCATTTGGCCAGTCAGGCTTCGATTACGAAATTTGGTGCGTTTTTGAGGAAAACCAAACTGGACGAGCTTCCACAACTGCTTAATGTTCTTAAGGGCGATATGAGTTTGGTAGGAGCGAGACCTAATTTATTTAACCAAACGGAACTGATTGAAGAACGCGAAAAATTAGGTGTGTATGATTTTTTGCCTGGGATTACGGGGTTGGCTCAAATTAACGAAGTGGATATGTCCACTCCGAAAAAATTGGCAGAGTTAGATGCTCAGATGTATCAAACTTTAACATTGAGTAGGTATTTTTATTATATATTTGCTACGGTTGGAGGAAAAGGTCAAGGGGATAGAGTGAAATAAAATGAAAACCAAACTTTCTTTATCTTCACCACATATGTCGGGGGCAGAAGTGCTTTATGTAGAAAAGGCATTTCAGGAAAATTATGTCTCTACTTTGGGGCAAAATATAGAGCTGTTTGAGGATAAATTGAGGGTATGGCTTGGGGAAAACATTTTTCCTGTTGCATTAAATACAGGCACCGCTGCTTTGCATTTGGCTTTGATTATTTTAGGAGTTAAAATGGGAGATGAGGTCATTTGTCAGAGCATGACTTTTTCGGCATCGGCGAATCCGATTGCTTATCAAGGGGCAACACCTGTGTTTGTGGATAGCGAAAAAGAAACTTGGAATATGTGTCCTGTGGCTTTGGAAGAAGCCATCAAAGATAGACTGTCTAAAGGTAAAAAGCCGAAAGCCATTATTGTGGTCCACCTTTACGGAATGCCGGCAAAAATGAATGAACTGATGGCAGTCGCTTCTAAATATGAAATTCCAATCATTGAAGATGCGGCAGAGGCATTGGGAAGTAGCTATAAAGGACAAAAATGTGGTACTTTTGGAGAGATGAGTATTTTGAGTTTCAATGGTAACAAAATCATCACCACTTCGGGAGGTGGAGCGTTGATTTGCAAGACTTCAGAGCAGAAGGATAAAGCCGTGTTTTTATCTACTCAGGCGAGAGATAACGCGCCACATTACCAGCATTCAGAAATTGGGTACAATTATAGAATGAGTAATATTTGTGCAGGGATAGGCTGTGGACAAATGGAAGTTTTAGATGAACGAATTACCCAGCGTAGAGCTAATCATCAGTTTTATATTGATTTGTTCAAAAATATGGAAGGTGTCGAGGTGTTTGCCGAGCCATCGGAGGATTATTTTTCCAACCATTGGCTGTCAGCAGTGGTGATTGAGGCTCAAAAGGCTGGTTTTTCCAGAGAGGATTTACGCTTGAAATTTTTGGAAGATAATATCGAATCTCGTCCATTATGGAAGCCAATGCATTTGCAACCTGTTTTTGCTGAGGCTCCATATTACGGTGGTCGGGTGGCGGAGCAGTTGTTTGAAAACGGACTATGTTTGCCTTCGGGGTCTAATTTAACCGATGCGGATAGGCAGAGAATATCGGAAGTGGTTTATAAACTGAAAGGTTAGGGCGTATTCCTTAGTACTATTGCCAACCGTTGGGCTACTTGCTCTATCCCTTACGTAGGGAAAAGAAAAAATGAGCATTATGAGAGGGGAACAACACACTTATCTGAAAATAAAATATACACTCGCTAGAATTTTAGCGGGTGTTGTTATTGTAGTTATCTCTCCGTTGCTTTTGATGTTGTTCATTTTGGTATCTTTAGATACGAATTCTTTCGGGGTTTTTGTGCAGGATAGAGTGGGGCAGTATGGCAAGCTATTTAGGATATATAAGTTTAAAACCATTCGTCCGGTTTCCCGTAAAATATCAAAGGTCGGAGCTTTTTTAAGAAAAACCAAATTGGACGAACTTCCCCAGTTGTTCAATATTTTGAAGGGAGAAATGAGTTTCATCGGTCCTCGTCCAGATGTACCGGGGTATTATGATGGTCTTAAGGGAGAGGATAGAAAAGTATTGATTTTAAAACCGGGGCTTTTATCGGAAGCCAGTTTAGAATACCGAAACGAAGAGTATCTTTTAAATCAAAAAGAGAATCCATTGAAATATAACGACGAGGTTATTTTTCCGCACAAAATCAAACTAAATTTAGAGTATTTAGAGAGAGTATCATTCAAAGAGGATATTAGAGTTTTATTAAAAGCTATTATTACTTTTTTTAATAAGTAAAAAACTTTATTTTTGTACAGTATATATAAGATTATGAACATAAAAGAAACACCATTAAAAGACTGTTACATCATAGAGCCTACTATTTTTGAAGACGAAAGAGGTTACTTTTACGAGAAGTTTAACGAGAAAAAATTTGAGGACCTTACGGGAATGAATGGGCATTTTGTTCAAGATAATATTTCTAAATCGTCTTATGGGGTTCTTAGAGGGTTGCACCTACAGAAAGGAGAGCATGCCCAAGCGAAACTCGTATCTTGCTTAGAGGGGAAGGTTTGGGATGTGGCGGTGGATTTAAGAGAAGATTCGCCTTCGTTTGGGAAATGGTATGGAGTGGAATTAACGGCAGAAAATAAGTTACAGTTTTATGTGCCGAGAGGCTTTGCTCACGGCTTTGCGGTGTTGAGTGAAATGGCAGTTTTTGCCTATAAATGTGATAATTTTTACAATAAGGAGTCTGAAGGCGGAATCCTTTGGAACGATGCGGATTTAGCGATAGATTGGAAGTTGGATGAGACAGATGTTATTCTTTCCGAAAAAGATAAAGTACAGTTGCCATTTTCTAAAAAGAATTTTTAAAAAATAAATGATGAAATCAATTATAATAACAGGCGGAGCAGGTTTTATTGGCTCTCATGTGGTAAGAGAGTTTGTAAAAAACTTGCCTAATACCAAAATAATCAATTTAGATGCCCTAACTTATGCGGGGAATTTAGAGAATTTAAAAGATATTGAAAACGAACCCAACTACACTTTTGAAAGGGCAGATATTACCAAAGTAGAAGAGTTAAGAAAGGTATTTGAAAAACATCAGCCTGATGCGGTGGTGCATTTGGCGGCGGAGAGCCATGTGGATAGAAGTATTACCGACCCTAACGCTTTCATCAATACCAATGTGATGGGTACGGCTAATTTATTAAATCTTTGCCGTGAATTTTGGACGCTTAATCCAGAGCATACGCACGGGAATTTCCCAGATGAGCCTAGGCAAAACCTATTTTATCATGTTTCTACTGATGAGGTCTATGGAGCTTTAGGCGAAACGGGGTTCTTCACCGAAGAAACACCTTATGATCCGAAATCACCTTACTCGGCGAGTAAAGCAGCTTCCGACCATTTGGTAAGAGCGTATGGGAACACTTACGGAATGCCTTTTATTGTGTCTAATTGTTCTAACAATTACGGTCCAAATCATTTTCCTGAAAAATTAATTCCACTTTGTATATCTAATATTATCAACGAGAAACCGCTACCTATTTATGGTGATGGTAAATATACAAGAGATTGGCTGTTTGTCATAGATCATGCAAAGGCGATTTTCCAAATTTTCCACGAAGCTAAAACAGGCGAAACTTACAATATTGGCGGTTGGAACGAGTGGCAAAATATTGATTTAATCAAAGAACTTATCAAACAGATGGATGCCAAGTTAGGTCGTCCAGAGGGATATTCCGAAAAGTTAATCACTTTTGTGAAAGATCGTCCTGGGCATGATAAACGCTATGCGATAGATGCTACGAAACTCAATAAAGATTTAGGCTGGAAACCAAGCGTTACTTTTGAAGAAGGTTTGGCTAAGACTATCGACTGGTTTTTGAATAATCAAGATTGGTTGGAAAATGTAACCAGTGGCGCTTATCAAGAATATTACAAAGAGCAGTATAAAAATTAAAACTATGAAAGGAATTATACTTGCAGGAGGTTCAGGTACAAGGCTTTACCCATTAACCATTGCAGTGAGCAAGCAGCTAATGCCCGTTTATGATAAACCGATGATTTACTATCCGCTTTCTACTTTGTTGTTAGCGGGGATTAGAGAAATACTTATCATTACGACACCACACGACCAAGAAGGCTTTAAAAAACTTTTGGGTGATGGCTCACAAATTGGTTGTAGAATAGAGTACAAAGTACAGCCTAGCCCAGACGGATTGGCACAAGCCTTTATTTTAGGGGAGGAATTCATTGGTGATGATTCGGTAGCTTTGGTATTGGGTGATAATATTTTCTATGGTACAGGGTTACCGCAGTTGCTAAATAGTAAGACTGAAATCAAGGGAGGTTGTGTGTTTGCCTATCAAGTTTCTGATCCAGAAAGATATGGAGTAGTAGAGTTTGATTCTGAAAACAAAGCGATTTCTATTGAGGAGAAACCTGAGAATCCAAAATCGAATTATGCGGTGCCAGGATTATATTTCTACGATAATCAAGTGGTAGAATTTGCCAAAAATTTAAAACCTTCGCCAAGAGGAGAGTTAGAAATTACCGACATCAATAAAATCTATTTAGAAAGAGGTGAGTTGGAAGTTGGGGTAATGAGCCGAGGAACCGCATGGTTAGATACGGGAACATTTGACTCTTTACATGAGGCTTCGGAGTTTGTAAAAGTTTTAGAAAAGCGTCAAGGTTTCAAAATTTCTTGTATTGAAGAAATTGCCTATAAAAAAGGTTTCATCAATAAAGAACAACTTCTAAAATCAGCGGATAAATACGGCAAAAGTGGTTATGGAGAATACTTGAGAAGAATTTTGTGACAATTTCTTAGACAAATAAATATCAATAAGGTACATCTTTATGAGGTGTACCTTTTTATTTGTGTAAAAATCCCTAAATTTGCAGGCTTTTAATCCATAATGTTATGAGAACTAAATCCACAGGAAAGAAAAAAATCAATGTAGTAACGCTAGGGTGTTCAAAAAATTTGTACGACTCGGAGGTGCTTATGGGGCAACTTAAAGCCAACGGAAAAGAAGTGGTGCATGAGCAAGAGCGTGGAGATATTGTGGTAATTAACACTTGTGGATTTATAGATAATGCGAAAGAAGAATCTATCAATACAATATTAGATTATGTAGAGGCGAAGAACAGAGGCGAAGTAGAGCAAGTTTTTGTAACAGGTTGTCTTTCGGAGCGATATAAGCCAGATTTATTGAAGGAAATTCCTGATGTAGACCAATATTTTGGGACGAGGGATTTACCTATTTTACTCAAACATTTAGGAGCAGATTATAAGCACGAATTAGTAGGAGAAAGATTGACGACGACTCCTAAGCATTATGCTTACCTTAAAATATCAGAGGGCTGTGATAGACCGTGTTCGTTCTGTGCTATTCCGTTGATGAGAGGAGGACATGTTTCTACACCGATAGAAAAATTGGTAGAAGAAGCGAAAAAATTAGCTAAAAAAGGAACTAAAGAGCTCATTTTGATTGCACAAGATTTAACTTATTATGGTTTAGATATTTATAAGAAAAGAGCTCTAGGAGACCTTTTAAAAGAGTTGGTAAAAGTAGATGGTATTGAGTGGATAAGACTACATTATGCTTTTCCTACTGGATTTCCAGAGGAGGTACTGGATATTATCAGAGAAGAGCCTAAAGTGTGTAATTACATTGATATTCCGTTGCAGCATATCAATACTGATTTGCTAAAGTCTATGAAAAGAGGGACAACGCATGAAAAAACCAATGCTCTTTTAAATAAGTTTAGGGAGAAAGTGCCAAATATGGCGGTGCGTACCACTCTTATTGTAGGCTACCCAGGAGAGACGGAAGAGCGTTTCCAAGAATTGAAAAACTGGGTAAAAGAGCAAAGATTTGATAGGCTAGGTTGTTTCACTTATTCTCACGAAGAAAATACTACGGCGTATCAGTTAGAAGACGATGTGCCTCAGGAAGTTAAAGAAGCTAGGGTGGAAGAAATAATGGCATTGCAATCTCAAATTTCTTGGGAGAAAAATCAGGAGAAAATAGGGCAGGTATTCCGTTGTATTTTTGATAGAAAAGAAGGTAATTACTTTGTAGGGAGAACCGAGTTTGACTCTCCCGATGTAGATAATACTGTATTGGTTTCAGCGGAAAACACCTATATTTCTATTGGGGAGTTTGCTAATGTTCGTATAACCTCCGCAGAGGAATATGACTTATACGGAGAATTGGTCTAATTGTATTTGATTATTTCTGTACTCTTTCATAGGTCTGAAAGCAAAAATTATAAGGGTTTTGTTCATCTTTTTCGTGGCAAATTTCATCAGTTTTTAGCCATTCTTTTGAGTTGATTTTTGGGAAAAAGGTATCTGCTTCTAGGGTAGTATCTACTAAAGTTACTTCCAGTCGGTCAGCTTGGTCTATGGTCTGCTCATAAATGCTACCGCCACCAATGATGAAAATATTTTCGTCTATTTTCTTGGCAAATTTAATGGCTTCCTTTAAAGTGCCAACAATTAGAATACCCTCTTCAAACCAATCATTTTTTTGACTAACTACAATGTTGGTTCTATTGGGAAGAGGTTTCCCGATGCTCTCGTAGGTTTTCCGCCCCATAATTATAGGATGCCCTGAGGTTAAATTTTTAAAGTGTTTTAAATCTTTAGGTAAATGCCAAAGAAGTTGGTTATTAAAGCCTATTTCATTATTTTTACCCATTGCTACAATGATGGTAGTCATTTTTATACTATTTTTTGACAAATTTAGCATATAATTTGTATATTCGGTGCAGATTTAATTTTAATTTAAAAAAATGAAACTATGAATAATAAAGGATGTATGAGTGCTAGTACTATTTTTATAGCACTGGGAGTTATTTTGGTAGGGCTTTTCTTTTGGGGAAAGTCAGGTTATAATACTTTCGTAGAGAAAGACCAAGAGGTAAACTCTAAATGGTCTAATGTAGAAACAGTTTACCAGAAAAGAGCTAATTTAATCCCTAACTTGGAAAGAACAGTAAAATCTTACGCTCAGTTTGAAAAAGAAACTCTAACAGGAGTAATTGAGGCTCGTTCTAAAGCCACTTCGGTAACTATAGACCCTACTAATATGACGGAAGCTGATTTAGCAAGATTTCAGTCGGCACAAGGGGAATTGAGCGGAGCGTTGAGTCGTCTAATGGCTGTGGTAGAGCAGTATCCTAATTTGAAGGCAGACCAACAATATATTAATTTTCAAAGAGAATATATAGCAATAGAGAACAGTATTAGAGCAGAAACGGTTTATTTTAATGATGCAGTAAAAGATTACAATAATACTATTAAGAAATTTCCTAATAACATTCTGGCTAATTTTACTAACTTTAGAGATAAACCTTATTTCCGCTCCGAAGTAGGGGCAGAAAAAGCTCCAGAAGTTTTCAAATAATGGTTAAAGATTATCTTACAGAAGAACAACAGGCTTCTCTTGTGGAAGCCATTAAAGTAGCTGAAAGTTTTTCTACAGGAGAAATTAGAGTTCATATAGATACTCAGTCAGAACATCATCACGCTAAGAGAGCTTTTGAGGTATTTCAGTCGTTGGGTATGCAAGATACTAAACACAGAAATGCGGTTTTATTTCACATTAACTTTGATAATAAATACCTTACGATTATAGGTGATGAGGGTATTCATAAAAAGGTTAAACAAGAGTTTTGGGACAGATTGCACGATGAAATTACCGCCTCATTTGCTCAAGGTAAATATTATTCAGGGTTGAAGGAAGCTATTTTAAAGGCAGGTCAAGAACTCAAAAAATATTTTCCTATAGAAGGACAAAATCATAACGAATTACCGAATGAGATTACATTCTCTTAAAATATTTTTACTTCTATCTTTTATTTGGTTTGGAAATCTTGTAGCTCAGTATCAAATTCCTAAAAAGCCAAGTGTACTTTATCCAGTTTACGATGAGGTAGGCTTACTTTCTGTCCAAGAGAAGCAACAGCTTAACCAAAAACTGATAGCCTTTGCAGATTCTACTTCTACCGAGATAATGGTCATTATTATCCCAACAACTAAGGGAGAAGATATTAACTATGTGGCTACAATGTTTGGTCAGCAGTGGGAAATAGGTCAAAAAAAGGTAGATAATGGTGTGGTTTTTCTCATTGCGACGGAAGACAGAAAGGTATCCATACAGCAGGGGCGTGCGGTGGAGCAGTATCTTACGGCTTCTACAGCGGGACAAATTATAGATTATCTTGTAGTACCTCGTTTTAAAAGAGGTGCTTGGTACGAAGGTATAGATTACGGAACAACCGCAATTATAGAAGCTGTACAAGGTAAGTTTAAACCTATTCCTAAGTCTGAAGGAAATGGCGGATTGATGACAGGTATCATTATTTTTATTATAATAGTGTTTATCTTACTTATGTTTTCGGGACACGACTCCAATGGGCGAGGTGGCTACGATGATGAAGATGTAATTATTACAAGAAGAGGAAGACGCTCTTATTCTGGAGGATTCTTTCCTTTTCCTGGAGGCGGTTTTGGAGGCGGTTCTAGTAGTGGAGGTGGTTTCGGTGGTTTCGGTGGTGGCGGTAGTTTTGGCGGTGGTGGAGCTAGTGGTGGTTGGTAGTTACTAGCTTAAATTTTAACAGATTTGTTTTAAATTCTAGGAGCTATAAGCGTTTTGTTTTCAGTATAACATTTTTTAGTATCTTTGAGGTTAGAACAAATTATCGTTATGAAATTTAATAAAAACTATTGGTTAGCTTTGTTGGTAGTAGGGTTATTACCTGCTCAAAAGCAAAAGTTTACAATGAGTGAAGCGGTTAATGGGCTTCGTTCTAATTTGGCGATTAAGAATTTACCTCAATTACAATGGGCAAAAGATGGTTCAGGGTATATTCATTCGGTTAAGAATGCCTATATGATTACAGAGTATCCATCAATGAAATCGGATACTTTAATTTCTCTTTATCAAATCAACCAAAATTTAACAGGAGGTAGAAAATTATTTGGTTTTCCTAATCTCAATTTCATCAATAATAGTATAGCTTATTTTTCTCAAAACAACGCTCATTATTTGTTGGAGAAAAAAAGTAATGGTTGGAATATCAAAGAATGGGAGCGTTTGCCAGAAGAAGCGGATAACATCACACTGTTATCGGATAATTCCACTTTTGTTTATACGGTTAAAAATAATCTTTATTGGCAAAAAAATGGACAAGCATTTGCAATTACCGATGAAAAGAACGAAAATATCATTAGTGGACAATCGGTTCATCGTAACGAGTTTGGGATAGATGGTGGTGTTTTTTCTGCTCCCGATAATTCTATGATTGCATTTTACAGAATGGACCAAGCGATGGTGAATGATTATCCTGTGATAGATTGGTCGGTTACGCCAGCAAAAAATCATAATATTAAATATCCTATGGCTGGTGGTACTTCTCACCAAGTGAGTTTAGGAGTTTATGATATAAAATCTAAAAGAACTCATTTCCTAAATATAGAAGGAGATAAAGAACAATATTTAACGGCGGTTTCGTGGAGCCCAGATGCTAAATATATTTTTGTAGGTGTTCTCAATAGAGACCAAAATCACCTCAAAATGAACCAATATGACGCTAAAACAGGAGCGTTTATCAAAACTCTTTTTGAAGAAAAAAGTGATAAATATGTGGAGCCACAGCACTCGTTGGTATTCTTCCCTAATTCTAATACAGATTTTCTTTGGCAGAGCCAAAGAACGGGATATAATCATTTGTTTCACTATCATTTGACTAAAGGTTTGGTTGGTCAAATTACAGAAGGCGATTGGTTAGTGAGTGATATTCTAGGGTTTAATGCTAAGAAAAATGAAATTTATATAGAAGCAACTAAAGAAACCCCTTTAGAAAAACACTTGTATAAGGTTAATTGGCACAATAAGAAAATGGTGCGTCTTTCCAAGTCGGCGGGTGTTCATAGGGGATTGCTTAATCAATCTGGAACCGCTTTGTTAGATAGCTATTCTAACGCAACTACGCCAAGAAAAATAGAGGTCATCAATACCAATACAATGGTGTCTAGTACTTTGTTGTCTGCGGATAATACTTTGGAGGGATACCTTCGTCCAGAGGTTAAAAATGTAACTTTAAAAGCAGATGATGGTACGCCTCTTTATGGAAAGCTGATTTTGCCGACTTCATTTAATCCAAACAAAAAGTATCCTGTTATTGTTTATTTATATAATGGTCCACACCTTCAATTGGTTACTAATTCTTTCCCTGCAAGTGGTAATCTTTGGTACGAATATTTAGCCCAGAGGGATTATGTGGTCTTTACTATGGACGGTAGAGGTTCGTCTAATAGAGGTCTAAAGTTTGAGTCGGCACCATTTCGTCAGCTAGGAACTGTGGAAATGAACGACCAACTAAAAGGGGTAGATTATTTAAAATCATTACCTTTTGTAGATGCTGAAAGAATGGGCGTTCATGGTTGGAGTTTCGGAGGATTTATGACGACGAGTTTAATGCTTCGTCACCCAGATGTCTTTAAGGTAGGTGTGGCAGGAGGTCCTGTGATAGATTGGAAGATGTATGAAATTATGTACACAGAGCGTTATATGGATACACCTCAGCAAAATCCAGAGGGCTATGCACAAGCTAATCTACTAGATAAGGTTCAAAATCTTAAAGGGAATTTACTCCTAATACACGGAGCTCAAGATGATGTGGTGGTATGGCAACATACGATTGATTTCTTGAAAGCAGCAG
The DNA here is from genome assembly GCA_037861325.1 of Riemerella anatipestifer. GTDB lineage: Bacteria > Bacteroidota > Bacteroidia > Flavobacteriales > Weeksellaceae > Riemerella > Riemerella anatipestifer_F. The sequence continues at coordinate 101,364 of JAFELW010000005.1, forward strand.
TTGACAAAGGAGTACAGTTGGATTACTTCGTCTATCCAGGTCATGCACATAATGTGCTAGGTAAAGATAGGGTGCATCTAATGCAAAAGGTTACAGACTATTTTGATGCTCATTTGAAAAATAATAAAAACTAAATCTAAAGGCTCTAGGATTAAATATCTTAGGGCTTTTTGATTAAAAAAGTGGAAGCAAAGATGAAAGTCATTATTTCAGGAGGGACAGGCTTTGTGGGGAAACAACTCACAGAGTATCTTCTTTCAAAAGGATATGAGGTTTTGGTATTAACTAGAAATTTGCCAACTCATAATCCGCAGAGCAACTTACGCTATTTTGAATGGAATCCTCAGTTAAAAACTTTTGATAAAAAACCTTTTGAAATGGCAGATGCTGTCATCAACCTCGCAGGAGCTGGTATTGCAGATGAACGCTGGACTACTCAAAGGAAAGGAATACTCATCAATAGTAGAATCAATGCTAATGAGACCATAATAAAGACTTTACAAGAAGTGGATAATCATATTAAGACGGTTATTGGTACTTCTGCAATAGGTTGGTATGGGTTAGAAATTCCTAATGATTTGCTTTGTACGGAAGATATGCTCGCTGCAGCAGATTTTTTAGCACAATTATGCCAAAAGTGGGAAGACTCTATAAAGCCAGTTAAGGATTTAGGGAAAAGATTGTGTATTCTAAGAACAGGTGTTGTCTTAGGGGCAGATGGAGGGGCTTATCCTAAAATGACTCAACCTTTAAATTTTGGTATTAAACCTCTGCTTGGAAATGGTAAACAAATGATGAGTTGGGTTCATATCAAAGACCATTGTGCTATTTACCATCACTTATTAGAGAACGAAGTGGAAGGTATTTTTAATTCGGTGGCACCTAATCCAGTAACACAAAATGAATTTTTAAATCAAACTCAAAAATATAAAAAGAAATATAGTCTGCCTGTAAAAGTTTCTAAATTTTTTCTTAGAATGATGCTAGGCGAACTATCGGATATGTTAACCTCCACTGCTAAAGTCTCCTCACAGAAAATAGAACAAACAGGGTATAAGTTTAGATATCCTAATATAAAAGACGCTGTAGAAGATTTAGAGAAAAGCAACTAAATTTTAGTAATGATTTCTGCGGCTTTCTCGCTAGCTCCTTTTCCTCCTAGTTTTTCTTTGAGAATTTTATAGTCAGAAAGAAGACTAGCTCTATTTTCATTGAGAATCAGTTTGAGTTCTTTAACAAGATTAGGCGTATTGAGTTCATCTTGAATGAGTTCTTTAACCACCTCTTTATCCATAATTAAATTAACGAGGGAAATGTATTTAATATGTTTAATGAGGCGTTTAGCGATTTCGTAGGAGATTTTACTTCCACGATAACAAACCACTTCTGGGACTTCTAATAAGGCAGTTTCCAAAGTAGCCGTACCAGAGGTTACGAGTGCTGCATCGGAGCATCGGAGAAGGTCATAGGTTTTATTAGAAATAAAGCTCACTTCCTTATCTACATAACTTTCGTAGAAAGATTTAGGTAAACTAGGAGCTCCAGCGATTACAAACTGATAGTCTTTAAATTCACTCCTCACAGAAAGCATTATTGAAAGCATTTTTTTTACTTCTTGTTCTCTGGAACCAGGTAGAAGAGCAATGATTTTTTTATCACTTAATTGATGTTCTTTTTTAAAAGTTTGAATGTCAATTGGTGGTAAATCAGATAAAGCATCTAAAAGTGGGTGACCAACAAAATGAGCTCCTATCTGATGTTTTTTATAAAAATCCTTTTCAAACGGTAGAATAACAAGCATCTTATCTACATATTTTTTTATGATGTTTACTCTACTTTCCTTCCATGCCCAAAGTTGAGGAGAAATGTAATAAACTACTTTAATACCTAACTTTTTTGCAAACTTGGCAATTCTAAGGTTAAAGCCAGGATAATCTACAAGGATTAAAACATCAGGGCAAAAATTACGGATGTCCTCTTTACAGAATTTAATATTTCTGAGTATAGTACCTAAGTTTTGAATAACCTCCACAAACCCCATAAATGCTAAATCTCTGTAGTGCTTTACCAAAGTGCCACCTTGCTGTTCCATTAAATCACCACCCCAAAATCTAAAAGTAGCGTTAGGGTCTTTTTGTTTTAGAGCTTTCATAAGGTTGCTTCCGTGCAAATCACCAGAGGCTTCTCCTGCTATAATGTAGTATTTCATTTATGAAGGGTTTAGAACAAAGATAATTAAAAATATGGGAAGCTATACTTCGATATACAACTATTATTGTTGAATAATTCAAAAAATAAGAATAGTTAGAGATAAAGTTTGGCTACATCGGTTGTTTAAATTTAATAATTATAAACAAAAAACCACCCGCCAAAAACTTTTAGGAGTGGTTTTTTAAGTATTAAATTTTACTTAATCTCTCCTATCCATTAGCATAGAAGCAAAGTAAATTAGCTGAGCTAATGAACCTAATGCTGCAACTACATAAGTTCTAGCAGCCCATTTTAGAGAGTCTTCAGCGCCAGCATATTCTTCTGTGGTTACAGTACCTGTACTCTTTAGCCATTTTAAAGCACGATTACTTGCATCGTACTCTACAGGAAGAGTAACAAAGGCGAATAATGTTGTGATGGCAAATAGCCCAACACCTACGGCTAATAGAGTTTTGTTGCCACTTGCGGCCATTACTGCAATGCCGCCTATAAGGATAAATTGCAATAAGTTAGAACTGATATTAACGATAGGAACTAACTTAGAACGAAGTTGTAACATAGAATACCCTACGGCATGTTGTATGGCGTGTCCACACTCGTGGGCGGCAACGGCAGCGGCAGCAGCATTTCTCTGCATATAAACTGCTTCGGACAGATTTACCGTTTTGTTCATAGGATTATAATGGTCTGTAAGTTGCCCAGGAATAGAGACTACCTGAACATCGTGTATGCCATTGTCTCTTAACATTTTTTCTGCCACTTCTTTACCAGAAAGTCCGTTACTGAGAATTACTTTAGAGTAGTGATTAAACTTTGATTTTAACCTCGCCGAAACAAGCCAACTTACTAGAGTGATGATTCCTAAAATAATATAATAACCCATAATAATTTAATTTTTAGCCACTATTTAGAAAAAATTATGCCAAACTTTTATGTTATATTTGCTGTGAAAAAATGACCGAAATATGGCATCTATAGTAGTAAAAAAGGTAACTAACGACAAAGAATTACAGGATTTCATAAAATTCCCAAACAAGCTTTATAAAGAAAATCCCAACTATGTGCCACCACTTAACAACGATGAAAAGAATATTTGGAAGGCTGAAGAAAATCCCGCTTTATCTTACTCTGATGCAGAACAATATTTAGCATATAGAAATGGAGAAGTGGTTGGGCGTATTGCACTTATGGTTAATTATAAGGAAGAAAAGGAGTTAGGCATTAAAAAGTTGCGTTTTGGGTGGCTGGATTTTATAGATGATATAGAGGTTTCAAAAGCATTGATGGATAAGGCTATAGAAGTAGCTAAATCTAAAAATCTTTCCAAGATTGAAGGTCCAATGGGATTTACTAATTTGGATAAAGCGGGTATGTTGATAAAAGGGTTTGACAAATTGGCAACTATGATAGGGATATATAATTTTGACTATTATCCAACACATTTGGAGCAACTTGGACTTAAAAAAGAAAAAGAATGGGTAGAGTTTGAAATTGATTTTCCAGAGCAACTGCCAGAAAAAGTAACCAAGTTTAGTGGTCTTATTAAAGAAAAATATAAGCTTAAGGTTCTTAGGTTTAATCATAAAAAAGAAATATTGCCTTTAGTAGAGCCTATGTTTAAACTACTAGATGAAACTTATAAAAACTTATCTACCTACACACCAATTTCAGATGAGCAAATAAAGACCTATAAAGAGAAATATTTTGGTTTTATTGACAAAGATTATATCATTTGTATTTCTGATGAACATAATGATTTAATTGCTTTTGCTATCACAATGCCATCTTATTCTAGAGCTTTGCAAAAGGCTAAAGGGAAACTATTTCCGTTTGGGTGGTGGCATTTTCTACAAGCAAGTAAGAAGAATGATAGAGCTAATTTTTACCTAATAGGTATTCGTCCAGATTATCAGCGTAGAGGCGTTACTTCTATTATCTTTGAAGAAATTTATAAAGTGTTTAAGCAGAAAGGGGTGAGGTTTTTAGAGACCAATCCTGAGCTTGAAGAAAATAAAAATATTCAACTTTTGTGGCAGGATTATAATCCGGTTAATCACAAACGAAGAAGAACTTATTCACTAGACATTTAAGGTATTTTCAATGAAAAAACAACTCTATCTTTATGCGATTTTAATTATTGTATTTATATTGTATAATACTATTTTTAAAGTAGAAGATGGGCGGATAAACACCATCATTAACATTGTCTTTGCAAGTGTACTATTTTTGTATATTGCTTATATAGCTTGGGTGATATTAAAGAAAATGAAAAACAGATAAAATATTTATTTAAAATAATTCTAAATTAACTAAATATAAGTTATTTTGCTTTTAAAAAGGAGGTGGCTTTTTTAGTTTTAAGGTTTAATTTCTTAGCTTTGCAGGTCAAGAATTAAAGTTATTATGAGTATTCCAGAAAATTATATTCCAATTTTAATACAAGCTGCTGTAGGCTTGGGGTTTGTGTTGATTTCTTTGGTAGCTTCTCATTATTTGGGTCCTAGGCTTAATGGCGGAGTTAAAGATGATGCCTTTGAGTGTGGGGTAGAGATTGAAGGAGATGCTAGAACACCATTCTCTGTTAAGTATTTTCTTACAGCTATTTTATTTGTTTTATTTGATATAGAAATAGTTTTTTTCTACCCTTATGCGGTTAATTTTAGAGAATTTGGGGTAGAAGGCTTTTTAGCTGTTCTTACATTTGTAGCAGTATTTTTTATCGGATTTTTCTATGTTCTTAAAAGAGGAGCTTTAGATTGGGATAAGTAAGAATATTTAAGTGACTATTATATTTAAAAATTAGAAAAACGAGATGTCTAATAAACCTATTATAAAAACAGATGCACCAGCTCCTCCAGGATATTCAGGAGAGGGGTTCTTTGCAACAAAATTAAGTAGCCTTATAGGAATGGCTCGTTCTTATTCCTTATGGCCACTACCATTTGCAACTTCTTGTTGTGGTATTGAGTTTATGGCAATGGCGATGCCTACTTACGATATGGCAAGATTCGGTGCGGAAAGAATGTCTTTCTCTCCAAGACAAGCAGATTGTCTTTTGGTTTGCGGAACTATATCTAAAAAATTAGCACCCGTGCTTAAGCAAGTTTACTCTCAGATGGCAGAACCTAAATGGGTAATAGCGGTGGGAGCTTGTGCGAGTAGTGGTGGTATTTTTGATACTTATTCGGTACTACAAGGGATAGATAAAATTATACCTGTAGATGTATATGTGCCAGGATGTCCGCCTAGGCCAGAGCAGATATTAGAAGGGTTTATGCAGGTTCAGGCATTGGCACAGAGTGAAAGTCTTAGAAGAAGAGATATGCCAGAGTATAAGGCATTGTTAGAAAGCTACGGTGTTAAATAAACTGAGATAATTTGAAATTGAGAGCTAGATTATCAAAAAATTAAAAAAGTTAAATCATTGTCAAATTATCATATAAAAAGATATGAACAACGAATTTGTTTTAGAGGCCATAAATAGAGAATTTCCAGAAGCGGTATTGTCAGTTTCTGAGCCTCATGGTCTGTTAACATTAGAGGTAAAAAAAGAAGAGGTAAAAAAGCTTATTCATCATCTAAAAGATTCTTCTTTAGAAATAGGTTTTCTTACAGATATATGCGGTATCCATTATCCTCAAGATAAGGCTAAAGAGTTAGGAGTTATCTATCATCTTCATAATATGAAGACTAATTTTAGAGTTCGTCTAAAAGTGTTTATGCCGATAGAAGAAGCAGAGGTAGATACCATTTCAGATTTATATTCAGGAGCTAACTGGATGGAGAGGGAAACATTTGATTTTTACGGTATTAGATTTAAGGGGCATCCTGATTTAAGAATTATCTTAAATGACCCAGATATGGGCTACCACCCAATGCTTAAGCAATATCGTTTAGAAGATGGTACTAGAGAGGATAAAGATGATAAAATGTTTGGTAGATAGAACTATTGGATATTTTACCCAAAATAAAATGAATTATGAAAGATAACGAACTATCTAATATACTTAACCAATACGAAAGTAGTGAGCAAATTGATGGGCAATTATATACCCTTAATTTAGGACCTACACACCCCGCAACACACGGTATATTCCAAAATGTACTAACAATGGATGGGGAAAAGATACTTCACTCTGAGCAAACGGTAGGTTATATTCATCGTGCTTTTGAGAAAATATCAGAGAGAAGACCTTACGCTCAGATTACTACACTTACAGACCGTCTTAATTACTGCTCAGCTCCAATCAACAACTTAGGGTGGCATATGACGGTGGAAAAACTCATCGGTTGTAAAGTACCGAAAAGGGTAGATTATATGCGTATCATCATTATGGAGTTGGCTAGAATTGCAGACCATTTGGTATGTAATGGGGTAATAGGAGTAGATACAGGAGCTATTACAGGGTTTACCTATGTGTTCCAAGACAGAGAGCGTATTTACGAAATGTACGAGCAAATCTGTGGAGCTAGAATGACTACCAATATTGGTAGAATTGGTGGTTTTGAGAGAGATTTTAGCCCTAAATTTCACGAATTAATTAAAGATTTTATTAAAAACTTCCCAAAAAGATTTCAAGAGTTTTGTAACCTAATGGAACGAAACAGAATCTTTATGGATAGAACTATCGGGGCAGGACCTATTTCGGCAGAGAGAGCTCTTAATTACAGCTTTACAGGACCTAATCTTCGTGCGGCTGGGGTAGATTACGATGTGCGTGTAGCACAACCTTACTCATCTTATGATGATTTTGATTTTATCATTCCAGTAGGAACGGCAGGAGATACTTATGACAGATTTATGGTTCGTCAGCAGGAGATATGGGAAAGTTATAAGTTGGTTAAAAATGCTTATGAAAACCTTCCAGAGGGAGATTATCACGCAGATGTTCCAGAGTTTTATTTGCCAGCAAAAGCAGATGTTTACACCAAAATGGAAGCTCTTATCTATCACTTTAAAATTGTTATGGGAGAGCAAGATATTCCTAAAGGAGAGGTGTACCACTGTGTGGAAGGTGGAAACGGAGAGTTAGGTTTCTATCTTATTAGTGATGGCGGAAGAACACCATACAGGCTACACTTTAGAAGACCGTGTTTTATATACTACCAAGCGTTCCCAGAAATGATAAAAGGCTCTATGATTTCTGATGCTATTGTAACTATGAGTAGTATGAATGTAATTGCAGGAGAATTAGACGCCTAAAATTTTGCTAAAACTAAAAAAGAATTAGAGTACACAGTACTTTTACAAGATAAAAAAATGAACGAGACAGTTATAGCTTTTAAGCCAGAAACCTTAGAAAAGGTTCATAAAATCATCGCTAGATATCCTGAAGGGAAACAAAAGTCGGCACTTATTCCTGTTTTGCATATTGCACAAAAGGAATTCGGGGGGTGGCTTAGTGTTCCTGTGATGGACTATGTGGCGGAGGTGCTTAACATATTACCAATAGAGGTGTACGAAGTGGCTACTTTCTACACAATGTTTAATATGAAGCCGGTAGGTAAATATGTGCTAGAAGTGTGTAGAACAGGACCTTGTATGCTCAATGGGAGTGATGATATTTTAGACCATATCCGTAAAACACTTAACATTAAGGATGGAGAAACTACGGAAGATGGTTTGTTTACATTAAAACCTGCGGAATGTTTAGGGGCTTGTGGCTATGCACCGATGATGCAGCTAGGGAAATTTTATCATGAACATTTAACTAAAGAGAAAGTAGATGAAATCCTTGAGCTATGCAGACAAGGAGCCATTGCTTTGGATTAAATAAAAAGAAAAAATGAGTAAAAAACTTTTACTTAAAGATGCACATATAGAGGGTATTCGTTATTTTGATGTTTACCGCAAACAGGGAGGTTATCAAGCTGCAGAAAAGGCACTTAAGATGACTCCTGAAGAAATTTTAGAAGAAGTAAAAACTTCTGGACTAAGAGGTCGTGGAGGGGCAGGTTTCCCTACGGGACTTAAGTGGAGCTTTTTAGCTAAGCCAGAAGGGGTGCCTAGACACTTGGTAGTGAATGCCGATGAGTCAGAGCCAGGTACTTTCAAGGACAGATATTTGATGGAGTTTATTCCTCATCTTTTAATTGAGGGAATGTTAATTTCGTCTTATTGTTTAGGTTCTAATGCTTCTTACATCTACATTAGAGGTGAGTATTCTTGGATTCCTGATATTTTAGAGGAAGCTATTGAGGAAGCTAAAAAAGCAGGATTTTTAGGTAAAAATATATTAGGTTCTGGCTTTGATTTGGAAATTTATGTCCAAAGAGGAGGTGGAGCTTACATCTGTGGAGAGGAGACTGCCCTTCTAGAATCATTAGAAGGAAGAAGAGGTAATCCTAGACTAAAACCTCCATTCCCAGCGGTTAAAGGGCTTTGGGAAAGACCTACGGTGGTTAACAATGTTGAGTCTATTGCAGCGGTAGTGCCTATTATCAATATTTCTGGAGCAGAATATGCTAAAATTGGAGTTGGGCGTTCTACAGGAACTAAGCTAATTTCTGCGTGTGGTAATATCAATAAGCCGGGAGTTTATGAAATTGATATGACCATTACCGTGGAAGAATTTATATATTCTGATGAATATTGTGGTGGAATACCTAACGGAAAGCGTCTTAAGGCGTGTATTCCTGGAGGTAGCTCTGTGCCTATTGTACCAGCTAATTTATTGCTGAGAACCATAGATGGTAAACCAAGATATATGAATTATGAATCTCTTTCGGAAGGAGGCTTTGCAACTGGTACTATGATGGGTTCAGGTGGTTTCATCGTTTTAGATGAAGACCAATCTGTGGTAAAACACACCATGACTTTAGCTCGTTTCTATAACCACGAAAGTTGTGGGCAATGTACACCTTGTAGAGAAGGAACGGGGTGGATGTATCGTATCCTGAAAAAGATTGTAGAAGGTAAAGGAGAAATGTCCGATATAGATTTACTATGGGATATTCAAAGAAAAATAGAGGGTAATACCATTTGTCCGTTAGGAGATGCAGCAGCGTGGCCTGTAGCAGCAGCTATTCGTCATTTCCGTGATGAGTTTGAATGGTATGTTAAAAACCCAGAGTTAGCATTAACTCAAAACTACGGTTTAGGAAATTATGCAGATCCTATACCTTTAAAAGTGGAAGAATAAATTTTCTCAGATGTAATAAAGAAATATTACTAATAAAGAGAAATGTATATATAAAATAACACAGTCAATTCATAGCCTATTTTTGAAAAGGTTAATTATAGAAAATTATGAGTGAGGAAGTTAAAAAGTTTAAAGTAACTATAGATGGGCAGACTACAGAGGTTGCTCCTGGTACTAGTATCCTAGAGGCTGCTAGACAAATCGGGGGGAAGTCTGTGCCACCAGCAATGTGCTATTATAGTAAATTGGAAACTAGTGGTGGTAGATGTCGTACTTGTTTGGTAGAGGTTTCCAAAGGGTCAGAAGCAGACCCTAGACCAATGCCTAAGCTTGTGGCAAGTTGTCGTACAACAGTGATGGACGGTATGGAGGTGAAAAATTTAACTTCTGAGAAAACTCAGGAGGCTAGAAAAGCCGTTACCGAATTCTTACTTGTTAACCACCCATTGGATTGTCCAATTTGTGACCAAGCTGGAGAGTGTCATCTTCAAGACTTAGGCTATGAGCATGGAGTAGAAAATACAAGAACGGAGTTTGAAAGACGAACTTTTGAGCCAGAAGATATAGGTCCTTATATTAAACTTAATATGAACCGTTGTATCCTATGTGCTAGATGTGTCTTAGCGGCTAATCAGCTTACGAAAGAGAGAGAGCATGGGATATTATTTAGAGGAGATCATGCCGAAATATCTACTTACCTCAATAAAGCACTAGAGAATGATTTTATAGGCAATGTGATTGATGTTTGTCCTGTGGGTGCTTTAACGGATAACACTTCTCGTTTTGCGAGTAGAGTATGGTTTACAAAACCTATGAATGCTACTTGTAAGTGCGAAAAATGTAGTGGTAAAGCAGTATTGTGGATGAAGGGTGATGATGTTATTAGAGTAACAGCTAGGAAAGACGAGTATGGTGAAGTAGAAGAATTTATTTGTAATGATTGTCGTTTCCATAAGAAAGATGTTAAGTATTGGAATGTTGAAGGACCGAGACATATTAGCAGACATTCTGTAATTTCTGCCAATCATTACGAAGATTCAACGAATGCTTACGAGCTTTTAGAGGATAATACAGCTAAAGAAATAGAAAGCTCTACAGAAAATAAAAATCAAGAAGAAGAAAAATAAGTTATGGATTTATTGACCTTTAAAACGATATTGGTAATCTCTCTTTTTATTCTGTCTCTTACAGTAGCGGCTTATTCTACTTGGGCAGAAAGAAAGGTGGCTGCATTGATGCAAGACCGTATTGGTCCTAATAGAACAGGTCCATTGGGATTATTACAGCCTTTGGCTGACGGTGGTAAATTTTTCTTTAAGGAAGACTTTATTCCTAAAAATTCAGAGAAGTTTTTATTTATTTTAGGTCCTGGTTTAGTGATGTTTATATCACTTATTACAGGAGCGGTTATCCCTTGGGGGAAAAGCCTTAACATAGGTGGAGAATCGTTTAGTTTACAAGTAGCTAACATAGATGTTGGGGTGCTTTACCTTATAGGTATGGTATCCGTGGGCGTTTATGGTATTATGATAGGAGGTTGGGCTTCTAACAATAAATATTCTCTTATAGGTGCTATTCGTGCATCTTCTCAGATGATATCTTATGAATTGGCTATGGGATTAGCATTGTTGTCTATCATTATGATGGCAGGTTCATTAGATTTAAGAGTAATCACAGAAGCACAAGGTACAGGCAAACTATGGGGGGTAATTCCTGTAGGTTCTGGAATGAATTGGAATATTTTTTATCAACCAGTAGCTTTCTTAGTTTTCTTAGTGGCTGCATTGGCAGAGTGTAACCGACATCCGTTCGACTTACCAGAGTGTGAGGCTGAGCTCGTGGCTGGTTTTATGACGGAATATTCTGCGATGAAGCTAGGATTATATATGTTTGGAGAGTATGTTAATATGTTTATCTCCAATGCTTTAATGGTGGTTTTATTCTTTGGTGGTTACAACTATCCAGGGATAGAATGGGTAACAACTACCTATGGTGAAAATGTAGCAGGAATTTTAAGTATTGTTGCATTTTTGAGCAAAACATTCTTCGGTATCTTCTTGTTTATGTGGATTAGATGGACGCTTCCTCGTTTCCGTTACGACCAACTGATGCATCTTGGTTGGAAAACTTTAATCCCATTAGCATTAGTTAATTTATTGATAACAGGAGCGGTAATATTAGCATTTGGAAGTTAATACCAAGTTTATAAAATTGAAATACAAGATAAAGACAATTAAATAATGTCTAACATCTAATATCTAATAGATAATGAAATTAACAAATAGATCAAAAGTAGTTTCTAATAAAAAGATGACTTTGGCGGAAAAGGCTTATCTCCCTGCTATAGTTAAGGGTATGAGCATTACACTAAAGCATTTTTTTAAGAAAGATAGTACGATACAATATCCAGAACAGGAAAAGCCAAGGGCTAAAGTATGGCGTGGGAGACATGTTCTTAAAAGAGATGATGAAGGTAGAGAGAGATGTACCGCTTGTGGGCTTTGTGCGGTTGCTTGCCCTGCGGAAGCCATTACGATGACTTCGGCTGAAAGAACTAAGGAAGAAAAACATCTTTATAGAGAGGAAAAATATGCTTCTACTTACGAAATTAATATGTTGAGATGTATTTTCTGTGGATTGTGTGAGGAGGCTTGTCCTAAATCAGCGATTTATCTTACAGATAGATTAGTAGATGTAGAGTCTAACCGTGGTTCTTTTGTCTATGGAAAAGACAAACTAGTGGAGGATATGAACAATAGAATAGATATTAGTGAAAGACAAAAGAAATCTTATTAAGTAATGGAGCAGATTGTTTTTTATATTATTTCAGGTTTAGCGGTTATTAGTGCTATCTATTTTGTAGCAGCTAAAAATCCGTTGTATAGCATATTGTCTTTAGTAATTACATTTTTTTCTATAGCAGGATTGTATATATTACTTAATGCTCAATTTTTGGGAATTGTGCAAATTATAGTATATGCAGGAGCTATTATGGTTTTATTCTTATATGTGCTTATGATGCTTAATCTAAAGGAGAAAGACGAAGGCAAAAAGGATAACTTAATGAAATTTGCAGGAATTTTCTCTGCAGGACTTCTTTTAGTGGGTTTTTTAGGAGCTTTAAGAGGTTATGTAGGAAATGAATTGCCTGTAACTGAGATTACAGAAGGTGTAGGGCTTACCAAAAATTTGGGAAGATTATTGTTTAATGAATATGTATTGCCGTTTGAGTTGGCTTCAATTTTAATTCTTTCGGGGATTGTAGGAGCGGTGCTAATTGGTAAAAAAGATTTATAAAATATTATGGAAATGAATTCTTTTGTACAGAACATTCCTTTGGATTATTATGTAGTTTTATCTACATTTTTATTCTGTTTGGGTGTTTTGGGTGTTTTGTTAAGAAAAAATGCCATTGTTATTTTGGGATGCGTAGAGCTTATGCTTAATTCTGTAAATCTATTATTAGTAGCATTTTCTACCTATTACGGAGATGCTCATGGGCAGATGTTAGTATTTTTCATTATGGTGGTAGCTGCGGCAGAAGTAGCTGTGGGACTGGCTATTATTACTATGATGTACCGAAATATAAAATCAGTAGATATTAGTATTTTAAATAAATTAAAAGGATAAAAGAAATATGGAAAATATAGTTTATGCAATTGTTCTTTTTCCTTTATTAGGCTTTTTAATCAACGGATTATTAGGGAAAAGATTAACTAAAATTGTAGTAGGCGGTTTGGCTACTGCGGTGGTATTTGTTTCATTTTTACTTTCGGTTTATATCTTTACACAGTTCAATTCGGATAGCCCAGCTTTAGTGGTAAAGGCTTTTGAATGGTTCCGTGTTAATGGTATGCAGGTTAATTTTGGGTTTCAGGTAGACCAGCTTTCTTTAATGATGATGATGATCATTACAGGGATTGGTTCTTTAATCCATTTGTATTCTATTGGATATATGAGCCATGATGAAGGCTTCTATAAATTCTTTACTTATCTTAACCTGTTTATATTCTCTATGTTACTTCTAGTAATGGGAAGTAACTATTTGATTCTGTTTATCGGTTGGGAAGGTGTTGGTCTTTGTTCTTATTTATTGATTGGTTTTTGGTATAAAAATCAAGAGTATGGTAAGGCGGCTAGAAAGGCTTTCATTATGAACCGTATAGGTGATTTAGGCTTGTTGATAGGTATTTTTATGCTAGCTTCCGAAGTAAATGCGGTAGATTATCTAAGTGTAGCTCAAAACTCATCTAAATTTGCTATTGATAGCCCAGTGGTTATCTTCATCACATTGAGTTTATTTGTAGGAGCGGTAGGTAAATCAGCACAATTGCCACTATTTACATGGTTACCAGATGCCATGGCAGGACCTACTCCAGTATCTGCACTTATCCACGCAGCTACGATGGTTACAGCAGGTATTTATTTGGTAGTTCGTTCTAATTTCTTATATTCTTTAGCACCTACTACATTAGATGTTATCTTGTATATAGCATTGCTTACAGCAGCTTTAGCAGCGTTTATGGCATTAAGACAAAACGATATTAAAAAGGTATTGGCTTACTCTACAGTATCTCAGCTAGGATTTATGTTTGTAGCTTTGGGAGTAGGAGCTTATACAGCAGCGATGTTCCATTTGATGACACATGCTTTCTTCAAGGCATTACTATTCTTAGGTTCGGGTTCTGTAATCCACGCGATGAGTGGAGAGCAAGATATGAGGTTTATGGGAGGACTTAAAAAGTATATTCCTATAACTCACGCTACTTTTCTTATAGGGACATTGGCTATATCGGGAATGCCGTTATTTTCAGGTATGATTTCTAAAGATGAAATATTGGTGTCTGCGTATGCTAAAAATCCAATATTCTGGGTAATTCTTTTCGTAATAGCAGCTATGACGGCTACTTATATGTTTAGATTGTATTACCTTACTTTCCACGGTTCTTTCAGAGGGACAGAGGAGCAAAAACATCACCTTCACGAAAGTCCACTTAATATGACTTTACCATTGATGGTTTTATCGGTGTTGTCTTTGTTGGGGGGGGGCTTGAATTTGCCTCATTTTATAGCTCACGGAGAATACCAAACTTTACACCATTGGTTAGAAGGGTTGTATTATGTTTACACAAAGGAAATGGTTGAAGTTCCATTTAATGTAGAAATGATTTTACTAGGGCTTACAATACTAATGTTCTTTATAGTTTGGTTTGCCGTAAGATATTTGTATGTTACTAAAAACAAACAGCCTAAAGCTGAATACACAGGTTGGGAAAAACTGTCTGCTCAAAAATTGTATATAGACGAAATTTACAATGCTGCTGTGGTAAAACCAGTAGAAGGTTTGGGTAAATTGGCTTCTATGTTTGATAAAGGAATTTTAGACCGTTTAGTAACACTTATAGGTTTAGGTTCGGTAGGTTCAGGTAGAGCATTCAAAAAAGTTCAGAATGGAAATGTAGAAAACTACATTTTAATTATGTCTTTGGCGATAGGTATTATTTTAATTATTAACTTTTTAGTTCTATAATAGATGTTATTATCATTATTACTATTACCTCTTGTAGGTTCAGGATTGGTTTTTGCTTGGAAGAGCTCTCAGAGTAGGTATTTGGCATTTGGTATAGCTTTAGCCCAGCTGTTACTGGCATTTGTGATGTTGTTTGATTTCAACTATGCAGATTCTGTAGATGGCGAAATGCAGTACCAAATACAGTACGATTGGAGTTATTTGATAAGAAGTAGTTTAAGTTTTGGTGTAGATGGTATGGGAATGCTAATGATATTGCTTACCAATATTTTAGTGCCTTTTATCATTTTATCGTCGTTTAATCAACAGACATCTTATAGAAATACTTTTTATGGACTTATCTTATTGATGCAGTTTGGTCTTTTAGGTGTTTTCACTGCGTTAGATGGTCTATTATTTTATATATTTTGGGAAGTTACCCTTATTCCGATATGGTTTATATGCGGAATTTGGGGGCAAGAAGACCAAAGAATTAAAACAACTACTAAGTTCTTTGTTTATACTTTCTTCGGTTCTTTATTCATGTTGGTTGGTTTAGTTTATTTATACAATCATTCAGACTCTTTTGCCTTAATAGATTTGTATAATGCAGCTTTAAACACTGAACAACAGACCTTTGTTTTCTGGTTAATTATGATGGCATTTGCAGTTAAGCTGCCGTTGTTTCCCTTCCATACTTGGCAGCCAGATACTTATACTTACGCACCAACGCAAGGCTCTATGCTTCTGTCAGGGATTATGCTTAAAATGGCAGTCTATGGAGTGCTAAGATATCTATTACCAATAGCTCCAGAGGCTGTACTAGGTCTTTCTGGAAAAATAGTAATGGTAATGGCGATAGTAGGTATTATTTATGGAGCTTTAATAGCTATTGTGAATAATGATGTTAAGAGAATTATCGCTTATTCATCTCTATCGCATGTGGGGCTTATGGTGGCTGGAATTTTTGCTTCTGCTATTGTTACTCTTAATGGAACATTTACTTATGAGGGTGCTGAGGGTGCTATGGTACAAACTTTTGCACACGGTATCAATGTAGTAGGATTATTCTACTGTGCTGATATTCTCATCAAAAGATTTGGGACAAGAGACCTTCGTCAGATGGGTGGATTAGCTAGAGTAGCTCCTAAGTTTGCGGTTCTGTTTATGATTATTTTATTAGGGTCTATGGCGGTTCCGTTGACAAATGGATTTATTGGAGAATTTATGTTACTAAAAGCCGTATTTAGCTACAATACATTAGCGGTGATAGTTTCTGGGTTAACAGTAATCTTAGCAGCAGTATATATGTTAAGACTTTATGGTAAAGCAATGTTTGGAGAAGGAGACGAGGCTGTTTTATCACAAGTTAAAGACCTTTCAGCGGTAGAATTTTCGGTATTGGCAGGGTTATCTGTTTTTGTAATAGTATTGGGAGTATATCCTAATATCATTATAGAGATGGTGCAAAGTTCGTTAAAGTTTATTTACTTATCTGTGATAAGTTAACAAAATGATATTTTAAAAAGATGAGTGTTTTAATTACTATATTTATCACAGCAGTTATTGCTTTGTTTACGGGTGTTTTTAATCAGGGTAAATATGCTAGGTATGTAGGAATTCTTGGTTTGGGAATTGCGTTATATGTTAGTTTCCTTCCTGATTGTACTTTTTTTGAAAAATACAATGCAATGTTTAGCTATAGTGCTAATACAGCATTATTTACCAAAATATCTTTGGTGGTAACTCTTTTATTATTTTTTATTGCAGGTTTTGCATTTAGTAATCATAGAAGTCACCAGTCGGAGCTTTATGCTTTAATGCTATTTTCTCTTTGTGGAGGTATTATTTTGTTTGGATTCCAAAATATGGTTACTCTATTTTTAGGGATAGAGATACTGTCTATACCGCTTTATGTTATGGCAGGAAGTGCTAAAACCAACCTTCGTTCTGTAGAAGCGTCTATGAAATACTTCTTGATGGGTGCTTTTGCTACGGGCTTTTTACTTTTCGGTATCGCTTTAATTTATGGTAGTACAGGCAGTTTTGATTTAGCTACTATCCACCTTTTTGGAGGAGCACACGGAGCTACAAGCAAGATGTTTTTGTTAGGAATTGTAATGATGTTGGTGGCTATGGCGTTTAAAGTATCTTTAGCACCATTCCATATGTGGAGTCCAGACGTGTATCAAGGAGCACCGTCTCTTATTACAGGCTTTATGGCATCAGTGGTTAAGATAGCAGGATTTTATGCGTTTTTCAAAGTGATGACTTTAGCATTTATCGGAGGTTTTTCTATGTGGATTAACATTGTGGCTGTGCTTATTATCTTAACGCTTATTCTGTCTAATATTATGGGATTAGCACAAACCAATGCTAAGAGAATGTTGGCTTACTCTAGTGTTTCTCATGCAGGATATATTGCACTAATCTTTTTCGGGTTTAATAGTCTTTCTGTATATAATTTAGCTTTCTATCTATTTGCTTATTCTTTAGCAACAGTTGGGGTGTTTATGTGCTTGATATGGGTAGAAAAAATTAAAAGAGAAACTTCTTTCGAGGCATTTAATGGTTTGGCAAAGACAGAACCTTTATTAGTTGTTGTAGCTTCTGTATCTCTGTTGTCAATGGCTGGTATTCCGCTTACGGCAGGGTTTATAGGTAAGTTTAATGTTTTTAGTCAAGCTATTTCGGGTAACGCTACTGTACTGGTAATTGTAGCTATCCTGGGCTCTGCCTTGAGTATCGCTTATTATTTAAGATTGATTATAGCGATGTTCTTTTATCAAGAAAGTACATTTAAAACTAGTGAAAAGGTAAGTATTACTTATAACATTATGGCGGTGGTGCTTGTATTGTTATTGGTAGCGATGGGAGTGTATCCAGATTTATTTGCTATGCAATTTGGACTTTATTAAGAAAATAAAATAAGAATCAATCAGTTGATATAGAGAGCATAAACTTTTAGGAGTTTATGCTTTTTTATTGTCGTTTATAGATAGTAAAGCTAAAAATAGGTTTATAAGAAATTTATATTTATTTTTGATAAATATTAAAACATTTAAAAATGGCAAAACTAACTTTAAAAGGTAATGAAATCAGTAGTGTAGGAGAACTTCCTAAACTAGGAGAAACAATAAAAGACTTTAATCTAGTAGCTTCAGATTTAAGCGAAAAAACTAAAAATGACTTCTCAGGAAAAAGAAAAGTACTTAATATTTTCCCAAGTATAGACACGGGAGTATGTGCCGCTTCAGCGAGAAAATTTAATGAAGAAGCATCTAAGTTAGATAATACGATAGTGATAAATATCTCTAGAGATTTACCATTTGCATTAGGGCGTTTTTGTGCTGCAGAAGGTTTAAGTAACGTAGAAACACTATCTGATTTTAGAGGTAATTTTGGAGAAGAATTTGGTGTTACTTTAGTAGACTCTCCGCTTAAAGGATTGTTGAGTAGAGCGGTTGTTATCACTGATGAAAATGATAAAGTGATTTATACAGAACAAGTATCCGAAATTACTAATGAACCTAACTACGAAGCCGCTTTAGCAAGCTTAAAATAAATTATTTTAGAGGGGAGAACCTGCATTAGTTCTCTCTTTTTGTATTTTAATGAGATGAAAAAAGCAGTAGTTATTGGTGGGACTGGAGCTACGGGTAAGGCTCTATTAGACACACTTTCTAACGATTTGTCGTATCAGTCGGTGGTGGCGGTATCTAGGAGAGAGGGCATTTCGTCGTTACCAAAAGTGGAAATTTGTAAAGTAGATTTTAATCATTTAGAACAAAGTTCGGCTATTATCAGTGGAGATGTTGCGTTTTCTTGTTTAGGAACTACGCTTAAAGACGCAGGAAGTCAAGACGCTCAGTGGCGTGTGGATTATGATTACCAATATACATTTGCTAAAATAGCCAAAGAAAGCGGTATTTCTACATTGGTTTTAATATCTTCTATGGGAGCAGATAAAAAGTCGCCAATTTTCTATTCTAAAATGAAGGGTAAACTAGAGGAGGCTATTACAGAACTTAATTTCCCTAGCCTCATTATTTTAAGACCAAGTTTACTTATACGCCCTGAAACAAAGAGATTAGGAGAGCGTATTTCACTACCTATATTAAATACTTTTAATAAAATAGGATTGCTGAAAAAATATCAACCTATATCAGTGGAAGATTTAAGTAAAGCAATGGTTAAGTCGGTGGAAAGGTACAAAGCAGGTACTCATATTTTAGAACTAAAACAAATTTTGGAATTGGTTTGAGGTGAAAAATTACTATTACTTTTTAGGAATTTCGGAAGAGGCTACATCGGAAGATATTAAGAAGGCTTACCGAAAGTTATCACTTAAATATCACCCTGATAAAAATGAAAACGATTCATTTTTTGTGGAGCGTTTCAGAGAAGTTCAGGAGGCTTACGAGGTGCTTATCAACTCAAGTAGTAGAAGTTTATATGACCAAAAACTAGCACAAATACAACAAAACATCAAATCAGACCAACTACCTTATATCAAGACTTTCCATGCAAATAAACTCCGAGTAAAAAAAGGAGAAGAAATTATCCTAAATTGGCAGACACAAAATGCCGATGTGATAAAAATAATCCCTTTTGGTCTAGTAAAAAACTATGGAGAAAAAAAAGTGAAAATCACACAATTTGATGCCAACGGAGAGTGTAAAATTTTACTGAACGCTACCAATACACTATTGCAAAAAACCGTTGCCAAAGGCATTATCATAAAAGAAATACATGAGGTAGAAACACCTCTCCCTGAAACTCATTTTATCAATACAAAACAGCAATCTAATACTGCCAACCGACCTAGTAAACTTCCGTATATCCTAGCTCTATTGTTGGTGATACTACTTTTATTTTGGCTTTTTCTTTAAGCCATTTTCAATCTGCCAGGGCATTTTTTGCATCTTTTGCCCTTTTTAAACTTTTTACAACATTTCTTTTTGCTGCAAAACATCTCTTGTTCAGCCGAAAACGCTGGTGTAAGCACAGGGACTTTAAAAGGAATTACTGCTGTATTCATGTTGCAAATATAATCTAATTTGGATTAAATACAAATAAAAATAAATCCATCAATTAGCTGATATTTATCAGATGTTATTTAGGAGCTATTTCCCGCTATCCGCTCATACTCCTCGCTCAGAGGCTCCGCTTCGCTCCGCCTCTTCGCTGTGGGATATCCGCTTCTATCGGGGCTATTAGCACGGTGCAAATCTTAAGTATTGCAACCGTAATAGTAGCACTTTGCTCGCCTTTTTTTGTATTCAAGTGAAGTTTGAATAAATTAAAAATTAATTTGTGCTAAATGTACAACAATAATTAATTTCGGTTGTGAGTATTACATATAACAATTAATTTTAACACCAGGAAAAGAATAATTGAAAAAAGTGAATGGTGGGAGCTATGAAGACATGTGTATGTCATGTAAAAATGTGTTTGTGAGTAATATGGTCTATCCTGTGGTGGTTTATTGCAGTTTGTGAGTGGTTTGCATTGAAGCTGTTTATATAGTTATATTATTCTCTTAGGAAATGTATATATTTTTTATATGAAGAAGATAAGGTTAATTTTAAAAATCTATCTTTTAATTTGTTTTGTTCCTTTTATTTATGGGCAGAACTTAAGTATTTTATACGAGTTTAAGTTCAAAGACAACAAGGACTTTACAAAAACTAAAATCTATTATTTAGATATTTTAAAGCATGAGTCTGTATTTCGCTCTAGTCATCAGAGAATCTCCGATTCCTTATTGACCACGACTGGCTATGGCTATGGTTATAGTACAAATATTGATGAACAAGTTTACATTCATAAAAAATTAACTGATAGAGAAATTAAAAAAGTAGTAGTTTCCCCTATTACGAGAGATAAAGTTTTTGTTAAGATTTCAGATGCTGTCAATTGGACTATTCTTCCAGATGCTCAAAAAGTTGGGTCCTTTAATTGTCAAAAAATAGAAACAGACTACGGAGGCAGACATTGGGTAGGTTGGTTTACTAGAGATGTGTCTCTTTCAGAAGGACCTTATGTGTTTAATGGTTTACCAGGATTAATTGTACAAATTAATGATAGTGAGGGAATTTTTGATTTTAGTTTAGTCAGTATTAAAAATAATAGACAAGAAAACTTATATCTTCCCAATACTGGCAAAGAAGTAAGCTGGGAAGAACTAAATAAAATAAGAAAAGATTATTATACAGACCCTTTCTCTTATGTGAGATTAATTGGTGCTAAAGCAATGGAAGATGATGGTAATGGTGGAATGAAAAAAATAAATTTTAGAGAAAAAATAGAAGGAATTAGAAAATCCATTCGTAATACTATCCCGATAGAGTCTGATCATAAAATAGATTATGAATAAAAAATGATTTGTACATAATAATGTTTATTCAAAATTAACATGACCCTTTTGGATATTACCAAAGACTTGATGAATAGTTGTCAGTTTATTTGATTAAAACCGATCAAGGATAACTTAAAAGCCAGTGGAGAAGCTCTTGGAGATATTTACTCAGATTTTAAAGTAGCGTATATTGATAAATAGTTTAGTGAAAGATTAGCCTAAAAATAGAACTTATATTTGTCTAATTATTATATGGGAATTTTTAATGATATTTTATTTGTATTACATAGTGTGTTTATAATGTTATGAAAAAAATCTTGTTCAATTAGAAATTATTTCTATATTTGAGAAGCTAAGAGTCACATAATTAAATGTTTTTACAATTATGAAGAATTTAACAAAGTTTTCAAAAAAGCAGTTAAGTAAAACCTAATGGAGAGTTCTAATTCGAATCTTAAATCATAAAAAAATTGTTTATAATAGCCTTTTAATTTTTAATTGATTATCATGAAATATTTATATTTTTTTATCTTTTTTACCAGCATTTTTATTCATGCTCAAACCACTAGATTGGTGTACAGGGTGTCATCAGGTATTGATTCTGAACGGGTTGATGAAATTTACTATCTTGATGTAGATACCCATAAGAAAACTGGGATTTATTACAATAGAAATTACTTTGTAAATGATTCTATTTTTAAAAAGACAGGAGAGTTTGGATTTTCGGATTTCAAAATGACGGATTTTGTAAAAGTGAATTTTGCCAATAATGACGATGCAGAAGAATATAAAATGCTGAGTGTAGATGTTTTTAAAATCCACATAAAAAAATCAAAAGATTGGAAGATAGAAAAAGAGACTCGTCTGGAGGGGAATAGGACACTGCAAAAAGCAACAATAGACTACGGAGGAAGACAATGGGAAGCTTGGTGGGATAAGGATTTTCCTCTTTATGTAGGACCGTACCTTTTTAGTGGTTTACCAGGATTGATAGTGAGTCTGAAGGATACGCAGAATCATTTTCATTTTGAATTAATTGGTGTTCAAAATTTCCCTGCCACTCAAACCATTGATTTCTTAACCACATTAGAAACCAATTCTGTAACTATTTCTATTGATAAATTTAAGAAAATGCTCCTCCAAAATTACAATGACCCTTTTGGTAGTATTACCAAAGGCTTGATAAATAGGAATCAACCTATTCGATTAGAAGATGGTACTCTATTGACCAAGGATAATTTAAAAGTAAGTGAAGAAGTGATTAAAAATAGATTGAGAAAACAAAATCCTATTCACTTGGATTTTAAAGTAGCGTATCCTAATAAATAATTTAGAAAGGGTTAGCCTAAATATTTAATTTATTAAAATCACAAGGATTTTTGGTTCTTGTGATTTTTTTGTCAAGTGTTTTTGTGGAGGGATTTTTAAAATTCAGTACAATAGGGCTATTAGCACGGTGCAAATACAAAATATTGGTACATAAGCACACAAAATCTTTGTATAGAAAACCAAAAAGTAATAAATTTACGCTCTGTAATCTAATAAAAAAAACAATAGAAAATTTATGAATACACAAGCCTTTGTTAATCGTCACATTAGTCTTAACGAGCAAGACACACAGGCGATGCTTTCTAAGATAGGAGTATCTTCAATAGAGGAGCTCATTTCTCAAACCATACCAGCAGACATTAGAGCGGACAAAGATTTAAGCATTTCAGAACCCTTATCGGAGTACGAAATGCTTTCTCATTCTAAGGAGTTAGCCTCTAAAAATTATCTTTTTGATAATTACATTGGGTTTGGTTATCACAATGTAATATTACCGTCGGTAATTCAGAGAAATATTTTAGAAAATCCTAGTTGGTACACGGCTTATACACCATATCAGGCAGAGATAGCACAAGGTAGGCTAGAAGCCCTACTTAACTTCCAAACGGTAGTGTCGTCATTAACGGGCTTCCCTTTAGCTAATGCCTCTTTATTAGACGAAGGTACAGCAGCGGCAGAGGCTATGCATATGTTCTTTGAAAACCGAACTAGAGAGCAGAAAAAAGCAGAAGCTAATCGTTTTTTTGTATCAGAGTTGGTGTTGCCACAGACGATAGCTGTACTTCAAACCAAAGCAGATGGACTAGGAATAGAAATCGTAGTGGGTTGTCATGAAAAAGAAAATCTAAGCGAAGGCTTTTTTGGTGTGCTACTTCAATATCCAGGTAAAAACGGGGTGGTATTAGACTATACAGAGTCTATTGCCAAGTATAAAGAAAACAATCTACAAGTAGCGGTGGCTTGTGACCCAATGGCATTGGTTAAGCTGAAATCTCCTGCCTCTATGGGTGCGGATTGTGCGGTAGGTACTACACAGAGATTTGGTATTCCTATGGGATATGGTGGTCCACACGCGGCATTTTTTGCTTGTCAAGAATCTTACAAGAGAGATATACCTGGTAGAATTATAGGAGTTTCTCAAGATATGTACGGTAAGAGAGCGTTAAGAATGGCATTACAGACCAGGGAACAACATATCAAAAGAGAAAAAGCGACTTCTAACATCTGTACAGCACAAGTTCTTTTAGCGGTAATGGCAGGAATGTACTGTGTGTATCACGGACCGAAAGGTCTAGAGTTTATTGCAGACCAAATTCATTATAAAGCGAATGCACTTGCAGAGTCTTTAAAAATATTAGGTTATCAAGTGGTAGAAGAAGCTAGTTTTGATACTGTTAAAATAGCACTTTCGGAGGAAGAAAAACTTAACTTGATGATGCTAATGAGAGGTCAGAGTATCAACCTAAACTACTTTACCGAAGGCATCGTAAGTATCGCACTCAATGAGGCTTGTACTGAAGATAAGCTACAAAAATTGCTAGATGCTTTTGCAAACTTTAAAGCGAAGCAAAGTTTCAAAATCAATATAAAAGAAGCGTGTACTTTACCTAAAGATTTATTAAGAACAGACGAAATCTTGAAAGATGAAGTCTTTAATAAGTACCATACGGAAACAGAACTGATGCGTTACATCAAGAGATTAGAGAGAAAGGATTTATCTCTAACTCACTCTATGATTTCGCTAGGGTCTTGTACAATGAAACTGAATGCTGCTACAGAAATGTTGCCATTATCTTGGGCAGAGTGGGGTAGTGTTCACCCATTTGTACCTACAGAACAAGCAGGTGGTTATCAGTTGTTGATTAAAGAATTAGAAAAAGATTTAGCAGAAATTACAGGTTTTGCAGGAACTTCTTTACAGCCTAACTCTGGAGCTCAAGGCGAGTATGCGGGGCTTATGGTCATTCGTGAATATCATAAATCTAGAGGCGAGGGGCATAGAAATATAGTGTTAATTCCTCAGTCTGCTCACGGTACCAACCCAGCATCGGCAGTAATGGCAGGTATGAAAGTGGTTGTAGTGAAAAACCTAGAGAACGGAGAAATAGATTTTGAAGACTTTAAAGCTAAGGCAGAAGAACACCGCGAAAACCTTTCTGCAGTGATGATTACCTATCCTTCTACTTATGGCTTCTTTGACGCTAATATCAGACAAATTACCAGTTTAGTACACCAATACGGCGGACAAGTTTATATGGACGGTGCAAATATGAACGCTCAAGTAGGCTTTACAAGTCCTGGGCTTATTGGAGCAGATGTGTGCCATCTTAACCTTCATAAAACATTTGCAATTCCTCACGGTGGAGGTGGTCCAGGGGTAGGACCTATCTGTGTGGCAGAACATTTGGTTCCATTTTTACCTTCTAATCCTAACATTGGGGTAGGTGGTTCACAGGCAATTCAGGCAATTTCTTCTGCACCTTATGGGTCGTCATTAGTGCTTAATATCTCTTATGCTTATATCAAGATGTTAGGAGCTCAAGGTCTTAAAAAGGCTACGGAACACGCTATACTTAATGCCAACTATTTAAAAGATGTTCTAAAGGAACATTTCCCTATTCTTTATACTAATGCTCAAGGCAGAGTGGCACACGAGTGTATTGTGGACTTCCGCCAGTTTAAGACATTGGGTATAGAGGTAGCCGATGTTGCTAAACGATTGATGGACTACGGTTTCCACGCACCTACGGTGAGTTTCCCTGTGGCAGGTACGCTGATGATAGAGCCAACCGAATCTGAAAGTAAGGCTGAACTAGACCGTTTTGCAGAAGCTCTTATTTCTATTAAGAAAGAAATAGAAGAAATTGCTAACGGACAAGCTGATGCTCAAAATAATGTGCTTAAAAATGCACCACACACAGAGCAGGTGGTACTTTCTGACTCTTGGGACAAACCTTACTCTAGAGAGAAGGCGGCTTATCCTTTAGATTGGGTACGAGAGCATAAATTCTTTGCATCTGTATCTAGAGTAGATGAGGCTTATGGAGACAGAAACCTAGTGTGTACTTGTGCACCTATAGAGAATTATATGTAGTATCTTTTATACCAAAAACAAATAGCTGTATCTTAATAGATACAGCTATTTGTTTTTTTATGTATTAGTGATAGATGCTTTATCTTTTAATGAAGGGGGAGCTGTGAAAAAGGGAATGTTATTTATTAATAAGCGTCCAACTGTTCCGATAGGCTTTCCCATTCGGACATAATGGTTTCTAGTTCCTTTTGTAAGGTTTGGTATTTTTCTAGTTCCTGCTCTGTAGGATTGGTCTTTGCAAATATATCTTCTAGAGTCGCTATCTCGGTTTCGTAGTCGGCTATTTTCTCCTCTAGCTTCTTTATTTTGTTTTGTAGGTTTTTTTGCTCTTTAGAGATAAACTGAGGTTTCTCTACCTCTACAGGCTCCGCTTTTGGAGGAGGTGTTTTGGCTTTTTCCTCTAGTTTAGATTTCTCTACGGATATTTCTCTAATGCTTTCCTTTTGTCGGTATTCTAGATATTCGTCTATGTTACCTAAAAACTCCTTCATTTTACCATCTCTAAACTCAAAAATCTTATCGCAAAGTCCTTGTAAGAATTCCCTGTCGTGAGAAATAACGATGAGCGTGCCTTCAAAATTCTGTAAAGCGAGTTTTATAATTTCCTTGGACTGTATGTCTAGGTGGTTGGTAGGTTCGTCCATAATCAAAGTATTGAACGGACGCAACAACAACTTACATAATGCTAACCTATTTCTTTCACCTCCAGAAAGCACTTTGGTTTTCTTGTTTACGGCATCGCCTTGGAAAAGAAAGCTCCCTAAAAGGTCCCTTACTCTAGGTCTGGTTTCTTCTGTAGCAGCATCTTCGGCTTCTTCTAGTACGGTTTTGTTTGGAGTGAGGACTTCCTCTTGATTTTGAGCAAAGTAGCCGATGTTTACATTGTGTCCTAAATTCCAATTTCCCGAATAATCTTTAATCTCTCCTGCGAGTATTTTGGCGAGGGTGGTTTTACCTTGACCATTTTGTCCAAGTAAGGCTATTTTTTCGCCTCTTTGGACGAAAAAATCCACACCGTCAAAAACCTGTTTTGTGCCGTAGGCTTTTCCTAAATTTTCAGCTTCAAAGATTACTTTTCCAGGAACGATACTCTGCACAAACCTAATGTTGAACTTAGAAACATCTTCGTTATCTATTTCTATGCGTTCTATTTTTTCTAATTTTTTAATCAAGGATTGAGCGAAAGAAGCCTTGGTAGCACTAGCACGAAATCGGTTGATGTTGTCTTCCATTTGTTTGATTTCGGCATCTTGGTTCTTTTTGGCTTGTTCTAGCTTTTCTCTTCGTTCCTTGCGGAGTTCTAGGTATTTGGTGTAGTTGGCTTTGTAGTCATCTACTTTTTTATTATTGATGTCAAAAGTTCGGTTGCACACCGAAGTCATAAATTGTTTGTCGTGGCTTACCAGTACAATAGCCCCAGGGTAATCTTTTAGGAAGTTTTCTAACCAAATGATGGACTCCATATCCAAGTGGTTGGTAGGCTCGTCCAGTAGCATAAGGTCGTTTTTTTGGAGGAGTAGTTTGGCGAGTTCTATCCTCATACGCCAGCCGCCAGAAAACTCATCGGTTATCTTTTGGAAATCGTCTGCTTTAAAGCCTAGTCCCAAAAGTATTTTCTCCATATCGCCCTCTAGGTTGTAAGCATCGTGATGATGAAGCAAGTCGTTAAGCTCCGTCATACGATGAATGAGCTGATGGTAGGCATCGCTTTCGTAGTCGGTTCTAGTGGCTAGTTGGTGATTAACTTCGTCTAGCTCTGCTTTCATCGCATTGATTTGTTCAAAGGCTTGCATGGTTTCGTCCCAAACGGTTCTGCCTTTTACAAAATCTAAATCTTGCTTTAAGAAACCTATGCTGATGTTACCTTCTGGGATTACTTCGCCTTCGTAGAAACTTATTTCGCCCGAAAGCATTTTGAGGAGTGTAGATTTACCAGCTCCATTTTTCCCAACTAAACCTATTTTATCTTCTTTTTTTATAGTGAAATTAACATCACGGAACAGATAATTCCCCGAATGATGTAACCCTAAACTCTGAACTGAAAGCACAATGTCTAATTTTTAAATGATTAACAATTTAACGAACGGCAAAAATAAGGAAAATAACTGTACTATGATTTTTATCCATATTGGCAATTGGTATTATAAAAAATATTAGTTTTGTACTCGTGAAAAAGGTTTTAGCTTATATAATGTTAGCGATTATAATGCTGGTTTCTCTCCAGCAGAGTATAGTTGTGGTTCATTTTAAGCTAAACCAAAGCTTTATAGAGGCAAATTATTGTATTAACAAAGATAAGCCTCAGATGAGCTGTCATGGTAAATGTTACTTAGAAAAAGAACTGAAAGACAACCAACAAGACGACGTTTTGGTAGGTCTATCTTTATATGAAACGGTTGTTTTTGTACTTTTGGATAATGGGTTGCCTACCTTTGATGAGGTTTTCTACGAAAATTCTGAACGCAAGATTATATCCAAAGACTTCTTTGTTCTAAGAGATGTTTTTGACCAATCGTTTCGTCCTCCTATTTCGTTAGCTGTTTAATCATTTTATTTTTATGCTATCATTGTTTCCTTTATTTTGATAAAGGATTG
This sequence comes from Riemerella anatipestifer, assembly GCA_037861325.1. GTDB lineage: Bacteria > Bacteroidota > Bacteroidia > Flavobacteriales > Weeksellaceae > Riemerella > Riemerella anatipestifer_F. The sequence goes on from JAFELW010000005.1 coordinate 129,605, forward strand.
GTGGTGTGTATCGTTTCGGATATGATAATAGTTGTCATTTATTCGGGACTAATTATGAGCACTTTTTATTCTGGTGTTCTATCTAATCAATTTAATCAGTTTAACTAAATAGAAAAAATTATGAAAAAATATATCGTATTTGCTTATGTTGCAATCATTTTAAGTTTGGTAGTATCTTGTAATAGAGATGAAGAACCAACTATAGACGCTAATGATAAAAATTCTGTAACATTAAAATTTGAAAACTTCTTTAACGGACAGGCAATGTATGAGCTTTCTGGAGTTTATACTTCGTCATCATCTCAGAAACACAAGTTTAGTACTTTAAAATACATTGTGAGTGATGTTATTCTAGTAAAATCCGATGGTGCAGAGGTTAAATATCATTACCAAAATCCAGACAAAGGTGCTTATATCGTGGACCAGTCGGAGGAAGCAATAACGCATAATTTTGTGTTAGAGGAAATTCCTGCTGGAGATTATAAGCAAGTTAAATTTGGGCTAGGTATTTCTCCTGATGCGTTTGTTTTAGGGCAAGAAAAACAGGCTTTGTTTTGGGATAAAGCTAAGACGAATGGTATGAGCTGGAGCTGGGCAAGTGGCTATAAATTTGTGAATTTTGAAGGAACTTATTCTGACGCTTTAGACAAAAACTTCAAAATACATATAGGTAACATAGGGAATCCACAACAGAGTAATACTCCTGATGTTTATAAAGTTATCACATTAGACTTGCCACAAGTGGCTAAGGTAAGAAAAGTAATTGCTCCTCAAATACACATTATGGCGGATATTAACCAATTCTTAAGTGGTAAGAATAAAGTGGTTTTATCAGATGATAATGCACAGGCGATGCACCCTAGTAAGTCTGTGGTAAAGGAAACAGCGGAAAATCTTTCGCTTATGTTTAGTGTGGACCATGTTCATAATAACTAGGCTACTATTTCCAATAAATTATTTTTAATTATAAACTCTACCTGAAGTTAAGTCTTTGGGTAGGGTTTAAATAAATTACGGAAAAATGAAAAGCTATATTATCACAGGGCTGGTGGTTCTTGTTTCTGTGCTTTCTTGTCGGAACGATGAGGCGGAAGTTCAGTATCCTATAGACCAACCTTACGCATTTGGAATACCATCTAATTTTCCAGAAGTGAAGTATAATTTACAAGCTAATAAACCTACGGAATATGGCGTTCAGCTAGGAAAAAAGCTATTTTATGACGGAAGATTAGCCAAAGATAATGCTGTGGCGTGTGCTTTTTGCCATATTCAAGAAGATGCCTTTACACATCATGGGCATACGGTAAGCCACGGAGTAGAAGGTAGAGAAGGTTTTAGAAACGCTTTGCCTATTCAGAATATGATTTTCTTGGATAAATATATGTGGGACGGCTCTGTAACCGATTTAGAGATGCAACCTATTATTCCTATTTCGGCACATGAAGAAATGGACGAAACCATAGAAAATATTACACAGAAGATTAAAGACGATAAAGATTACAAAAGACTTTTTACCATTGTGTATGGCGATGACAAAGTTACGGCAGAAAGAATTTTGAAGTCCATCACACAATTTATGTCTATAATGATTTCTGCTAACAGTAAGTATGATAAAGTGGTAAGAAATGAAGGAGAAAAATTTACAGAGGAGGAGGCGAGAGGCTATACTATTTTTAAGCAAAAATGTACGGCTTGCCACTCCACGGATTTGTTTACAGACCAAAGTTACAGAAATACAGGGCTGCCTTATAATCCGATATTAAAAGATGAAGGTAGAAAAAGAGTAACAGGTAAAGATTCTGATTTTTTGAAGTTTAGAGTGCCTAGCCTTAGAAATGTGGAATATACTGCTCCTTATACTCACGATGGTAGATTTTATACCTTAAAGGCATTGCTTGATTTTTATGATTCTGGGGTTATAGACAATCCTAACTTAGACCCTGAATTTAGAAAGGTTAAAGGTAGAGTAGGGATTCCTTTAACGGAGCAAGAAAAATATGACCTTATTTCATTTTTAAAAACATTAAGTGACTCTCAATTTATTACTAACCCAGTATTTTCAGAATAGATGATGAAACAGATAATTTTAATTTTTAATTTATTTAGTCTATTGATTTTACAGGCTAAAGATAGTATTAGTGTTAAACCAACAAATTTTCCTATCCAATCTCTAAGGTGGTTAGAGGAAGATTGCGATGCGTGTGGGTGTGCGGTAGGTAATGCAGCTTCTGGTTTTGAAAGCATACTCAATCCTCAGTTTATAGGTGTTAAATATCTTTACCAATCGTATGAGTCTAAAAGTAATATTTTAGACGCTCATTTTTCCGTTCCAGAACATTACAACACATTACAAATCTGGGGGCGTATTCCACTTCATAAAAATGTAGATGTTTATGCCAATTTGCCATTTCATTTTCATACCAGATACACGGATACCAAACAAGAATTAGGTGGTGTGGGAGATGCGTCGGCATCGGTTATTTATAAACTTAATTTAGATAAACAAGATTCGCATCGGCTTAATTTTGGAGTTGGGGTTAAAGTACCACTAGCTAAATTTGATGAGAAAACGGCTAATTCCTATAATCCGAGTTTTCAGAGAGGAACGGGGAGTTGGGACTATTCTGCCATTGTTAATTATACTTATATGAAAGGACAATGGGCTGTGGCACTCTCTACCGATTATATATTCAAAAATCAGAATAAATATTATTATCGCTTTGGAGACCAGTGGAATACTTCTGTTACAGGGTATTATATCAAAGATTTTGATAGTTTTAGACTGTCTCCTAGATTGGGAATTTCTACGGAAAAGTATTTCCAAAATGTACAGGTGGGAGAAAAAGTGCCTCACACGGGCGGTTATCTGGTGTTGAGTAAATTGGGAGCGGAGTTTTCTTTTCGTAAGTTTAATATAGGTTTGGAAAGCCAATTGCCTTTGCGTTCCGAAATAGCCATTAATTCCGTTAGGATAAACGCGAGACATTCCGTTTACATCAATTTTAATCTTTAATTCTAGAGGGGATTTTAGCATTTGATATTTATAGTTTATTTTTGAGGTAAATTATAAGTACTCCTATGATGCTGATTGACTTTTCTAAAGAGGTAGATTTAAAACAACTTCAACCCAATACCGATTTTGAATATCAAGTTCTGAATTTTTTAGAAGATTGGTATTCGGAGAAGCCTTGCGTTTCGGTGAAAACATCAGGTTCTACGGGTGTGCCTAAAGTATTTGAGGTAGAAAAGGAAAGAATGAAGGCATCTGCGACTATGACCTGCGGTTTTTTAGGTCTAAATAGGTCAAATAAGGCATTACTCTGTTTGCCTGTGGAATACATATCAGGCAAAATGATGTTAGTAAGGGCTATGGAACGTGGTTTGAAGTTGTTGATAAAAACGCCTTCCATCAATCCCTTAGAAGATTTAGACGAGGAGGTTGATTTCTGTGCGATGACGCCACTCCAAGTGGAGTACTCTTTGGGAAAGATAGATTTAATTAAAAAACTTATCATTGGTGGTGCGGCTGTTTCAGAGTCTCTTAAAGCAAAGCTAAAAGGTGTTATGTCTCGCATCTATGAAACTTACGGAATGAGCGAAACGCTTTCTCACATTGCGTTAAAACAGATAACGCCAAATGAGGAACTTGATTTTAAACCCTTGCAAAATATATTTTTAACTCAAGATGAACGAGGGTGTCTCTGTATAGAGGCACCTCTTCTTACTTCGGAAAAGCTCATTACTAATGATTTAGTAGAATTAAAAGAAGGAGGAGTTTTTAGCTTTTTGGGTAGAGTAGATAATGTTATCAACTCTGGTGGAGTGAAGATAATCCCAGAGCAATTAGAAGATAAGTTAAAGAAAATAATCTCTAATGAGTTGGTATTTTCTAGTATTTCTGATGATGTTTTAGGTGAAAAATTAGTGTTGGTAATAGAAGGAGAAATGTCCCAAGAAACACAAAAGTTACTTGGCGAGATAGCGTATGATAAGCCCTACTATGCACCAAAAGAGATTGTTTTTTTAGACAAAATTCCTAGAACTCCAAATGGTAAAGTCAATCGTGTGGAGTTGAGGAAGGTGCTGCATGTAAATTAAATGGTGTTAGAATTAACAAGAATTTAGAAGTTTAGCTGTTATTTTTAGTAAAAAATTAACTCGTGTTTTAGAGGGTAACGCTTAATTTTGCCAATATTATTTTAGTTGATGTATCGAAGTTTATTATTTTTATTCTTGTTGATGAGCGTGTGTGTCAAGTCTCAATTTTTTGTGGGAGAAGTTCTTGTGGAAGACCGCTCGGAAGTTTATTTAACGCCAATTTATGTTACTAACTTAGAAACCCGAAAAACGGTACTATGTGATTACAAAGCAGCTTTTAGGATAGCAGCTTCTAAAGGCGATGTCATTAGGTTTACCTCTATTACTACGGATAGAACGGATATCACTATTACCGAAAAACACCTAGCAACTTACAATAATATTGTGGAGCTTAAAATGGCATATAATGTAATTCCTGAAGTTAAATTATCTAAATTTAAGCCTAGTGGTATTCTAAAAAAAGATGTTATAGCACTAGATGATAAAAAATCACCGTTAGCTCTCAAGCAGATTATAGGACTTCCAGAACCAAAAGGGGGCGGAACTTCGCCAGAAACTCCACCAGCAGCATTTGCGGGCGGAGGTTTAACCTTTAGTATAGATACTATTTATGATATGATTTCGGGGGAACAAAAAAGAAAACGCCGCTTATATGCCTACGAAAAAATGATGAAAACCACGGCGGCTATCAGAAATTATTATGGGGACGATTATTTTGTTTCTATGAAAATTCCTAAACATATGATAGATGATTTTCTACAATTTGTATATTCTTCGGAGGAGGGCGTTTTTGCTTTAGTACAAAATAATAAGTACGAAGGGGTTAAAGTCTATTTTGAAAAATACTTACCAATATTCCAAAAGAGAATGAAAAATACCACCATAATGGAAGTCGTTAAATAGACTTTAAAATTGTATTTTTGCACTCGTTAAAAAATAAGTTGTGGGAAAAAATAAATTAGAGCGTTTTGCCGAGAATAAAATACTTAAAAATGTATTTCAGCCAACTAGAGAGGAGGCTTTAGAAGGATATCCTTTGGCAGGGCAGTGGCGAGAAAAGGTTTTTAAAAATGATAATCCTATAGTGCTGGAGTTAGGCTGTGGGAAGGGTGAGTATAGTGTAGGCTTGGCAGAAGCATTTCCGAATAAAAATTTTATAGGAGTAGATATTAAAGGTGCTAGATTTTGGTTTGGTGCTAAAGCGGCTTTGGCTAAAGGGTTAGACAATGTTGTTTTTTTAAGAACCCAAATTGAACTTATTGACCGCTTTTTCACAACAGATGAAATAGACGAAATTTGGATTACCTTTCCAGACCCTCAAATAAAATATCGCAGAACCAAACATAGGCTTACTCATCCTGAGTTTTTGGACAGATACCATAAAATACTCAAAAAAGATGGTGTGATTCATTTAAAAACAGATTCTGAATTTCTACACGGCTATACTTTAGGTTTGTTGCAAGGTCTAGGACACGAGATAATTTCTGCTCATCACGATATTTATGGAGCTCCAGAATACGACCCTGAAACGCCACTATTGAGAGACATAAGAACTTATTATGAAGAATTGTTTTCATCAAAAGGTAAAACAATTACTTACATTAAGTTTAGATTGAAGAAATAAAATAACAAAAGCTGCTCAATCGAGCAGCTTTTGTTTTAGACTATGTGTTAAGGTATATTATCCTAAATAAGGATATTTATAATCTTTAGGAGAAACAAAAGTTTCTTTAACACTTCTTGCAGAAACCCAACGAAGTAGATTCATTTTAGAACCAGCTTTATCGTTAGTTCCTGAAGCTCTACCACCACCGAATGGCTGTTGTCCCACTACGGCTCCTGTAGGCTTGTCGTTGATATAGAAGTTACCAGCAGCATTTTCTAATGCTTTATAAGCCTCGTCTATCGCATAACGACATTGTGAGAAGATAGCTCCCGTTAATGAATAAGGAGAAGTGCTATCTACTAATTTAAGTGTTTCAGCCCAATCTGCATCTTCGTAAACATAAACGGTAAGGATAGGTCCGAAGATTTCTTCTACCATACTTTCATATTTAGGGTTGGTAGTAAGAATTACAGTTGGGTGAACAAACCAACCTTTGCTGTCATCAGTTTTACCACCTAAAACAACTTCTGTATCGCTAGCTTGGTTGGCTCTTTCGATATATCCTTTGCATTTTTCAAAAGAGTTCTTGTCTATCACGGCGTTCACAAAGTTAGAAGGGTCTTCTGGAGAACCTACCTTTACAGTGCTAAGTTGAGCTTCCATTACCGCTTTTACATCATTCCAGATAGATTTAGGAATGTAAGCACGAGAAGCTGCCGAACATTTTTGCCCTTGATATTCAAAAGCACCTCTTACTAGAGCAGTGGCTACGGCTTCTACATTAGCAGATGGGTGAGCAACTACGAAATCTTTGCCTCCTGTTTCTCCAACGATTCTTGGGTAAGATTTATAGTTGTGGATGTTGTCTCCAATCAGTTTCCACATACCTTGGAATACTTTAGTAGAACCTGTGAAGTGGAGGCCTGCAAAATCAGGGTGTGCTAATACTTTTTCTGCTGTTTCTTTTCCGTCAGTGAAAATCATATTGATAACACCGTCTGGTAAGCCAGCCTCTTTTAGTACCTCCATAATTACTTTTGCAGAGTAGATTTGTTTGTCCGAAGGTTTCCATACTACTACATTTCCTAGCATTGCCATACAAGTAGGTAGGTTACCAGAAATAGCAGTAAAGTTGAATGGCGTTACGGCAAAGCAGAACCCTTCTAACGGACGGTACTCTGAACGGTTCCAAATGCCATTATCGGAAACAGGCTGTTCGGAGTAGAGTTCTGTCATAAACTCTACATTAAATCTTAAAAAGTCTATAAATTCACAAGCAGAGTCTATTTCTGCTTGATGCACATTTTTAGACTGGGCAATCATTGTAGCCGCATTCAGTTTATCTCTGTAAGGACCAGCGATGAGGTCTGCTGCTTTTAAGAAGATAGAAGCTCTCTGTTCCCAACCTAGTGCGTTCCATTTTTCTTTAGCGGCAAGAGCAGTTTCTATAGCTTCATCTACGGTTTTCATATCTCCTTTGTAGTAGAAACCTAAGCTGTGCTGGTGGTCTTGTGGAGAAAACATTTCTACCTTATGGTCTGTTTTTACCTCTTTTCCGTTGATAATCATTGGAACTTCCACTTTCTCTGCCCACATTTTCTTATAAGTGGCAATTAGAGAGTTTACTTCGTCAGACCCTGGAGCATAGGCTCTTACAGGCTCGTTAGTTGCAAATGGTACTTGCGAAATAGCTTTTGACATTGTATATATTTTTTATGTTGAAAACGATTTTCCACAAAGTTACTATAATTAAGGTAAACTACCAATTTTTAGTTTTTTTGAATCTTTGTTGGATTTGATGGTGAAGTATAATTGTTGAAAATTTTTATTTTTTTAATGATTAAAAGTATAAATGTTACTAACAAAAGATTTTCTTAACTTTACCTCAAAATTTCAGAAGAGTTATGACAGTTACAGAAAAATTAGGAGCGTTACGCTCTAAAATGAAAGAATATAATATAAACGCATTTGTAGTGTACTCTGCAGACCCACACATGAGTGAATATCTTCCCAAGGAGTGGCAGGAGAGAATTTGGCTTACAGGATTTACTGGTTCGGCAGGTTTTGTGGTGGTTACGGAAGATAAGGCGGCTCTTTGGACTGATGGGCGTTACTTTGTACAGGCTCCGCAAGAGTTGGCTGGGTCTGGGATAGAACTAATGAAAGAAGGAGTAGAAGGTACTCCAAATTATATAGATTGGATAGCGTCACAAATTCCACAGAATGGAAAAGTAGCAGTGAATGCTTTGGCTACGGCTCATTCCAATTGGATGGATTTAGAAAATAAACTAGAGCAGAAACATATTTCTTTGGTCAATCAGCCTTTATTGGAAGAAATATGGACAGACAGAGGTGTACCTTCAAAAAACGAAGTCTTTGTTCACCCTTTAAAATGGGCAGGGCAATCTGTGGTGGATAAGATAACTTCCATCAGGAAGAAAATGAAAGAAAAAGAGGCTTCTGTGCATATTATGTCTAGTTTAGACGATGTGGCTTGGACGCTTAACCTACGAGGTAGCGATGTGGCTTGTAATCCTGTTTTTTTAAGTTATTTAGTGATTGGCGAAGCGGAAGCGGTTCTTTTTGTTGATTTAGAAAAACTCAATGATGAAGCTAAAGAACAAATGGAAGTTTCAGGAGTTAAGCTAATGCCTTACGAATCTTTCTTTGGATATTTAGCTCAATTTAAAAATGAGAAAGTACTAGTATCTCCTAATGCTAATCAAGCTATATATAACGCTTTAGAGGGAAATAGTTTTGTTGTAGCTCCTGTGCCTGCTAATCTAATGAAAGCGGTTAAAAACAGTACAGAACTAGAAGGTTTTAGAACGGTAATGGTGAGAGATGGAGTGGCTATGGTTAAATTTTTATACTGGCTGAAACATAATGTAGGTAAAGAACCTATGACGGAATATTCCATAGGGAAGAAGTTAAGAGAGTTCCGTGCCGAAGGAGAAAATTTTGTGGGCGAAAGTTTTGGAAGTATTATAGGGTACAAGGGTAATGGAGCGATAGTGCATTACTCTGCGAAAGCGGAAGGAAGTAAAGAAGTTACTAATGAAGGAAGTATTTTAATTGATTCTGGAGGGCAATATTTAGAGGGTACTACTGATATTACCAGAACATTAGCGTTAGGAGCGGTATCTCAATCTTTTATAGATGATTGTACTTTGGCACTCAAGGGAATGATAGATTTGAGTATAGCTAAGTTTCCAAAAGGAACTAGAGGTTTCCATTTAGATACTATTGCTAGGTTACCGCTTTGGCAAAGAGGTAAAGATTACGCTCATGGCACAGGGCATGGTGTGGGGAGTTTTATGAATGTACACGAAGGACCTCAAAATATTAGAAAGGATATGAACCCACAAGAGCTACTTCCTGGTATGGTTTGTTCTAACGAGCCAGGTTTTTATGTAGAAAATGAGTATGGCATTAGACACGAAAATTTAGTAGCGGTAAAAGAGTTGGAGACAACGCCTTATGGAGTATTTTATGGATTTGAAACTCTTACGCTTTGTCCATTTTTTAGGGAAGTTATCAATATAGAACTACTTACTGAGGAAGAGAAAAATTGGTTAAATACTTATCATAAAACTTGTGAAGAAAAGCTAAGTCCTTATTTAGAGGGTGATGTTAAAGATTGGTTTTTAGATTTGGTAAAGCCTATGTAGATTCAATCTTAGATTTAATAAAAGGAGAACTCTAATCAATAATTTAGGGTTCTCTTTTTTATTTAAAATTAAATTATTTTTGCATAAATAGATACTTATGAAGACTCAATTATCACTTTGTTTCCTTTTGGTTGGGAGCTGGTTGTTTGCCCAAGTAGGGAGTGTAAATATCAGTGTATATGATTTTTTCAATAAAAAAGGTTTACTGGCTAAGGTAACGGTACTTAAAACTCAACAGTCTTTTAATGGCGAGGGTAAAGTACAGATACAAGATTTACCCGCAGGAAGTTATAGTTTCTTAGTGGAGTCAGAAGGGTATCAATCGGTTTATCTTAACGATATAGATGTAGTGCCTAACCAAAACATTAGTTTAAGTGCCACTCTTGAGAAAAAGGCAAAGAACATTCAGGAGGTGGTGATTTCTAAAAGTGCCTATAAAAAAACAGCAGAAAGCCCATTGTCTTTAAGGACACTTTCTGCGGAGGAAGTGCAAAAAAATCCAGGGTCTAATCGGGATATATCCAAAGCCTTATTAAGTTTACCAGGAGTAGGGAGTACCGCTACTTTTCGGAATGATTTGTTTATCCGAGGAGGGGCCTCACAAGAAAATAAATTTTATATTGATGGAATAGAAGTTCCTGTCATCAATCACTTTCAGACTCAGGGAGCTAGCGGCGGACCTAGAGGAATTATAACGGTAGATTTTATAAAGGATGTTGATTTTTACAGTGGGGCTTTCCCTGCGAATAGAAACGGCGTGCTTTCTTCTTTATTTGAGTTTAATCTAAAATCTGCCAGAAGAGATAAGATAGGCTACAAAGCCGTGATAGGGCTTGATGATATGCAGCTAATGGCAGATGGCCCACTATCTAAAGACCAATCTTGGACGGGACTTTTTAGCGTTAGGAAATCCAACCTTCAGCTTCTGTTTAAAGCGGTGGGCTTGCCTTTTTTACCTTCGTACTATGATACCAATTTTAAAGTTTCTAAAAAGTTTAAATCTGGAGATGAGTTTTATGTGCTTGGTATTGGGGCGTTGGATAATTTTAAATTTAACGAAAACGCCAAACCAACTTTAGCTAATCTTACGTTGATTGAGCAGTTGCCTATCAACAACCAATGGAGTTATACTTTAGGGGCGGGGTATCGTCATTTAAGAGAAAATGGCTATTGGCTTTTTACAATGAGTAGAAGTGAGTTGGATAATTCTGCGTACAAATATTTTAGAAATATAGAAAAACCAGAAAATCAGTTATTGGATTACCATTCCAAAGAGCAAGAAAATAAAATTCGTATAGACCGAAATTTCCGATTAGGAGATATAAGATTTACTGCAGGAGGAAATTACAGTTTGTCGAGGTATTACAATCAGTCTTTTGTACAGCAGATTACTCAAGTAGGGCAGGTATCAGACCAATATAGCACGGATTTTAATTTGTCTCAATACGGTCTTTATGTACAAGGTAATTATAGAATAAACCAGTGGAACATTTCCGCAGGGCTTAGGGCGGATGGCTCGGATTATTCCGCAGGAACGAGCAATCCTTTGAGGCAATGGTCGCCTCGTTTGGCGGTTAGTTATGCTATTAGTAATGCTTGGTCGCTTAATTTTAATACAGGAATTTATTATCAACTACCGTCTTACACGGCTTTAGGGTATCAGGAAAATCAAACTTTGGTTAATCGCCCTTATCTCAGATATATCCGAAATGCCCAATTGGTAGGAGGTTTAGAGTATAAAGCTCCTAATAACCTGCGTGTAACGTTAGAATCTTATTACAAAAAATATAATCATGTTCCTTTTTCGCTTAGAAACGGAGTTTCTTTGGCTAATCTGGGGGGCGGTTTTGGTGTAATAGGTACAGAGCCTTTGGACGCTAGAGGAATAGGCGAAACTTATGGTGTTGAGTTTCTTGCTCAAAAACGAACACTTAACGATTTCTATGGGATATTAGCCTATACTTATGGTTATTCTAGATTTAGCAATGCGGAAGGTAAACTACTGCCTTCTAGTTGGGATTCCAGACATATTTTGAGTCTTACGGCAGGTAAAAATTTTCAGAAAAATTGGAATTTGGGTGTAAGGTTTAGATTTCAGTCTGCTTTGCCAGAAACGCCTTACAATCTAGCTTTGAGCCAAATGGTAGCGGTATGGGATATTTCTAACGCTCCTGTAAGAGATTTTGCACAGACTAATGCTTTCAGAGGTAATAGTACCAGCCAAATGGATATTAGACTAGAGAAAAAATGGATATTTAAAAAATGGCAACTTAGTGGATATTTAGATATCATCAATGCCTTTACTTCCGCTAATCCAAGCAATCTTCCTGTGGTAAATCTTAATAGAAATGAGCAAGGTGAAGCTGTTGTTATCAACCCAGCAGAACCTTATTTACAACAGAGATATCAGCTGGTAACGGGAGAGCAGGATAGGTTGAGAGTATTACCTTATTTCGGTATTATAGTAGAGTTTTAAAAATTTCTCTACTTACTACTGTTATTCTTCTTTAACAAATGTAAATCCTTGTTTTTCATTTTTAATGATATTTACTTTTAGAGCTATATTTTTTTTCGTACTTTGGCAAAGTAAATTTTAATACAGAATAAAATGAAAGAAGTATTTATAGTATCGGCAGTAAGAACACCGATGGGAAGTTTTCTAGGTTCGTTATCTAATATACCTGCACCACAATTGGGGGCAACAGCTATTAAGGGAGCTTTAGCCAAAATAAATTTAGACCCTAAAGAAGTTCAGGAAGTTTACATGGGGAATGTATTACAAGCAGGAGAGGGGCAAGCACCTGCTAGGCAAGCAGCTTTGGGAGCAGGACTTTCTAAGGAAACACCGTGTACTACTATCAATAAAGTTTGTGCTTCTGGTATGAAAGCCGTGATGATGGCAACACAAGCGATAAAGGCGGGAGATGCTGATGTAGTAGTAGCAGGAGGTATGGAGAATATGAGTTTGGTGCCTCATTATTATAATGCTAGACAAGCGGTAAAATTAGGTGATGTAAAAATGCAGGACGGAATGGTTCTGGACGGACTTACCGATGTATATAACAAAGTGCATATGGGCGTATGTGCCGAGAAATGTGCTTCGGAGTATGGATTTTCTAGGGAGGCTCAAGATAAATTTGCGGTACAATCTTACCAAAGAGCAGCCAATGCTTGGAAAGAAGGTAAGTTTTCAGATGAAATAGTACCAGTGGAAATTCCACAAAGAAAGGGAGAACCAATTCTCTTTACCGAAGACGAAGAGTATAAAAATGTGAACTTTGATAGGATACCTACCTTGCCAACGGTATTCCAAAGAGAAAATGGCACCGTAACAGCAGCTAATGCTTCTACACTTAATGATGGTGCTTCTGCTCTTATTTTAATGTCCAAAGAAAAAATGGAAGAACTAGGATTAAAGCCTTTGGCTAAAATTATAGGTTATGCAGATGCTGCACAAGAGCCAGAATGGTTTACAACAGCACCAGCTAAAGCCTTACCAAAAGCCTTAGACAAAGCAGGGGTTAGTCTGTCTGAGGTAGATTTTTTTGAATTCAACGAAGCGTTTTCTGTGGTAGGTTTGGCAAATAATAAAATTCTTGGTTTAGACGAGTCTAAGGTTAATGTAAATGGGGGAGCAGTGGCATTAGGACACCCTCTAGGAAGTTCGGGTTCTAGAATTTTAGTTACACTTATTAATGTGCTTAAGCAGAACAATGGTAAAATAGGAGCGGCTGCTATTTGTAACGGAGGCGGTGGTGCTTCTGCTCTAGTGATAGAGAATTGCTAGTATTTGCTATTGTTCAAATTGATTATAAAAAACCATTAAGAATAAATAATACGATTTATATCTAAGTTCTTAATGGTTTTGTTATTTTTGCGAGATTAAATTTAGTTATAGTATGTCAAACATAAAGGAAAATCACCCTGGTAAAAATATTAAAAATAATCCTAAAGTAATGAGGGCTTGGGCAGTGTACGACTGGGCTAATTCTGTATATTCTTTAGTGATTACTTCTACTATTTTTCCGATTTATTACAGTATTATTACCACAGCCTACGAAAAAAATGAATATATAAACGAAACGGGGCAATGGATAAAAGTACCTGTAAGAAATAGCATTAAAATATTTGGGGAAAACTACCATCCAGATGCTATTTATGGGTATTCGCTTACCATTTCTTTTCTTATAGTGGTTTTCTTATCGCCCATATTATCTTCTTTGGCGGATACTATCGGTAATAAAAAATCTTTTTTACAGTTTTTCTGTTATCTAGGAGCAACTTCGTGTATGGGCTTAGCGATGTTCGTTAATATGCATACGGTATTTTTAGGACTCCTTTTTAGTATCACGGCTAGTGTGGGATTTTGGGGGAGTTTGGTTTTTTATAACTCATTTCTACCAGATATTGCCACACCAGATAAGCAAGATGCACTTTCTGCAAGAGGTTATGTCTATGGTTATATTGGCTCTGTAATATTGGTGATTATATGCTTATTACTCATTCAAGTTCTAGCCGAAACACCTAAACAAGCCTTGATAATGACGCGTGTAAGTTTCTTACTTACAGGAGCATGGTGGTTTGGTTTTTCATATTACACATTTAAGCATTTACCTAAGTTTGGGAATGTTAGAGAACAACTGCCTAAAGATTTGGTACTTCTAAATTTAAAGAATGTTTTTAAAAGCCATAAAGAACAAGGTGGTTTTTGGGTGGTTTTTAAAAGTAATATCATATTCTATATAGAGATTGTAAAAGAGAGTTTTAGAGAATTGCATAAAGTTGGGACACAATTATTTAAAACGCCTAACCTTAAGTTTTTCCTTACTAGTTTTTTCTTTTACAGTGTGGGAATGCAAACCATTTTCTTAATGGCGACTTTGTTTGGGAAAAGTGAAATTAACTTGCCTCAAGAAAAACTTATCTTAGTTCTTTTAGTTATTCAGATTGAAGCGATTATGGGAGCTGTATTGTTTTCTAGATTATCTAAAAAAATAGGTAATAAAAATGTGATTTCAATAGCTGTTTTTCTGTGGATTGTAGCGTGTGTAGCAGCGTATATGATAGACAAGCATAGCTCTGATGCAGAATATAAATTCTACGGAGTTGCAGGTATTATTGGTTTGGTAATGGGTGGTTTACAAGCAATGTCTCGTTCCACATATTCTAAGCTATTGCCAGAAAATGGTATGGAAAATACAACCTATTTCAGTTTTTATGATGTTTTAGAAAAGGTAGCTATTATTTTAGGAACATTTATTTTTGCGACTCTTATAGAGCATTTTAATAATATGAGATATGCAGCTTTGTCTATGGTTGTTTTCTTTTTCTTAGGAATTGTATTTATAAGATTTTTGAATGAAAAAAAGGTAGAGTAATTAATTTAACATATTTAAAAGATATGAATGAGCTTAAAAAAGTTAATTGGTTAAGAGTATTGCTGTTTTATGGGATACTGTTGCTATCTACTTTTTTAGCACGGAAACTGCCTAATATTTTACAAGTAATTCTTGGAAAGTTTACTGAGATTAATATTCCTTGGAATTATAATCATGGAATAGCTATTTTACTTATATCATTTATTTTTTACAAATTTAGTGATATAAAAAGTGGATTTTCTCTGCTCGGTACTAACAAACTGAAAAGTATTCTTTTTCCAATTGTTTTACTAACAGGTTATACAATCTATGGAATAGAAAATAAAGAAGGGATTAACCCTCATCCTTGGGCGTTTATTTTTTGTTTATTTACACTTATCTATGATATAATGGAGGAATATACATGGCGAGGGTATCTAATTGAAAGCCTTGAAAAAACTAATTTAATTATAAAAAGTCTGATTTCTGGAGTATTTTGGGGAGTTTGGCATCTACTAATATTTAGAGATTTTGAACAATATGGAGGCTTTGGGATTTTTCTAGTTTTTTGTATTCTTTTTTCTTTTCTCTTAACTTTTTCTATTTCAAGAACGAAATCCATTATAGTTCCTGCTACAATTCATGCGTTACTGATTAGAACTAATATTGTAACATTGATATGTTTTTTGATTTATGTGATACTACTTTTTACATGGAATAAAAAGTTGAAAAACACTCATCGTAGTAAATAAAGAATACAATTAAAAATAAAAAAATGCTCCGAAATTTCGGAGCATTTTTTTATAAACTATCTTGATTTAGAAAGTATATTCCTTTGTATTGGTTTCGCTTAATACTTCGGTTGCTTCAACTTTATTAGGTTCTTGAGAAACATCTAATAACGAAGGGTTGCTAGGATAAGTCCCATTATTGAATGTTAGTGTTTTCCAGCCTTCCCTATCTTGGACAGATAATACCTTCCAGCCATTTTCTTCTTTAGATTGTACCCAGAATGGAGGTCTAGTAACTGTAAATGTAGTGATAGGTTTTAAATCATTTTGCAATAGAAGTACTGTACAACCACCGCTACCACAAAAATAAGATGAGTTTAGATATACAAAAACCTCATTTTTACCATCATTGTTTAAATCTACTTGAGCTAACTTAAACTTTTTGTCTTCTGGTGCAATGGTTTTAGCATCTTCTTTTGTTAAAAAACTATTGTTAAGATAGTCTTTCACTCTAAGAGCTAGAGCTTCGTTTGTTTCTGTTGCTAGAGAGTCTGCTACAGGAGTTTCTACCGTAGAAATACTATCATTAGCAGGAGTTTCTGTTACCTTGTTTTTGTCTGTATTACAAGAGAATAATACTGCTGCCGCAACAGGCAATAAAACATTTTTAAATTTCATAATTATCTTTTGGTCTTGAACCTTACAAAAAATATGCCATTCATTTTTATAGATTTGTTTATAGGTTTAAAAATTGGCACGATTTTTAGACTACCCTAACAAAAAATAAATTATGATTAAAAAGTTGGCAGCTGAATTTTTCGGCACATTTTGGTTAGTTTTCGGAGGTTGTGGTAGTGCTGTTTTTGCAGCAGGAGTTCCAGATATAGGGATAGGTCTACTAGGAGTGTCTTTGGCATTCGGACTTACCGTTCTTACTATGGCGTATGCGGTAGGGCATATCTCTGGAGGGCATTTTAATCCAGCCGTTTCTTTCGGGTTATTAGCAGGAGGACGTTTTTCTGCGAAGGAGTTGTTGCCTTATATAGGGGCACAGCTATTAGGAGCTATATTAGCAGCGGCAAGTTTATATGTGATTCTTAATGGTGCAGGTGCCTTTAGTACTGAGGGTACAGGAGCTTTTGCAACTAACTTCTATGATATGCCTGGATATAGTGGAAGGAGTTTTTCTATGGGAGCCGCATTTTTAACAGAATTTTTATTGACTATGTTCTTCCTGATAGTGATTATGGGAGCTACAGATAAGTTTGCAAATGGTAAGTTTGCTGGTCTTGCAATAGGTTTAGCTTTGACATTGATACATTTGATTTCAATTCCTATTACCAATACATCAGTAAACCCAGCGAGATCTACATCACAAGCATTATTTGTAGGGGGAGCTGCTATTTCTCAACTATGGTTGTTTTGGGTAGCACCTATATTAGGAGCTGTAGCAGGAGGTTTTATATATAAAAATCTACTACAGAAATCTACTGCCGAAGAATAATAAAATCTGAAATATAGATGTTATAAAAAGGAGCTTTCTTATTGAAGGAAGCTCTTTTTTATGGTTACAAATAATATAGCTGTCGAATTGAAAATATTTTGTTTCTGTAAGATGTTTTTATCATATACTGAATATTTTGTGCAGAGCATTAGTATTTTTATATTTCATCACAGTATCCTTTGTTATTTGTTTTCATATTTTGTCGCCCCCATTTGTACATACTATCAATAATAGGTAACAAGGTTTTGCCATAATCCGTTATACTGTATTCTACTCTTGGTGGAATTTCAGGAAATATTACCCTTTCAATAACTCCGTCTGCTTCTAATTCTCTTAATTGGTTTGTTAAAGTTTGTTTGCTTATTTCAGGAATGTTTTTTAGTAAAATACTATAACGATTTCTATCGGTTTGTATCATATGGATTATACTAGGTTTCCATTTGCCACCAATAATATTCATGCAATATACCACAGGGCAGTTACCTGGCGTAAATTCTTTTGTCTTTCTAATCATTGTATTTTCCTTTGGTCTAATATTTTAGTCTATGCACAAAATTATTATTGATATAGACTATTCAAGCAAAGGTAGTAAATTTGCATTAGTAATAATTAAATTTAAAAATAATGAACAGAATAGCAGTGTTAATTACGATGCACTTTGATGACTCAAAAGGTAACTTTGAAGAGTTAAGAAAAAAAGAAATGGCTCATGTTATGAGTTGGAAAGAAAACGATATATTAGATAGTTTTTTTATTAAATCTGAAAAAGATGGAGCGATGATTATCTTCAAAGATATTCAGCTAGATGATGTGGTAAGAAAAGTGGAAGCATTACCGTTTTTCCCATATATGGAAGAGGTTAAATATTTAAGTTTTGATAAAATGTTTTAATTCTATACAAATAGTATTGAAGTAACAAAAATTTTAAGATGAAAAACAGAGAATTAACTTTTCTCTGTTTTTTTATTTAGTATTACAATGTTGAAGTAATGTAATTTTCTTTTTAAGAAACTAAAAGGCTACAACCTCTAATGTCAGAATGGTCTATCCTTCCCAAAACCTGAAAATAATTTTGGGTTATTTTACCTAAATCTTGTGTAGCAATAAAACTACAACTATGGCGGTTGGCTAAGTCTATAATGTTAATTGCCCCCGTTCTTCCATTTTCAACATACGAAAGAGGGTCTTCTGTATTACGAATTAAAATCCTCATCCAATGAGGTGTTTGGTAAAGATTATCTCCTAATGAGTAGGCCTGAGACAGAAGTTCTGTCATAGAATATTCCGAATAAATTTTCTGAGTTTTAAACCCTTCCTTCAGAATGTTAAGAAGTTCGTCTTTAGTCATTTCTTCTTTTCTTCCTTTCATTCCACCAGTTTCTATTATAGTAAGGTGTTGATGATAAGAAAGTTTCCACTTGTTATCCGCTAGAGTATCCAAAAAATCAAGCAAGGCAAACGAAACTCCAAAGAGAATTACCTTTTTATTTTGTTGTTGTAAATCATTGAGAAGTTTGTATAACTCTTGATGATTGTATAAAAAATAGCCGTTTTCTTCTTTAGATGAGGTTTTCATGAGAAAATCAACCATATAGACTAAAGAGGAGTTTTGGCGTTCTAAATAGTTGGGGAGTAATCCTAGAAAAACAAAATCTTCGGGAGTACCTATAAATTGCTTAAAACTTTTATAAATGCTATGTCGGTACAACTCCTCATCTGCAATCCAATGTTTAGATAAATTCATCTGAGTAGTACCTGAACTTTGGAAATATAAAGAAGGCGTTAATCCTTTTTCTAACACGGTATGATTTTTAAACATTTCTATTGGAAGAAAAGGAATCTCTTCTATATGCTCTATTTTTTTAGGATTGATATTGAGAAAATCCACGAATTTCTGATAAATTTCTACCTTTTCATATTGGTACAAAAAGGTTTCTATACAGGCTTCCCTAAAAGCTTTTTCTGTGTTAATATCAAAAATAGAAAGCATCAATAATTTTTTTAAGCTAGATTAAAATCCTTTAAATAAGGTAGCCCTTTTTGCGAACCTCTATGCTGAGATACTTTTAGTGATACATCGTTACCAAATTTCACACATTCGTTGATGGGATTTCCGTGGCACAGAGCTACTGCAAAACCTGAAGTAAAAGCATCACCCATTCCCATTCTGTAAGCCGCTTCTTCTGGGTCGTTACGGAAATATTTCATTTCAGAACCATTGTAGTAAATGGTAGAATTGGTATCATCTCTTACAAAAAGTTTATTAGGTAATTTTTGTAAAACTGCATCTCTGTGGTCATCTCCAAAAAGCGTAGATAAGTCGTTGCTTTTAGCGACTATGAAACTAGCGTACTCTACTAATTCTTTAGAAAGTGGTCTTGCGGGAGCCGCATATATGCCAAGTTTAGTGCCGTTTTTTTTGCAAAGCTCTAACACTTTTTCTATAACAATGTCTGTGATTTCTAGTTGAACTAAAGCTAAATCTGCAGTTTCAAAAAGATGTTTAGGGTTTTCTAGATGTTTGGGACTCAAAGCATAGTTAGCTGATGGGACTACAACAATGGCATTTTTACCTTTAGAAGTAGTAACATATGCTGTGCCAGTTTCTATATCAGGGTCTTCTACAACAAACCCTACATTTACATTTTCCTCTACAAGATTTCTTAATATTTGTTGACCGTAAGGGTCCATACCTACACATCCTACAAAGTAAACACTAGCCCCTAGTCTTGCAGTTCCCACGGCCTGATTAGCCCCTTTTCCACCGAAGAAATTTTCGGAGGAGTTAGCCATCACCGTTTCTCCCAACTCAGGATAGTGTTCTGTTTTTAAAACCAAATCCACAGATGAGCTTCCTACCACAAGGATTCTAGGTTGTTCTTTACTAAGTTTCATATTTGTTGTAATTTTTTAATCAACTTGTATTTCTATAAATTCCGAAATAATTTTTACGGGTTGATGGTTTTCATTAAAGCCTATATACGAGGCATAAAAACCTTCTCCGTAGCCCGTTTCAAAAGCAATAATATTATTCTTATGCTGCTCGTTAGGTATCAAAGATGCAAATTGGTCTATAGCTCCGTTTTCATCAAAAAAGTGAGCGTGGAAAAATTCTTCATAAATACCCATAAAATCATCGCCTTTCTTTTGGAATAATTCTAACTCTAATTGATTAAGGTATTTCTGGGTGTCTTTATCCATAAGGCAACCCATTCCTGTTTCTACAGGGAAGCCAAAGATTTCATCTTCTTTTAAATCTTTAATGTTTTGTCCGTTGCATACGGCAAGTTCCCATTTAGAAACGGCTTCCTCGGAGAATGCAATCTCCACATAGGCGATGCAGTTACTCGCCTGTTCTTTATGTATTAAAACAGGAAATTCACCTTTTGGAAAAATGAAACTAAAAGGCTCTTTATCGGGTGTGATAAGTGGGTCGCAAACAACTAGCTCCCCAGAGGAAAGGTGTATCATTCCGCCATTGAAAGTTTCTAACAAAGGACTCTCTACAAATGGCTTAGAAAATAGTTTTGCGATGTTTTTAATGTGATTCATTATTATTTTTATCCCAGTGTTTTTAATTTTTCTTCCAAAAGAGCTATTTTATCTTGAGCATCTTTTTGTTTTTTTCGTTCCATTTCTACCACCTTTTCAGGAGCTCCACTAACGAATTTTTCGTTGCTTAGCTTTTTCTCAACAGAAGCTAAGAATCCTTTAAGATAAGAAAGTTCCTCCTCTGTTTTCTTTTTCTCTTCTTCCAAATCAAGTGTTTCACTAAGCGGTATGGAAAGCTCTGTAGAACCCACTAAGAAAGAGAAGCTCGGTTTGTCTGTTTTTTCATTGAAATAAATATCAGAGACATTAGCCAATTTCTTTATAAGTGCTTCGTTGCTGTTTTCGAGAGCATTGGTATAGAGTTCTACGGTTTCTTTAGGAGAAATACCTTTGCTTTGTCTGTAGTTTCTCACGCCAGAAATCCACTCTTTAGCAATATCAAATTGGTTGGTAATATTTACATCAAATTCTGATGCTTCTTTCTGCTGAGCGATAATGAGGGCTTCGTCTGTATTTCTTGAAGTAATATTTTGCCAAAGTTCCTCGGTTAAGAAAGGCATAAAAGGGTGGAGCAATTTCATCAACTCCTCAAAATAAACAATAGTTTTGTCGTAAACCTCCTTAGAAATGCCTTCGCTGTAATTCGGTTTAATGGCTTCCAAATACCAAGAACAGAAATCGTCCCAAATTAATTTATAAATAAGATGTAAGGCGTCTGAAATTCTGAATTTTTCAAACTGCTCGTTAATCTCTTTTACGGTTTTATCTAATAAATGACCAAACCATTCTATCGTTTGGTTTTCAACTGCACCAGCTGGTTTGTCCTCTTGTTTCCAACCTTGTACGAGACGGAAAGCATTCCATATTTTAGTAGCAAAATTTCGCCCTTGTAGCATTAAGTCTTCGTCGAATAGAAGGTCGTTTCCAGCCGCAGAACTCAACAGAATTCCCACTCTTACGCTGTCTGCACCGTATTTGTCAATTAGTTCTATTGGGTCAGGTGAATTGCCTAAGGATTTAGACATTTTGCGTCTTTGTTTATCCCTTACAATCCCTGTGAAATACACATTTTTAAAAGGAACTTTACCTCTCCATTCCAATCCTGCCATAATCATTCTGGCCACCCAAAAGAAAATAATGTCTGGACCTGTAACGAGGTCGGTAGTAGGATAATAATAGTTGATTTCTTCGCTGTTAGGGTCTAATAATCCGTCAAATACGGACATTGGCCACAGCCAAGAAGAGAACCAAGTATCCAAAGCGTCTTCGTCTTGTTTTAAGTCGGCAAGGCTTAGATTTGGATTTTGAGCTTTTTCTCTTGCTAATTCCAATGCTTTTTCAGCGTTTTCTGCCACTACAAAATCGTTTTCGCCTTCTCCGTAGTAGTAGGCAGGGATTTGTTGTCCCCACCAAAGCTGACGAGAGATATTCCAATCTCGGATGTTTTCCATCCAATATTTATAGGTGTTTTTAAATTTATCAGGATAGAATTTAATCTCGTCGCTCATCACCACCTCTAAAGCAGGTTTTGCAATTTCGGACATTTTTAAGAACCATTGTTGAGAGATTTTAGGCTCTATCACCGCTCCTGTTCTTTCAGAAGTTCCCACCTTGTTTACATAGTCTTCCGCCTTAGCGAGGAGACCTTTCTCTTCCAACTCTTTTGCAATTTCTTTACGAACTACGAAACGGTCTTTTCCTTCGTAGTGCATTCCGTGATGATTTAGTTTACCATCATCATCAATAGCATCAATGATTTGAAGTTGATGTTTTTGACCAATTTCGTAATCATTAACATCGTGGGCAGGCGTTATTTTTAAAGTTCCTGTTCCGAATTCAATATCTACATATTCATCGGCAATAATTGGCACTGCACGATTAACGATAGGCACGATAACGGTCTTGCCGATAAGTTTTTGGTAGCGTTCGTCGTTAGGGTTTACGCATACGGCCACATCACCGAAAATAGTTTCAGGACGCGTGGTAGCCACGGTAAGAAAATCTTGTGTTCCCTCAATCTGATATTTTAAGTGATACAGTTTTCCGTTTTGCTCTTTAAAGATAACTTCCTCATCGGAAATGTTGGTTTTGGCTTCTGGGTCCCAGTTAACCATACGGTAACCTCTGTAGATAAGCCCTTTGTTATATAAATCTACAAAAGATTTTATCACTTGCTCGGAGAGTTTATCCTCCATCGTAAAGCGAGTTCTATCCCAGTCGCAAGAACAGCCTAATTTTTTTAGTTGTTCTAAAATTGTTCCACCATATTTATGCGTCCATTCCCAAGCGTGTTTTAGGAATTCTTCACGAGAAATATCCGATTTGTTAATCCCTTCTGCTTTAAGTTTAGCCACCACTTTCGCCTCCGTAGCAATAGAGGCGTGGTCGGTTCCTGGTACCCAACAAGCATTGTAACCTCTCATTCTTGCCCGTCTAATCAACACATCTTGAATGGTATTATTAAGCATATGTCCCATATGCAAAATCCCCGTTACATTAGGCGGTGGAATGACAATGGTGTAGGGTGGTTTATGATTAGGTTCAGAATGAAAATAGTTGTTTTCTAACCAGTAGTTGTACCATTTTTGTTCGGTAGAAGAAGGGTTATATTTCTCTGAAATCTGCATATTTTTGGTCTATTTATAATCGTTATTTTTGCTTTATTCTGCAAAAATAAGATAAAGATAATAAGGAAGCTAACTTTTTGATACAAATTTGTATGGAGAAAATTGTCGGAAAATAAATTTCAGTTTGGCGTGTAATTTGTAATTAAGAATGGAAAATAACCAAAGTTGAAAAATAATTTTAACTTTGCATAACTTTAAAAGTATAAGAATTATGAAAAAGATTTTAACAGGGCTAGTTTTAGTGGTAGGTTTTATGGCTTCTGCCCAAACTATTAGCTTCGATAAAACAACAGTAGATTATGGTAAAGTAGAAAAAGGGTCAGAAGGACACCGCTATTTTACAGTAACTAATACAGGTGATAAACCTTTAGTAATTAGTAATGTAAAGGCATCTTGTGGGTGTACCACTCCAGAATGGGACAAAACGCCTATTTTACCAGGTAAAACTTCTAAAATTAAAGTAGGTTATAATACTAATTTAGTAAATCCATTCAAGAAACTTATAGAGGTTTTCTCTAACGACCCTAAAGCTAACAGAAGTGTTATTTGGATTCAGGGAGAAGTTGTGGAAACAAGTAAATAGAAATATTTAGTATCAAAAATAAATTAAAAAAATCCGCTTTTTTACGAAGGCGGATTTTTGTTTTGAAAAAATAACAAAGGCTATAAGCCGGATTCTGTATTCTAAACAAATTTAAGAACGCCTGTTATTTATCTATGCTTAATATTGCTATTAAGCTTTAGCTGCTTACCCCTCGGCATTGGACGAGCTACCCTTAGTTGCCGATATACTTAGCATTGCACCGCATAGAGTTTACCTGATTTCACTACAGCCGTACTGTACTTGCTTTCTGTTGCACTAGTCCTCACATCGCTGTGGACGGCGGTTAGCCGCTATGCTGCCCTATGGTGTCCGGACTTTCCTCTTTGTTTAATCGTAAGAAAAAAACAAAGCAACAAGCCGCCTTTGTTATTGTCTGCAAAGATAGAGAAATATTTAGAAGAAGACTTATCTAGTTAAATTAGAAATGCAAGAGAATAAGCGAAAATTTCTCAAAAATAATCCGTAATTTTACCAGTTCAAAATTGTAATTTAAACTAAGTGATAGATGGGTAAAAGTACAATCAATAACGGATTAGCGATGAGTGGGGCAATCCTATTGGTGTTTTTCGTGGTGTATTTTTTCTTTATGGATGTTAATTATTTCCGCACTACGATGATAGCCAATTCTTTCGTTCTACCTCTTATTTTTGGTGTTGGGGCGTTTATTTCTGTTTATTCTTACAAAAAAGAAAAGGTTAGGCTTACCTTTAAGGAGGCTTTTGGAAGAGCATTTACGCCGATGTTTTTGGCGGGGTTCTTATCTATTTCCAGTATCTTTGTGTTTATCAGTTATGTTGATAAAGATGTTAAATTGCTTTTAAATCATCAGTATATAGAGAGTTTTAGAGCTTCTTTGGAAGAAGAATATACTAAAGCGAAACAAATAACCAAACCTAATACAGAAGAAGCAAAGGAACTAGAACAAAAATATGAAGAAGGTAAAAAACGAATTGAAGAGAAAGTAAAGAAAAATGAAGATATGTTTTCTTTATATCATTTCTCTTTGGTATTTGCGGGATATTGTGCCTTCTTTTTGATATTGTCTGTTTTCTTTGGAAGTTTCTTTAGAAGCAAAACGGTTTATTAACTTATTTTTTTAGAAAAAATGGATTTATCTATTGTCATACCTCTTCTTAATGAGGAACAATCTTTAGAAGAACTTTATAATAGGATAGAAAATGTCTGCAGTGAGGCTGGTTTATCTTACGAAATTTGGTTTGTGGACGATGGGAGTACTGATAGCTCTTGGGGGACAATAATGTTTCTTAAAAATAGAAATCCTAATATACAAGGGATTAAATTTTCTAGAAACTATGGGAAATCCCAAGCACTTCATGCAGCTTTCGCGAGGGTGAAGGGAGAAGTGGTAATTACTATGGATGCTGATTTACAAGATTTTCCAGAAGAGATACCAGCTTTATATCATAAAGTGGTTAATGAAGGTTATGATATTGTGAGCGGCTGGAAAAAGAAACGCTACGATAATGTAATGACTAAAAATATTCCATCTAAACTATTCAATGCAGCAGCGAGAAAAGTTTCAGGGGTGTTTCTACACGATTTTAATTGTGGACTTAAAGCGTACCGAAAGCAAGTAGTGAAGTCCATAGATGTGTACGGAGATATGCACAGATATATTCCTGTACTGGCTGCCAATGCAGGTTTTAGGAAAATCACAGAAAAGGAGGTGCAACATCAGGCAAGACCTTACGGAAGTTCAAAATTTGGTACAGAACGATTTATAAGAGGTTTCTTGGATTTGGTAACACTTTGGTTTGTAAGTAGATTTGGAGGTAGACCAATGCATTTCTTTGGAGCGGTAGGCACACTGATGTTTCTTATTGGTTTTTTATCGTCCCTTTGGCTAGGTGTGTCTAAACTAATAGATATCTCCAAAGGTGTTTATGGGCATTTAATAGCTGATAATCCTTGGTTTTATATAGCTTTAACGATGATGATAATGGGGACTTTACTCTTTATAGCAGGTTTTTTAGGAGAACTGATTATCAGAACTAATAGAGGACATAAAAATTATCACATAGAAGAAATTATTTAATTGTGAGTAAGATGAAGCATTATATTTATCTTTTGGTATCAGTATTCTTATGGAGTTCTTGTGGAAAGGTAACTCCAGAAGGTGAGATAAAATCTGAAGACACACCTTTGGAAGTCTTTAATAAACTTGAGCTAGAAGGTAAATACAGGTTGTTTTTCACTCAAGGAGAGGAGAACTTTGTTAATGTAGAAACTTATTCTAATCTTATTAGCAATTTAAAAATTAAAGTTGAAGATAGTACACTCAAAATCATAGAGAAAAGACCTACTGGAAATGTAGATTTTTACACAGTAACGGTTTACTCCAAAACGCCATTGAAACAGATAAGTATTTCTGATTCTGTGGAAATGAATGTTTCAGGAGATATTAAAACGCCTGATTTGAAAATCAATCTAAAAAATCAAGGTAAATTTATAGGTGCAATAAAGACCTCTAAAGCAGAAGTGCAAATGACGGAGGAATCAAGAGCTAATTTTTCAGGCGTTACTAAAGAGGCTGTACTTAAAATCTCGGATACAGCGAGTATTATAGCTCCTTATTGGACGGTAGATTATTTTGATATTCAGTCTAAAAATGGGAACTATGCAGAAATCAATACTAAAGAAGAAATTTCTGGAAAGGTAGAAAATACAGCTAAGCTGGTCTATTACGGAAATCCAATACGAAAGCTCAAAATAGATAAAGATACAAGAGTAGAAAATAGAGAAAAACCTTAATTTTAACATAAAAATATAAAGATATGAATACAGTGGATAAAGCTAAACTTTGGCTTACAGAGGCGTTTGATGAAGAAACTAGACAGACTGTAAAACAATTGATAGATACTAACTCACCAGAGTTAGAAGATGCATTTTATAAAAACTTGGAGTTTGGTACAGGTGGAATGCGTGGCATTATGGGCGTTGGAACTAATAGACTTAACAAATATACTTTAGGACAAGCAACACAAGGTCTTGCTAACTATTTGCATCAGCAGTTCCCTAACCAAGAGATAAAGGTAGCCATAGCGTATGATGTAAGAAATAACTCTAAAGAATTTGGTAAAATAGTAGCAGATGTACTTACTGCTAATGGGATTAAAGTATTGTTGTTTAAAGAACACCGCCCTACACCAGAGCTTTCGTTTACAGTGAGAGATAAAAAATGTAACGCAGGTATTGTGCTTACCGCTTCACACAATCCACCAGAGTACAATGGGTATAAAGTATATTGGAATGATGGAGCTCAGATAGTGCCACCTAATGATGCAGAAATCATCAATGAAGTACTTAATACTAAATATGAAGACATCAGCTTTAATGGTAATGATAGCCTTATAGAATGGGTAGGAGAGGAGCAAGATGAGATTTATATAAGAACATGTATGGAGAACTCTCTTTATCAAGAAGATAAATTAGGATATGATAATCTTAATATTGTATTTACCTCTATTCATGGGACTACTTACACTACCATTCCACAGGCTTTAGCAAAGGCTGGTTTTACCAAGGTAGATTTAGTAAAAGAACAAATGATTCCTAGCGGAAACTTCCCTACGGTAGAAAGTCCAAATCCTGAAGAGCCAGCAGCATTAACTATGGCAATGGATTTAGCAAAGGTTACCAATGCAGACATTGTAATAGGTACAGACCCAGACGGAGACCGATTAGGGATAGCGGTAAGAAATCTAGATGGAGAAATGCAACTCCTTAATGGAAATCAGACCAATATGATTCTTACGGATTATATTTTGTCTCAATGGCAAAAGCAAGGTCGTATCACGGGCACAGAGTTTATAGGTTCTACTATCGTAACTTCTGATGTATTTTTTGATTTGGCAAAATCCTATGGAGTTGAATGTAAGGTAGGGCTTACAGGCTTTAAATGGATAGGTAAAATGATAAGAGAAGTAGAAGGTAAGCAGAAATTTATCTGTGGAGGAGAAGAAAGTTTTGGCTTTATGACGGGAGATTTTGTGAGAGATAAAGACTCTTGTGGTTCTATACTATTGGCTTGTGAAATAGCAGCTTGGTGCAAGGCTCAAGGCAAAACGATGTATCAGTATATGATAGAAATCTACCAAAGGTTAGGTCTTTACCAAGAGGCTCTTGTAAATGTGGTGAAAAAAGGAAAAGAAGGTGCAGAGCAAATCAAAAAAATGATGACGGATTTTAGAAATAATCCTGTAACTTCGTTGGCGGGTTCTAAAGTGGTTTTGGTTAAAGATTATCAGGAGCAAACCGCTTGGGATTTGAACAAAAACGAAAAACAACCAATGACGGATATTCCTAAGTCTAATGTGCTTATTTACTATACAGAAGATGGTACAAAAGTAGCGATAAGACCTTCGGGAACAGAACCTAAAATTAAATTCTATTTTAGTGCATTAGACAAAATAGAGTCTGAAAAAGATTTCAAATCTAAGATAGAAACTCTTAATGCGAAAATAGAAGTTATCAAAAAAGATTTAGGTTTGGTATAAACTCCTCATTAGTAATAATATAAAATAATAATACTATACACAAATTCTTATGAAAGTATCTCGCTTAGCAGCTAATCTAGTAGGCTCAGAAATAGTAAAAATAGGAAACGAAGTTAATGAGCTTAAGGCTAAAGGAGCTCAGATAGCTAATCTTACCATAGGGGATTTAAACGCTAATATTTACCCTATACCTTCTCTTCTAAAAGAAGAAATACAAAAGGCTTATGAGCATAATTTAACCAATTATCCTCCTGCCAATGGTTTGCTGAGCCTTAGGGAAAGTGTATCTTCGGATTTAAAGAAGCGTTATCAGTTAGATTATTCACCAGAGGAAATATTAGTGGCAGGAGGTTCTCGTCCACTTATTTATGCAGCATATATGAGTGTTGTAGATGCAGGTGATAAGGTGGTTTACCCTGTGCCTTCTTGGAATAATAACCACTATGCTTATCTTACTTCCGCAGAAAAAGTAGAAATAGAAACTAAAAAAGAAAATAACTTTTTACCTACTGCAGAAGAATTAAAACCTCATTTGGAAGGAGCAGTATTATTGGCTCTTTGTTCTCCCTCAAACCCTACGGGAACTATGTTTACCGAGCAACAACTGAGAGAAATCTGCGAGATGGTAGTTGCTGAAAATAAGAGAAGAGGCGAAAACGAAAAACCGCTCTATTTGATGTACGACCAAATTTACGCTATGTTATTTTTTGGTCATGAGCATTTCAACCCTGTGAGTTTAGTGCCAGAAATGAAAGATTATACCATATTTATAGATGGTTCTTCTAAATGTTTCGCAGCTACAGGAGTAAGAGTAGGTTGGGGCTTTGGTCCTTCAGTAATCATCAATAAGATGAAAGCTTTTTTAACACATATTGGAGCGTGGGCACCGAAGCCAGAGCAAGAAGCTACGGCTAAATTTTTATCTAAAACGGATGAGGTAGATGCTTATGTAAATGATTTTAAAGGAAGAATACAGTTGAGCTTAAATACATTACATCAAGGTATTCAAGAGCTTAAAAACAAAGGTTTTGCGGTAGATAGTGTAGAGCCTATGGGTGCATTGTATCTTACCATTAAGATGGATTATGTAGATAAGACTACTCCAGATGGAGAGGTATTGAAGGATACCACTGATGTTGTGTTTTATCTTATCCGAGAGGCAGGTATGGCGTTAGTGCCATTTTCGGCATTTGGTAATTCCAGAGAAACCCCTTGGTTTAGAGCTTCAGTAGGTGGCTGTTCTTTAGAAGATATTAAAAATATGTTACCTGTATTAGAAGGAGCTTTGTCAAAGCTTAAATAATATAAACTAGAATAATGAAAAGCTTTTCTAGGTTATTCTTACTGGTTTTCTTCAGTATAAGTTCTTTTCTTCCTGCTCAAGAAGGGCAGTGGATATTTATGTTTGAAGAAAATAGCAACCAAAAAGTTTTGATAGATAAGACCAATGTAAGGGCTGAACCTAACTTGCAATCGCCTAAGGTAGATAGTTTAGATATAGGACAAGTAGTGAAAATTGCCCAAAAGACAGAACAAGTATTGTCTTTAGGCAAACGCTCTGCAAGTTGGTATAGAATAAATTATATCAAAGAAGGTGAAACTAAATCTGGGTATATCTGGGGAGCTAATTTAAGTTTAGGATACAGGTCTAGAGATGGTTACGATTTTCTTTTTGGAGCTTCTGCTACGGAGAAAGATGAGGTTAAGCTAGATGTTGTGATGCTAAAGGATAAACAAAGCATACAAAAAGTTTCATTTAATGTAGGGACAGAAAGTTTAACTTCGGTAGCTTTTAAATGGCAAGGAAACAAAGGGTTAGATGGAGTGTTAGATATTCTGTTGGCGAGTGTTTCTGGAGAGGCGTGTGGCATTCCGAGCTATGAGCAGTATATGCTATTAAATGGGGATAAAATGGTAGCATTACCGGTACTGATGTCCGTTGCTGATGCTGATATTTTTTATCATTCAGAAGAGTATGTTTTTCCAAAAGATAAGGGAGGAATTAAAGGTAAGATTATCATGAAAACAGAAGAGATGGAAAAAGATGAGAAGGATAAAGAGCACATTAGAAAATCCAAAAAAGTCTATCTTTTCAAAGACGGAAATGTTTCTCAATTATAAATAAAAAAAGAATGAAACAAAAAATAATTGCTGTAATTCCTGCTCGTTATCAGGCAAGTAGATTTCCTGGCAAGCTAATGGAATTGTTGGGAGATAAAACTGTTATTTCTACAACTTATCAAAATGTGGTGGAAACGGGGTTTTTTGACGAAGTTTTTGTAGCAACGGACTCCGAGGTTATTTTTAATGAAATTAAGGAAAACGGTGGAAAGGCAGTAATGACAGGTACACACGAAACTGGAAGTGATAGAATAGCCGAAGCCGTAAAAGATATTGAGTGTGATATTGTTGTAAATGTGCAAGGTGATGAGCCGTTTCTTAAAAAAGAACCTCTAAAACAATTGATTTCAGTTTTTGATGAAGATAAGGATAAGAGTATTTCTTTGGCTTCGCTTAAAATAAAACTAGAACAGTGGGACGATATAGAAAATCCTAATAATGTAAAAGTAATTACGGATAATAATGGTTTTGCTCTTTATTTCAGTCGCTCCGTTATTCCTTTTCCTAGAGAGAAAACAGATGATTTGCAATATTTTAAACATATAGGCGTTTATGCTTTTAGAAGGGAAGCGTTGCTAGAGTTTTCTAGTTTACCGATGAAGCCTCTCGAAATAGCAGAAAAAATAGAGTGCATCAGGTATTTGGAATATGGCATGAAAATAAAAATGATAGAAACCGATTTCGTTGGTGTTGGCATAGATGTTCCAGAAGATTTAGAAAAGGCGAAGCAGTTGCTTAGACTTTAATATTAAAAAAGAAAATAATGATAAAAAAGATAGCATTAGTTGTATTATTAGCTTTAGCACAGTTTTTTTATACGCAAACAGCTAAAGAAATTATAGACAAAAATATAGAACTGACAGGAGGACTTACCAAATGGAAGTTGCTAAATTCCATAATGTTACAAGGTAAAGTGGTTCTGGGAATACAGGAAGAGTATCCTATTAAAATCTATCAGCAGCGTCCTAATCTTACCAAAACATCTATCATTATCAATAATAAAGAGAGTGTTATAGAGGCTTATGATGGTAAAAAAGGCTATGCAATGAACTATGCTAACAATAAGTTACAAGAGTTTGAAAGCTACCAACCTGAAAGTTTTGATACTGATTTTATTGATTTTGAGGCTAAAGGATTCACAGCTGTAATTTTGGGTAAGGATAAAGTAGGGGAGAGACTATGTTATAAGGTGGAGCTTACTAAAAATGTAAATAAAACTCTGTATTATTTTGATACTGAAAACTATATGCTTCTTAAAGAAGTAAAGAAAGGAGAAACGCTTTTATACTCGGATTTTAAAAAGGTAAATGGACTTACAATGCCTTTTAGAATAGAGGCTTCTACTCCTAAAAAAGAAGGAGATTATGTGATGTTATTCAATAAAATAGAAGTCAATAAGGCATTCCCTGACAATACCTTTAAAATAAAATAAGATATAATGAAAAAGCTCTTTATACTTATGCTATCTGTAATTGCTTTAGTGCAATGTTCTAGTAAAAAAAGCGAGGTACAACTAGACACCTCTAAGTTTCCTAAAAGTATCTACGATTATAAGGTGGAAAGCCTAGAGGGTGGAGAAATTAATTTTGCGGATTTCAAAGGCAAAAAAATACTTATTGTAAATACAGCTTCTGAATGTGGTTTTACATCTCAGTATGAAGCCTTGGAAAAGCTCTATCAAAAATATAAAGATAGATTAGTAATAGTAGGTTTTCCAGCCAATAACTTTGGGGGACAAGAACCAGGAACTAATACCGAGATTAAAACTTTTTGTCAAGTGAACTATGGAGTAACTTTCCCTATGGCAGCTAAGGTTTCTGTAAAGGGAGAAGATATAGCGCCTATTTTTCAGTTTCTTACTAAAAAGGAATTAAACGGAGTTAAAGACACCACCATACTTTGGAATTTTACCAAATTTCTTCTAGACGAAAACGGAAAAATAATAGAAAGCTATCTAAGTACTACCAAGCCTGATAGCGAAGCGATTACGAAACATTTAAAATAAATAAAAAGAGAAACTGAAAACTTTTTTCATTTTTAGTGTAACCTTTTTAGTGGTATGGTCGTACACTATACCGTAACTCTTTTTTTGAGCAAAAAATATTATGAGACAACTTAAAATTACCAAGCAGGTTACCAATAGGGAAACGGCATCATTAGATAAATATTTGCAGGAGATAGGTAAAGTAGACCTAATTACTGCAGATGAGGAGGTGGAACTGGCACAAAAGATTCGTGCTGGAGATAAGGTAGCTCTAGAAAAGCTTATCAAAGCTAACCTTCGTTTCGTAGTTTCTGTGTCTAAACAATATCAAAATCAAGGCTTATCATTACCAGATTTAATCAATGAAGGTAATTTAGGATTGATGAAAGCTGCTAAAAGATATGACGAAACGAGAGGTTTCAAATTTATATCCTATGCAGTGTGGTGGATTAGACAGTCTATCTTACAGGCTTTAGCGGAGCAGTCTAGAATTGTTCGTTTACCATTGAATAAGATTGGGTCAATCAATAAAATTAACAAAGCATACGCTCACTTAGAACAAGAGAATGAAAGACCGCCTTCCCCAGAAGAGTTGGCAGAGGTTCTAGATATGAGTGAGGAGGATATTAAGGAGTCTATGAAAAACAGCGGAAGACACCTTTCTATGGACGCTCCGCTAGTAGAAGGGGAAGACTCTAACCTTTACGATGTTCTTCGCTCAGGGGAATCTCCTAGCCCAGACAAAGAGTTGATGCTAGAATCTTTACAAATAGAGATTGAAAGAGCGTTACAGACACTTACGCCTAGAGAAGCAGATTTAGTAAGACTTTACTTCGGGCTTAATGGTAAACACCCTATGACTTTGGAGGAAATAGGCGAAACTTTTGACCTTACGAGAGAGCGTGTTCGTCAGATTAAAGAAAAGGCTATCAAAAGGTTAAAACATAATTCAAGAAGTAAGATTTTGAAGTCTTATTTAGGAAAATAAAAAACCGTAAAAGGATAATGCATTGTTTGCGTTATCCTTTTTTTTGTTATAAATAATTAAATATCAATTAATTTAAATTTAGAAATGAAAACAAAACTGATTGCTCCATCTTTACTTTCCGCTGATTTTGGTAATCTCCAAAGAGATATAGAAATGCTTAACCGTAGCCAAGCCGATTGGTTTCATGTAGATGTGATGGATGGTAGGTTTGTACCTAATATATCTTTCGGTTTCCCTATAATGAAAACGATAAAAGAGTACGCTAAAAAGTTTGTAGATGTGCATCTTATGATTGTAGAGCCAGAGAAATATGTGGAAGAATTTATTGATAACGGAGCTGATTTGGTCTCAGTGCATTATGAGGCGTGTACTCATTTACATCGAACAATTAAACTAATACAAAGTAAGGGAGCTAAAGCAGGAGTAGTGCTTAATCCATCTACACCTGTAAGTGTATTAGAGGATATTATAGGAGAGATAGATTTGGTATTGCTGATGAGTGTTAATCCTGGGTTTGGTGGACAGAAATTTATAGAAAACACCTACAAAAAAATAAAGCAAACTAAAGATTTAATTTTAGACCAAAATGCTACAGCTTTAATCCAAATAGATGGCGGAGTAAATACAGACAATGCTTCTAAGCTGTTTGAGGCAGGCGCTGATGTTCTTGTTGCAGGAAATGCAGTCTTCTCTGCAGAAAATCCAGAAAGCGTAATAGAACTTCTTAAAAGTTAAGGAGTAGTTTTAGTTTAAAATGAAAAAGCCGCTTCAAAATTGATTGAAACGGCTTTTTTAGATTTATTTTGAGTTTACAGAATCTATATTTTGCTGAGTGTTAGCGTTATTTGTAGAATCTATTTTTTCAGCAGAGATTTCTCTAGGAGCTTCTTCTTGATTGTTTTTGTTAATTTGTTTCCAAACAAACCACCCCATAAGCAGTAGAAGGATTAGCGGGAGAAGCCACTTCCATACAGAAACTTCTTTAACATCTTCGCCTGTTTTTTCTTCTACCTTTTCTTTTAAGTTATCCAACTTGTTAGAAGCACTTTCTTTGAAATCAGAAAAACCTTTTTTTATTGAATCCGAAGTTTCAGATAATTTTTCGGAAGCATTATCTTTAAATTGAGAAAGTTTTTCTTTAGATTCATCTAGTTTTTCAGAAAAATCTTCCTTAAAGTCTGAAACCTTGTCTTTAATCATATCTGAAGTTTCAGACAACTTTTCAGCAGTATTATCTTTCAGCTGAGAGAGCTCGCCTAACTTTTCAGAAAATCCATCTTTAATGTCCGAAACTTTATCTTGAATATTTTCAGTTAAGGTAGCTTTAGCCTCTTCTGTTTTGTTTTCTAGATTTCCAAGTCCTATAGCACCTAATGAGAAACCTGCGGGAACAAGATTAGATATATTAGTCTTCTCTTTATTTAAAAGGATTTCAAGTCCGTTGCTGTCTAAATTTTGGTCTTTAGCATATCTTCCTATGGTTGCTAAAGATGTTAGTGAGGTAAAGCCTAAAAGGGCATCGGCAGAAGACTCTTTAATTCCTGCAAAGGAGGAAATTCCAGAAGTAATACTTTTTATTTTATCTCCAAAAACCATGGTTAGTAATTTGCTAAGTAGCTCGTTGGCAAAAGAACTTTCTTGGTTTAGCTTAGATAAAGTATTAGCATCTGCTAACTGTGTAATTTCTTGTAAAAGAGCCGATTTGTCGGACTGAGACACAATACCACCTAATACAGTTGGGATAAGT
Source organism: Riemerella anatipestifer (assembly GCA_037861325.1). Taxonomy (GTDB): domain Bacteria; phylum Bacteroidota; class Bacteroidia; order Flavobacteriales; family Weeksellaceae; genus Riemerella; species Riemerella anatipestifer_F. The sequence continues at coordinate 164,712 of JAFELW010000005.1, forward strand.
GCATTGGTGGCTTTAGAAACAGCTTCTTCCTTTTCGCCTAATTGAGAAGCAAGTTGGCTAGTGACACCGTGTCCGAATTGTCCTTTAATAAGTTCTATAATGTTGATTGACATAATTTTAATTTTTAATGAGTTAATAATTAGTAGGCTTTAGCAAAAAGCACTCTTTGTTTAGATGGTTTTCCTGAAATCATAGAAACGCCTTCTTCTTTTTCTCCCTCTAGAGGAATGCAACGGATAGTAGCTTTAGTTTCTTCTTTTATTCTTTCTTCTTCTTCTTCCGTTCCGTCCCAGTGTGCTAAAATAAAGCCTCCTTTGGTTTCTAAAACTTCTTTAAATTCTTCGTAAGAATCAACCTTAGTAATGTTTTCGTCTCTAAATTTAAGAGCTTTATTATAAATAGCTTTTTGGATTTCTTCTAAAAGTTCTTGGATATAAACTTCTATATTATCTAAAGGTTTAACTTCTTTAGAAAGAGTATCTCTTCTAGCTATTTCTACGGTTTTGTTTTCTAAATCTCTTGCTCCCATTGCTATTCTTACAGGGACACCTTTCATCTCATATTCTGCGAATTTCCAACCTGGCTTTTGGGTATCTCTGTTATCGTATTTTACAGAGATGCCTAAGGCTTTTAGTTTAGATTGTAGTTCATAGGCGACTTCATCTATTTGTTTAAGCTGTTCTTCGCCTTTAAATATAGGTACAATAACTACTTGTATAGGTGCTAAAGATGGCGGAAGGACTAGACCGTTGTCATCAGAATGAGACATAATCAAAGCCCCCATAAGTCTTGTGGAAACGCCCCAAGAGGTTGCCCAAGCATACTCTATTTTACCTTCTTTATTAGTGAATTTAACATCAAATGCCTCAGCAAAGTTTTGACCTAAAAAGTGAGAAGTTCCTGCTTGTAAAGCTTTTCCGTCTTGCATAAGAGCTTCAATACAGTAAGTTTCTTCTGCACCTGCAAATCTTTCACTAGGAGACTTTATTCCTCTTACCACAGGTACAGCCATAAAATTTTCAGCAAAATCAGCATAAACATTTAGCATCTGTTCTGTTTCAGCAATAGCTTCTTCTTTTGTAGCGTGAGCAGTATGACCTTCTTGCCATAAAAATTCGGCAGTTCTTAGGAAAAGCCTTGTTCTCATCTCCCATCTTACCACATTAGCCCATTGGTTAATGAGGATAGGTAAATCTCTGTAAGATTGTACCCAGTTTTTATAAGTATTCCAAATAATAGCCTCAGAAGTAGGTCTTACAATAAGCTCTTCTTCTAATTTGGCCTCAGGATCTACCATAAGTTTTTGTGGATTTTCAGGGTCTGTTTTTAGGCGGTAGTGGGTTACTACAGCACATTCTTTGGCAAAACCTTCTGCATTTTTTTCCTCCGCTTCAAAAAGACTTTTAGGAACAAAAATAGGGAAGTAAGCATTTTCGTGACCAGTTTCTTTAAATTTTTTATCTAGTTCGTCACGCATTTTTTCCCAAATAGCATAGCCATAGGGTTTAATTACCATACAGCCTCTTACACCTGAGTTTTCGGCTAAATTAGCCTTTACTACCAACTCATTATACCATTTGCTATAGTCCTCGCTTCTTGATGTTAATTTTGCCATAAATTTACTTTTAACTTTTATTTTATAATTTTGTAGGTGTATCTAGTTAAATGGTTAAATAACACCTAAGTTATGATTTGTAATTTGAGAGATTTTTTTGGTATAGTTTTAGCTATATCCACCTCAATTCAAGCACAAAGATAAATAAAACCTACATAAGATTATGAAAAAAATAGATTATAATTTCTTAAAAAGAAAATGGGCTGTTAGACTAGCATTAGCCACTTCTGTTAGTTTTTTGTTGACCTCTTGTGGAGCACAAATGGGAGGTTATACAGAGACTGATGGAGTTTACTATGATCCAAGTAAAGATGTAATTCCGGAAGGGGTAGTTGTGAATGACCGTAATAATGTAGGAGATTACTACGACTATAGTAATGATTATAGAGTAGTAGAAAACTCTAGACAATTACAGCAAAATCAAAATAACAAATATCAAGAATGGACGGATACTCCTGTACAATCCGATTCAGATTGGGGTTCCTTTGCAGGAGTTGAAAGACGCTATACTGGCTGGGGCTGGAATACGCCTTTCTGGGGGACAGGCTTTGGCTGGGATCCTTATTGGGGAGGTTTTGGCGGTTGGAATAGCTGGAATATGGGCTTTGGTTGGAGTTCAGGCTGGGGTTGGAATATGGGCTTCGGCATGGGCTGGGGATCAGGTTGGAACAGATGGGGTTGGGGAAACCCTTATTGGGGTGGAAGATTTGGTTGGAACCCTTACTGGGGAACAGGTTGGGGTAACCCATATTGGGGTGGCTACGGTGCATGGGGGAATCCTTATTGGGGAGTAGCTCCTCGTCAGTACAATTATAGAAGAAGTGGTGTAGACAGTATTACTAGATATAATAACGGAGGATTCAGTAATCCAATTTATAGAAATCCAAATAGCAATAGTAATTCAGGAAGAAACTTTGGTGGATTTAGAGACTCAGGCTTTGGAAGAGGAGATAACAGGATTAACCGTAATAACAGTAATAATGGCTACTCAATGCCTCAAACAAGAACATTAAGAAGATCTGAACCGAACTATAATTATCAGGACAGAGGAATGACACCTCGTACACAATCTATACCAAGAAACGATGGATTTAGAAACAATTCTGGCTGGGGCGGAGGTTCCAATAGAAGTGGCGGTTTTGGTTCTGGTAGTTCAGGAGGTGGTATGAGATCAGGGGGAGGTTTTAGAACAGGTGGTTTTAGATAGTTTATTTAATTGAATGCTAAAAAATAAAAATAAGATAATGAATAAGAAGATATTTTCAATATTAGGGCTGTCTGTTGGAGCTTTATTTTACTCTCAAGATGTGTCTGTAATTAGGAATACGGTAGATGTTTATTCTGATACACAACCTAATGGTTCTGCAAAATACATGGGTATGGCAGGAGCAATGGGAGCAATGGGAGGAGATGCTTCTTCTATAAATGTTAACCCTGCAGGTATAGCTGTTAATATTGTAGGTGAATTTTCTGGAACGCTTAATGCTTTGGGAAATAAAAATACCTCAACTCTAGCAAATAAATCTTATGATGAAGTTTATAAGAAAACTAATTTAGGACATTTAGGAGGGGTTGTTGTAATGCAAACTAGCAATAATTCTAAATGGAAGTTTATTAACCTAGGGTTTAATTATAGTGCTAAGGATATTGATAGCTATATTAGAACTCCTGAAAATCACACTATAAATGAAGCTATAGATTATACAGATAGTAATGGTAATTCGCAAACGGATTTACTACTTTACGATGGACATGCTTATAATAGAGTAGGGCATACTTCAAAATTATCCTTCGCATTTGGTGGTAATTACGACCATAAGTGGTATGTAGGTGGTGGAGTACACTTCCATTCAGCAAATATAGAGCAAGGAGATTTTTTTAGAATGCAGTCTCAAACGGCAGGTACTAAGGGGCTATACCAAAAACAAGACACTCCTTTTCAAGAATCTTCTGGAGGGGTGGCAATTTCAGCAGGGGTTATTGGTAAAATAGATAAAAACTTTCGTGTAGGTTTAGCATTAGAGTCTCCTACTTGGTGGAATATAGAGAGGGCTTATAACTATTATGATATTGATAATAATGGGGTTGTAGTAACGGTACTAGCTAATGAGAATAGAAGATTGAGCACACCAATGAAGGCTACTCTGAGTGGTGCTTATATAGCTAACAAGAATTTTGCAGTAAATGTAGATTATACTTTAGGTGTAACTAAGCCACAATATAATGTTCAAGGAGGGGTAGAAAAGCAATTAAATGAGTTTTTTAGCAAAGTGTATTCTAATACTTCTGAGCTAAGACTGGGTGCAGAATACAGGTTAGATAACTGGAGATTTAGAGGAGGTTATGCTTATCAATCTAACCCTTTTTCTAGTTCATCTTTGAGTGTTATTGATCCAGCAAGTAATTTATATTCAGATAGAAGATTTAGTAATCTATATCTTTCTAATAGACAGACTTTAGGTGTGGGACTAGGATATAATTTTAAATCTTTCTATGTAGATGCAGCCTATCAGAATACAAGTTCTAAGTTTGCTAATCCATTTTATGCGGGAGATTACGCTTCTCCAGTGGAGAATAGTGTGTTTAACGAAGGGCATGGTGTAGAACAGTATGATAGCATTGTTTCTGATGTTAAAACAGTGAGAAATAACTTTGTGTTTACTGTTGGTTGGAGATTTTAAAAAAAGCTACATTTAAGATAGAAATAGAGAGACTACTTATAATTGAGTAGTCTCTTATTTTTTTTTTGCTGGATTAGATATTTTTTATAATTTTGTTAGACTTATCTAACTTTTGTTTGAGTGATGAAAAAATACTTCAAAGATAGAATGTGGAAAAAAGAGCGTTCTGGTAATTCTTTGTCAGAATCGTTTTCTAGTATTGAGGTACCTAAAGATGCAGGTTTTTGGAAGAAATTTTTAGCATTTGTAGGTCCAGGGCTTATGGTAGCGGTAGGCTATATGGATCCAGGTAACTGGGCAACAGGCATTGCTGGTGGAGCTAAATTTGGATACATCTTACTATCGGTAGTACTTATTTCTAATCTTTTTGCGATGTTATTACAGCATTTGTCTTTAAAGTTAGGTATCGTTGCCGAAAGAGATTTGGCTCAAGCCTGTAGAGATAGTTATTCTCGACCTGTTAACTTTCTACTTTGGATTTTTGCTGAAATAGCCATAGCGGCTACAGACCTTGCGGAGGTAATAGGGGCTGCCATAGCTCTTAATCTTTTGTTTGGGATACCACTTACCATTGGGATAGCCATTACGGTAGTAGATGTATTTGTTATTTTGATGCTTCAAGCCAAAGGTTTTAGATGGCTAGAAAGTGTCGTGGGTGGTCTGATAGCAATTATCTTCTTTTGTTTTTTATACGAAATAGTGGTAAGTAATCCTGAGTGGTTTCCTATTTTGAAAGGTTTAGTGCCACAGAAAGAAATTGTATTTAATCCAAGTATGCTCTACATAGCAATAGGTATTTTAGGAGCTACTGTAATGCCTCATAACTTGTACTTGCATAGCAGTATTGTACAGACTAGAAACTATTCTAGAGATGATAAGGGGAAGAGGGAAGCTATTAAATTCGCTACTTTGGATAGTAATATTTCTTTGTTGTTAGCATTTTTAATCAATGCAGCTATACTTATTATTTCATCGGCGGCATTTCATCACACAGGCTATCAAGATGTTGCTGACATTACAGACGCTCATCAACTTTTGTCTCCAATTTTAGGAACGAGCCTCGCTAGTATTGTGTTTGCTATAGCTTTGTTGGCTTCTGGGCAAAACTCAACCCTTACAGGCACTTTGGCTGGGCAGATTGTAATGGAGGGTTTTCTCAATATTAAATTAAAACCTTGGTTAAGACGATTGATTACAAGATTGATAGCTGTAATACCAGCGTTGATAGTCGCTATTATCTATGGTGAAAAAGGAACTACTGACCTTTTAATATTAAGTCAAGTTATACTTTCCTTACAGTTGAGTTTTGCAGTAGTACCGCTGGTAATGCTAACTAATAATAAACTTAAGATGGGAGCATTTGCTAATCAAGGTTTTTTGAAATACACCGCTATCATCATTAGTTTTATTATTGTTATTTTGAATATTTATTTAGTTTATACTGAGATAGTCTAACGGATGTACTTTTTGTCTGTCAATTTGTCCTAAATCTTAATTTGGCAATATCTTTGACAATACCCAAGCAATAAAACCAATAAAGAATGGAAGAGAATAAAGATTTGCACGAAGAAAAACTTAATGTTTCCGAAGAAAATACAAGTGAAGAAACTCAAAATATAAATACTGACACTGAAGAAAATCTGACAAAAGAACCTACAACAGAAGAACTTTTGGCAGAGGAGAAAGACCGTTACATTCGTCTATGTGCTGAGTTTGAAAACTATAAAAAAAGAACTTCTAAAGAGCGAATGGAGTTTTTCCAATATGCTAATCAGGATATGATGGTAAGTATGCTCGCTATTTTAGATGATTTTGAAAGAGCTTTAAAAGAAATAGCGAAAACAGGGAAGGAAGAAGATTTAAAAGGAGTAGAGCTTATCTATCAGAAATTCAAAAATAAACTGATAGAAAAAGGATTAAAGCCTATAGAAGTAAATGCAGGAGACGACTTTAATGTAGATTTCCACGAAGCTATTACCCAAATACCAGCTCCTACCGAAGGTTTAAAAGGTAAAATTGTAGATGTAATAGAGTCTGGATATATGCTACACGATAGAGTCATTAGATTTACTAAAGTAGTTACAGGACAATAAATCTTACATTATAAATGAACCTTTCATTTATTATAAAACTAAAATAAATAATGTCAAAAAGAGATTACTACGAGATATTAGGAGTAGAAAAAAACGCAACGGCAGACGCTATTAAAAAAGCCTACCGAAGACAAGCACTTAAATATCACCCAGATAAAAACCCGGGAAATAAAGAGGCTGAAGAAAAATTTAAAGAAGCGGCGGAAGCCTACGAAGTTCTCAGCGATGAGAATAAAAGAGCTAGATATGACCAATACGGTCATGCGGGAGTAGGCGGTAGCGGAGGCTTCGGTGGTGGAGGCTTCGGCGGCGGTATGAATATGGAAGATATTTTTAGTCAGTTTGGAGATATCTTTGGTGGTCATTTTGGCGGTTTCGGTGGTGGAGCTAGGAGACAAGAGGCTAGAGGTACTAACCTTAGAGTTCGTATCAAGTTAAGCCTAGAGGAGATGATGAATGGGACTCAGAAAACCATCAAAATCAAAAAAATGAAACTTGCCCCAGGGGTAACTTCTAAGACTTGTCCTACTTGTAACGGTAATGGTGTCCAAATGAAAGTAATGAACACAATGTTTGGACAGATGCAAACGCAAACCACTTGTGGGGCGTGTAATGGTATTGGGAAGGTAGCAGATAAAATACCAGCTGGAGCTAATGCTCAAGGGCTTATTAAGGCTGATGAGGAAGTGAGCATCAATATCCCTGCTGGAGCTAGAGATGGCATACAACTAAGTGTAAGAGGTAAAGGTAATGACGCTCCTTTCGGCGGAACTCCAGGTGATTTGCTTGTGGTGGTAGAGGAAGAGGAAGATGCAAACATCAAAAGAGAAGGAGACAACCTTCACCAAGAGTTATACATTTCTTTCGCAGAAGCGGCTTTGGGTACTTCTAAAGAAATCCCAGTAGTAGGCGGTAAAGTTAAAATAAAGGTAGATGCAGGTACGCAATCAGGTAAGATTTTACGACTTGCAGGTAAAGGGCTTCCTAGCATAGATAGCTATGGTAGGGGAGATATGTTTGTACACATCAATGTATGGACGCCACAAAATCTTACAAAGGAACAAAAAGAATTTTTTGAAAAACAACTGAACAGCGGCGAAATGAAAGCCGAACCTTCAGGGAAGGAAAAGACATTCTTTGATAAAGTAAGAGATTTGTTTAACTAGAATTACAATAATGATAAAAAGAGACTTTTAAAGGTCTCTTTTTTTTATGAGCGATTAGGATAATTGTAACAAAAACTCTTTTCTTTGTACTAACTAAAATAAAAATATAAAAATGCTTAGAGCAGAACATATTACAAAAACCTATGATGCAGGCAGAAAAGTAGCTTTGTCTGACTTTAGTATAGAAGTTCCTACGGGAAGCATCTACGGACTGTTAGGACCTAACGGAGCAGGTAAGACTTCTTTTATTAGAATCATCAATCAGATTACTCAAGCGGATAGTGGCAAAGTTTTTATAGATAATGAAATTTTAAGTCCTCACCATATCAAGACTATTGGCTATATGCCAGAAGAAAGGGGTCTTTATAAAAATATGACGGTGGGAGACCAAATTCTCTATTTTGGGGAGCTTAAAGGTATGTCTAAAAATGAGGCACTTACTCAAGCTAAATATTGGTTTGAACGCCTAAATATAGACCAATGGTGGAAAAAGAAACTCTCCGAGCTTTCAAAGGGTATGGCACAGAAAATACAGTTTGTGGTAACGGTGTTGCATCGTCCTAAATTACTTATTTTAGATGAGCCTTTCTCTGGGTTTGACCCTGTAAACGCTAATCTCATTAAAGACCAAATCATCAATCTTAAAAATAATGGGACAACCATCATACTTTCTACACATAGAATGGAAAGCGTGGAAGAAATGTGCGATTATGTAGCGTTGGTTAATCATTCAAAAAAAATCTTAGACGGAAAAGTGTTTGAAGTGAGAGAGCGTTTTAAACAAAATGTTTACGAAGTTGTACTCGCTCACTCTAATTCTGAACTATTGGAAAACTTTAAATCGGAATTTTCGCCTTCTGATTGGCAAGAAAAAGACGGACTTATTAGTTTTAATCTAAAATATCAAAGTGAACAAAATCAGCTGTTGTCAAAGCTAATGCCGCTAGGGAGCATTAGAAGTTTTAATGAGAAAATACCTAGTATGAACGAAGTGTTCATTACTGCTGTACAAAACTAATATCGTATGAAAAATATTATTATCATAACCAAAAGAGAATTTCTTACTCAGGTTAAAAAGAAATCTTTTATTGTACTCACTTTGCTGGCTCCGATTTTAATGATAGCTTTCGGGGCTGTTATAGGATTGATGTTTAAAGCTAACGAAACGGAATATCAGTTTTCTGTCATAGATAAAAGTGGCGTGTTTGAAAACCGAATGAAAGCTCCACAAGATGTTTCCCTTGTGTATGCGTCTCCTAACACCGAGGCATCTTTGAAGGAAGGATTAAAGACTTCTGAAGCTATTGATGGAGTGTTGATTATTCCTCCTATGCAAGGGCAGGATTATGAAGCTTTACAGAATCAAGCTCAGCTATTGGTAAATAAGAAAATAGGTTTTGATGTAAGGAAAGCCTTGGCATCTTCTATGTCGGAAGTTATTAAGAAAGAAAAAATAAAAGCACTTGGAATCACCGAAACCCAAGTGAACGACTTAGATAAATCTTTTGAACTTAAAACTACTAATGTTTTAGATAATCATCAGCAGGACGATAGCCTTGCGTTTGGTGTAAAGTCTGGGTTGAGTATGTTATTGATGTACGCTACTTTTATGTTTATTTTGATTTATGGCGTAAGGGTAATGCGTAGCGTTTTGGAAGAAAAAAATAACCGTGTGGTAGAGATTATTATTTCTTCAGTTAAACCATTTGATTTAATGATGGGTAAAATCTTAGGGGTTACTTTAGTGGCGCTTACTCAGTTTGTTATATGGATAGGTATGGCAGTAACAGCAGCAGTATTTTTTAATCAAAGTTTTAGCCCAATGTCTACTGGAAACACTTTGGAACAAATGGAAAATATACAGGAGGTAGTGGCTCATATATCTCATACTTTGTTGGAACTCAATTATGGACTTATTATTGGGGTGTTTCTTGTGTTTTTCCTTTTAGGTTATATTTTTTATAGTTCTATCTATGCTGCTATTGGTTCGGCGGTGGATAACGATACCGAAACTCAGCAGTTTACTTTATTTGTAACCATTCCTTTGATGTTGGGGCTTTATGGTAGTATTTCTATTATGAACAATCCAGATGGACCTATGGGCTTTTGGCTTTCTATGATTCCGTTAACTTCTCCTGTAGCTATGATTGCACGGATACCGTTCGGAGTGCCTATTTGGGAGTTGGTATTATCGGTTGCATTATTATTTATTACCACACTTTTGATGGTCTTTATTGCTGCAAAAATATACCGTGTAGGCATACTAATGCATGGTAATAAAGCAACTCTAAAAGAACTTTGGAAGTGGATTAGACATTCGTAGTATTAAGAATAATCATTATAATAAAAGCCGAGAGAAAAAACATTCTTTTCGGCTTTTTGTTTAAAGTTAATATTTGAAATGAATGAGGTGTGTGAGTGGGTTGTTTTTTAGAAATTCTAATATCAATAATTTTTTGTAAATTCGCACTAAATTTTTAATCAATGAATTACGATATTATAGTTATAGGAAGTGGTCCTGGTGGTTATGTAACAGCCATTAGAGCAGCACAATTAGGTTTCAAAACAGCTATTGTAGAAAAAGAAAACTTAGGAGGTATCTGCCTTAACTGGGGGTGTATTCCTACAAAAGCATTACTGAAATCGGCACAAGTGTTTAAGTACATCAACCATGCAGAAGATTTCGGTCTTAATAAAGTAGAAGCTAGTTTTGAATTTCCTAATGTAATTCAGAGAAGCCGTGGGGTGGCGAGTAAGATGAGTAAAGGGATTGAGTTCCTTATGAAAAAGAATAAGATAGATGTTATCTTCGGTACCGCTAAAGTTCAAAAAGGTAAAAAAGTTTTAGTGGAAAAAGATGGTGCTACAAAAGAATATTCTGCGGAACACATCATCTTGGCAACAGGAGCTCGTTCTAGAGAGTTGCCAAACCTTCCTCAAGATGGTAAAAAAGTAATAGGGTATAGACAAGCCCTTTCTTTACCAGAACAGCCTAAATCTATGATAGTAGTAGGTTCTGGAGCTATCGGAGTAGAGTTTGCTTATTTCTACGCTACTATGGGGACTAAAGTAACTATCGTGGAGTTTATGCCAAACATCGTGCCTGTGGAGGACGAGGAGGTTTCTAAACATTTAGAAAAATCTCTTAAGAAAGCAGGTATAGAGGTAATGACTAATGCTTCTGTAGAATCTGTGGATACTTCTGGTAATGGCGTTAAAGCTAATGTAAAAACAGCCAAAGGTAATGTAACCTTAGAGGCTGATGTGGTACTTTCAGCAGTAGGTATTACGGCTAATATTGAAAACATAGGACTAGAAGAAGTTGGAATTAAAACAGATAAAGGTAGAGTTTTAGTAAATGAATGGTATCAAACTTCAGTACCAGGTTATTATGCGATAGGGGATATTATTCCTACTCAAGCTTTGGCTCATGTGGCTTCTGCGGAAGGAATCACTTGTGTGGAAAAAATTAAAGGACTGCATACAGAAACTATAGACTATGGTAATATTCCAGGGTGTACATATTGCCTTCCTGAAATAGCATCAGTGGGTCTTACCGAAAAACAAGCCAAAGAAAAAGGCTATGATATTAAGGTTGGGAAATTCCCATTCTCAGCGAGTGGAAAAGCGACTGCAAACGGAGATACAGATGGTTTTGTAAAGGTAATTTTTGATGCTAAATATGGTGAGTGGTTAGGCTGTCATATGATAGGTAATGGCGTTACCGAAATGATAGCAGAAGCAGTAGTTGCTAGAAAATTAGAAACTACAGGGCATGAGATTTTGAAATCTGTTCACCCACACCCTACATTGTCAGAAGCGGTTATGGAGGCTGTAGCTGCGGCTTATGGGGAGGTAATACATATTTAATTATAGTAAACTTTAGTTATAAAATAATAGCACCTCCTAGATATGATAGGTCTAGTGAGGTGTTTTTATTTTTGTAACATAATATAAATTTATAGATGAGAGCGATATTTATATTTATTCTTTTATTACCTAAGGTTGTATTTTCTCAAACCAATGATTTAGGGAATTGGTTTATCTATTTTGGAGATAAAAAGATTGACAATAGATGGAATTGGCATCACGAGGTGCAATATAGAAACTTTAATTTTATAGGAGATACAGAACAGGTACTCATTAGAACAGGGCTTGGCTATAATCTTACCGAAAACAACAATAATATTTTGCTAGGTGCAGCATTTATTTACAGTGAGCCTTATTTGACAAACAGTGATACTAAGACTAGTTTTAACGAACATCGTATTTACCAGCAGTTTATCACTAGGCAGACTTTTGGAGCGGTATCTTTGCAGCACAGATATAGGTTTGAGCAACGGTTTTTTGAGAAAGATTTTAGGTTGAGGTTGCGTTATTTTATAGGTCTTAATGTAGCTCTGAACAAAAAGCAAATGATGGATAAAGCAGTCTATTTATCTGCCTATAATGAGATATTTATAAATACTGAAAATAATATATTTGATAGAAACAGGCTTTATGGTGGTTTAGGATATAGATTTTCTAAAAATGTGAGAACCGAAGTTGGAGTAATGAATCAGTCTACAAGTACCGTATCTAGAAATCAATTAAATTTGATTACATTTTTTAACTTTTAATACAGATTCTTGTAAATAAAAATAAGCCGTTTCAAAAAAAACTTTGAAACGGCTTATTGTATTCTATACTTTAGCTGGTAACACTTTGGTTTTTACTTCACCAAAACCTACTCTAATGTGTTCCTTTTGGGCGAAACCTCTCATTGTGATGGTATCCCCATCTTCTATAAATTTCCTTTCGCTGCCGTCTGAAAGCGTTAAAGGATTTTGACCTCTCCAAGTAAGTTCTAACATAGAACCAAAGCTACTCGGCTCTTTACCCGAAATGGTTCCCGAAGCATACATATCTCCCACCTCTACATTACAACCATTGATGGTATGATGTGTCAACTGCTGAGCCATATTCCAATACATATATTTGAAATTAGACTGGCAAATAAGGTTTTCCGCTCCATTTTCAGGGGTTAAATAAACCTCTAAAGCAATATCAAAGTTTTTATCGCCTTCAAATTTTAGATAAGGTAATACCTCTGGTTCTTGCTTAGGAGAGGTGGTTCTAAATGGCTCTAAAGCCTCTAAAGTAACCACCCAAGGCGATATGGACGAACAGAAATTTTTCCCTAAAAATGGACCTAGCGGCACATACTCCCAACTCTGAATATCCCTAGCCGACCAGTCATTAAACAACACCATTCCGAAAATGGAGTTCTCCGCATCTTTGGTAGAAATGCTTTCACCCATTTCTGTATTCTTATTAACTATAAAAGCCATCTCTAACTCAAAATCTAACTGTTTAGAAGCTCCAAATATCGGTTGGTTTGCATCTGCAGGCTTCATTTGTCCTTTTGGTCTATGAAAATCCACTCCCGAAGTTACAATAGACGAAGCCCTACCGTGATACCCTACTGGAATATGCTTCCAATTAGGTAAAAGGGCATTTTCTGGGTCGCGGAACATCTTTCCAACATTAGTAGCGTGTTCTATACTACTGTAAAAATCAGTATAGTTAGGGATATGCACTGGCATTAGCATTTCCACCTCATCTAAGTCATAAAAGCACTCTTCTATCACTTTTTCGTCTTTAGAAAGTTTAGAACCTTCTAAAAGTAATTCTTGTATTCTTTCTCTAACAACGGTGGTTACAGGTTTGCCTAGCTCTATAAAATCGTTTAGAGTATAGCCTTCAAAAACATTTTCGGTTAAGTCTTCTATATCGTCAAAGTAGCCATAATCGTAAAGTGAGGCTAGGTCTATTACTAAATCGCCTATTCTAGTGGCACAAGCAATATACTCGTGATTGAAAACCGCCACCCCAAACGGAATGTTATAAATGGAAAAATCGGACTGTTCGTTATAATTTACAAATGATTTCATAGTTTATTTTTTTACAGGTTGTTTTGTGATAGATTGTTCATCTATCCAGCGTTGTTTTGTGTTGATGTCTATTAGGTAAAGAATTTCTTTCTCTCTATTTAGCATCAGGGTTTTGGTAACCGCAATAGGTATCTTTTGCCCTTCTAATTTATCAGCTCTTATAGAAACTATGTTTTTCTTTCTAATAAAATCACCATCATACACTTTGGAAGTAGTTTTATTGTCAGACTTGGTATCCAATAGCTCTACATAATTGATTTTATTATTAGTGAAAACAATAAATTCTCGCTCTGTTCTATCTTCAAAATCTTTTATAGAGACAAACTTTTTTCCGTCTAGGCTTACTCCACTTAAATCTTGGTTAAAGCCTCTCCTTTCTTCTAAACGGTCTAAAATAGCGTTAAGTGTACCGAAGTTTTGTGCTTTAATACCGAAAGAGGCTATAACAAAGCCTAATGCAATTATTTTTTTCATCATTTATATCATTTAAAAAACACAGTACACAGATTAGTGTGTGTACTGTATTGATGTCTATTTTAGAGATTACCTCTTCTCGCTTGTTCTTTCTCTAAGGCTTCAAAAAGGGCTTTGAAATTACCTGCCCCAAAGCTCTGTGCTCCGTGTCTTTCGATAATTTCGAAGAAGAGTGTTGGTCGGTCTTCCACAGGTTTAGTAAATATTTGGAGAAGATAGCCTTCCTCATCGTGGTCTATTAAGATGCCTAGTTCTTGTAATTTTTTAAGGTCTTCGTCTATATGCCCCACACGCTCTGGCACCATTTCGTAATAGGCATTTGGTGGTGCTGATAGAAACTCTACTCCTCTAGCTTTAAGTTCGGAAACGGTTTTTATAATATCTTTGGTAGCGACTGCAATATGTTGCACCCCTTCGCCTTCGTAGAAGTCTAGATATTCTTCCACTTGAGATTTCTTTTTACCTTCGGCAGGTTCGTTAATTGGGAATTTAGCATAGCCATTACCATTTGCCATCACTTTAGACATCAATGCCGAATACTCCGTGTTGATTTGCTTGTCATCAAAGCTAAGAATATTAACAAAGCCTAACACCTCTTCGTACCACTTAACTACTGGAAGCATTCTGTTCCAACCTACATTTCCCACACAATGGTCCACATAAAGTAAACCTACATCTGAAGGGTTATAATCACTTTCCCATTTTTCGTATCCTGGCATAAATGGACCTGTATAATTTTTCCTTTCCACGAACATATGCACCGTTTCCCCATAAGTATAGATGCCCGACATTCTTACTTCTCCGAACTCATCGGTAAGTGTAATAGGTTCTAGATATGGCTTGCCGCCTCTTTTGGTAGTTTCTTCAAATGCAGCGTAAGCGTCATCTACCCAAAGAGCTAGTACTTTAACCCCATCTCCGTGCTTTTTTTGATGTTCACAGATAGGCGAGTTAGAGTTCAACCCAGAAGTTAAAACCAATCTAATTTTCCCTTGTTGTAAGACATAAGAAGCCCTATCTCTTACGCCCGTTTCTGGTCCAGCATAAGCTACGGACTGAAACCCAAACGCTGTTTTGTAGAAGTGAGCCGCTTGTTTGGCGTTACCTACATAAAGTTCTATGTAATCTGTCCCATTGATGGGTAAGAAATTTTGTGCTTTCGCTATTTTTTCAGCAAATGTTAGTTCCGACATATTTTTACTTTTTAGATTTTTAATTTCAATGAGCCAAGATACAATTTTTTGTTTATTAAATGGGTATGCTATTTCGTATAAATATGCAATGAGAGTTTAATATTTTGGTATGGCTAAAGTTATTTTCCATTTTAGCTTTCTTTCGTTCCTCGTAAAAAAAGCGTACTTTTGCACACGGAAATTTGCAAGCGGACGATATGAAAAGATGGTATCTCTATCCTTTTTCCTTAATCTATCATCTAGGGACTTCTGTAAGAAACAAAATGTATGATTGGGGATTGTTGCCTTCTACGAAATTTAACACACCTATCATCAATGTAGGTAACCTCTCCGTGGGCGGTAGCGGGAAATCTCCTATGGTAATGCATATCGCAGAACTCCTTTCAAAAAATTATCGTACGGGAGTGCTTTCTAGAGGCTATGGGCGTACGACCAAAGGCTATGGAGTTGTAAACTACAATAGTAACTATAGAACGGTAGGCGATGAAGCTATGCAGCTTTTTGAACGCTTTAAAAATCGTTTTGTAATTGGGGTAAGTGAGGATAGAGTTTTCGGGGCTAAGAAACTTATTTCTGATATGGATTTAGATGTGCTAGTGCTAGATGATGCATTTCAGCACCGCCGAATCAATGCAGGGCTTAACATCTTAATGACCGACTATAACGACCCTTATTTTAAAGACTTTATTCTTCCCGCTGGGAATTTAAGGGAAAGCCGAAACGGAATGAAAAGAGCTCATATCATCGTAGTTTCTAAGTGTCCTGCTAATATTACGGAGGAGAAAAAACAATACTACATTTCTAGAATAAGCCCTAAGCATTATCAAAAAGTGTTTTTCTCCACCATCAATTATGATGAAACGGTGTTCTCCAAAACGCAATCTTTGCCTGATAATAATTTGGCTTATTACGATATATTAGTCATTACAGGAATTGCCAACCCAACGCCTTTCCTAGAACATCTGAATAGATTTGCTAAGAAAGTAAAACATCTTAAATTTAAAGACCACCATAGCTTTACAGATGCTGATGTACAAAAGATAATCTCCGAGTATAAAAAAATGGGAGATTATAAGATGATACTTACCACAGAAAAAGATTTTGTAAGGCTAAAAACTTTTGAATATCTAAGTGATAAATTATATTACTGGCCTATCAATGTAGAAATGGATAAGCTAGAGGAGTTTAACAAAATAATACTGAATTATGTTAGAAAAATTTAAAGAAACCGCAGCATTTATTAAGAACATTATTGGAGATACACCAGACTTTGCTATTGTGCTAGGTTCTGGATTGGGTAAATTAAAAGACGAAGTAGAGGCAATCCACACTTTGGACTATGCTGACATTCCTAATTTTCCTCAAACTACGGTAGTTGGGCACGGAGGTAGCTTAATCTATGGTACACTAGAAGGTAAAAAAGTACTTATGATGAGCGGAAGATTTCACTACTACGAGGGGCATTCTATCGAAACGGTAACCTTCCCTTTCCGTGTGTTCCATTTATTAGGAATTAAAAATCTAATCGTTTCTAATGCTTCAGGTGGTGTAAACCCTAACTTTAAAGTGGCTGATGTGATGCTGATTAACGACCACATCAATATGATGCCAGAACACCCATTAAGAGGTAAAAATATAGATGAATTAGGACCTCGTTTCGTAGATATGAGCGAGCCTTATAACAAAAAAATGTTGAGCATCGCTGAAGAAGTAGCAAAAGAGAATAACATCACGGTACACCAAGGGGTTTATGTAGCTCTGCAAGGACCTACCTTTGAAACACCTGCTGAATACGGGTTAATCCGTGCTATTGGTGGTGATGCTGTGGGTATGAGTACTGTGCCTGAAGTTATTGTAGCAAAACATCAAGGTATGGATGTATTTGGTATTTCTATCATTACCGATTTAGGCGGACCAGAAATTGCGTTCAATGTTTCTCACGAGGAGGTTTTAGAGGCGGCTAACAAAGCAATGCCTAATGTAATCAAAATCGTAAAAGGCTTAGTAAAGAATTACTAAGAAAAAAGTAAATGATTAGCTAAGAGACTGTACTTGTTGCAGTCTCTTTTTTTATTGCTAAAAAGATAATAACAAGTTTTTAACATTGTAGCTCTATAAAACATAAAACCACTATCTTTGCCCTATGGCACAAAAGGAAACATTATCATCTTTAGTCAACGGTAATTTTGCGAAAGAACTCTCTATTTCTCAAGGCAAAATGCCACCCAATGCAGTAGATTTAGAAAGACTGGTTATAGGAGCTTTTCTTATTGATAAAAAGGCACTTGATAATACTTACGATTTACTCACGCCTGAGGTATTTTACGACCCTAGACATCAGGAGATTTACCGTATCATCATTAAATTATTTGGTGATAATACGCCGATAGACATTCTAACGGTAATCCAAGAATTAAAGAAGCAAGAAAAACTTAATTTGGCTGGTGGGGACGCTTATATCATAGATTTAACCACAGGCATCAGTTCTTCTGCCCATATAGAATACCACGCGAGAGTTATCCTAGAAAAATACATTTTGAGGTCGCTCATCAATGTATCTGCGAATGTGATAGACAATTCTTACAAAGAATCTACAGATGTATTTGAACTTTTAGACCGTGCCGAACAATCTTTTTTTGAAATCACCAACGGAACGATAAAAAAGGGCTTTGATACCGCTAGTTCTTTAGTAAGTGAAGCCATTGAAAAAATTAAATCTCTTAAAGATAAAGAAGGGCTTTCGGGTATTCCTTCGGGATTTACCCAACTTGATAAGGAAACAGGAGGTTGGCAAAACTCGGATTTGATTATCATAGCAGCTCGTCCTGGTATGGGTAAAACGGCGTTTATCCTTTCTATGGCTAGAAATATAGCAGTGGAACATCAAATTCCTATTGCTGTATTTTCGTTAGAGATGGCATCAGTGCAGCTTATTACCAGAATGATTTCTTCCGAAACAGGGATTTCCTCTGAAAAATTAAGAAAAGGACAAATGAGCGATGAAGAGTGGCAACGCCTCTTTAACAATGTTGCCGCTTTAGAAAACGCTCCACTTTATATAGATGAAACACCTGCTCTCTCCATTTTTGACTTTAGAGCAAAGTGCCGAAGACTTGTAATGCAGCACGGCGTGAGAATCATTATGGTGGATTATTTACAGCTGATGACTGCAAACTCTGGAAAGGGTGGCACGAGGGAACAGGAAATTTCCACCATATCTCGTTCATTAAAAGCGATTGCAAAAGAACTTAATGTGCCTATTATAGCTTTATCACAGCTTTCTAGAACGGTGGAAACTCGTCCTAATAAACGCCCTCAGCTTTCCGACTTAAGGGAATCTGGTGCGATAGAGCAAGATGCGGATATTGTATCCTTTATCTTCCGTCCAGAATATTACAAGATAGATTTTTGGGATAATGATGAAGAAGGAGCACAAACCAGCACTACCAACCAAGCCGAAATTATTTTAGCAAAACACCGTAATGGTGCTACGGGCGAAGTAAGGCTTTCTTTCTTTAAGGAAATTGCCAAGTTTGCGGATTTAGATTTATACGGAGGTTACGAAAGCTCTAATTTTGGACAAATGGAT
This sequence comes from Riemerella anatipestifer, assembly GCA_037861325.1. Taxonomy (GTDB): domain Bacteria; phylum Bacteroidota; class Bacteroidia; order Flavobacteriales; family Weeksellaceae; genus Riemerella; species Riemerella anatipestifer_F. The sequence continues at coordinate 183,456 of JAFELW010000005.1, forward strand.
AATAATCCTAGCGGATTTGAAAGCATCAAAACCACCATACAACCAAGTGCTGCATTTGATATTCCAGATAATATTTCTGGGTCTTCTATGAATGAGATTGACGATTATGACGATATGCCATTCTAAATGAAGATTGATATATACACAGATGGAGCCTGTAGCGGAAATCCAGGCAAGGGTGGCTATGGAATTATTATGCGAGTTTCTGAACTGAACTATGAGAAAGCATTTTCGCAAGGGTTTAGAAAAACGACTAATAACCGTATGGAACTATTGGCGGTTATTGTGGCATTAGAAAAACTTAAAAACAACGAAAACGAAGTTCATATCTATACCGATAGCAAGTATGTCGCCGATGCTATCAACCAAAAATGGCTGTATGGTTGGATAAAAAAAGGATTTAATAAAGTTAAAAACCCTGATTTGTGGCAGAGGTTAGTCCCTTTGATGAGAATGCACAACCCAACTTTCCATTGGATTAAAGGGCATAACGGACACCCCGACAATGAGCGATGCGATAGGCTAGCTGTAGCCGCTGCAAATGCTCCTACACTAGAAATAGACAAGGGCTACGAAGAAAACGCAACCCTTGACTCATTGTTTTAGTATTTTATTCTTTATAATTTAATCTAATTGAAACTTAACATTAACAAAAGTTTCGTATTTGATTTTATTAAACTCTATATCAATAGGAGCTTCTGAGCTAGCATCATAGCTTTCTACCGCTTTTGCGGAACGCATCATCATAGGACTTACTTGAGGATAGGCATTATTTTCATCGGAAATAAAGATAGCTTTACCCAATTTTTGATTTAAAGTTTTCACCATTCGCTCTGCTGTTAGTTTAGATTTTAAAACGGCTTTACTTTTTAGGGCTAACAAAAGTTCTTCTTCTTTGGTGTATTCTAGTTTAGAAATGTTCACATTAGAAATGCCTTGCTCCTCTAGTGCCATCAAGGCTTTTCCCGCCGTAACTGCATTACGAACAATAAGAGAATAGTTCTTTTGTTTAATAATGTTTTGACCTTTTAAGAAGTATGTTTTAAACCCACTAGATAAACCATTAAGAGATAAATCTTTCTCGGTATTGATGCCTAGTTTTTTAAGGGCACTTTCCATTCTTTTTTCTTGTTCTTCTACCGATATTTTGTTTTTAGTATCGGCCTCGTTGAGGTTGATGTTAATGGTTATTTTATCAGGTATTACCAATGTATCTGCTTTGCCCGAAGTTTCTAAATAAGGTTGGTCTAAAAAGTTCTTCTGCCCAAAAATAAACTGTCCGCAGAATAGCATAAGGATTAAAAATAAATGTTTCATAATTTTGTTTTAGCTCCTCTGTATCAAATAATATGCCGAGGGTTTTCATTAAATCTCTCAACTCATAAAAGGAGGAAGTTTTAATTCAATGTAATAAAAAAAGAGGCTGTTCTCAATATTTTTGAGACCGCCTCTTTTAAGATTTATTTTTTAATAAGTGTTTGCTCAACAAGCATCTGCCCATCTTTTATGATTTTTACAAAATAGCTTCCTGTAGGGAGGTTAGAAAGACTGAAGTCTTTACCTGTTTTTTGAATTACGGTATTCCCTAAGCTGTTCACTACTGTAATATGATAGGTTTCGCTGGAAGTGTTTTGACTCTGGATTAGATTGTTATCTTCAGGAGATTGTTTCGGACATACTGGCTCCATTATTCTGGCAATGGTATAATCGTCATTTTGAACTTTTGACACTGTGTAGGTGTACTCGCACATACCAGGAGGGGGTGGAGTTATAGTGGTAGTATAGGTAGTACTGCCACATTTATTTTTAGCGTTTACTTCTAAATTTAAACGCCAGTTGTACCCACGTCCATTTGCAAAGTAAGTATAGCCTGTTCTTATGGCTCCTGTGTCTTTTCTTGTCCAAGTAACATCTGCTGGGGTTAAGCCTTGGTCTTCTAAGGTAGCTCCTGTGTCTAGAGATTCTATACGCTGGATTACATAGTTTGTGCTTCCTTCCTCTGGTTTTATACGTAATTGAGGTTTACCTACCCAGATTTTTTTGGTAATAGTTTGTTTATTTGGTAAATTTATATAAATGAATCCTAGACCATTTTTAACCCCCTTCACTGTTATTCCTGATGAGGAAACATTCACCACAGATAATGATGGAGAGGTGGAAAAATTGGTTCCTGTGGGAACTTCACAAATATTTGAAAAGCTGTAAAATTCTTCTGTGTTTTCACAAATTACAGAATTATCATTTAAAGTTAAATTGGAAGGAGGGGTTAATTCATTCCCATTCAGCCAACTTAATAACCATTGTACCATGTTAGGTGTAAAGGAGATATGTTCCATATTGGTAGTTTCTCCGTAGTAGCTGTCAAATGGTGTTTGTCCAGCACATACCAAATTTTTATCAATAGGTTGATACCAATCACTAAAACCAGATGTATCTAAAGCAGAGTGTGTGGGGATGAAAGATAGGGGTGCGGTTGGTGTTTCTTCACTATGTGGAACATAATATCTTCTGCGTTGCTTCTTTTTCCTAAGTGTTTGGGCAGATTGATCTTTAAAGTCATTGATGGCATTGTAATATCCTCCCGGAACTGCATCTAGCGAGCCCTTGCTGAAACTATTGGGTCTTGACAACTCTGATGACGACCATACGGGTAATCCTGGCTTTGCCGCACCAATATGATATAATAATTTTGATTGCTGATACTCTGGCTGAGCAAGCTGTGTAGATCTAAAGGTGTTAATTGTCCATTTAAAAAATAACCAAGACATATCAATATATCCTCGCATGTCTAAAATAGTTTGTCCAGCATTAACATTTTTCGTTCCTGTGATAGAGCCATTTACTATGGCTATCTTTTTAAGATTTAGGGGATACCCATTAGACCCATGGACACCGTTATTATGTAGGTTTTGCTGATATTTAGTGAAATAAGGAGATACACCACCATTTTTTCCATATAATTTTTCCTCAGCGTGTTCTATAAGCATTTGTCTGGCGGCGGGTGCCATGAGTTGCTTCTCATAATTGCTTTTAGCATCTTCCAAACCTCTATTATAGCCTAAAAATGCAATGCTTCCCTGTAAAGCTAAAGGAATATTGGCTCCTTGATGTGGGCTGTCCATACTAATCCATAGTTTGGTATTGTGATTCCAGTTTATAGAGCCAGTTTCCTGCTGTTTCTTTTCCATATAGGCTAGGGCATAACGCGTAATTTGCCCTCCCATACTAGGTCCTACCACTACGGCTTTTTCTGTAATACCTCTATTGTGCATAGAAGCGTTGAGATCTTGCAGAAAACTTACAAAAGACATGGCGTTTCTTTCGATAAAGTCTGCACCGTAATTATGAATAATTCTATTAAAATCATAAGGAGCCCGCTCTGTTGGCAGGTTGATGATAATAACATCGTAGCCTTTTTCATTTAATATTTTTGATATTAGTTTAGGAACTTCGTTTGGATTGTTTGAATTAATTTTGTAGGTCATGAGGTCAAAGATAGATTGGTACTTACTATTGAAATGATTGCGAGTATCTTCGTCTAAAAGCATTTTGCATTTCTCATCACAGTCTTCTTTTTCAATCCTCCGTTTATCTCCGGGATCAAAGCCATCAATTACAATAAAGGGCTTTTTCACGCGGTCTATGCCACAGACGCCAGACTGGTTATTATCGGCATAGAAGATTTTATATTCCATCTTTCCGTATTTAGGTGCAGATTCTGTCCACGCCTGATAAGGAATTTTAGAGATATAAGAAATCACAGCTGTTTTCGCAGTACAAGAGTTAGCAGCAAAAGTAGTGAGGGGACTTGTAGGGAAAGTTACGAGAATAGAACCATAAGTGGTAAATGTAGAACCATCTTCGTACACTACATTAAAGGAGATTACTTTCTTTCCGGGTGAGGAATAATTTACTGAAAATTTGGAGGTATTGGCTAAGCCGTTGGTTATAAGATTACGAATAACGCCGTCTCCAAAGTTTGCTGTTAAGTGAGTAATTTTCTTACCCTTGTTGAAATAAATGTCTAGGTTAACATGAAAACTAACCATGCCTCCTTCCGCAGAAACGGTGCTTTTCTGCGGAGCAATCATTACCAAATGTTTGGTGAAGGCAGATGGTTTCCCTGCTATGGGCTGGAAAACGCCATTCTGTAAAGTTAGCCCACCGTTGCTCTCGTTTTCGGCATCGTAAAACAGAAAATCGAAATCGGTGTTGATGATACCAATCTGTACCGTATTTTGCATGGGAGCACTGGTACTAAAATTTTGCAATGATATTTGTGAGTCTCTTTTTGCTTCCAGTTCTGATGCACTTAAAAACTGAGATTCTGCACTTGCATTATGGAGTTCAGACATTGCCTGTAAAAACAGGTCTGCATCTGCAGTGTTGTAATCCACATCATTAAACTGATATAAATTGGCAAAGGAGTCTACCATACTGAGATTAATACCTGTGGAAAGGTAAGGGACACCGGTCTGAGGGTTTATCTGTTGCTTTACTAGCACGGTAGCATTATTATAGAATGCTTGCTCTTGTTGGCGCATTTGCTGTGCAGACGGAATGAGCTGGGCATTGAAGTTGGCAACTACCCCAATTGCTAAAAGTTTTAAAAATGATTTCATGGTTTTTATTTAGTTAAATCAAAATTTAGTTAAGTCAAATCTACCTTCTGTGACTTCTATTATATCATAAGGCTTATCCCTATTTTTTAATTTACAATAAAAAGTACCTGCAACAATGCTGTCATTCCTGCTGAAGGCAATCTTACCTGTATTGGCAATAGATCCATAAAAAGAATTTTTATACATGGCTTGGATATATAATTTATTCTCATTGGCTGTAGAAAAGCCGCCATGTATTTCCTCAAAATCAAATGTGCCTACCTTTCCCATAATTTCATTGGGGATTTTTATAATAACGCCACCTCTACCGTATCGGGCATCTATTGCTTCAATAGCTCTGCTATCAATTGCATCCCAAAATACCAGCCCTTTTAACGGACCTCCGCCCGGTGGACCTTGTTGTGTGGCATCTTGGGGTATCATTACCTCGCCGTTAATCTTACAACCAAAAGTCCAAGCTCCCGTCTGGGTAATAGGAGGAAGCTGCGGGTTGTAATCATCTTTGTTTCTGTCTGTGCAGCTCATTGCATTTAAGCCGATGAGTGTTGCGAGTAGTAGTTTTTTCATAATATTTAATATTTTTTGGTTTTTAAATCAAATCTACCTTCTGTGACTTCTATAATGTCATTGGGATTGTCTTTATTTCTTAGCGTACAGTAGAAGGTACCTGCTACGATACTGTCATTTCTCGTAAAAGTAATCCTACCACTATCTTTCATAGAATCATAGAAACGGTTATTTTTTTCTGCTCCCATATATAATTTATTTTCATTGTGTACAGAAAATCCTCCATAAATTTCTTCAAAATTAAATGTGCCTACCTTTCCCATAATTTCATTGGGGATTTTTATAATAATGCCACCTCTACCGTGTCGGGCATCAATTGCTACAATAGCTCTGCTATCAATTGCATCCCCAAATACCAGCCCTTTTAACGGACCTCCGCCCGGTGGACCTTGTTGTGTGGCATCTTGGGGTATCATTACCTCGCCGTTAATCTTACAACCAAAAGTCCAAGCTCCCGTCTGGGTAATAGGAGGAAGCTGCGGGTTGTAATCATCTTTGTTTCTGTCTGTGCAGCTCATTGCATTTAAGCCGATGAGTGCTGCGAGTAGTAGATTTTTCATAATTATGGAAAATAAGGGAAATTAGTAGTGTTAATAGTTTGTTTATTAAAATCAAAGCGTCCGTCTTTTACCTCGATGATGTCTTCAGGATTGTCTTTGTTTTTTAGTTTACAAGAAAAAGTCCCCGAAATTACATTAGAATCATTTCTTATTATCGTGATGCTACCAGTATTGGCTAAAGAAAGATACTTGTTAAAAGGACTCGTGTTATTTTTTAAATAAACAGTCATCATAATACCCTTAGCAAAGGAGCTTTCTGAAGAACCATTACTATCTTGAAAAATAAAATTCCCTGTAATAAATTCCGGAGAATTTGATTGTTTTTCAATATATATATAAATATTACCTGTACCATCCTTTGCATCTGAAGCTTGTATTTCTTCATAATTAGATGATGTGTAATACCTTACGGCATAATGGCTGTTGCCTGGTGGTATATAGCCAATGGAGTTTCTGGGTATCATGACCTTACCATTGATAATAGCCCCAAAGGTATTGGCACCGGTTTGAGTAATGGGTGGTAGCTGAGGGGTATAGACCTCTCGGGCGGTTCTGTCTGTGCAGCTCATTGCGTTTAAACCGATGAGTGCTGCGTAAAGTAATTTTTTCATAATTATGGGAAATTAGTGGTGTTAATGGTTTGTTTATTAAAATCAAAGCGTCCGTCTTTTACCTCAATGATATCCTCTGGATTTTCTTTGTTTTTTAGTTTACAGGAAAAAGTCCCCGAAATTATATTGGAATCATTTCTTGTTAATATTATGCTTCCAGTGTTAGCTATTGATAAATAGGTTTTGAATGTTGTATTATTATCATTGATGATCACCCTAATCATATAATCAGGTAATTCATCCATATTAAACGAATAAACACCCTCTAATATTGGATATGAAGACACGGGTAAATTTGTATTTATTGTTGTTTTTCTTAAAAATATATATACATCACCAATGTTATATTCGCGGCTATTTGATGCAGTAATCAAATTATAATCATCAGCATTAACATATTTAATAGCATAATGGGTGTTTGGTCCTGGCGGTTGGTATCCTATAGAATTTCTGGGTATCATGACCCTACCATTGATAATAGCCCCAAAAGTATTGGCACCGGTTTGGGTAATGGGTGGTAGCTGAGGGGTATAGATCTCTCGGGCGGTTCTGTCTGTGCAGCTCATTGCATTTAAGCCGATAGAAATTACTAACAGTTTTAAAATAGTTTTCATATTATAATGTATTTAGATTATATGAAATTAAAAAAAATCTGTAATCGCCAAATAATTAAGTCTGATTTTTAGTAAGATAGGTTAGAAATTATTATAAAAGGTATATTTGTTAAATGCCTATTATTTAATAGTAAATAGAGATTAATTGTTCTTTTATCTTGTAAATCCATAAACCTAAAAATCATTATATTTGCGAAAAATACAGCTATGAACCCTTTTATAGAAGAACTTAAATGGCGTGGTTTAGTCCACGATATGATGCCTGGCACAGAAGATTTACTAAATAAAGAAATGACAAAGGCTTATATCGGTTTTGACCCTACAGCCGACTCACTGCATATTGGAAGTTTAATTCCTATTAAAATATTAGCTCATTTTCAGCAACATGGGCACAAGCCTATCGCACTAGTAGGTGGTGCTACGGGAATGATTGGAGACCCTTCTGGGAAGTCTGCAGAAAGAAATCTTTTAGATGAGGCAACACTAGAACATTATGTAGATTGTATCAAAGGTCAGCTTTCTCGTTTATTAGATTTTGAAAGTGATAACCCTAACAAAGCAGAACTCGTAAATAATTACGATTGGATGAAATCTATCTCTTTCCTTGAGTTTGCAAGAGATATCGGAAAGCACATCACCGTAAATTATATGATGGCAAAAGATTCTGTAAAGAAAAGATTTTCTGGCGATGCAGGTGTTGAAGGTATGAGCTTTACGGAGTTTACTTATCAGCTTCTACAAGGGTATGATTTTCTTCATCTTTATCAAAGTCAAGGTGTTAAACTTCAGATGGGAGGCTCAGACCAATGGGGAAATATCACTACAGGTACTGAACTCATTAGAAGAAAAGTACAAGGTGAAGCTTATGCACTTACAGTTCCGCTAATTACGAAAGCCGATGGTACCAAATTCGGAAAGAGTGAATCTGGCGAGAATATTTGGTTAGATGCTAAAAAGACTTCTCCATACCGTTTTTATCAGTTTTGGCTTAATGCAACTGATGAAGATGCAGAACGTTTTATCAAATTCTATACTTTCCTTAATAAAGAGGAAATAGAAGCCCTCATAAACGAGCATAGAGAAGCGCCTCACGAAAGAAAACTACAAAAGAAACTAGCACAAGAAGTAACCACTTGGGTACACGGAGAAGCAGAGTATCAAAAAGCGGTTAAGGCTTCCGAAATTCTCTTTGGGCGTTCTACGGCAGAGGATTTGGTGGCACTAGATGAGGCAACATTTTTAGATATTTTTGATGGTGTACCTCAGCAAGAGCTATCTAGAAGGGAACTCATTGGAATAAACATTACCGATTTATTAGCCGATTCAGGATTTTTAAAATCAAAAGGTGAGGCTAAAAGAGAACTAAAAGGAAATGCCATTTCTGTAAACAAGTCTAAAGTAAATGAAGAGTTTTGCTTATCTGAAAATGATTTTATAGATGATAAGTTTATTCTTTTACAAAAAGGTAAAAAGAGTTATTTCATAGTAAAAGCCATTTAATTTTTTAAATGATGGATTTGTACCACTTAGTTAGAGAGCCAAAGAATATCACTTCTGAAACTCCAATGCTTGTTCTTCTGCATGGATATGGTAGTAATGAGGAGGATTTATTTTCATTCGTACCCAATCTGCCAGAAGATTGGCTTATCGTGAGTTTTAGAGCTCCTAAATCTACACCTTATCAAGGTTACGCTTGGTTTGATATTAACCTTATGGACGAAAATAACCTTATAGATGTAGAACAGGCAAAAGTAGCAACGGAAGATCTTTATGCTAATATACAGGCTTTAAAACAACATTACGGCATTAGTTCTAAAGTGCATTTGTGTGGGTTTAGTCAGGGCGGTATGTTGAGCTATGCTTTGGCATTTAGATTTCCTTCATTATTTAGTAAAGTGGCTTGTATGAGTTGTTACCCTGAACTAAAATTATTGAAAGGCTATCCAAAATCAAAAAAGGAGATAGAACATCTTAGATTTTTTGTTTCGCACGGTACAGATGATGTTATTATTCCTTTGGAATGGGGAAGAAAGGCAGCCGATTTACTCTATGATTTGGGGGCTTACTTTACCTTTAGAGAGTATATGAGTGGACACGGCATCAATCAAAAAAATTATATAGATTTAATGGAATTTATGGGAACACCTTAGGCGTTCCCATTTTTGTTTTAGATAGTTTCTATTTAAATTCAGCTAACTTGTCATTAGCTATATCATATTCATAGATTTTTTGTGTTTCAATATCAATATATAGCCATTGTATTACGTTAAACTTATGTTCGAAAGTATATCCAATACCTAAAACCTGATAATCTCTATTATTTTCTGTTCTGCTTTCAATAGAATATTCTAATTGCTCTTTATTTTGTATAGCTAATTTTATCAGTTCGTTTTTTGTATTTGCAATATAGTATTCTGCAGAAAGATATAAATCGTCCAAAGTACTTTGTGTATAACTTTCATCAGAATAATAATACTTCAATTCTTTTTTATAGTCTTTTCTAAATTTAGAAACATTCCCATCTTTAATTTTCTTAATAGAAACTAACCAATTCTCAATTTTTGGGATTTCCCCTTCGCCAGCAATATATATAGTATCTTTTTTCCATATAATTTCACAAACATCTCCTCTCAATAGATTTCTTTGAGTATTGTTGTCATTTACGAAATCATATTTAACATGACCTTTTTTTGCTGATAACCATGTATAATCTCCATTGTTATTATAATATTCAAACTCAAAAGTGTCTGTATAAAGCTCACTCTTTTTGTCAGTTTTTACACCTTTACTTGTTTTGATCTCATGAGATTTATGTTTTTCTTTATTTAAGACAGTTTTATTATCACAAGATTGTAAAACAAAAAAGAATACTATGAGTTTAAATACAGTCTTCATATATGCTTTTTTATAGATAAAGATGAGTTGGCTTTTTTAATCAAATTGATTAGGGTGTTGAGTTTTAATGTACTCTATACTATCCAATACTTTATTTTTTAAACTTTCTTGATAGTTTTCTAATGAATTAGAAATACTCTCGTCCGCCGAACCTAAAATTTTGGCAGCTAGTATTCCAGCATTAGTGGCTCCGTTAAGAGCTACCGTTGCTACAGGTATTCCCGAAGGCATTTGCAATATAGATAGCACCGAATCCCAACCATCAATAGAATTACTACTAAGTATAGGCACTCCAATTACAGGGAGTGTGGTACAACTTGCCACCATACCTGGGAGGTGAGCCGCCCCACCAGCTCCCGCTATAATAACTTTAAGACCTCTTTCTTTAGCGGTTTTAGCATAATCAAACATTCTTTCTGGAGTTCTATGTGCAGACACCACCGTAAGCTCATACAGTATCTCCATAGATTGTAAAAAATCTGCTGCTTGTTGCATTATTGGCAAATCGCTTTGGCTGCCCATAATAATTCCTACCATTTTTTATTCCTTTTTACTTAAAATTAGATTTATTTAGCACTTACTTTTACTAATGCTTTAATTTCGGTTAATTCTTGTATCAACTGTTCTCTATTATCAGATAAGACATTGATGTGTCCCATTTTTCTACCAGGCTTTGTTTCCTTTTTCCCGTAAAGATGAACATAGGTATTGGAGCGTTTTAGCACTTCCTCCAAACCTTTATAAATTACTGCTCCAGAAGCGTTTTCTTCCCCTACTAAATTCAGCATACCCGAAAATCCTCTAGTGGTAACTTCAGCGAGCGGTAAGTTTTTTATCACTCTGTAAAATTGTTCAAACTGTGAGTTATAATTGCCTTCTTGAGTTTGATGTCCACTATTATGCAAACGAGGAGCCGTTTCATTTACCCATACTTTCCCTTCTTTATCTAAGAATAATTCTATGGCAAAAAGTCCAGCAGAATCAGCGGCAGATATAAACTTAGAAACAATAGCATCTATTTGTAATTGAGTATCTTCTGATATAAACGCAGGACAGATGTTAAAATCTAAAAGGTTGAGCTTAGGGTCTGCCACCATTTCCGTTACAGGGAAAGTTTTTATTTCTCCACTTTCATTTTTAGCAACGATGACGGAAAGTTCTTTATCAATATCTACCAATTTTTCTAAAACAGAAGGTGCGTCCCAAAGTTTAGTTAAATCGTTCTCATTTTTAATGACTTGTACCCCTTTACCATCATAGCCTCCTTTGTCTAATTTCTGAACAAAAGGAAATGGAAAATCTACTTCCGAAGCATTCTGAATGATTTGAAAATCAGGTGTTGGAATTTGATGTTTTTGGTAAAATAATTTTTGAAGCGTTTTATGTTGTATAATTTTAATAATGCTAGAGCTAGGAACTACCTTAACACCCTGCTGTTCTAGTTGTTCTAGAGCCTTTGTATTGATGTGTTCTATCTCTATGGTAACAATATCTTTATCTTTACCAAAATTGAGTACGGTTTCGTAATCATTAAAATCACCTTGCATAAGATTTGAAATAGACGCACAAGAACATTCAAGGCTGGGGTCTAAAGTATAAAAATCATCATCGTATTTCAGAGCTTCTTGTATCAACATTCTTCCTAGCTGTCCGCCACCTAAAATTCCTATTTTCATTTTATTACTTTTATTATGATTTATTTGGATATTTTACTTTTCGTAGAATTCTATTGGAAGCCCATCTGGGTCTTGTATGAAAAAGAACTTTTTACTAGTCCATTCATCTACCCGAATAGCTTCACAACTGATATTTAATTTTAGTAACTTCTCTCTTTGCTCCTCCACAGAGTCCACAGAAAAAGCCAGATGTCTTAATCCACACGCCTCTGGTCTGGTAAGCCTTTTAGGAGGATCAGGGAATGAAAAAAGTTCAATAACATAATCACTACCAATGCCTAAATCCAATTTATAGGAGTTTCTTTCTTCTCTATAAACTTCACGTAGAATATTTAATCCTAAAACTTCGGTATAAAAAGATTTTGAAACCGAATAATCAGAGCAAATAATGGCAATGTGATGAAGTTTCATTTAATTTTTAAATATTTAAAAATCTATACTGTCTTTTACTACTTTTCCGTTTTGGGTATGAAGTAACAATTCTTTTTCAATAAAAGTAGTTATTTTTTCAGCCTCTTGATTTTCAGGGAAAAGCAAATGCACATTAGCACCAGCGTCTAGGGTAAAGAATAACGGCAATCCTGTTGATTTTCTAAATTCCCAAATTTTATTGATGACCTCTAAAGTACCTGTTTTCATAAGGATAAATGCAGGCTCACTCATCATCATCATAGCATGTAATGTTAGAGCTTCGTGTTCTACTAGGGTAATGAATTTTTCTAAATCTCCAGATTTTAAAATTTCTTTTAGTGGAACAAAGTTTTCTCTAGCTTCCTGAAAGCGTCTTTCAGCATAAGGATTGGTGTTCATCAGCCCGTGTCCTATGGTAGAGGATACACTCTTTTGCCCTTCGTGAATAAGTAATACCCAGTCGTTAAACTTTCTAAATACTTCAGCAACTTCTTCCGTAGGATAAGGTACAGCAAATAAATCAGAGCTGCCCTCCACTTTTGGTGTTTCTCCCCAAACCACTAAGCCGTTGTATAAACTTCTACAAGCACTTCCGCTTCCTAATCTAGCTAAAAAACTGGCTTTTTTCAACCTGAAATCGTGGGTTGTAGCTTCTTTAGAAAAAGCCTCATCTATCTTCATTAGACATTTGGCTATCGCTCCAAACCCCGATGCCGAACTGGCGATTCCTGAACTATGAGGAAAAGTATTTTCAGTTCTAATTTCGTAGCTTCCGCTAAGAATCCAAGGGAGATAAGGCTCAATAGTTTTAAAATATTTTTCTATTTTAGATGAAAATTGAGTTTCTTCCTTTCCCGCCAAGTAAGTCTTCACTCCAAAAGGTTCATCAGCATTAAAAACGATATTGGTAGTTGTTTTAGCATTATTCAGTGTAAAACTGATGCTAGGGTTAGCAGGTATTTGTTGAGAATACTTTCCCCAATATTTTATCAAAGCAATATTGGACGGACAAGTATCGGAAACTTGTATATTTTTGACTTCAAAATTTGGCGTTCCTAAAAATTGTTCTAACATAAAATTTAATTATTAAAGTTAAAATACTTTAAAAATTAAGCATACAACTGCTCTATTAAGTTACTGTATTTAGACATTACTACATTTCTTTTAACCTTAAGCGTTGGAGTAATCTCTCCTGTATGAATTTCAAACTCACTAGGAAGTAATACAAATTTTTTAACTCTCTCAAATGCAGATAACTCTTTTTGAATATCATGTAATATATCATGATAAAACTGAGTAATTTTTTCTGACGATACAATCTCATTCCAATCTGTCATAGACAGCTTCATTGCTTTTACTTTTTCCTTTAGAGCTTCAAAGTTAGGAACTATAACTGCTGTTACAAAAGGTTTACCCTCTGCTACTACCATAGCTTGTTGTATATAGTTACTATTAGTCAATATATTCTCTATCACTTGTGGAGTGATGTATTTGCCATTAGAGGTTTTCATTAAATCTTTGATACGGTCAGTGATTTTCAAAGTGCCATTCTCTATTACCCCTGCATCTCCCGTTCGGAACCAACCATCTTCGGTAAAGGCTTTGGCTGTCTCTTCGGGAAGGTTATAGTATCCTTTCATAACGCCACTACCTTTAACTAAAATCTCGTTGTGTTCACCTATTTTTATTTGCGTATCACCTATTGGGATACCTGCTGTTTCATACTCATAGTTGTATGCAGGGAAGCAAGTCAAAGTAGCAGTAGTTTCGGTAAGACCATAGCCTACTGTAATGTGAATCCCCATAGCATCAAAAAATTTGAGGATTTCGGGAGATATAGCCGCACCACCACAAGGCATAAACCAAAGATTACCACCCAATTTTTGTTTTATTTTATTAAATACCAACTTGCTAGCTATCTTATCTTTAAGAGCTAAGCCAAAAGGTACAGATTTTCCTTTTCGTCTATATTCACTACATTGAGTGCCTATATTGAGTGCCCAATCAAAAATTTTCTTTTTAGTAGAAGAACTTTTTTCAACCATTTCTCTAAGAGCCCCATAGATTTTCTGATAAAATCTAGGGACAGCACACATCATACTTGGCTTTACTTCCTCTAGGGCGTGAGCGATTAATTTTGTATTTTCTAAGAAAGAAACCTTAGCCCCTTTACTTAAGCAGAATAATGTCCAACTTCTTTCAAAAATGTGGCTCAGTGGTAAAAAAGCTAAAGAAGTCTCATTTTCAAAATTTTTGAATTTGAAGAAATCAGTGTGAGCTTGAAAACAGTCTATCAAGTTTCCGTGAGTGAGCATTACTCCTTTGGGAGTACCCGATGTCCCAGAAGTGTAAAGTATTGTAGAGAGGTCACTTTTATCTCTTGAGCAAACTTCAAAATCTTCGCTTCCTTTTTGAGTTAAATTTTCTAAATGAATACTATTGGTATGTCTTAATACTATGTGTTTTTTTGCTGCCACGATAAATTTCAAAGAAGACACTTCGTTCATTATCTCAGAACAAATATCATACTGCTCCTGATTCCCAACTAGTACTACTGAGGCTTCAGAATCTTGCAAGCAATATTGTACTTGCTGCTTTCCGTTGGTACTATAAATAGGCACACTTATGGCACCTAAGGATAAAACCGCCAAATCGAAGATAATCCACTCTGCTGAATTATCGGAATAAATAGCAACTTTAGAACCTTCTTTCACCCCTTTCTCTTTAAGGGCATTAGCGGTTTTAAAGATAGTTCTTTTAAACATAGTCCAACTAAGCGATTTCCATTCATCATATTTCTTAAAACCAATGGCAGGTTTAGAGAGATATTTCTCAGCATTAACACTTACAAACGCAGCTAAATTCATTTAAAATTAAGTTTAAAATTGTATATTCAAAATAAGTGCCTAAAGGTAGGCATTTTTTTCGAAAAATAAATCTTGCAAATATTGATTTATTGATGTAACAAACTCATCATACTTAAAAAAATAGGATTTAGAACATCACAACTATACATCTGTTAATCAATAGCTTAAATTTATAATGGTTTTATTTTAAATATTAGATTAAACAAAGCATCAATTTATCCTCAATTTTGGAATAATAATTGTTTATTTTGCACTACAATAATTTATCAAAACAACACCTATGAAAATTAAAACTTTATTAGGAGCGAGTGTCTTAACTTTAGGATTAGTAGCATGTGCCACCAATCCTCTTACAGGAAGAAAATCTTTCCAGTTTATGAATACTAGCCAATTGGCTAGTATGTCTTTAGAACAATACCAATCTACATTATCAAAAGCCAAGGTGGTATCAGGAACTACAGAGGCTAGACAAGTGAAAAATGTAGGATTAAGAATTAAAAATGCTGCGGAGAATTATTACCGCTCAATCGGAAGAGAGGGAGATTTAGCATCGTATCAATGGGAATTTAATTTAATTGACGACAAACAACTCAACGCTTGGTGTATGCCTGGTGGAAAAGTAGCTTTCTACACTGGAATAATGCCTGTATGTAAAAACGAAACTGGAGTAGCTGTAGTTATGGGACACGAAGTAGCTCATGCATTAGCAGGACACGGAAATGAAAGAATATCGTCAGCAATGGTAGCACAAGGGCTAGGCATGGTAGCTGGAGCAAGTATGAAAGACCAAACCTTAAAACAAATATTCTCTATAGCTTACCCTTTAGGTACTCAAGCTACACTACTCGCCTATGGAAGAAAACAAGAGTTAGAAGCAGACGAGATGGGCTTATATATTATGGCTATGGCTGGTTATGACCCAAGAGAAGCTCAACCTTTTTGGCAAAGAATGGAGTCTGCATCTGGAGGAAGCGCATCTAGACAACCAGAGTTTCTATCTACCCACCCAAATCCTGAACACAGAAGAGCTGATATACAAAAACACTTACCTAAAGCTTTAGAATATTATAAAATAGCAGGAGGTAAAGTATAAAGTATAGTTTATCTTAAATTTATTACCTTTGAACAAAAAATAATACAAATCAACTTTGGCTATGAAAAGTTTAACTACTGTAGGAATTCTACTTTTAGCTGTTGCTGCCCTTTTATTTTATCTCACTACCGATTTTAGCGTAGAAAAAATAACACTTTCTCATTTTATGGGGATTATGGGTGGTATCGGTATCGGTCTCATTATTGGTGGGGTTATAGGATACATTAGCAAAGGTAGTGCAGTGAAAGAAGCTGCTAAAAGAAAAGAATTTGAACGATTACAAAAGGAAAAAGTAGAAATAGAAAAACAAGCGGCAGAATTAGCAGCACAACAAAATGCTTATAAAAAAAATACTCAAGACTAACTTGAGTATTTTTTTTATTTTATAATTTTAAAAGATATTAAAACTGATAACCTAGACCTACCATAAAGAAGCTAGGACGATTATCATATCTCACCACTTCGTCTGTACTACTAGACACCGCTCTTATGAAGTCCCTTTGGTCCTTAGAAAAAGCACCTTCGTAGCGTGCGTTGAATACAAAATCTGATACTCTTACATTAGCACCTATTTGATAACCTACCGTAAATGTTTTAAAGATATTCTCTTTAAAATCTTTAAAAGTTTGCTCTGAAGTCAAATTATAAGAAGCTACAGGTCCTGTAAATAAGCTTAGTTTTTCGCCCAAAATATTATAACCTACTAGAACAGGAACATCTAATCTATCACTTTTAGCTTTTAATTCTAAATCTCCTAAAGATGTTTTGCTACCAAATTGTGTATAGTAAACCTCTGGCATTAAAAATAAAGAGGTAATAGGTAAATTAATTTTAGCAGATAAACCAATATTAAAACCTGTAATGTTATTACCTTTAGTATTTAGTGATTCAGAAATGTTATCCTTTAAATCTGACCAGCTTGGAGAACTAGCGTTAAGTAATGCGTTAGCTCTTACCCCAAAACTCACTTGCCCCATCATCAAAGATGAAGCTGCAATAGCTAAACCTACGAATACTTTTTTCATAATGTTTTATTTTTTATAAATTAGTTTGATTATTTCTTAACATTGTTTCCCTTACTTGCTTAAACAAAGCTGAAGAATAGACAAAGTCTATTAAATGCTCATTTTCTGCTTTGATAATAAGATCTTTGTTTCCTTCCCACTCTTTAACCCCTTTTCTTAAATAAACTATTTTCTCACCTATGGTAAGTACAGAGTTCATATCGTGGGTGTTGATAATCGTCGTAGTATTATATTCCTCTGTAATTTCTTTTATAAGCTCATCTATTACAATGGCTGTGTTAGGGTCTAAACCAGAATTTGGTTCGTCACAAAAGAGATATTTTGGATTGTTCACAATTGCACGAGCTATTGCCACTCTTTTTTGCATTCCGCCTGATATTTCAGAAGGAAACTTGGTGTTAGCATTTTCTAAATGAACTCTTCCAATTACTTCTTTTACTCTTTTTCTTTTTTCGGTATAAGTGAGATTGGTAAACATATCCAAAGGAAAAGATATATTTTCTTCTACCGTCATAGAGTCAAATAAAGCACTCCCTTGAAATACCGTGCCTATCTCAGAACGAATTTCTTGTTTTTCCGTTCGTCCCATAATGCTTAGATTTCTTCCATCAAATAAAATATCTCCTGAAGAAGGGTCAAAAACATTGAGTAAACACTTCAAAAATACCGTCTTACCAGAACCCGATTGACCAATGACAAGGTTTATTTTTCCTGTTTCAAAAGTAGTAGTAATTCCTTTGAGAACCTCTACATTATTAAAACTTTTTCTTAAATCTTTAACTTCAATCATTAGCTTAAAAATAATTGGGTTGATATAAGTTCGGCAATAATAATTGCCACCATAGTCCAAACTACTGCTTGGGTGCTAGCTCTACCTACTTCTAAAGAGCCTCCCTTTACATTATAACCAAAATAAGCTGGAATTGTAGCAATAAGGAACGCAAACACCACCGTTTTAAAAAAAGCATACCATATAAAGTAGTCTGGAATATATCTTTGTATCCCTGTAATATAGTCGGCTTCTGTCCAATTGCCCGTGGCAACTCCTGCTAAATAACCTCCATAAATACCGAAAACAATACTAATGGCTATGAGTAACGGATTAAAAATAACATTAGCTACTATTTTTGGAAGAATCAAAAAGTTAGGAGAATTAACTCCCATAATATCCAAAGCATCTATCTGTTCTGTTACTCTCATCGTTCCTATACTAGAAGCGATATAAGACCCTACTTTACCTGCCAAAATAAGGCTAATAATAGTAGGCGAAAACTCTAAAATAAGTACTACCTTAGTAGCATAACCTATGAAATACAGTGGAATGGGAATGGTAGATGCCTTAAAGTTATTATACATTTGTATTGCGACTACAGCTCCTACAAATATGGAAGTAAATAAGACCAAACCAAAGGAGTTAACGCCTAAATCGTTAATCTCTCTCATCAAGAGTTTAAAAAAAATATTATGCTTCTGTGGGCGTTTTATTACTTTTCCTAGTAACAAAACATACTCTCCCACAGAGGTAAGCATTCTTTTTGACAACTTTAACATTCTGCGAAGTTAATATTTTTAATTGATATTTTCAGTAACTACTGAGCATTTTCGTCGCCTCTGATAATCAAAAAAATGGTTTTTAATATAATTACAATATCTAAACTTATGCTCCAATTTTTAATATAAAAAACATCGGCTAGTAGCCTTTTTTTCATCTTTTCATCTAGATTTTCTCCACCATCACCTCTCAAACCATTTACTTGAGCTAGCCCTGTTATCCCTGGTTTTACCAAACTTCGTGTACTGTATTGCTCTATTTGGGATTTATAAAAATCATCTACAGAAAGCATATGAGGACGTGGACCTACCACAGACATATCTCCAAACAGAACATTTATAAATTGAGGCATTTCATCAAGGCTGGTTTTTCTAAGAAACCTCCCCACTTTTGTAACTCTTTTCTCACAAGATTGATGGTCATCAACCATTGTTCTGAATTTAAAACATTGGAAGACTTTCTCCCGGTAACCATATCTTTTTTGTATAAATAAGACAGGGCTACCGCTTTCTAACCAAATAAAAAATGAGATAATAGGGAAAAGCCAAATACCCACAAACACCAATACTAAAATTGAAAATAAAATATCAAATAACCTTTTAATTATTTGATTACTAACAAAACTTAGCGGATATCTTTCTGGAATAAGCACAGGCGATATTCCAAAATATTGTAGATGGTAGTTAAAAAAACTTTGGTTAAAGGTGTTGGGCACTAAGTTTACATTAACTTTATGTATTTCTGCCAATTTTAGAATTTCTTTTATTTGGTTTGCTTCATTTTCTGAAGATAAAAATAATGTATCTATACCATTGGTTTTCCAAAAAAGAGTAAGCTCTTGCTCGGTGATATTTCCATTAAAACTATATACTTTATAGCCATAATCCTTACGCTCTAGAAGAGTTTGTTTTAAAATAGTAGAAAGATTATCAGCTGAAAAAAACATCACATTTCTGTGATTTTTACCTAGACTTCTATAATATTTAAGAAGAAAGAAAGTAAACGATTTAAATGATAGTATCAAAATCAAGAAATACCCCCAGAAAGTTAATTCATTTTGACTGAAATTTACTTTTGTAGATAGTAACTCTAACATCCATATTCCTAAAAAGAAAAACAGAGCATGTTTTAAAACTCTTTCTAAATGAAGTGTATAAGTAAGTGTACGAGGAACATGGTACAAACGAGTGTAGCCACTCAGTAGTCCCCAAAATACGCAAACGACAGACAAGAAAATAAGGTTTTCAGTTCTCCACAGCCATTCTCCCTCTTTGTTAGGGAAAAGTATATAAAAACAAGTAAGTATAGCAAAAACATCTGCTCCTATAAATAAAAATTTTAAATATCTAGAATAGCGGATATTCTGCATTCGTATACTATGGGATATTAAGATATTTGTGTGTTTGCACTGAAGCCTGCCATTTAGGATTTTCTAAAATATAATCAGTTATTTTAGGATACATTTCATCTCTTTTACTCCATTCGCTTTGGAGATAAAATTTACAATTTTGAGATACTTTAGAAGCTTGCTCTTCAGCAAACTTAAAATCGTGATTATTGAAAATAATTACTTTTAACTCATTTGCCTTTGCATAGATACTTTCTTTAGGTAAACCTGTTTTCTTAGGAGAAAGGCAAACCCAGTCTATATGCCCAGTCATTTCATAAGCACCAGAAGTTTCTATGTGTATAGTGCAACCTAAGTCTTTTAATTTTTTTGTAAGTATTTCTAAATTCCACATAAGTGGCTCTCCACCTGTCAAAACAATGGTTTTAGAATGGTTTGCTGCTATTTGGGCTACTTCTTCTGCGTCCATTAAAGGGTGCAAGTTAGGATCCCAACTTTCTTTAACATCACACCAATGACAACCAACATCACAACCTCCTAAACGAATAAAATATGCCGCTTTGCCCGTATGTGCTCCTTCGCCTTGTATTGTATAGAAATGCTCCATTACAGGGAGTAGTTTCCCTAACTTTAGTAATTCTTTTTCAGTATTAGTCATCATTAAAAACCTATTCTTTTGAATATGTAAATTGTAAAAACTCCCATAGAAGATTATAAACACAAATCTGCCACAAAAGTAGTGATTTTAACTTAAGCCACTAGGAAATATTAAGGAAAAACGCAATAATATCGTAATAATAATAGAAGACTTACACCTCAAATACTTCTAGAAGTCCTTCTGGTAATTGCATAGAAATTACTTTTTCATCTCTATTAACATTCAGAATCCAATCTTTGATAATAGGAATGATAACCTCTTTACTTTTATTATTAAGGATAAAATAATGTTGTGCGGTTTGGTCGTTAATCTCTTTGATTGAACCACAAAAGTTTTCAGCCTCATCAAAAACATCAAAACCTATTACTTCGTGGTAATAAAACTGATTCCCCTTCAATGGAGGTAAAGTAGAAAGTGGTAAAAAAACACTTTTACCCAGTGCTTGTTCTATCATAGCATCAGACACATTTTTAAAAGTAATGATTTTAGAGTCTGATTTTTGCCACTGTTGTTTTTCTATAAAAAAAGGAACCAATAATCCGTTGATTTCAACGAATATTGATTCCAATTTGTTGTAAAATTCGGGTTGGTCTGTATCTAATTTTAAGATAACATTTCCCGAAAGACCATGCTTACGAGTGATTTTTCCAAGAAAATAGCAATCCTCCTTTCGCATGATTAAATTTTTAATTCTTAAGCTTCTGCTTCGTTTTCTTCAGCTGCAGGAGCTTCTGTACTTTCTTCAGCAACTTCTTCCGCTGGTTCTGCAGTAGCTTCAGCTTCTTTTCTAGCATTTAGTCTAGCCTCGCTTACTTTTTGCTCAGCTTCTAGTGCAGCTTTCTTAGCTTCTTCTTTAGATTTAGCTAAGTTTTCTTTTTTACCTTGTACTTTAGCTTCTTTTTCTTCTAACCAAGCATTGAATCTTTTCTCTGCTTCAGCTTCATCAAAAGCACCTTTAGCTACTCCTCCAAGTAAATGTTTCTTGTAAAGAGCTCCTTTGTAAGATAGGATAGCTCTAGCAGTATCTGTAGGCTGAGCCCCTTTGTTTAACCAATCTACCGCTGCATTTACATCTAAATCAATAGTAGCTGGGTTAGTAATTGGGTTGTAAGTTCCTAGTTTTTGGATGAATCTACCATCTCTCTTTGCTCTAGAATCTGCAACCACGATGTGGTAAAACGGTTTTCCTTTTTTACCGTGTCTTTGTAATCTAATTTTTACTGACATAAAATATTGATTTTATGGGATCTCGTCCCTGTTAATAATTAGTTGGCAAAAGTAATATTTTTTTTTGAATTAGCCAACACAAAATTTACTGTTTTATAATTTGTGTAACCTGTTGAGTATTATCACTTAAAGTATATTTTATAAGATACTTACCGTATATAAGCTTATCTAATCTAATTTCAACATAATTTGAATTAGGAAAAACCTCCATTACTTGGGCTCCAACTATAGAGTAAAAAGTAACACTTTTAACCCTAGTTAATGGATTTTTAGTTTTTAATACAATGAAATCCTTAGCTGGGTTAGGGTAAGCTACCACAAGAGCGTCATCAGATTTTTGTTGATTATTGATATAATCTCTTACATTCTGAGCCTTCATGGTAGAAGGTAATCCAAAAAATGCAATTGATAAAAATATAGAGAATAAAAATTGTTTCATAGTATTGATTTAAAAATATTTACAAATATATCTAAAATAAAATCAGCTTACAAGATTTAATTCTGCTAAAGTCTTGTTAAATTTGCACAACAAATACAATTCCAAAAATGATTATATATTCAAGAAATAGAAGATTAAGACGAAATGACAGCCTTAGAAGTCTTGTAAGAGAGAGCCATCTTTCAGCATCTGATTTTGTAATGCCTATGTTTGTGATGGAAGGAGAAAAGAAACAAGAAGCTATCCCTTCTATGCCTGGTATCTATCGTAGAAGTATCGATTTAACGGTGGAAGAATGTAAAGAGCTATTTGCTTTGGGTGTGAAAGCGGTTAATATCTATATGAAGGTTTCAGACCATCTCAAAGATAATGCAGGAACAGAGGCATGGAATCCTAATGGATTGATGCAAAACACCATAAGAGCTATTAAGGAAGCTGTTCCAGAAATGGTAGTAATGCCTGATGTAGCTTTAGACCCTTACTCTATCTATGGACACGATGGTATTGTAACTAATGGTGAAGTGGATAATGATGCTACGGTGGAAGCTTTGGTTAAAATGTCAATTTCACAAGCTGAAGCTGGAGCGGATATTGTAGCACCAAGTGATATGATGGACGGTAGAGTAATGGCTATAAGAGAAGGATTAGAGGAAAATGGCTTTCATAATGTAGGTATTTTGTCTTATGCAGCTAAATATGCAAGTTCTTTCTATGGACCTTTCAGAAGTGCGTTGGACAGTGCTCCGAAGGAAACTGCAAACATTCCTAAAGATAAAAAAACTTATCAAATGGATTTTCATAATACTAGAGAAGCTATAAATGAGGTAATTAAAGATGTAGAAGAAGGTGCGGATATTGTTATGATAAAGCCGGGAATGCCTTGTCTGGATATTGTTTCTAGGGTTAGAGAACTAATAGATATTCCTATTGCTGTGTATCAAGTAAGTGGAGAATATGCTATGCTAAAAGCTGCGTCGCAGAATGGCTGGCTAGATAATGATAATGTCTTAATCGAAAGCCTTACTTGCTTTAAGAGAGCTGGGGCTGATATGATATTTACCTATGCAGCAAAAGAAGCCGCAATGCTTCTACAGAAATAAAACAAAATAGCGACCGTTGAATTGTGGTCGCTATTTTTTTAAAGTATTTTAAGTTCTAAATCTATACTCTTCCCAAAAAACTTTTTAGATATTTTTTCAAAATTTTTAGTCAAATCTGAAAGGTAAAACTTCATCTCTGTTGCTTTCTGTTCAGAATTAAGTAAATGATGTTTTTCTAAAGAGATTTTAATGTAATTAGCCACAATACTAGGCGAATCAATCACTCTTACTCTGCTACCATAATATTGCTTAATTTCCTCTAATAATAGTGGATAATGCGTACACCCTAAAATTAGTGTTTCAATGTTTTTTAATTTATTATTACTTAAATAATGATACAAAATAGAATGAGTAATAGGGTGGTTTTTAAAACCTTCTTCTATCGCTGGAACTAAAAGTGGCGTGGCTAGTTCATCTACCTTGATAAATTTATTAAAGCGTCTGATACTTTTCTTGTAAATCCCTGCATTTACAGTAGCTTTAGTTGCAATAACCCCCACATTAGTATGGATTTCATAAGCTATTTTCTCTGCAACAGGATTAACCACATCAAAAACAATCGCTCTATTCCCTACCAATTCTTTAACTTCTTTCAGGGCGTTAGCCGTAGCAGAGTTACAAGCGATTACGATGGCTTTACAGTTTTGCTCTAGCAAAAACTCGGCTATTTTTTCTGAAAATCTAACAATGGCTTCTTTAGATTTATCTCCGTAAGGTAAATGTTTGGTATCCCCAAAATAGATGATGTTTTCGTGAGGCATTTGCCTTTTGATTTCTTTGGCCACGGTAAGTCCTCCCACACCAGAATCAAACACACCTATAGGTTGCTGAGGAGAGAGGTTATCTACCAACATTAAATGATTCGTATGTTTCAATGCTAATTCTTTAGATTACAAAAATAAGGATTTTTAGCGTTGAATATTGTTTATTGAAAATTATAAGGAGAGTTTTATATTATCAAAATTTCTAAAACCGTTGAGGAAATCTTTCACAGGCATTCTTTTTTTGCCTTGCAGTTGTAGTTCTTCAGGGAAATAGATGCCATCTTTAGTATAGATTTTAAAACTATTTTTAGTTATTTCAATTTCTCCAGCTTGGTGAGAGTGTTCAGATGGTTGAAAATAACCCGTGTAAATTTTAAGCGATTTTTCTTCTTCTCCAATTTTGATGTTGGTAAAAGCAGCAGGGTAGGGAGATAGACCTCGTACAAAGTTATGCAGATTCACTCCTGTGTCATTCCAATTGATTTTGGTGTCTTCTTTAAAGATTTTGAAAGCATTTTTAGGTTCGGCTACAATAGGTTGAGGTTGCTCTGTAATACTATTAGCAGATAAGCCGTCTAGGGTTTCTACAATGAGTTCGCCACCTATGGTCATAAGTCTGTCGTGTAGGCTTCCTGCGTCTTCATCAGGAGCAATACTTAGCTCTTTTTGCAGGAGAATGTTACCTTCATCTATTTTTTCGTTGATGAAAAAAGTAGTAACGCCTGTGGTGGTTTCTCCATTGATAATAGCGAAATTGATAGGAGCCGCACCTCTATAATCAGGCAACAATGAAGCGTGTAGGTTAAAGGTACCCAAACGAGGAATTTCAAACAAAACTTTCGGCATCATACGGAACGCCACTACTACGAAAACATCGGCTTCTAGCTGCTTCATTGCTTCTAGAAAGTCAGGATTTCTAAGTTTTTCTGGCTGATAGATGGGCAGACCTTGCTCTAGTGCATATTCTTTAACAGGCGAAGGTGTTATTTTTTGACCTCTTCCGCTGGCTTTGTCGGCTACTGTAACCACACCCACTACTTGGTGCTGAGAGTGGTGTATGGCTTCTAAGCTGTGTTTAGCAAAATCTGGTGTTCCGAAGAATACTACTTTTAAAGGTTTTGTCATGAGTTTATTGTATAAGTTTTATAGTTAAGCATTTTAATTTTATCGGTATCTAGCAGAAGAATCACTTGTTCTAATAGCTTTTCTCTCGATAGATGTGGTATCTGTGCCGAAAGTTCTTCCAAAGTACAAGGTTTTACTGCTAAAACTTTAAGTATCGGGTTTTGGGCTGAAGATAGAGAAGTTTTACGAGATAAACAAACCGAACATTGTCCACAATTTTGAGCCTTTTTCTCTCCGAAATAAGACAATATCATTTTCATTTTACAATACTTTTCGGATTGAACAAAAAACTTCATTTCTTCCCATTTCTGAACTTTGTTTTTTTGTATTTCTAGAAAAAGATGCCACCATTTACCACCAAAACTTGCATTATCTCTAGGAATAAGAAATCTAATACTAGCTAAAGCCCCATCTATATAGTTAATATAGTCTTTGTCGGCAAGTTCTAGTAGGCGTTTTTTTAGTTCGGTAGGATTAGTATTGATTTTATGAGCTAAATGCTCTTCTCTAAAGCTAACTTTATGATGCGAAAATCCAGATAGATGTCTTAACAACATTTCTATAAAATAGGCATCTTGTGGAGCTAGACTTTCAAAGTCTTCTACCTCTATGTTTAGCTCTATGCTAGATTTAGATTTAAGGTTGTTATAATAGATGATTTCTTGATTATGCAGGAAACTCAAAATATTTTTAAGCGAGGCTAAAGGTATTTTGGTAACCCGTTGCCATTGTCTAATATTAAACTGAAAAGTCTGTTCAGGAAGTTCAAAATCAGCTATCTGAAATAAAGAATAGAGGTAAGATATCGCCTTTTTAAAACTCTCTTTGTTAGGAATTTGTTGTTTGAATATTTCGTCAGAATTAGAAAGTTCATACTCGTTCCATAGCAGATAGGCGAGGGCTGGTTCGCCATCTCTACCTCCTCTTCCAATTTCTTGGTAATAGTTTTCTACCGAATTAGGCGGAGAAAGGTGTATCACATATCGTACATCATCTTTGTCTATACCCATACCAAAAGCATTGGTAGCCACTAGAACTCCATTGTTAGAATGTAGCCACTGATTCTGTTTTTGGTGTTTTTCTTTAAGTGGCAGTCCAGCGTGGTAAAAATCAACATTAGGAATTCCGTTGTGCTGCAGGAATTCTGTGAGTTGTTGAGTTTCCTTTCTCGTAGAAGCGTATATAATTCCCGAATAAGGGTGGTTTTTTACCAAATTTAAAATTCTAGAATATTTGTCGGAACACTCTTCTGTGTGTATTTTAATATTTGTCCGTTCAAAACTCTTTTGGAAGATTTGTGGTGTTTTCAGATTGAGTTTAGATTTAATATCCTCCAATACCTTCGGAGTAGCCGTAGCCGTAAGAGCTAAAACGGGCAAATCTTTCAGTCGGTCTTTTCTAAATTTATAGATGTTTTGGTAGCTTGGGCGAAAGTCTTGTCCCCACTCGGAGATACAATGGGCTTCGTCCACCGCTAAAAAAGACACTTTAATTTCTTCTATTTTTTGAAGAAAAAGACTGTTGGTAAGCCTTTCGGGAGATACAAATAGTATTTTGGTAGTTCCCTCAATACAAAGTGAATAGATTTGTTCTGCTTGGGCTTCGTCTAACTCTGAACTCAAATATTCGGCTTCTATCCCTTTGCTTTTTAGTTGATATACTTGGTCTTTCATCAGAGCCAAAAGTGGAGAAACCACAATGCAAGTACCTTCTAAAACTAATGCCGGGAGCTGATAGCACAAAGATTTTCCGCCTCCTGTAGGCAAGAGAGCAAAAGTATCCTGCCCCATAATGATAGAGCTGATAATTTCTTCCTGCGGTTCTCTAAACTCTCGATAACCCCAGAAATGGGCAAGTGTATCATAGAGTAGTTTAGTGATATGTTCGGGTAACAGAGGCATTGTGTAATCTATTCTGCCTCAAAATTACGCTAAAATACCTACTCATACAAAAAATACAAGGATTGAAATTACCAGAACTTCAATCCTTATATCAAGAAAATTTATATTATGGAATTTAGAATTTTAAATCACCATTGATTTCTCTTACTGCATTAGCCGCAGTAGCGAATTTTTCTTTTTCAGCATCTGTTAAAGATATTTCCACGATTTTTTCAATACCGTTTTTACCAATAATTACAGGTACACCTAGGCAGATGTCGTTTTGTCCGTATTCTCCGTTAAGCATTACAGAACACGGAATCATTTTTTTCTGGTCGCAAGCAATAGCTTGAACAATGGTAGATACTGCCGCTCCTGGTGCATACCAAGCAGAAGTTCCTAATAATTTAGTAAGGGTAGCACCACCTACTTTAGTTTCTTCTACTACATAGTTTTGTTTTTCTTCGTTTAAAAATTCAGAAACAGATACTCCGTTTCTTGTCGCTTTACTTATTAGAGGAAGCATACCTGTGTCAGAGTGAGCTGCGATAACCATACCGTCTACATCAGAGATAGGGCATTCTAGGGCTTCTGCCAATCTGTATTTGAATCTAGCACTATCCAAAGCACCACCCATACCGATGATTCTCTCTTTAGGAAGACCAGAAGTTTTGTGAACAAGGTAAGCCATAGTATCCATAGGGTTAGATACTACGATAATAATTACATTAGGAGAGTGCTTAATTAAGTTTTCTGTAACTTCTTTAACGATACCAGCATTGATGCCGATAAGTTCTTCTCTCGTCATACCTGGTTTTCTAGGAATACCAGAAGTGATTACAGCTACTTGAGACCCAGCTGTTTTAGAATAGTCAGAAGTAGAGCCTGTGATTTTAGTGTCAAAACCATTAAGTGATGCGGTCTGCATCAAATCCATTGCTTTACCCTCTGCAAAACCTTCTTTGATGTCTACTAATACAACTTCTGAACAGAAGTTTTTCATTGCGATATACTCAGCACAGCTAGCTCCTACAGCTCCTGCTCCTACTACGGTAACTTTCATAATATTTTTATTTTTGATTTATAATTTGTTCTTTTTGATAGTTCCCAAATTTACAACTATTAGTTTTTATAGCCAAAAAATAAAGAGGCTTATTGTTCTTCCTCAAAGTAAAGGCGGTAGAATTTCCCCTTTTCATCTTGCCCCGTTTCTATCATTTTACGGTCGCCGTGTACATAGATATGGAAGTTTTTATCCAGTTTTATCACACTTTTAAAGTGTCTTTGCTGTTTTTTTACAGCGGTAGGATTGATAGGGAAAGCTTCGGAAATAGACATTTGGGTGTCTTGCTCATAGTCGGTTTTAAAGTTGATAAAACTCTCCACAATGTTTTCGTCTTGCAATACTTCTTGACTGAATTCTTCAAAATCAAATTGCTCCTTTTCTTTAAAGAAATTGATGGATTTGTTAAGGAAATCGGCTTGGTCTGCTTTAGTTACTTCAAACTCTTGAGGCAGTTGTTTGGTAATGTAATCTTTGTAGACGGAAAGCGTTTCTTGCGTGTGAAAATAGTCGTCTTCTCTTTGTCTTACCTTTAAAAAATCTTCAAACCAATAGTACAAATCTCCATTTTTGTTGTTATCCACTACAGAAACTACATAGCCTAATTCTTTATTATTGTTGTAGATAATGGCTCCTTTGTCTAGTTTAGAAAGTCCGATACCGTAGTCTTTTTCAATGAGGTAGTCATCGTCTTCGTTAGCATTTATTTTAAGGAAAGGTTCTTTGCGTTCTGTTTTAAAAATCCCGATGGAGTCTATTTTTCCTGCATCGGTTTCTTCGCCTTCAAAATAAACAATAAAGAGTTCGCCACTTTGTACACGAGGGTTTTCAGTAATTTCGTAGAGGTGTTTTGCTATATTTTCGGATTCCCACTGAAATTTTGCAGGGTCTTCAAAAATTTCCGAAATAGAACTGTATACCGGGTTGTTAGAAAGATAAGTATCACTATAAAACTGAAATTGCTCTTCGGATTTAAAAGCCTTTAAAAAAAACTCTTCTAATTGCTCTTTCATATCATCTTCTAGCTCCAAACATTGCGAAGATAAAAACAGATTTTCCTGATTGATTTTATTTCCTACTTTATGAACAATAATTTTTGAAAACATTCGCTCTAATTTTTAATGCAAATATACACTTATAGAATTAGAGTTTTTATTTTATGTGGTTAAAATACTCTTAAAATAGCCTTTTTTAAACGAAAAACGGCTGCCCTAGAGCAACCGTTTTTTAGATGTATTTTTATTTAGATTTCTCTTCTCTTGGAGGTTTAGGAAGAAGTACTTTTCTAGAAAGTTTCATTTTCTTACGGTCATCGTATCCCATAAATTTCACTTCTACCACATCTCCTTCTTTGTAAGGTACTTTGTCGGTTCTCTTCCAATCAATCTCCGAAATGTGTAAAAGTCCCTCTGTACCTTTAGCTAGCTGAACGAAAGCACCAAAATCCATCACTTTTACTACTTTACCCTGGTAAACTTCTCCAACTATTGGAATGAAAGTGATTTCGTTGATTTGAGCGATAGCTGCATTTATCTTTTCTCTATCAGTTCCAGATATTTCTATGTAGCCTATTTCACCCTTTTCCTCTATGGTAATTACAGTGCCTGTTTCTTTTTGCATCTGCTGGATTACCTTACCACTAGGTCCTATTACAGCACCAATGAAGTCTTTAGGGATTTCCATCATTACCATCTTAGGTGCGTGAGGTTTAACATCTGCTCTAGGTTCAGAAATTGTTTTAAGCATTTCTCCAAGGATATGAAGTCTTCCGTTTTTAGCTTGCATTAGAGCTTGCTCCATAATATCCATCGTAAGCCCTTGGATTTTAATGTCCATTTGGCAAGCAGTAATACCGTTTTCTGTACCAGTTACTTTAAAGTCCATATCTCCTAGATGGTCTTCGTCGCCTAAGATGTCAGATAATACCGTCCATTTTCCAGACTCTTTATCGGTAATAAGTCCCATAGCGATACCAGAAACAGGTTTTCTCATCGGGATACCTGCGTCCATAAGAGCTAGTGTACCAGCACATACCGTAGCCATAGAAGATGAACCATTAGATTCTAAAATGTCTGAAACAATACGAATAGTATATGGCGTTTCTTCTGGAATCATCACTTTTAAAGCTCTTTGAGCTAAGTTACCGTGTCCAACTTCTCTTCTGGAAGTACCTCTAAGCGGTCTAGCTTCACCTGTTGAGAATGGAGGGAAGTTATAGTGTAGATAAAATCTTTCGTCGTGTTGAGTGATAACGCTGTCAATTCTGTTAGCGTCCATAAGAGAGCCTAAAGTAACCGTAGTAAGCGATTGAGTTTCGCCTCTAGTAAATACAGAAGAGCCGTGTGCGGCAGGAAGGTAATCTACTTCACTCCAAATAGGACGGATTTGTTGATTATTTCTTCCGTCTAAACGGATATTTTCGTTTAAGATAAGTTGGCGTACAGCTTCTTTTTGTACATCGTGGAAGTAAACTTTAGCTAAAGCACCTTTTTCTTCTAATTCTTCTTCTGTATATTGTGCTAAAAATTCCTCTACTACTGCTGAGAACTTGTCTCCTCTTTCTTCTTTTGCGCTAGGGTTTTTAGCGATGTCGTAATACTTTTGGTAAGCGTAATCCCAGATTTGTTTTTTTAATTCTTCATCGTGGGTTTCGTGGCAATATTCTCTTTTTGGGAAGGCTTTGCCTACTTTATGAGCCAATCTTTCTTGAGCTTCTACTTGTGTTTTAATTTCTTGATGAGCAAAAGTAATAGCTTCTAGCATTTCCTGCTCGGTAATTTCGTCCATTTCACCTTCTACCATTACGATAGAGTCCTTGGTAGCTCCTACCATAATATCTAGTTCCACGCCACTTTGTAAAGTTTCCCAGCTAGGATTGATGCTAAGAACGCCGTCTTTTTTGATGACTCTAACTTCCGAAAATGGTCCGTTGAAAGGAATATCTGTAATCGCAATAGCGGCTGATGCAGCAAGACCAGCTAATGAGTCTGGCATTACTTTTTCGTCGTAAGAGATAAGAGAAATCATTACTTGAACCTCCGCATGGAAATCGCTAGGGAATAATGGTCTGATAACTCTATCTACTAGACGCATTGTAAGAACTTCATCGTCAGAAGGTTTAGCTTCTCTTCTGAAAAAGTTACCTGGGATTCTTCCTGCAGCTCCAAATTTTTCTCTATAATCTACAGTAAGAGGCAAGAAATCTACGCCAGGATTAGCTTCTTTAGCGGCTACTACTGTTGCTAGTAGCATAGTGCCTCCCATTTTTACAACTACGGCTCCATCAGCTTGTTTAGCTAATTTACCTGTTTCAATAGTGATTTCTCTGCCGTCTTTCAGCAGAATAGTTTCGGTGATTGCTTGTGGTGCATTCATAAAAATTAAAATGTTAATGTATTGGAGCGTTGTCTCCAATGTTTATCTGCGTTACTTCTTTAGGCAGATATGGTTAATATTCTTTTAACTGTCTTGTTTGCAAAGTTAATACTTTTTTATAGACTAAGATTAATAAACTTTAAACAAGTTTAGTTATATTAAAAAAACAAAAGCAACTCTTATTTGAGTTGCTTCTGATGTCTTTTTAGACTGATTATTTTCTTAATCCTAGTTCAGCAATAATTGCTCTATATCTTTCGATATCTTTGTTTTTAAGATAATCTAATAATCTCTTTCTTTTACCTACCATTTTAACAAGTGATTTCTCAGTAGCAAAATCTTTATGATTAGACTTTAAGTGCTGAGATAGGTGGTTAATTCTGTAAGTGAAAAGAGCAATTTGCCCTTCTGCACTACCTGTGTCCTGTGCAGATTTTCCGTGCTTTGCGAAGATTTCTGCCTTTTTTTCTTTAGTTAAATACATTCCAATATTATTTAATGATTATTATGTATGAGGTTGCAAATTTAGTGTTTTTTTTTGTATCCCACAAGAAGTATTTGAAGTAGGGTCTTTTTAGTTTTTAAAATCCTTTTTTAGACCTATTTCGATACTCTATTTTTATTTTATTTTCTCTATTTTTACGCTCTAAAATCAAAGGTGTATGTATCTTATTTTTGACACGGAAACTACGGGATTACCAAAGAATTTTAATGCTCCATTATCAGATTCGGATAACTGGCCGAGAATGGTGCAGATTGCTTGGCAGTTGCACGATGAAGAGGGTAATTTAGTGGAAAATCAAGATTATATCATCAAGCCCGAGGGTTATGATATTCCGTTCAATGCTACTAGGATACATGGGATTTCTACTAAAATGGCTCACGAGCAGGGACGAGATTTGGTGGAAATTTTAGAAGAATTTAAAGAGGTTCTTAAAAAAACAAAGATAGTCGCTGGACACAATATTGAGTTTGATTATAATATTGTGGGTGCGGAATTTTATAGAAAGTCCATAGAGAATGTGTTAGAAAAAATTCCATCTGCCGATACTATGGCACTTGGGACAGACTACTGTCAGCTTGGAGGAGGTAGGAATGGAAAGTATAAACCACCTAAATTGGAAGAGCTTTACGAAAAACTCTATGGTGAAAAATTTGATGAAGCTCACAACGCTGCTGCCGATGTAAATGCCACGGCGCAAGTCTTTTTTGAAATGATGCGTGTTGGGATTATTCCTGCGGAAACGCTTAAAATTTCGGAAGAGCAGCTTAAGGTTTATCAAGCAAAACATCCTAATCCTATTCGTCCGTTTGCGATTGTTATCAGGAGGCAAGTAGAGGATTTTAATAAAAAGAAAAAAAGAACCGATTTTGGTGATATTAGTGAGATTGAACTCGGTGATTATTTCAATTTCCATAATCATAGTATCTTTTCATCTTTGCAATCTACCACCTCCATAGGAGATTTAATTGATAAGGCTAAAAGTAATCAGTTTCCTGCTGTTGGTATGGTAGATTTGGGTAATATGATGGGGGCTTTCAAATTTGTTTCTGATGTAGAAAAATACAATTCTGGCGTTAAAAAAGCCCACCAAGAATATTTAGCTAATAAACAAAAAGCGGAAGAAGAGGGTGCAGATTTCAATGAAAATGCTCCAGAATCTAAAGAACTTATGGCGGTACTGGGCTGCGAATTCTATATTTCTGACCGTCCAGAGCAAAAACAATTTACTAAAGACGACCCCGATAGAAGAACCAATGTTGTGCTTCTCGCTAAAAATTTTAATGGTTATAAAAATTTAGCGAAGTTGTCTAGTTTAGGATATGTTAATGGTTTTTATTTTGGTGTACCTAGGGTGTCTAGGGAAATGGTGGCACAATATAAAGACGATGTTATTGCGGTAACATCTGGTATTTATGGAGATATTCCAGATGCTATTTTGAATTTTGGTGAGCAAAAAGGAGAAGAACGATTTAAGTGGTGGAAGGAAACTTTCGGTGAGGATTTTTATGTTCAGCTTCAAAATCACGGTTTGCAAGAAGAGGAGCATTTAAATGAGGTTTTGCTAGATTTTGCAGATAGATACGATGTGAAAATTTTAGCCCAAAATGAAACTTTTTATACCGATAAATCTGACGCTAATATTCAAGATATTGTAAGTTGTATCAAAGATGGCGAAAAACTATCTACGCCAATAGGGAAGGGCTTTGGTAAGAGGAAAGGATTAAGATCGCAAGAGTTTTATATCAAAGATGCGGAGGAACTCAAGCAGTGCTTTAGGCAGTATCCAGACGCTTTTGAGGCTTATACAGAGCTGTTGTCAAAATTTGAACCTTATACTCTAAAGAGAGATGTTTTATTGCCTAAATTTGATATTCCGGAAGAGTTTCAATCTGAGGAAGATTTGAAAGACGGTGGCAAAAGGGGAGAAAATGCCTATCTGCGACACCTTACCTATGAAGGTGCTAGGAAGCGTTATGATGAAATTACTGATGATATAAGAGAAAGGTTAGACTTTGAGCTAGAAATTATTGCTAATACAGGCTATCCTGGGTATTTCTTGATTGTTCAAGATTTTTGTAATGAGGCTAGAAAGATGGGGGTATGGGTAGGTCCTGGTAGGGGTTCGGCGGCAGGTTCGGCGGTGGCTTATTGTATTGGGATTACCAATGTAGACCCTATAAAATACGACCTCCTTTTTGAGCGTTTTTTAAATCCTGAAAGAATTTCAATGCCCGATATTGATATTGATTTTGATGATGAAGGACGGGATAGAATCATTAAATGGGTTATTGATAAATACGGCAAATCTAATGTAGCACAGATTATTACCTACTCCGTTTTGGGAGGTAAATCGGCGATTAAAGATGCGGGGAGGGTGCTAGATGTGCCTATTCCAGAAACTAATAATATTGCGAAACTTGTACCTTCTGTACCGGGAATGAATATTGCTAAGGCTTTATCTAAATATGATAAACTTAAAGATGAGGATAAAGTTTTGGTTGATGAAATGAAGGCCGTTTTAGGCAATCCTAACGACCAGCGTTTCCCTGTGTTGGATTCGGCAAAAAAAATGGAAGGTTGCATTAGAAATACAGGAATCCACGCCTGTGGGGTGATTATTACACCTGAAGATATTTCTAATTTGGTGCCTATCTCGATAGCGGCTAAAGATGCCGATATTTTGGTCTCTCAGTTTGATAACTCGGTAGCAGAAAGTGCAGGGCTTTTAAAAATGGACTTTTTAGGGTTGAGAACTTTAACCATTATTAAAGATGCTCTTAAACTCGTAAAAGAAAGGCATGGTATAGACATCAATCCAGATGAAATTTCTTTAGATGATGCTAAGACTTATCAACTTTTTAAAGAGGGAAGAACCATAGGGATTTTCCAATACGAAAGCCCTGGTATGCAAAAATATATGAGGGAATTAAAGCCTACTGTTTTTGCGGATTTAATTGCGATGAATGCATTGTATCGTCCTGGTCCAATTAAGTATATTCCTAACTTTATCAATCGTAAACACGGTGTTGAAGAAATTATTTATGACCTCCCAGAGACCGAAGAATACCTTAAAGAAACTTATGGGATTACCGTTTATCAGGAGCAGGTAATGCTTTTATCTCAAAAATTAGCAAACTTTACCAAAGGTGAAGCGGATACTTTGAGGAAGGCTATGGGGAAAAAGCAGATAGATGTTCTTAATAAGATGTATCCTAAATTTATAGAAGGTGGTAAAAAGAATAATCTAGACGAAGAAAAACTCAATAAAATTTGGAACGACTGGAAGGCATTTGCGGAATATGCATTTAACAAATCGCATTCTACTTGTTATGCGCTTATTGCTTATCAGACAGCGTTTTTAAAGGCGAATTACCCAGCTGAGTATATGGCGAGTGTAATGAGTAATAACATTAACAACACGGCACAAATTACAATGTTTATGGAGGATTGTAGAGCTATGGGTGTAGATGTTTTAGGACCAGATGTTAATGAAAGTCAGTATAAGTTTTCGGTGAATGATAAAGGGCAGATAAGGTTTGGTTTAGGAGCGATAAAGGGAATTGGTGAAGGTCCTAGTGAAGCGATTAGCCAAGAAAGAGCGAAAGGGAAATTTAAAAATATCTATGACTTTTTTGAAAGAGTAACGCCATCACAAGTGAATAAAAGAGTGGTAGAAAGTTTGGTAATGGCGGGAGCGTTTGATGAGGTGGATACCTACCATAGAGCACAATATTTTGATATTGATAATTCTGGAAAGACTAATATAGAAAAGCTCATTAGATATGGGCAAAGTTTCCAAGAAAGTAAAAATGAGGTGGAAAACTCTCTTTTTGCGGATTTTGCGGAAGAGATACAAATAGAACAGCCTAAAATAGCACCAGCTATGGAGTGGCAAAATATGCATAAACTTAATAAGGAGAAAGAAATTATTGGATTCTACTTATCAGCTCACCCGTTAGATGAGTATAAATATCAGTTTCGTTTTATACAAGGTGAATTGAGTAAAAAAGAAGTCTTATCTCAAAAAGATGAAATCTTAGAAGAATTGCAATCTATCCCGAAAGAGTCGGTTCTAATAGAAGATACGGAAGATGAACCAGATTTAGCGGTAGACTTAGATTTAGTAGAAGGTGAAGATGGCGAAATAATGGAGGAGGAAGTTAAGAATGTAGAACCTAAAGGCAGTTTTAATTTTTTAAATTTAGATGAAGTAGAAGCCTTTAAAGATAGTATAGCGAGTAGCATCAATCCTAATTTATTCTCCGAGAAAGAGGCTTGGAAAGAATTAAGGAAAATTAATGATGCGGCTAAAGAATATACAGTAGCAGGGCTAATTACCGAATATACCATAAGAGATGGTAAAAATAGTGGCGAAAAAATTGCATTTTTGACCTTGGAAGATTACAGTGGGTCGTATGGTTTTCGTTTAGGTGATAGAGATTATATGCGCCTTAGAGAAAAATTGGCTTTACAAAGGTTTGTGATTATTAAGATAAAAATGGTAATTTCCAAAGACGGTAGGGTTTTTGTGAACATAAATGAAGTGATAGACCTTAAAGATGCTTTTGAAAAATATGCAAAATCACTATCCATTGTGGCGGATATTACTGATATTAGAAGAGCGGATATTGAATTCTTTCAAAACGATTTACTCTCTCATCAGGGAGAGCATAAGTTAAGTTTTTATCTTAAAAATCCTAACGATGAAACGGAGCTAGAGTTATCATCAATACAGAAGAAAATCAATATAAATGCAGAGCTTTTGTATAAGATTCAGCAGTATAATAAGTATCAGATATTTCTTAACTAGAAGATTAAAATAGTAATAGGGAAGCATTGGCTTCCCTATTTTTTATATCAAATTCTAATCAAAATTGTGGTGAGTGTCGTCGTTTTTATTTCGGTTCCAAATCCACAGACCTATGCTAATGCCTATTGCTCCAGCTACTCCGTTCATTAAAGCTCTTTCCAGTTGGTCTGGAGCATCAGAGTTGCCTATGTAGTTCATTAAAAATACAACAATAAATGTAAGGATAACAATGAGGTAAAATTTAGGGTTTTTAAAATCCATATCTTTATCTTAATTTGTATGAAATCATAATACCGCCTCTGTAAGGAATCCATTCTCCACTTTTATTCCATTTTCCAGAGTGGCTCTCATATCTTTTCAAGAAATGTGGCGGTTCCTCTGTTGGTTCGTAGCCGTGATAAAAGCCTTGTGAAGTTCCTCCACCTAAGAAAAAGTCTATATTCCATTTGTCTTTCCATTGATACTGATATCCAACTACAGCACCTATCATATAATTAAATCCTCTTTGGTATTTTTTTGTGTCAAGGTAATTCCATTTGGTCATATCAAAAACTCCGCCTCCAACATTTGCTCCAACATACCAGCCATTAAATGCTTCCTTAAAATAATATCTACCTTCTAAATGCCCCATATAGATTTGCATATGATTGCCAAATGCAGATTTCCAAGGTGAAATAAGGAAATCTCCTTGTATGGTATATTTGGATGCTAATTGATACTCTAGCCCTCCATTGATGATGGATAGTGGTAGAGTAAGAAGGTTTCCTTTAATATATAAAGATTTAGGCTTTGTTGTGTTTGTCTCTTCTTGGGCAGACTGTGCTGGTGTTAGAGTCATCAAGCTCAAAAAGAATATAAAAACTATATTTTTCATAACGCAAATATATAATAAATAACGCAAAAACCACTCTGCACGAGAGTGGTTTTTATAGTGGTGCCTCCAGTACTCTCATTACCGTTGGGAATCAATAATATTATGTTATAATTTGGTCTCATTTGGGTCTATTTAAAGTCCTTTGTGAGGCTATTTATCTTTTTTAATATGTTAATAAGTTCATTTCTAGTGTGGTTGTCATGGGTAATATTTTCAGTAGATGAATCCGCAACAGAGTCCGTAACAGCTCCCTCAAACAGATTATTTAGGTCTATATCTGGGAAATGTTTCCTCATAAGAGCAAAATCTTCCTCATTAAATCTACTTTTTCCATTCATCTTGGAAGAAAAATTAGACTTCTTAAGCCCCAACTTTTCTCCAAAGTCCTTTAAGTCTATTCGCTTGTAATGGCAATAATCTAAAATTTTTCCTCTGATATTCATTAACTTATATATTATAAGTTATTTTTTTCAGTACAAAAATTTTGAACCGGGTTTAAAATTTTTAAATTTGCACTGAAACAATAACGAACAAAATGCAACGCAAAGGTAACAAAATATCGCCTAAAAAAAATATTGATTTGAATATTGAGAGTAAATTCAAATTCATAGATGACTATTTACCTAGAAATTATACAGGTAAAGTTATAAAAAAATTGGGGCGAGAAAATTTAAGTGCATCTACAGTGAGAGGTGTACGCAAGAGAAAGTCTGGTGATCTAGAAATCATAAGAGCCTTATACGATGTGGCACAAGATGCTTATCAACTCATAAACGAATAAAAATAAAAACTATGAATTCAACACAGATGATTTACCCAGGTATGTGTGACGACAGCTTGGAAATTTTCTTCCATAAAGAAGAAAATAAACTAATGGCAATACATAATAGCCAAATTAAATGTTTTACAAAACTTCCTACGGAAGCCATAGGTTTTATCTACAATATTATAGACTCTGAGGTTGAAACTCAAGAGCTTTTGAAAAATTGGTTTCCAGATGACACAGAGAAGCAAATCCAAAAACTAGCCAAATGCCGTTTTGGGGGTTTAAACTTTGAGCCAGACTATTGTCATAAAACAAATTCTCCCAATTTTGATGTAGTAGACTGTCCGCTGAAAGGGCATTGCAAAGGCGAGGGTATTTTATGTAAAGACATATCCTATAAGGGAGAATCTCTCTCTCATCTAGAACTAGAGGCATTAAAACTAATATCTTCTATAGAGAAGAACACAGCCATAGCAGAGCTGCTAGGAATGCCACTAGGAACATTTAATGTTTTTCGTACCAACTTATACGAAAAACTTAATATAAGAACTAAACAAGAAGCGACCAGAGTAGCAGTATTCCTAGGGCTTATCTAGGAACGGGAGCTTATTTACTATCCCGAAGCCTCTTAGGAGGCTTCATTTTAAAAATAAAAATAATGGAAACAATACCTTACCTCATAAATTATAAATGGGAATGTTCTAACTTAAAGAAAATGCCCATAGAGTTGGCTTTAAAAAGGCTAAGTAACTTATTTGACTACAAAGAAAACCAAATTATATCTGTTTCGGGTCTTATAGAATTGGGTAAAATCTATAAGGTATCTTCTGAAGACTTAGAACATATTATAAGTATCCAAAAAACAGAGCCTGATTTATTTAGGCTATCTAAAATCATATCTAAAATGGATAAACTATCCATGATTGAAGATGTTAAAAATGTAAAGACTTTACTACATAAATCTTTAGATGCTATATATAATGAGAAATATGGTAGATAAAAAAGCAAAACGCAAATATAATGCGTGTTACAGGCTTAGAAGAAAGGGCGTTAAAATAAAGACACATCTAAAAACAATCTATGGTGATAGCTGTGTAGAAGAAAACAAAGCCGCCAAGATACTTCTAAAAGAGTTTCATTTTGTAATCCAAACTCAATTACTGCTATGAATAAGGAACTAAAGGCTTTTGTGGAGGCGTATGCTAAAACAAGAAAAAAGCAAAAAATTAAAGTGTTCAACTTCAATACTTTAAAAAATGAAACACCTAATCTTAAAGTTAGCCCTAAAACTAACTAATAAAACAATACTCAAAAAACATTGGTAAAATGCCTTACATCAAAAAAGAATTTATAGACAAAGTCCTCTTTAATACCGATATATTAAGTGTTTTTCAGCAATTAGGGATAAGAGTAGAGAAAAAAGGAGCACACTACTGGTGTCTATCTCCTTTCAAGGAGGAAAAAACGCCTAGTTGTCAAATTAAGGCAAATACCCAAAGATATATAGACTATTCTTCGGGCATCTCTGGAGATGCTGTAAGCCTCTTAATGGAGGTAAAAAGAATGACTTACCCAGAGGCAATAGAAGAACTGGCTAAAATGCAAGGCTTACAAATGGAATACGAAAGCCAAGCCGACACAGACCAGTATAGAGCTAAAAGGGCTAAAGAAAAAGATTTGAGGAAATATTTAATTTCCTTAAACAAGAAATTTCAAGAAAACTTATATCAGCTTCCAAAAGACCACCCAGCTTGGCAAGAAATACAAAAGAGAGAATATACAGATGAAGTAATAAAGGAGTGGCAAATAGGCTATGCTCCTGGAGATAATTTTATCTACGAGTTATTTAAAAAAGCAGGTAATGTAGAAGCTGCTAAACAGCTAGGTTTAGTAAAGGACAAGAATAATGATAAAATCTGGAATCGTTTAACTTATCCTATCTTTGATAGTCAAGATAACATTATTGGTTTTGCTCATAGGGACCTCACTGGAGATAAAAAATCTGCTAAGTGGATGAATCCTCCAGAAACAGAGCTGTATAGAAAAGAGAAGGTTCTATACGGTTTAAATGCTGCTAAAAATGCCATAGTGAAAACAGGGAGAGTTTGGCTATTAGAAGGGTATAATGATGTTATCGCTTGGCATAGATTAGGGCTAGAAAACTCAGTAGGGATTTGTGGTACTGCATTAACGCATGTACACATTAAAACGCTGAAAAAACTAACAAATAAAATAACGCTTTGTTTAGACCCAGATACTGGAGGCAAAAAATCTATGCTCAAATATATTCCTCAGCTAATTATAGAGGGATTTTCAGTAGAAGTATGCCAATTACCAGAGGGTATAGACCCAGATGATTATAGCAGAAAATATGCTGTACAAATAGAAGATATAGGTTTATTACACTCGCTCCAAGAGTATTTAATTACAGGGTTCAAAGTGTTATGTTTGGAGAAGCTAGAGGGAGATGAGTTAGATAGAGCTAACGGAATTAAGTTCCTAGCGGAAACAATATCAAAAATACCAGATACTACTCTTAAAAACATATATACGGACCAACTCATAAAAGAATCAAAGCAAAAACCTGCTTTTATTCGTAATTTGATGAAAGAAAAGGAGGCAGAAGTAATTTATGTAAATAATGATAACAATTATTTATATGATTTACCCAAAGGCGTTACTACTCCAATAGAGCAGTTAATTCCAATTATAGAGAAATATCAGCTGTTTATCTCCAATAATCAGATTTTCATTCAAGATGGTTATGAGTATCCATTAACATTTAAAAGTATCAGTAACTTTTCTATTGAAATTCTCCAACATATGAACGATGAAAAGTTTGCGGCAAAACTTCTCAGAGTTTCTAATATACACGGAGACGAAAGGATTTTTGATGTAAGGGCAGATGCTCTTACCACGCCTTTGGATTTTAAAAAACAATGTGCCAATCAAGGCAATTTCCAATGGAATGGAAATCAAAAAGAGTTGGATAAATTAACCGCTTATCTCTATGATAATATGGGCGTGGGTAGGCGTGTAGATGTTTTAGGCTGGAATGCTGAAGGCTTTTATGCTTGGAACAACTCGGTTACCATACCAGGGCAGTCAAGCATACCGATTGATAAAAATGGTATTTTCCATTTTGATGGTCATTCTTACTATGTGCCTTCAGCAAACGAAATTTATAGAGCTAATCCCTATAAATTCATGCAACAAAAGCGGGTGCAGCTTAAGTCATGGTCTGTACCTATGGTAGATTATTTGGCACAAA
Source organism: Riemerella anatipestifer (assembly GCA_037861325.1). Classification (GTDB taxonomy): domain Bacteria; phylum Bacteroidota; class Bacteroidia; order Flavobacteriales; family Weeksellaceae; genus Riemerella; species Riemerella anatipestifer_F. The sequence goes on from JAFELW010000005.1 coordinate 225,154, forward strand.
TGGTTAAGGTACACAGAGACTATGGGGTCATAGGTATGCTGTTTGCCTTTGCATCTGCCCATCAAGACATTATTGTGAGTGTTGCAAAAGGCTTTCCTATAATGTTTTTATACGGACCACCTTCTACAGGTAAAGATGAGCTTTACGGTTGTCTGAAAAAAATGTTCGGTATAGCCAAAACGGATTTCATCAACTTAGAAAATAAACAAAGTACAGGTAAAGCTAAACTTCGTGCTTTTGGAGAGTTTTCTAATATGCTTGTACATCTATCTGAATATACCAATGGTGATGGTGATATAGATGGAATGCTTAAAGGGCTATGGGATAGAGGTTCTTATAAAAGAGCTACCTTAGACTCTATGGTAAGTACCGATTCTTCCCCTATACTTTGTGCAGCTATTGTTACAGGGAACCAATCCCCAACAGATGATGCAGTGCTTACTAGATTGTTGTACGGAGAAATGATAAAAAACCAATTCTCATTAGAGGAAAAAAAAGAGTTTGAAAAACTAGAGAATATGACTACGGATAACATAACGGCTTATATGGAAAAGTGCATTTGGTACCGCCCTTTATTTGAGCAAAAGTTTGCAGATAAGTTTTATATGTACAAAAAAATCATATCCGCAAGACCTGCGTTTAAGGGCATGATTGACCGTATCATTACCAATTACTCCATATTAGGAGCCACACACGAGTTATTGAAAGATACGAATGATTTTGTGTTTCCTTTCACAACTCAAGATATGTTAGAAATATTTGATACCTGGGCAAGTAACCTTAAAACAAAACTTGATAATGCGAATGTAATGGCTAAGTTCTGGGATGTGTTTGTAGCTTGTTTGTATGGTACAGAACTGAGTAGGCTTCAGCGTGGGGTTCATCTTGAGGTGGCAGATAACAAACTCTATCTTAGATTTACTGAGGTCTATAACCGTATCCAGACGGAGTGGTTCCCTCGTTTTTCAGAGTCGTGTCCTGCTAAGGGAACATTGAGGGAGAAGCTACGAGAGTCTGGTAGTTTTGCAGGAGAGGTTAAATCCTACAGATTTGGAAATAATATCAATACTTCTGCCTATACAGTAGATTTGAATAAACTAGAGAATAAGGACTCTATCCTATTTGCTTTGAATATTCAACAAGAAGAACAATATAAAAAATCAACAGGAATTGATAATTTATATTACCCCCCTGCAACCCCCAATTCCCCAGGGTCTATAGAGGAAAGTTCTGAGAAGCCTGAATTTTGATATTTTTTTACTCTTTTTTAAAGGCGAATGCCCCAAACGGCAAAAATATTTTCCAACATTTCCAACAGCCTTTAATTTATTATAAAAGAGTAATTTAAGTATAAAAGTAATGTTGGAAAGTTGTTGGAAGTTGTTGGAAGTTGTTGGAAATGATTTTAGGTTTCCAACAGTTTCCAACAGAAATAGAGGTATATTTTAATGTAATTGTCTGAAATACAGAAATGTTGGAATGTTGGAAAAATAAATTCTAAAATGACCCACCTAAATAAAAAAATAAAAAAATGTTTCCAAAGCACAATATAGAACACGATAATAAAATAGCCGTAAAAAACTTACTAGGCAAAGCTCCTAAATTGATTGAGTTTGATCCAATGTTTTTCTGTGAGTTTTTTGAAGGTTTAGAGGTTATGCAGATTTATAGTGAAAAGACTAAAGAATATCTATTTGGCATCTATGCTGGTGGGCGTTTGGTAGGACACTGTTATTTTGGAGATAAATATACAACAAAGCAGTTAGCCGATATAGCTGATTGCTATCTACCTAAGAAGTATGACGAAATGAAAGAATACATATTGAAGCACACAGATATTTGGTACCATAAACCTAAGCCGTCACAGTATGCTTGGATTTATGAAAATATTTTAGAAAAAATTGAATAATAAAAATACGATTATGAAACTACAAAAAAATCAAAAAGTTTATTTCATTGGAGAAGATTTACCGATGAAAGTTATGGCAATTTCCGAAAGATATGCCGTTTGTTCTAGGAGACTAGACAATGGAGTAGATTACGATTTTATTCGTAATGGAATAGAAAGAGTAAAAATGATCTACGATAGTAATAAGAGATTAGAATATTTCTGCTCATATACAATTATTGATTTAAAAGAAAATATAAGAACTGCAAGTATTTATGAGCGTGGTGTATACAATTCTGAAGAATCTTGCGAACGCTTATTATCAAAAGTTATTTTAAAGCCAAATGATACTTTTAGAAATGATAATACAGTTAAGTTGCTTATTGATGATGAACGCACTTTTAAAATGAGTGATGAAGGTGTGAAATCAATATGGGGAGAATATTTGTACAATATATTCGCAGAGCATATAGATGAAGATGGGTGGTTGATAGATAATTTTGCAGAAATCATAGACAATAAACTTAAAGATTGGGATGAAGATTATGTAGATACTGGCGAAAAGTCAGAAGCATACCATAGAATGCATAACACAGATTTTGAAGAAAGCGAAGATGGTCTTAAAATAAGACCTATAAATAGGTTTTTTAACAATAGAACTTTATAAATATGAAACAAAAATTTTTAACAACAGAATTTTACGAGAACCCTAATGTTACCTTAGAAGTATTAAATCAACTTGTGAAAGAAGATTTGGCTGAAATATATTATGAAGATGATAATTTCCTATTTATGGAAGTTTACGACAACGAAAAATCAAGAGATATACTTAAAAAAGTTATCTCTGATTTTGATGAATATATTGCCTACAATAATAGGAAATATGGCTCAGACGATAATACACCTATAGGTATAAGTGCTTTGAACGATATACACACAAAATCATTTGAAAGAGATGATGAAATAGTGTGGGATAGCGAAAACGAGTGTTTCGTATTTCGTGGTACAATGGAAAGTGAATTTTAACAATTAAAGTGAAACTTATGAAAGTAACAAAAACCACCCAAGAAGAAATATCTAAATTAAACTTACTACTCAATGAAATTGAATGGTTATCAAATGATTTTCGTTCAGGCAAAGACTTTTCCAATTTAGAATGGGAAGGATATAAAAGATTAGAAGAATTGCCCAAAGATGATGCAGAAGAATTTTTAAAAGTTCTATGCCATAAAATCGCAGTAAATCATTTTCAAAGAGTTTTAATGAACTGTTCCGTTTTATTAGAAAATTGTGCTGATGAAAATGAAGAAACTCTAGAATTCAATCCAGAAATAAAACTAGGGTTTGAAGCTGTGGAACTATTAAAAGAAATTCACGAATACACTAATAATAAAGATGTTTTTAGTGCAGAAATAAATGAAAAACTAGACACTTTTATTAAAAAACAAACAACAATATCTAAATAGCAAATTAAAAGATAAAAATAATTAAAGTGGGAATAAAATCAACCCTAAGAGAATTAAAACTATGGATAAAGAAGCAATACGCGAAAAGCTAGAAGAGCTACGGTATATGAAACAACTTTATGAAGAGCATAAAAAGAAAGTATTAGAGAGATACAAGGAGCTTAGAGAAAAATTAAAACAACAGTTATGAAAAAAATAGAAACCGTGATAGAATCCTGCGATGATTGCAGGTTCGCAAAAGAATTTCAAGAAGTAGGTGGTAACACGGATTTTGTACTTATATGTACAAGGTTTGATGAAATAGAAAAAGATCTTGATGAAGCTCATCAAAAAAGCTTTATGATTTTGAGAAACTCCAGTAGAATAAAAGGATATACAGGAGTAGATATTCCGCCAAATTGTCCTTTAGAGAGCTACGGCTCAGATGTATAATATCAACTATTTTTTTATTTACTCGGTTTAAAAATTTTAAACCGAGTAAAAATTTTTTGTATTTTTGTTAAAAAATGAAAGGGCAATTTGAATACTTATGTCAGCTAAAGCTCATACCAATAAGTATGTTAAAAGTAGAAAACTCAGTAAATGAGATTTTGTTATTAAGTAATTCTATATCTGATACTTATTTTACACCAGGTACGGCACACATGGCTATAGAAAGAAAACAAGCTGCATCTGGAATTTATTATGAAACACAAATAACCTATTCTATTCCTGGAACGCCTAGCATAGAAGAAATGGATAAGTTCAGTAGTTATGGAGCTATCTGTGCCACTACTCATTCGGGAAGGAGCATTGTTTTACACAACAATGATGTGTTTATGAATACGCCTTTAGTATTTAATATAGAAGGAGATTTAAAAAAAACAATCATAAAAACATCAATACAAACCTTAAAAATACCATGATACAACTTTATCCTATAGAAGTACCAGGCTATTTAATCCCTTTTATTATCAAAGAATTAGGAGATGCAGAAGTATTGTCTTATACGGAGAGCTTTAGTAGGATAATTATAAACCCCAACTCGTCATTGGGGAGGTTTATAAGAAATGGGATATTGCCAAGCTATAAGGTGAAAAATTATTGCCTGACAATATATACCAAAAAGTTAGGCTCAAAAAAAGCCTTTTCGGCAGAGCTGATGGAGTTTCATTCCTCTGCTGAATATAGAGTAGACTTATCTTTTGATGAGTTGGACTCGTTCTACAAATTTTTAGACTCTAGTTTTAAATCCTGTTTTTATTTTTTTGTAAAGGGTTATTGTGCAGGGTCATCATCTCCAGCTAAAATAAAAGCTGCTATTTGGAAATTTATAGAAGATTATGAGCTTTCCGAATACGGTTATGATGAAAAAATATTACGACACTATTACTATTCATTTAAAAAAAAAGGAGCTTTACATAAGCACTTCAATAATGAGAGAATAGGGGAGCTTTTTTTCAGATAAAATAGTTTGGCACGAAAAAAATAAATACAGGTTTACTTTTGGTCCAAAATTTTGCAAATGGCTAATTTTAGACTTAATGCTACCAAACCAAATAAAAACGCAGGACTACCCACTCCTAAATCAGAACTTTATCTTCTTTATGTAGAAGATATAATATCTATGCCAACGGCTAATCCTAAAGGGGTTATCACGGAGGGTAATATTGTAATAGCAGACGGTCGTAGATTTCATGTTTTATATTTAACACCATCTACACAGACTCATAATAGAGATACTGAAGGTGATGTAGATAGCAGAGGATGGAAGAAGAAAATTACGGGGCATTATCCAGGAGACGAAATAGAAATAAACGAGTTTGTAAAGAATAATACTAATCAAGGTTTTGTAATTGTAAGTAAAACCTGCAATTCGGAGTATAAAAGAATTTATGGAAGCAAATGCAACCCATTATACTTTACGGGAGTATATGTAGATGATAGTGAAAAAAAAGGCTATGAGCTTACTTTTGAACAAGAATTTGCAGACAATGATCCTGTTCTATTCTATAATGGGAACATATTAGTAGATGAAGATGCTCTAAACCCTAACGATCCAGAATTTTCTAGTCTTTTTGTAAAAATAGATGGCTCCAACATCAACTCTACAAATAAGGAGAAATTAAAAAAAGCATTAGATGTAGGAGAATTACCTACTAACATAGCCACCATAGACGAAAATGGAAAAGTAGGTACCACCTATACAAAAGAACAAACGGATGCTTCTTTCATAAAAAAGCCCACCTCTACCATAACCCAATCTAACACATCATTTAAGTATGCTCTTCTTTTAGATGAAGAAGGTAATAGTACCAAGATGCTAGCAGGAGATTTGGGTAAAAATTTGGCAAACAGTAAGCCAAACAATACCCCTAATA
>JAFELW010000006.1:0-215589 GCA_037861325.1 Riemerella anatipestifer
AGTATTTAAAAACAGACCGAAAAAATATACCTCTATGGCTTTATGGACTTATTGGTATTTCAATAATCCTTATTTGGGAATTTTCAAAATACGCTATTAAATCAAGATTAAAAATATAATAAATAAAATATGAATACAAAAACTTTAGGACAAAAAAGAGTAGGGGCAGAATTTAATCCTTCTAAAAATGAATTGGTAGATATAATTAAAAATAAATCTGCTGAGTTAATAGACTTGCTTGAAGGAATGAGAGAGCATGGCTCACACGCTGAAAAATCAAGTGGAGAAAAGCATAGATTAATTTCCATTGCACAAACGGAAATAGAAACGGCTTGTATGTATGCTGTTAAGTCTTGTTTTACAAATTAAATAAATCATAATGGATAAAATCACACTACAAAGAATTGAACTTTTGCACCCGAAATTAAGGGAAGAAGCTAAAGCTATTTATAAGGAAATTTGCGAGGCTCTTACAGGGAATGCTATTTGTAGATTTACTCATACGCTCCGAACTTTCCAAGAACAAAACGACCTATACGCAATAGGTAGAACAAAAAAAGGAAAACGAGTAACTAATGCAAGAGGTGGGCAGTCTTACCATAATTACGGATTGGCTATTGATATTTGCTTATTAGTAGATAAAGACAATAACGGAACTTACGAAACAGCCGTGTGGGACACAAAAGCCGACTTTGATAATGATAAAATAGCAGATTGGCAAGAAATTGTAGCTATATTTAAACGCTATGGTTGGACTTGGGGCGGCGATTGGAGATTTACTGACCCTCCACACTTTCAAAAAACTTTTGGTAAGTCTATTGCAGATTTGCAAGGGTTATATAATAGGCAAAAGACAGAATATGTAAGTTTTTAATATCGTCAAATGCAAGTAAAAACAAAACCACCCTAGCGGTGGTTATTTCTTTCTTATCCCAAGCCTAATAACAAAATATTCATCGTTGCTTTTTCTTTTTAATTGTTAAAATTTGTTAAAAATAATTTACAAATTTGTTTATTTAAAAAATTCGTCTTATATTTGCATAAGAAAATTAAAGGTAACAACAATTAAATTTTAGAAATTATGAAAGTATTTACAATTATTAAAGACAACAAAATTGAAAGAGCAACAGAAGTTGATTTAGTAATCTTTTTAAAAAACAATGGTGTATCACACACTTACAGAACAGAAAGATGGGGTAAAGTTGAGCTAGAAGTATTAGAGAAAGACAAAGATATTGTTTTAGACTTAATTGCTTCAGGTAAAAGAATAGTAAATAGAGGTTCTTCTAATATGGTAACTTTTAGGCTAGATCACAGAAATCTTTAGAAACTAAAGACAAAAAGCCCCTTAATTGGGGCTTAATAGAAAATTAAAGGTGTGCAGTTGCACAACAATTAAAGCACAAATATATGAGTTATTTATTTGACCACAAAACACCAGAATTTCTACTGGCTGAACTGCCAATAAAAGACGGTTCTCCAAATGATAATAGACTTTAGGTCTATTGCGTGAAAGCCTTATCACTAATAGAATTTATAAACCTCAATCAAATTAAGGCTCACGGCTTGAGATTAGTCGATGAAAAAACATATAAGAATGAAAGATGGGGCGTGGCTTTCACTCAAAATAATTGCAAGCTATTAGAGCTCGATGAGCATGAAGTAATAGAGAATGCTTGGAAATTTCTAACCGATTACTTTGATTGGGAGGATAAAAATATAGGCGAAAGTTCAACATCAATACTCAACTAATGAATGAAGTAGAAAAACTAATTCTAATAAGCGGTAAGACTGCAAAAGAATTAGCTGTAATTTTAAAAACTAAAGAAACGACAATAAGTCGTTACAAAACCAACCAAACTAAAATAACTGTGGAACGCCTAAAAGAATGGTGTCGGATTTTAAATATAGATATTAAAAAACTTTTTTAATTGAAAAAACCGCTAGAATTTACAAAGTTCTAGCGGTTTTTTTTGTCCTTTTTCTCGCAAAAAGGTGGGCATAACTTTGCATAAAAAAATTATGAAAGTGGTTGTGCCTAGCTCTTGGTCTGAATTATCAGACTTTCAGCAAAGGGAAATAATAAACATTATAAATGGGGTTAAAAGTAAGAATTTCACAGAGGCTTACATTAAAATAATCCAAATTTTATTATGCAAAAACAATAGCTTTTGGAGCTATTTAATAATGAGGTGGATTCTACTCCACTACCCTATCTCTGCATTTGATGAAGCAACTCAGTTTATCTTTGATAAGCCAAATATTTATAGTTTCCCAAAAATTAAAGGTCTTGTAGAACCTGCCACTAGATTGGGAGATATTACCATAGAGCAATTCTCCATTTGTGATACCTTACTCCATAGGTATTCAGAGAAAAAAGAAGAAAAAATCCTAAGACAACTAGTAGCCTGTTTGTATCGATTTAAAACGGGGTTCAGTAAACTCAGATTAAATGAAATTGCAGATATAACAGACAAAATCTCACTAAAAGAAGCCCAGAGAATTGTTTTTATATTTTCAGCCGTGCGAATGTATATAACGGATACTTACCCCGATATCTTCCCAAAGAAAGCCAAAGAACAAGACCCTCTGAAACCTGTATTTAGAACTAAAGAACCCTATACACCTTTCTCCCAGGTTGTGGTGATGATGGCGGCTGATGAACTTAGATTATTAGGTAATCTCAAAGATTGCCAATCTACGCTTATTTACGACTTTCTTAATGCTTTTAGAGAATCCAAACGAATACATAAACTAAAACAAGATGCACAAAAGTAACTCTTATCTCAAGCTAAAAAAATACTTCCAGAACCTGGTGGAGCAGTCTAATTTCTTAAACGATTTTTCTGGTTATTTCAGCCGTGAGCTGCATAATAAAGAGCAAAGTTCTAAAGGTTTAAAATCGCCCTGCTTAGCCCTGTTTGGTTACAGCTTAGGTATAGAAGGAGAAGCAATGGCATCTACCGCTGTACGAAGAGTGAGCTTTGGTATCCTCTACAACAATGTACCTCCAGATGATTACGAAAAACAGTACGAACGGATAGACCAAGCCGAAGAACTTGCCCTTAGAGTAGTTGCTCGTATCAAACTAGATAGTAATACAAACGGACACCTGCTCTACAATTCCCTAATTAAAAACTCTGTAGAAGTTAGACCTATTGAGCTGGAGGGCGTTGGTATTTTTGGAGCAGAAGTGTCTTTCAATCTAAAGAACCCGCAGCATCTCAAAGTGTCCACAGACGATTGGAAAGACCTAGATAAAATTTGCTAAAAAAAATATAACAAAAATGTTATAAAAAACTTGCATATAACAAAAATGTTATATATATTTGCATTATGAAATCAAGTTCATTAATCAAGATGATTGAAGCAGATGGTTGGTATCTTGTAAGAGTTAAAGGTAGTCATCATCACTTCAAACATCCAGTCAAAAAAGGATTAGTTACGATTCCGCATCCTGAAAAGGATACACCAATCAAAACTGTAAAATCCATTTTGAAACAGGCAGGGCTTAAATAGCCCTCCTGTTAATGAACTTAATTATAACATTAAATTATTATGGCTAAAGAAATTATTGTTTTTGTAGAAAAACACGAAGATGTCTACTGGGGAACTTCTCAAAATTACGAAGGAGTTGTCAGTTCTTTTGGGTCTTCTTTTGAAGAATTAAAAGCTAATTTTGAAGAGGCTTTTGCTGATAATTTAGAATTAGCTAAAGAACTTGGAGAAGACTATGCAGATAATTATTCAGATATAGTATTTCTTTATCAGATGGACTTATCTTCTATGTTTAACCTTGTCAAGGAGATTAAAATTTCTGCTATTGCTAAAAAAGCCGGGATAAATGAGTCTTTGGCAAGACAATACAAAACAGGTTTAGCAGCGGCATCTGTTGAGCAAGCTATGAAAATTCAAAATGCCATTCATAGTTTAGGGCAAGAGCTGCTGTCTATAAGAATATAAAACTTGATTTCAGATAAATGGCTATACAGCTGTTTCCCCCACCACTTTGGTGGGGTTTTTTATTTTTTTTACCTTTACCACGAGGAAAAAATAAACTTATAAATTATGAGAAAAATTTTATTACTTACCATGATGATGGTATTTATGGTATTTAAAGCTCAAGATGATGATATAAAAAAACTATCTGAACTAGTAGGTATTGCAAAAGATAATCCTGCAAAAAAGGACTCTGCAATTGCTGAAATTAGAATATTAAAAGCAACAACAAAAAGTAAGATTGTAGAACAATATGCTCAAAAAGCTGTTGATGCTTTTATGGAATTAACGGATTTAGAAAAAACAATTGTTAATTCAAGAGATTTATCCGAATTATCTAAAGACGATTTGAAAAATTTTAAGACCAATGAAGATAAATTTAGAAGTATTACATTTATTCATCATAAAAGAGAAGGAGATTTTTATCCTTACTTGTCTATAAAAAATGGAGTACTTAATGCTAGATTAGTTGCTTTTTATAGTAAAAAAGATTGGATTTTTTTTGATAAAGTAATACTACTTTCGGGAGGTAAGACATATACCATTAACTTTCCAGATACCAAAAGGGAAGTTGGCTCTGGTTATGTTTATGAGTCTGGAGATATTAGAATTTCTCCCGAATTACTTAATGAATTAAAAGAAATTATTTCAAATAATGATATTGAAATAAGATATAGCGGAGAAAGAGTATTTGATAGAAAACTAAAAAATCAAGAAGTTATTACTTTAAGAGAAGTAATAGAACTTTACGAAAAACTGAAAAAATAGTGTTAATCTTTTTTCCTCAAAAATATCCATCAAGTTTCTGATGGATATTTTTTTTAATAAAATATTTTTACAATATTAAATTATTTTTATACATTTGCAAAGCTAAACCAAAGAATCAGTAAAAATCTGAGTTACTTTTTTCGTACATAAATTACGCCTCGTGCGTGTAGGTTTTCAATCTTCTGATTGTTTGGTTTAGCGACTCCCTGCACAATCGGGGTGTTTCTTTTGAAACATTTTTAAAATAGATATAAAATGCTAAACCAAACAAAAACCGCTAAAAACAGAAGATGGAGTAAGTTTTTAGCAAAACGCAGACTAGAAAAAACACAGTCTTTCATCAAGAAATTTCCAAAAGATTTTAACTTCCTAAAAGAGAACAAAGGCTGCCTAAACGCAGAGCGTCTAGACACGGGATCTTATAAAGTAAGTTTCCAATCCAAAGCAACCAACCGCACCGCTTTTGCCTATGGTAGCTCTTTTGAGCAAGCCTATTACAATATGATAAGAATGTTTAATCTAAAATATTCTGCATAGTATGGAAACTTTCGGACACGAACTCGCCATGCAACTCATGGCCATGTTTGAGCGTTGTAAATCCGACAAACGCTATATTAGTCGCATACTAGATGCCAAGAACCAAATTTTAGACGGTGGTCCTGTATTTGAAAAAGACACGGAAATCATCTCCAGATGGTTGGACGATGTTATAAAAATCACTCAGATTTGTATTACAAATTCACAAGAATTTGGTAAATTTATATACATGCATACCAACGACGATGTATATATAAATAGTGAAGAAAGTCTTGAGCTATCTGCTCAAGAGATAAAAGTTAAGAAACTCATTTCTGAAGCAGAAAAACTCTCTAAAAAGTAAAAAACTATGGAAGATTATAAAGAAATCATGAAGGAGCTTTTGCTCCGCTTTTATTCGCCTATAGGTGTTGGTGGAGGCAATAAAATACATAAAAGTACACAAGAACTTCTTTCTATGTTCAGAGGGGTTATACCATCAACCCCTATTACCGAACACGATGTATTTGAGGTGATGAAAGATTGCTCATTTGAAATAGAGCATAAAATATTAACTCAAGATGTATGCATCTACGAAGGTGATGAGGAAAAGGGAATTCCAGCAGAATATGACAAAGTAGAAGTAGGCAGGGTACTCCTTTGGGTACTCTATGAAGTATAAAACACCAGGTGTCCTTTCTTGCGAGGGACACCTGTTTTATTTTTGGGTTATGGAATATAGAGAAGAATTACAAATTGCAAAGAAAGCTGAACAAATGCTTACATCTGCCCTACGCAATAGGACTAAATCGTTCAAGGAACACTACAATAGAAAGGAAGATGCCGCATCCTTAAAAGATGCCGAAGCTAAGGCTAAAATAAAACGCTACGGTAAATTTAAAGATGGTAACCAAAAGATTTTTATGCGTTCCTTAGCGATAAAAATGGCTAAGCACGGTTTCGCACAACATTATGGCGTGGATACCGTAAGGCAAGGAGCAGAGAGAAAGCGAACCAAGCCCAATAATATATCCTACTTTTATAAAGAACATAATTTCAAAATGGAAGCTAGACCGTTTATAGACACTGCAATTGAGGATAGTGGTGTAATTCCGTTCGTGATGGAAAATGTTTCAAAACTACGAGCTCAGAGATTTGCAGAAGAACTTATTTTTCCTTTAAAACAATTTTCAAAGTAGTTTAAATTTAATTATATTTGACTTATGAAATTACTATCTACTATCATTATTCTCATCTTCGTATTAGGTATATGTATATTTTACATTTTTCCTATTGTTAGCCTAATTAAAGGTGGTCCTCTTGGTGATAGTCTTCTTATCATCATTATTTTAATTGGGCTTTACATCATAACAAAGGCTCTGCAAAAACGCTAATGAAAATATTTTTTAGATTTTCTTTCGGTTATAGCTTATTGCTGTAACCGTTTTTTTTATGTCCTTTATTTTCCTGTAGCTACATTCCATTTTTGTAAAAAAAAATAGAATGCCTAAAGATATATCTACAACTATTGTTTTAAAAGTAAGTGGTAAAGAGGTTGATAATTCTTTTAATGGACTTCGTTCCACCGTTTCCAAGTTTGAGCGTGAACTCAAAAAACTCACTCCTGGTACAAAAGAATTTATACAAAAAGCCAAAGAAATTAAAGAAGCTCGTGCCGAATTTGAAAAAGTCAAAAATGAAATAACGGCGGTTAATGATAAACTTTCTCACGGCTCTGGAGTTCTTGGCTTCTTCAGAAAAAACATTTTAGAAGTAGGAACTACCTTTAGGCAGGTATTCACAGCCAATATTGCAGCTAACTTCTTTGACAACATTATAAGTAAATCCAAATACACAGTAGATGAACTACTAAATATAGCCGATGCAATGTCTGATGTTCAGAAAACTACAGGCATGGCTCTGGGAGAGGTAAAGCAGCTTTGGGACGAATTTGATAAAATGGATACCAGAACCTCAAAGCTCGACCGCCTGAAAATTGCTGAAGTAGGTGGGCGTTTAGGTGTCCCAAAAGAAGAAATGGCTTCTTTTGTACAAGAAATAGACAAAGCCTATGTTGCTCTTGGAGATAGTTTCCAGGGAGGTTTGGAGAATGTAGTAGATTCTTTAGGTAAAATAAAAGGATTATTCAACGAAACCAAAGGCAAATCTTATGCAGAAGCCATCAATGAGGTAGGCTCTGCTCTTAACGAGTTAGCTGCTAATGGTACAGCAAGTGAGGGGAATATCTCAGACTTTGCTTTAAGAGTTGGGGCTTTACCAGATGCAATAAAACCCTCTATTGATAAAGTTCTAGGTTTAGGTGCTGGGTTTGAAGAAGCTGGCATTGATGCACAAATAGCATCATCTGGGTTTACCAACTTTATGAAAGTAGCTGGAGAAGGACTTTCTAACTTCGCTTATTCTATGAATATGAGTGTAGCTGAAGCTCAAAAGCTATTCAACGAGAAACCAGAAGAATTCTTTTTAAGATTTGCTGAAGGAATGAAAGGGCTTCCTGCCGATGAGACCATTAAAATATTTGAGAGCCTTAAACTTAACTCTTTAGAAGTACAAAAAGCAGTAGGAGCTGCTGCCAACCGAACTGATGAATTCAGAGAAGCCATGAAGCGTTCTAGCTCTGCTATGGCAGAGGCGACCTCCTTAAGTGCAGAGTTTAACACTAAAAACAACAACGCTCCTGCCATTATAGAAAAACTAAAAAATGCTTGGAATGATCTATTTACCAAAACCAATATACTCAATTGGTTTGAATGGTTGATACAAGCTATTGGTTGGCTTACTGGAGTTACCTCTGAAGCTGGTGATGGCGTGAAAATATTTAAAGAAAGATTAGTATTTTTAGGACAGGTTATCACTGTAGCAACTACATCATTGCTTAGTTATAATTTAGCCATTAAACTCGCTGCATTATCCACCAAAGATGCCACTAAGCAAACCTTACTTAATATTGTTGCTGAAAAAGCCTCTACGGCAGCTAAAACCATAGCAAAAGGAGTAACTTTACTATACGCATATGCAAAATTTAAATTAGAAGGTAATACAAAAAAAGCGACTCAAGCTCTACGAATATTTAATGCGGTTACTAAGTTGAACCCTCTAGGCTTATTGATAGGAGTTATAACCATGGCTATTTCTTCCTTAATAATATTTCAAGATGAACTTTCTGATACTACAGAAGAGGTGAAGAAACTATCTGTGGCTACTAGATTACAAGGGGATATTCAAAAACAAATCGCAAAGGAAGAAGCCTCTTCATTGAATGAATTGAGACGAAAAACAGAGCTTTATATTGCTATTATTAAGGATAAAAATTCGTCCCTTGAAGCAAGAAAAAGAGCTTATGAAAAACTCATAGAAATAGCTCCAACATTTGAGGGAACTTTGGATTCTGAATTTAGAGCTACTAATAAGTTAGCATTGGCTTACGATAATTTAATCACAAAATTAAAAGAAGCCTCTACTGCAAGAGCATACCAAAAATTACTAGATAAGGCAGCAGAAGATAAATTGAATGCTGAAAATGAGAAAATAGATGCGGAATTTGCAGCTAAAGCAGAGAAATTAGAAAATGCTAAAAAAAGAGCAAGAAATGATAAAAGAGCACAAGAAACGAAAGATAGAATAAAACTCATGCATGGAGCAGACAAATATGATAGAATGGGGCAGGGAGTTTTAGAGAAGATGCATTATGAACAGGAATCTAATGAAAAGGAAATGACACTCATAAATGCAAATAAAAAGTATAAAAATGCTATAGAATATGAAAACAAGTTAATAAAACGAATATCTGCTGACCCTAAGTTAGCCTCTCTTGTTCTCAATAAGGGGAATGTAGATAAAGGGAATCCTTTTGGTGGCAACCAAATAGTTCCTGATGCTCCTAAAAAAACTAAAAATAGACCTGCAAAAAATACTGAAACTGATAAATTAAAAGAAGCTAAGAAAGACTTAGAAGATTCACAAAAAGCCCACTCCGATGCCTATAATAAGCTATTGGAAATGGCTTCGGACTATTATTTAGAAAGACAAAAACTCGCAGAAAAAAGCCTAGAGGCAGAATTAGCTATTCTAGATGCAGAACGCTCTAAGGAACTTAACAGCCAAAGGAAATACCAAGACGATATTCTAAAAACGATAGAGGACTTAGAAGAAAAGAAGAAAAACGCCAAATCTCCAGAAGCTGCTAAAAATTACGAAAAGGCTTTGGAAAAAGAGCGGAGCTTACTTGCTCTGCACGATAAAATCGTAGAAACTTCGGAAGAAGCCCACGGTCATAAAGTCAGCGAGATAAAGGAGAAATGGATCACTAAGAGGCTTTCTGACTTTTTTGAGTCCGAAAGGCTTCGGATAGATAAAGAGAGAGCTTCAGATGACGAAGCTATCCAAAAAATCTCAACTATGGAAGAGGCAAAATTGGCTCTTTCAAAAATGACTCATCTAAAACTTACCCAACAAGAACTTCTACAAATCAAAACTTTAGAAGATGCTAAGAAAGCTCTTAGGGAAGATGCAGATAGAAAAATGTTAGAAAGTCAACTAGCATCTTTAGATATTCAAAAGAAACTCCTGGAGGAATCATTAAAAGGGCTTACAGGAGAGGCTGCCAAAAAACTAAAAAAAGACCTAGATGAGCTTAATATAAGGATAACTCAAGTTAAAGGGGCTATTCAAGGTAACAAAGAAAATGATGAGCACAGGGCTTCACAAGAACGAAGACAGCGATTATCTCAAGTAGATCTACTAGGTTTTTCAGCAGACCAGTGGTCTGAAATGTTTGACAACCTAAACACTACAGAGGGTAAAATAAAAGCCGTTACTATGGCTACTCAAGCCCTAGGTAATGCAGCTAATATGTTTGCTAGACTCCAAAATAATCTCAATGAGAGAGAGATGCGGAGTTTTACCAAAAATCAAGATAAAAAACGAAAAGCACTTTTAGTACAGCTTAATCAAGGGCTTATTTCTCAAGAAGAATATCATAAAGGAATAGAGGCTTTAGACACTGAAACTGCTAATAAAAAAGCGGAAATCGCCCATAAGATAGCCAAAGTACAAAAAGCGGTGGATATTATGGGAGCTATTTCTGGAACTGCCGTAGCGGTAGTTAATGCCTTAGGTTCAAAGCCATTTACTCCAGCAAATATTGCTTTAGCTAGTATTGTTGGTGCTTTGGGAGCTGTACAAATTGCAACCATAGCATCTGCTCCATTACCAGAAAAAGAAAGTTTTGCTAAAGGTGGCTATACCGGTCCAGGCTATGGTTCTCCAGATAAAACAGGGAAACGCCCTGCGGGTATAGTCCACGGTAATGAATATGTAACGCCAGATTGGATGCTAGAGAATCCTGTGGTTGCAGACACGGTAGAATGGATGGAAGCCATAAGAACTGGGCGTATTGCTCTACCAAAAGGCTATGCTGATGGCGGTTTCGTAACCGAAACTACCAATCCCAACGGTGATGATAAAACAAAAGTAATCTATAACCAAAATACAGACCCTCAGCTTATTGCTGTTTTAGCTCAGCTTAAGGAAACGATATCAGATATAAAAGAAGATGGTGTTGAAGCCTACATTGTAGAAAATGCCGAGAATGGCAGAAAGCTCCAAAAAATGATAAAACAATTTGAAAAAATAGAAAATAAAAATGCAAGAAGAACAAAATTATAACGCATTTCAAGAATTAAATATTTTTGAAAATCCAGAAATAAATAAAGTCTGCGATGCTTTATTTACCAAAGTTAAGCAGCTTACAAATGAGGATTTATCTGTTTGCGGATCTATGGCTAAAGTATTTGATGGTGTATTACCTAGTAACTATAAGCCCAAGGATTTAGATTTACTTATAAGTCCTTGGGGATTTAGAGTTCTCAACTCTAACTTGAATGAACTAGATGGTGTGCTGATGATAGAGAAATTACCAAGTAGAATCATACTTTACTTAAAAGCAGGTATGGGAATAGATATTTGGTTTAAGAGACTGGATCTCAGCAAATATAACTACATAAGTGATAGATATAAAAATAAAATAAAATACTCTTACTATGTCAACAAGATTTAAAGATGTAGAAATTTGTTTAAAGCAAATCACAACTGAATATGGAGGATATGACTGTGAAGAATATGGAATAAAACAAGCTCCCATCCAAGAATGGTTTGTTTATCCAAATAATATCAACTTACCTCCTTATAAACAAGGGGCAGAAATTCCCACAGGACACCGTCTTTCTGTTCATTTTCCAGAGCTTCATTTATGGAATGAATGTCCTTACGATGTTGTTAAGTTTAAGATAAGAGCGGAGTATTCTGGCACTTCAGTTGAATGGCTGAATTTTTCTATCATTGGTAATTTCCCTACCCTTGATGCAAATGGAGTATTTTCTCCCAATTTCCCATCAAGTGCAAACATAGGTATTTCATTTAAAAACTTCCGCCAACTTCCTGTTGGTACTTACTCAGCTTCTATTTATTTAGAAGCGTTTGGAGTAGATAATTCTGGAGAACATTATATTGAACACTACCAACCTCCTATACAAGTTTCCTTAGAAGTACAAGAAGGTGATGGAGAAGCACCGCCTACTGATAATGATACTAAATACCTTACTTATAATAAAAGTACCAAAGAGCTATCTGGAGATACTGTAATAACAACTAATTATTATATAGCTGATGTTAATTCTCACTCCTTAATAAATGCTATTAGGCTTTCAGACAATCAAATAAAGTTTTCTATCAATAGCACCACAGAAACACTTAATGTTGGTGTCCACAAAGGTTCTATAATGGCTAGAGAACGACAGGCAGGAACACTTTATCAGCAACATGTCTATCCATTTGAGATAAATGTTATAGAACCTAACAAACCTACTTTTGAAGCAACTCCAGATGTTTTCAACTTTATTGTGGCTAAAAATAACAAAGAGGTTAAAACAGGTGTATCATCAATTAGTAACCCAAACCAGCTTCCCATAGAAATACCTCTTAAACCTCAGTTTATAGAAACGGTTAGTATAGAAAATGGCAACTTAGTTTTTACTACTAAAAACTCACAACAATTACAAGTAGGGAATTATTCTGGAGATATAGTTCTTCAGTCTGGAGATATCATCAAAAAAATAAGAGTTTACCTGCGTGTTGCAGAAGGTATCAAAAGTGATTTTAACGGTAAACCTTACTATTTTGCTTTAGATAAACATAAAGTAACCCTAACCAAAACCAATCCTAGAGCATCTTATGCTAAAGTAAGGTTAGATATGCATTACAGAGCTTATGGCGAAGAGTATAGAGAGAGCCAAGAATATTCTTATACCTATCTAAAAGATGAGATTATATTTTACCCTGGCGATGATATTCAGGACTTCTTTATTCGTTGTAAAAACTTGCAACCACTATCTGAAGTAGGGTATCAAATGGGGTTATCTCCTGTTAAAATTTCCGTTAAGGAATACGATGCAGATGACAGGGAACTTTCAGAGCTTACTCTAAATCATATATTGTTTGCTCCAGGAAAAACGCCAAAATGCTTTCCTATATGGACAGACTTCCCAACAAGAAGCGTTTATGAGCAATCTGTTGTCAGGCTGAATACGACCGCCTCTCCCAATAATACGGAAATAGACCGCCTATATTCTGTATATAACGAACCAAAACCTAATTATGACAGCAGTTTTGAAGTTTTTGCCTACAACCTAGAAAGAAGCAAATTCAATGTTGCCGCAAAGGAAGTTTTGTCCACAGAGAAACTAACCTTTATTCCGTTACCCTCTGTAGATAAAGCGATTCATATTTTCTTTGAAAATCAGAATTTAGTTTTAGATTGGTTTACCTGCCCTGGAGAATATCAGAAAAATTACGACTTCAAACATATATTTGATGAATCTGGAAATGTGAAATACGGAAGTTTAGAAACTGAAAATATTATTCTAAATACAGGCTGGATACTCAAAGAAGAAATAGAGCTAATAAACGCTATTATCAAGTCTAGAATCTGTTTTATAGTAATTGATGGCAATACGATTATAGCTAAACCTACATCTAAGAAAAATGAGGTATTTGATACCGTGAGCAGCAAGTTTAATATGGATATAGAATTCAATATAAAGACCGATGCAAGATAAATTCATTACTAACACAGGTGTAGAAATTCCATTGGACTCCACCAATTTTACTTATGTAGAAGAAAATCCAAGATTTAAAGATACTTTCTGGACCAACTACACACTTCCCATAGATATCAGTTATTCTAGGGATTTTTTGAGTTCGTTTGGGCAATATTCCTCTTTGAATAATATTGGACTAAAGCGTTATCACGAAGGTATCCATCAGTTTGAAGGGAGGTTAAGAAAAGGAAAACTAGAAGTTCTTGAGTTTAAAAAAGAGATGCTAAAAATACAAATTGACAGCGGCTTTGAAACGCTTCCTAACTTTGAAAAGCCTCTATCCGAACTCCCTCTTTTAAATATCGCTGTAGATGATATTTACAATCACGCTAATGATATTGTAAGGAAAAAATATCCCGAAACAGTATATAACTTTCCTAAACTATACACCGATGAATATAATCTGCAAGATGAAGCCTATAAATACTTCGACTCATTCATCAATAATAGAAACAACCAAGAAGGACGAACGACAAAAGGTTTTTCTAGAAATAGATTAGAGAATGAAGTCGATGTTTATAATAAAAATATCATACATCCTTTGCCTTACTTGTTATATGTTTTGACGGTAGGATTTAGCGATGCAGGGTTTCGTTTAGAAGGTGAAATACTAGAAGATGAATATCTAAAGTACCGTTTAATATGGAGTGGTAAGCCTTATCATACTTCTGGAGATCAAAAAGAACACAAACTTAATGTCTATTCAGAAGAATATCTGAATCAAAGTGTAAATGGCAATTTATATTTTGGCGAATGGCAAAAAGAGATGCTTATAGACGCACCAGGTAAGTATAATATTAAGGGGCATTTTCAAACCCAAATAGGGCTTAATGATGGAGGTGGCAGAGTAGAACTCAATATTCCTACCTTAAACTTTAGTCAGTCTTTTTCGGTCAATCAATCTTCGGATATACAACAAAGTATAGATATTTCAGAAGAACAAGCTAAGGAAGGCGTGAGGGTTATTTTTAAATTCAAAGGAGCAATGGGATATTCAAAAGTAGCAGACGATGGTGTTAATTTAGGTCTAGCTCAGCTTCAGATACTGCCGAAAAGAATGCATACTAAGGAAGGAGTTCCAATACCCTATATCTACAATGACAATAGGGTTAATCTATCAAAAGCCGTCCCAGAGATGAACTTCGGAGAGCTAGTAACTGCTATTAAAAATTTAAGAAACTATGACCTGGAATTTGAAGGCAACAGGGCTATTATGAACAAAATAAAGATAGACAAATACAAAGAACCTGAAGATTTTAGAATGTTTGAGGTAGAGAATCCCACTCGGTTTTTCAATGACAAAGTATCTTTTAATATTACCTTCCCAGATGAAGAAAGTGTGGCTACAAAGAATATCTATTTTGATGAAACAGGTTACCGATTGAATTATAGAAGTGTTCCTGAAACCGCCACAGAAATAAATATCAATGTAATATCACTGCCGTTTACGATGTTTCGTTCTGTTTTCACTGCTAAAGCGATTAACTCCAATGCTCTAATGTTGGTCTATTACGATGGTTTAGATAACAATGGAAATAATCACGCCCAAAATAAAAAAGGGTTGATGGATGAAGAACTAGCCAAATATCTTGAGCCT
Source organism: Riemerella anatipestifer (assembly GCA_037861325.1). GTDB lineage: Bacteria > Bacteroidota > Bacteroidia > Flavobacteriales > Weeksellaceae > Riemerella > Riemerella anatipestifer_F. The sequence continues at coordinate 15,058 of JAFELW010000006.1, forward strand.
TGGTTTATGAATAGATTGACTAATTTCCGTTACAAATGGACTTTTATTTGTGAGAAAAACAAGATACGGAACTTTAATATCCGCTCTGCTATTTTTGCATATAACCGTAAGCATTGGATTAAGAGCTGGACAAAAAAATCGTTAACAAATAATCTCTACTCAATAGAGATAGAAACTGAAACATTTTAGTATTTTTTGGAAAGTGTAATACACTTACACTTTCCAAAAATGCTTTTATCTATTTGTTCATCGTAAACTTACACAATTACACTTTTTTTCCTATTACTTAGTTCTGGCTAGTCTAAAAGCCTCATCGTATTGATTGCTTCAGACTCTACTATATGTACATAAATCATAGTTGTTTTGATGTCAGAATGCCCTAGTAATATTTGTAAATCTTCTACCTTTCCTCCTTTCCTAAGATAATTTGTTGCGAATGTGTGTCTTGCCACATGGCATACTAGATGCTTTTTTATACCTAAAAAAAGAGCGATTTCTTTTATCACTTCGTTGATATGTTTTGCTGAAGGTGGCTTTATAAATAAAGAGCTATCCTCCGCCAATATCTTTCTGCAAGTTTCATTGGTCATCAATATCTGCTGCTTTTTGGACTTTTGATTCCAAAAATAAAAATAATCATCATTAAGCTGCTCCCTTTTTAGTTTAAGCAAGTCATTTATTCTAAGACCAGTCATGCAATTAAACAGGAAATATCCTAACACCATTTTATGTGTTGGTTTTATGAATTTAGAGAAGTAGTATTCTTTCATACGCTCTACCTCTTGTAAACTTAGATTAGTTCTATGACTTCTATGCTGCTTTATCTTTATCCTCTCTAGATCCACATTTATCATGACCCCTCTTTTTTTCGCCAACTTTATGTAGTGCTTTATAACTTTTATATTGCTATCTATAGTTACTGATTGGTTTTTTAGTTTTGCAGATAAATATTTTCTATACTTTGAAATGAAAGTTTCGTTTACATCCGCAAATAATAAGGTAGCCGTGTATTCTTTTAGTTTTTTTAGCACGGAGCAATGATTTTTAAGCGAATTTTCTTCCATATTTTTTAATCGCATCTCGTATTCCATGAAAGAAATAAAATCCACCGTTAAATCTGGTCTTCTTAGAAGCTCTGCACATTTATCAACCGTCAAAGGTTCATTTGTAAGTCTGTATTGGATTTCTATTTTATTGATTTTGGCTTCAATATCTCTCAATATCAAATTAAAATCGTGATACTGATCGCAAGTTTTTAAAACTTCCTGCTTTGTCTGACTCCAATCTCTATTTTTAATATAGAGCTCTACAGGTATACGCTTTCTTTGCTTATGTATATAAAGGTTAAGGTAAAGTGGATACTTTCCGTCTTTATTTTTATGGTCTTTTTTTAGAAAAAATGAATATTTCATCGAAGCAAAATAATTTTCGCTACGACAAGGAGTAAATAATCTAGGTGTTGAATAGTTTAAAATCATAATTTTAATTTTTATCTGATTAATAAACTAAACAGGTTGTGTCACTAAGATTTTCCTATGGGACAAAGCTGGGGACAAAAAATAGGATTTTATCGCCTATCTATTCCATCTCTGCAATGTAATTCCGAAACCTAAACATCTGTTAATCTTGCTTATAAATAAAGTCCCCTTAGAGGGGACTTCATTTCAAGTGAACGCGAAGGGAGTCGAACCCCTAACCTTCAGAGCCGTAATCTGATGCTCTATCCAATTGAGCTACGCGTCCGTTTTGAGTTTGCAAATATAGAAAATTTTTTATTATTTTTGAAAATGAAAACACATTTTTTTATTCTCATAAGCAGTTTAGCCCTTCTATCTTGTAAAAAAGAAGCTAATAATTTTTCAAAAGAACAAGTTATCATTTCAAAAAACACTTATTATCAAGAAGATAATAATAAAGTAATTATCAACACAAAAAATCTTTCCTCCGAAATATCCACAGCCAAATTACCATTAAAAAAAGTAGTTTTATTAAGTTCTTCTATGCTAGGCTATATGCTAGAGTTAGGTTTAGAGAGTCATATCATTGGTATTTCCAGTGAGGAATATATCTATTCCGAAAAGGTAAAAGCACTTATCCAATCTAAAAAAATACACACCGTAGGTAACGAGCAAAAATACGACCTAGAAAAAATCATCAGTTTAAAACCTGATGCTATAATCACTAATCATATCCCTAATTTTGAAAATACCTATGACCTACTCCGAAAAAACAACATAGAAATCATCTTCCTAAACGAATATCTAGAAAACGAACCACTAGAAAAAACGGCTTATCTAAAAATTTTCGGAAAGCTATTCGGTATTGAAAAACAGGCTTCTGAACGCTATTTAACCATCAAACAAAACTATGACCATTTAAAACTTCAAGCACAGAAAACACTACATAAACCTCAAGTCCTTTGTAATGAAATCTATGGCAACCAATGGTTCTTACCAGGAAACAAGACCTTTGCTGCCAAATACTTTAACGATGCAGGAGGCAATTATATATTCAACGATTTGGATAAAGACCAATCTGTACCTTTAAGTTTTGAGGAAGTTTATGCTAAATCAAAACAGGCTGAATATTGGGTCAATCTTTCCAACTATCAATACAAAAATGAATTATTAGCGATGAATCCATCCTATTCCAAAATGGACATCTTCAAAAAAGGAAAACTTTATAACATCGCCAAAAGACAAAAAGGCAAAGCCAACGATTACTTTGAAAGTGGTGTTGTAAGAGCCGATTTAGTTTTAAAAGACTATATTAAAATCTTCCACCCTGCTTTACTTCCTAAAGACACTCTTACTTATATGAATGCTTTAAAGTAAAGCACAAACATATAACTCTCTAATAAATAAAACAATTCAATTTTTAAAAATTTCCTTACTTTTGTGAAAGTAAAAAAGTAAAGATGAATACCTACAAAAACCCTTTAGAAGAACGCTATTCTAGCGAAGAGATGCTTTTTAATTTCTCTCACGACAACAAATTTCAAAATTGGAGAAAACTATGGATTGCTCTAGCCGAAATAGAAAAAGATTTAGGTCTAGACATTTCCGAAGAGCAAATCAACCAAATGAAAGACAAGGCTAAAGATATAGATTATACCAAAGCCGCCGAATACGAAAAGCGTTTCCGCCACGATGTAATGGCTCACGTGCACACCTACGGAGATGTAGCGCCACTAGCCAAGCCCATTATCCACTTAGGAGCTACTTCGGCTTTTGTGGGCGACAATACAGATTTAATCCAAATGCGAGACGGACTCCTTATCCTTAAAAAAAAGCTGGTTAATGTAATTAAAAGCTTGTCCGACTTCGCCTTAAAGTACAAAGATTTACCAACTTTAGGCTTCACTCACTTCCAACCCGCACAGCTAACTACCGTGGGCAAAAGAGCCACCCTTTGGTTACAATCTTTAATCCTAGATTTTGAAGAACTAGAGTTCTTCTTAGACACACTTCGTTTCAGAGGAGTAAAGGGTACGACAGGAACTGCGGCTAGTTTCCTAGAGCTTTTCAACGGAGATTACGAAAAAGTAAAAACACTTGACAAAGAGCTATCCAAAAGATTCGGGTTTGATAAAGTTTTTGGCGTTTCTGGACAAACCTACGACAGAAAAATAGACGCTAAAGTAGTGGCTTTATTATCCAACATCTCCCAATCGGCTCACAAATTTACTAACGATTTAAGACTGTTACAAAATCTAAAAGAGATTGAAGAACCTTTTGAGAAAGACCAAATCGGTTCATCGGCAATGGCATATAAGAGAAACCCAATGCGTTCGGAGCGAATAGGAGCTTTGGCTAAATATGTAATGTCGCTATCTTCTAGTTCTGCAATGGTGGCTGCAACGCAATGGTTTGAAAGAACCCTAGACGACTCGGCTAATAAAAGACTAAGCATTCCACAAGCCTTCCTTGCGGTAGATGCCATCTTGTTGATTTGGAACAACATTATGAACGGACTGGTAGTTTACGAAAACAGAATCAACAAGCATATTATGGAGGAGCTTCCTTTTATGGCTACCGAGTACATTATTATGGAAGAAGTAAAGGCTGGAGGCGACAGACAGGAAATCCACGAAATCATCAGAGTTCACTCTATGGAAGCGAGCAAAAAGGTGAAAATGGAAGGTAAGAACAACGATTTGATAGAAAGAATAATGAACGATAATAGCTTAAAGCTAGACAAATCAAAACTTGCGGAAGTTTTAGACCCTAAAAACTTTATTGGATTTGCACCTATACAAACCGAAGAATTTATCAAAAATGAAGTTCAGCCAATATTAGATAAATATTCGGATATGGTGGGATTAAAGGCAGAACTGAAAGTCTAAAATAGTATCCGTAGAAGTTTAGTTTACATAAGGCCTAAAAGTGAGGCTTAGTGTAAAACCTAAATTCTAAATAAATCCTCCCTCACTAAACAAAAAAATACTACCCTATCCCAAGAGTAGTATTTTTTTATTATTGATGCACCAACGCTCTGCAAACCCTGCAACCTCAACATTACTCCCTTTAGGGTCTATTTTTGAACCCACAACCTCTAATTTTAACCCTACAACCTCAATATTACTCCCTTTAGGGTCTATTTTTGAACCTATAACCTCTAATTTTAACCCTACAACCTCAATATTACTCCCTTTAGGGTCTATTTTTGAACCTATAACCTCTAATTTTAACCCTACAACCTCAATATTACTCCCTCTAGGGTCTGTTTTTGAACCTATAACCTCTAGAAACAGCTTGTCTTGTTGCTCAAAACCAATATTGGTACTCACTCTATATCCGCCATACACTTGGGTATCTGGTGGTAAGGCAAGTCGTTTGGTTTTAATGCTTTCAGCAGATTGTTTGTAATTGTCTTTTTTAATAAAACAGGTCAATAATACAAGGCTTTGCGATATTCATTACAATGCGACACTCAACAGAGTTGCATTTTTTGTATTTGGATACATTTAGCAATCGGTCGGGGTATTGTCGAAAGCATAGCTTCTTAGCACCTAACTTCAATAAAATACCTCTTCAGAAGAATATCTTATTAGCTGTGTTTTTTTTCTATTTCCGAAGGATTTACCCCAAATTCTGCTTTGAAACTTCTTGAAAAATGAGAGAAATTTATAAAACCTACATCGTCATAAATTTCATTAGGCTTTTTGCCTTGTTTTGATATTAAAAAATAGGCTAAATCTAATCGCTTTTTGATAAGCCATTTGTTAGGGGTTTGGTTGAAAATTTTCTGAAAATCTCTTTTAAATGTTGAAATACTCCTACCCGTAAGTTTTGCAAATTGCGCCAACGGAATATTGTGCATATAATTTTTATTCATATACGCTTCCAAGTCAATTTTAAAATCGTCTTCAAAATTGAAAAGTAAATTTTGAATTGTGGCATACCGAAGTAAAAGCTCAATAATCTCAAAAGTTTTAATAGTCGCTAAATTATCGGTAAGTGCCTCTTGACATTCAAAATAGGGAAGCATAGAATCGAAAAAACCTTTTAAAAATGGGTCGGGTTGAAATATAAAATTAGGTTTTCCTAAATACTTTCCTTTGGGTAAAATATGATATTCTTTTGAATAATTATACAACATTTCTTTGGATAAAAAAATACTGATACTCATAAAGGGTTTATTATCTTGAGGTATTTTTTGAGTTTTTACTAATTGATTTTTTGACACAAAACCAATATCACCTTTGTTATACTGAATGGTTTCTACGCCATCGTTAATGAGCATTGTTCCATTTAAAACACAGACCAAAGCGTGGTCTTGAACAAAAGGTTCAAAGTTTTTTTTCTCTTGTGATATACAAGAAAACATAATATTAACTCGGGTTCTATCTTCAATCATTATTTTGGAATGATGATTTTAATTGTTCGTAATAAATTGTTGCTCTTTCTTTTGAAAAGTAATCAATTACCGCAAAAGCCATTCCGAATAATATTAAAGAAATAGCAATGGCTTTTAAATATATATTTTGTGTAAAATAAAGCAAGGCAATGGCTATAAGAAAACAAGCTAAACTAATAGCGATAGACATTGGGTATAAATATTGAAAATCATTTACACGTTTAATTTCGGTATTTATAAATTCTTTGGGGTTTTGTTCATATCTTTTTACAATTTCTTGTTTTTGTTTTCCGTTGGAATATATCATATTTACGCCTGTTATAGAAAAAAATAGACCTATAACCAACATCGGAATTAGCAATGCTTTTGCGGCTGGCGTATTCCCTAAAAAGTAAAATAGTAAAGCTGTTAAGATTAAGAAAAAACCAAATCCAAGTATAAATTTCCCCTCAAATATTTCTCCGTTATACCAATTGATGGTGTTTTGTATCATATCCATTTTTATTATTTTTTAATAGAAAGGCTGCCTAAAAGACAGCCAATTTAGGGATTTATTTTGATTATTTTGCATTATAACCACCATCAATACTCAATACAGTTCCTGTCATAAAAGGATTCTCATCTGATGCCAAAAAGAAAATTCCTTTTGCAATATCTTCAACTTCCCCTAAGCGTTTCATTGGATGCAATGCTTCAATTCCCGAAATATCATAAGTTCCAGAAGCAATTGCATTTTTCAAAATATCGGTTTTAATCGCTCCTGGTGCCACTGCATTTATACGAATATTTTGGGTAGCGTAATCCAATGCACCTCCTTTGGTTAAACCAACAACAGCGTGTTTAGAAGCGTTATATTGAGCGGTGCTTACTAACCCATTCAAACCAGCTATGGAAGCAAGGTTTACAATAGTTCCTCCACCTGTTTTCAGCATTGCTCTAATGGCGTGCTTCATCCCATAATAAACACCCATTACATTAGTTTCCAACATTTGCTTCAACTCATCCGATTCTGTATCAGCCAACAAAGCATTTCCTAAAGAAACGCCCGAATTATTCACCATAGAATCTAATTTTCCAAATTTTTCTACCGTTTTGTCAATTACGTTTTTAACCTGTTCTTCTTGTGTTACGTCTAAAGGAAAGAAAGTTACCTCTGCACCTTCTTTTTTAAATGCTTCCAAAACCTCCGTTTCTTTGTTTGCATTTCTACTTGTAATAACAACATTGTATCCATTTTTTGCAAAATGTAAAGCCGTTGCTTTACCAATACCTGTTGTTCCTCCTGTAATAATTACTGTCTTTGTCATTTTTTTTATATTTTAAAATTGTTTGACAAAATTAAAACAGCTTTAATGACATTGTTTTTCCGTAAAGTTCAAATTGTTTTTCTGTGAGGTTTGGAACAATGTTTCGGCAAAATTACAGATAACGTCTTTATTATCGAATATCACAATAATATTTTATCTTTGCAAAAAATAATTGAGAATGGCAGAGAGAAAGTTAATTACCGCAGCATTACCTTATGCTAATGGTCCCGTACATATAGGACACCTTGCTGGCGTGTACATACCAGCAGATGTTTACGCTAGATTCCAAAGAAGAACAGGCAAAGAGGTTGCCTTTATATGTGGGTCTGATGAACACGGCATTCCCATTACTATTAGAGCTAAAAAAGAAGGTGTAACGCCCCAAGATATTGTAGATAAATACCACTTAATCATAAAGAAATCTTTTGAAGATTTAGGAATTTCTTTTGACGAATATTCCAGAACTACCAGTGCAAAGCACTACGAAACAGCCTCTGAATTTTTCCTTAAAATGTACGAGAACGGAAAGTTTACCGAGGAGGTTTCCGAACAGTTTTATGATGAACAAGCAGGAGAGTTCCTAGCCGATAGATACATCGTGGGGACTTGCCCAAAATGTAGTAATGACAATGCTTACGGCGACCAATGCGAAAAATGTGGCTCTACCCTTTCTCCTACGGAACTTCTCAATCCTAAATCTATGCTTAGTGGGAATAGCCCTGTGCTAAAACCTACTAAAAACTGGTATCTTCCGCTAAACGAATACGAAGGATTCTTAAACCAATGGATTATTGAAGGACACCAGCACGATTGGAAGCCTAATGTATATGGGCAAGTAAAATCTTGGCTCAACGAAGGCTTAAAGCCTCGTGCAATGACCAGAGACCTCAACTGGGGTGTGCCTGTACCATTGCCAGATGCGGAGGGCAAAGTGCTTTATGTTTGGTTTGATGCTCCTATCGGATACATTTCATTCACAAAAGAATGGGCAGAAAAAAACAATAAAGATTGGAAAGACTATTGGCAGTCAGAAAATTCAGATTTAGTACATTTCATTGGGAAAGATAACATTGTCTTCCATTGTATTATTTTCCCTTCTATGATGAAGGCTCACGGCGACTACATTATGCCAAACCATGTCCCTGCATTTGAGTTTCTTAATCTAGAAAATGATAAAATTTCTACCTCTAGAAACTGGGCAGTATGGGCTCACGAATATGTCGCAGACTTCCCTGGGCAACAAGATGTGCTTCGCTATGCACTACTATCGTCTGCTCCCGAAACTAAAGATAACAACTTTACTTGGAAGGAATTTCAAACCAAAAACAACTCGGAATTGGTGGGTATTTTAGGAAACTTTATCAACCGAGTAGCCGTGCTTACTCACAAATATTACAACGGGCGAGTGCCTAAAGGCAACACCAACGCAACAGAACTAGAAGAAATAAACAAAGCTGCAACAGAGATAAAAGACTACCTAGACAAATTTGAGTTTAGAAATTCTCTGTCTGCACTTATGAATTTAGCACGTTTTGGAAACCAATATCTACAAACTGAAGAGCCTTGGAAAACCATCAAAACTGATGAAGCCAAAACTGCCAACACCCTGTTTATAGGAACTCAAATTGCAGTAGCTTTAGCCCAACTGTCAGAGCCTTTTATGCCGTTCAGTTCAGAGAAGTTGCTTAATATGTTTAATACCAAACTTTGCAACTGGTCTGAATTGGAGAACCAAAAAGTGCTTTTAGCAGAAGGACACCAAATTAACGAGCCAAGTTTACTATTCTCTAAAATAGAAGACGAAACCATAGAAGCTCAAATCCAAAAATTAGAGCAAACCAAAATCAATAATAAAAAAACAAACCCTAACGCTAAGCCAATGAAAGACGAGATTACTTTTGACGATTTCACCAAAATAGACCTAAGAACCGCTACCATACTAGAAGCAGAAAAAGTAGAAAAAGCGGATAAACTCCTCAAATTTAAGGTAGATACTGGGGTGGATATAAGAACTGTAGTTTCGGGTATTGCGGAGAGCTTTACACCTGAAGAATGTGTAGGCAAGCAAGTGATGATTTTATTAAATCTAGCACCTAGAAAAATAAGAGGTATCGAAAGCCAAGGTATGCTACTGCTTACCACGAAGCCAGACGGCAAACTTTCTTTTGTTACGCCAGATGAGTCAGTAGATAACGGAGTAGAGATAGGATAAAATAAAACGCGGTTTCAAAAATTTTTGAAATCGCTTTTTTTATACGGAATGTTACCTCAACAAAATATTTCTCTAAGCAAAAAATTAAGACAACTCTAATAAAATATTTTTCAACCTCAACAAAATTATTTATATTTGGAGGAACGATAATAACACTACTATGAATACAGAAAACCTAAAAATGATAGCTGAAACAGCTCGTGAGTTTGCAGAAAAAAATATCCGCCCATACATTATGGAATGGGACGAAAGCCAAACCTTCCCTGTGGAACTCTTCCGCCAATTAGGAGAAATGGGCTTTATGGGTATTGTAATCCCCGAAGAATACGGAGGCTCTGGATTATCTTACCATGAGTATGTGGCTATTTTAGATGAAATTTCTCAAGTAGATCCATCTATTGGGCTTTCTGTAGCGGCACACAACTCTTTATGTACTAATCATATCTATGAATTTGGTAACGAAGAACAAAGAAAAAAATGGCTCCCGAAACTCGCTTCTGGTCAAGTTATCGGAGCTTGGGGACTTACCGAACACAATACAGGTTCTGATGCAGGAGGTATGAATACCACTGCAGTAAAAGACGGCGACGAATGGGTTATCAATGGAGCTAAAAACTTCATTACTCATGCTATTTCTGGAGATATTGCCGTGGTTATGACAAGAACTGGAGAAAAAAACACCTCTAATAATGCTACTGCTTTTGTTTTAGAGAAAGGTATGCCTGGGTTTAGTTCTGGAAAGAAAGAAAACAAACTAGGTATGAGGGCTTCCGAAACGGCAGAACTTATCTTTGATAATGTTCGTGTTCCAGACTCGCATCGTTTAGGGCAAGTAGGCGAAGGATTTAAACAAGCTCTTAAAATATTAGATGGCGGGAGAATTTCCATCGCTGCTTTAAGTTTAGGTATTGCTAAAGGAGCTTACAAAGCTGCTTTAAAGTACGCCAAAGAAAGACATCAATTCGGACAGGCAATTGCTAACTTCCAAGCCATCAATTTTATGCTCGCTGATATGGCAACAGAGATAGATGCTGCCGAACTCCTTATACAAAGAGCTGCTACCCTAAAGAATGCTAAACAAAAAATGACGCGTGAGGGTGCTATGGCAAAACTTTATGCTTCGGAAGCGTGTGTAAGAATATCCAACAATGCATTGCAAATATTTGGAGGTTATGGCTACACCAAAGATTTCCCTGCTGAAAAATATTACAGAGATTCTAAACTTTGTACCATTGGTGAAGGAACTTCCGAAATACAAAAACTAGTTATCGGTAGAGATATTATTAAATAAAAGAGTATCCAAAAAGTAACTCTAAAAGCTCTCACCCACATAAGTGAGAGCTTTTTTATTAAATTGTGAACTTCTTGTTTATTTAAATATAGTTATCTTTGCCCATTGGTTATTCTTTTAGACCTTAATTTTATCAAATTATGAACATTACTTTTGCAGATTTTGAGCTTCCTGAAAAAATACTAGATATTTTAGCCGATTTGGAGCTATTTGAACCTACACCTATCCAACAGAAAAGTTTCAGACCTATACTTTCTGGTAGAGATATTATGGGGATAGCCCAAACAGGTACTGGTAAAACCCTAGCCTATCTCTTGCCTGTACTCAAAAATTGGAAATACAATAAATCTGGAAATCCTACTGTTTTAGTTTTAGTTCCTACTAGGGAACTTGTAGTTCAGGTATCTGAAATTCTAGAGAAACTCTGCGAAAACCTAAGTACCAGAGTGATTGGCGTTTATGGAGGAAAGAATATCAACACTCAAAAACTACTTTTTGATAATGGTTGTGATATTTTAGTAGGAACCCCAGGGAGAGTGATGGATTTAGCCATAGACAATGCTATTTCTTTAAAAGAAGTCCAAAAACTGATTATTGATGAGTTTGATGAGATGCTTAACCTAGGCTTTCGCCCTCAGCTGACACACATCTTTGAAATGATGAGAGAAAAGCGACAAAACATTCTTTTCTCCGCAACAATGACCGATGCCGTTGATGAAATGCTAGATGAATATTTTGCCAATCCGATAGAAATTTCTTTAGCCAAATCGGGAACTCCACTGGAAAAAATACAACAAATCGCTTTTAAAGTAACTAACTTTAATACTAAAATCAATTTCTTACAACATCTTCTTGATAAAGATGAATCTATGTCTAAAGTATTGATATTTTGTAACAATAAAAAACACGCCGACTATCTTTTCACTAAAATAGACGAAATCTACCCCGAAAGTTTTGATGTAATACACTCTAACAAGTCTCAAAACTATCGTCTAAGAGCGATGAAAAAATTTGAACAAGAAGAAGTCAGAGGACTCATCACTACCGATGTAATGGCTAGAGGACTAGATATATCAGACATCAGCCACGTGATTAATTTTGAAATTCCAGACATTCCAGAGCAATACATTCACCGTATTGGGCGTACAGGTAGGGCGGATAAAGATGGTATTGCACTTTCTTTCATCACAGAAAAAGAAGAAGCCTTATTTCTTGAAATTGAAATCTTGATGAAAAAAGAAGTGGAAGTTCAGTCTATGCCAGAGGAAGTTAAAATCAATCCACAGAAAATAGCTTCAGAAAAAGAAGAGGTTAAAATGAAAAACCCTGTGGTAATAAAACTTAATGAAGGTGGTGGTGCTTTCCACGAAAAGAAAGCCAAAAACAAAAAAGAAAATTGGGGCGGACCTAGTAAAAGAAAACCACCTAAAAAAATTGGAGCTAACAGAGCTCAACAAAAAGCAAAAACCAAAGCTAGAAAAAGGAAATAATATAAAAACTCCCTTGAGAATAGTGTTCTCAAGGGAGCTTCATAAATATACTAACCTATACTAATAACTCATCTTCACGATGTTCTTAGCGTCTTCGGGCGTGAGTTTGCGGTGTTCTCCCAAACCTAGCCAGTTTCTATCTGTAAATGCTTTTTCTACTTTCTCGGCGGTGCCTTCAAACTGCGAAGTATATTCTGACAACTTGGTTTTAATCCCTATGGAATGGAAGAAAAGCTCCATTTTTTCAATCCCTTTCTGTGCCTTTTCCTCCAAATTCATTTCAGAAGAAATACCCCAAACCCGTTCGGCATATTGAGCTAATTTTTGCTTCTTAGTTTCAAAATTATAACGGTAATGAGACGGTGCTATAATCGCTAAAGTTCTCGCATGGTCGATACCGAAATAAGCCGTAAGCTCGTGTCCCATAGCGTGTACCGCCCAATCGGTAGCCACACCTAAACGCAACAGTCCGTTAAGAGCCATCGTACAACACCACATATAGTTAGCCGCAGAATCATAATCAAAATCCTCTTGAAGCACCTTAGGAGCCATCTCCTGAAGCGTTACCAAGATACTTTCTGCCATTCGTTCTTGAAGCGTTGCAGCGGTAGGGAAAGTCATATATTGTTCCAAAACATGCGTGTAAGCATCTGCGATACCATTAGCAATTTGATTTTTAGGAATACTTCTTATCACTTCTGGGTCTAACACCGAAAACTTAGGAAACAAACCATTACCTCCTCCGCCGAGTTTTTGTTCGGTTTCTCTTCTAGAAATTACATAGCCCGAATTCATTTCGGAACCTGTAGCTGGTAGAGTAAGCACAGAGCCAAAGCTCAATGCTTCGCCTTCTTCAGGACGAATAGTTTTAGTTAAAATATCCCAAGGTTCACCTTCATATTTAGCTGCCGCAGCCAAGAATTTAGTTCCATCAATAACGGAACCACCACCTACTGCCAGTAGAAAATCAACATTTTCTGACTTGATGACTTTCAATGCCTCCATTAGAACCTCGTATTCTGGATTGGCTGGTATCCCTCCAAATTCCAAAACATTAAAGCCTTTAAGGGCATTTTTAACTTGCTCATACACTCCATTAGACTTAATACTTCCGCCTCCGTAGAGCATCAACACTTTAGCATTTTGAGGAATTTCTTTTGATATTTTTTCTATTTCTCCTTTACCAAAAATAATTTTAGTGGGATTTTTAAATTCAAAGTTAAGCATACATTATTATTTTATACGTTAGACAAAAAAGAGAAACTCTTACTCCTCCTCTTTTTTATATTCATTTCATTTAGCAATATTTCTAGAAATCACTATTTTTTGGATTTCAGATGTTCCTTCATAAATCTGAGTAATTTTAGCATCTCTCATCATTCTTTCCACATGGTATTCTCTCACATAGCCATAACCTCCGTGTATTTGCACGGCTTCTACTGTGGTATCCATAGCCGTTTTAGAAGCAAATAACTTCGCCATAGCTCCACTTTCAGAAATATCTTTACCTTGGTCTTTCTCTGCTGCGGCTTTTAGACAAAGCATTCTAGCTGCCGTAATTTGGGTTGCCATATCCGCCAACTTAAATGCCACCGCTTGATGATTGATAATCTCTGTACCAAAAGCCTTTCTCTCTTTAGCATATTTTAAGGCTAATTCGTAAGCACCACTAGCTATCCCTAGTGCTTGAGAAGCAATACCAATCCTACCACCATTAAGAACTGCCATAGCAAATTTAAACCCAAAGCCATCTTCTCCTATTCTGTTTTCTTTAGGTACTTTCACATCGGTAAATAATAGAGAATGGGTATCACTTCCTCTAATGCCCATTTTGTCCTCTTTTGGACCAATTTCAAAGCCTTCCCAACCTCTTTCTACAATAAACGCATTGATGCCTTTATGACCTTTTTCTGGGTGCGTCTGAGCAATCACAATATAGTAAGTGGCTGTACTACCGTTGGTAATCCAGTTTTTAGTTCCGTTTAGAAGATAATAATCCCCTTTGTCTTCGGCAGTTGTTTTTTGAGAAGTAGCATCAGAACCTGCTTCCGGCTCAGAAAGTGCAAATGCCCCAATAACCTCTCCACTAGCTAATGGTACTAGATATTTTTGCTTTTGCTCCTCACTTGCATATTTTTCTAATCCTGCACAAACTAAAGAATTATTTACTGACATAATTACAGCCGCAGAAGCATCTACTTTAGCAATCTCTTCCATAGCTAAAACATAAGATACACTGTCCATACCTGCACCTCCGTATTTAGGGTCTACCATCATACCTAGAAACCCTAACTCACCCATCTTTTTTACTTGCTCTGCTGGGAATTTTTGATTTTTATCTCTTTCTATAACTTCTGGCAACAATTCGTTTTGAGCAAAATCTCTAGCTGCCTGTTGTATCATTAGTTGTTCTTCCGTTAAATTAAAATCCATAATAGTATTTATTATTAAACTGCCTGTAAAAGTAGTATTTTAATTAAAATACTCAAAAAGTATTTTTGGTTTTTATTAAATAAATATTATATTTGGAAGAATTAAACACAGAAAAAAGAAACATATGTCAGTAACTAGGTTATTTGATTTCGCTTATAAGGCCATAGAAAATCATCCAAAAGACGATATGCTAACCACTAAGTACAACGGTGTTTGGCAAAAAACTTCCACACTTAAGTTTATAAACATGGGAAATAAAATTTCTCGTGGACTTCTAAAATTAGGAATAAAACCAGGAGATAAAATTTCCTTAATCTCTACTAATAACCGTACGGAGTGGGCAGTGATGGATTTAGGGATTTCCCAAATAGGAGCCGTTACTGTACCTGTATACCCTACTATTTCTGTTGAAGACTACATTTACATCTTTAATAATGCGGAAATAAAATATTGTTTTGTATCAGATGAAGAGCTATACCAAAAATTATTATCCGTACAGCCAAGTGTACCTTCTTTAGTGGGAATATTTACCTTTGACAAAGTAGAAGGAGCTCCTAACTGGACTGAAATATTAGACTTAGGAGAGGATGAAGCTACCCAAATAGAAGTAGAGGATTTAAAAAAGGGAATTAAAACTGATGATTTGGCGTCAATCATCTATACTTCAGGAACTACAGGACGTCCTAAAGGAGTTATGCTTACTCACCAAAACATCGTATCTAATGTACTGACTTGTACACCTATACTTTCAAAGAAAAAACCTCAAAATACAAATTTAAAGAGCCTTAGCTTCCTTCCTATTTGCCATATCTTTGAACGAATGTTATTTTACTTCTACATCAATAGTGGCATTTCTATCTACTTTGCAGAAAGTATAGATAAAATGGGTGAAAATATCAAAGAAGTTCAACCTCATTATATGACGGTAGTTCCTAGGCTTATAGAAAAGGTATACGATAAAATCTACGATAAGGGCGTAAGTGCAGGTGGTCTTAAATCTAAAATTTTCTTGTGGGCATTAGGCGTTAACAAGGCTAAAAAAGAGATTGGTAAACCTAGTGGGCTTAAAGAAATTATTGCCGACAAACTTGTATTTAAAAAATGGAGAGAAGGCTTGGGAGGAAACATTGTTACTCTTATTTCTGGTTCCGCAGCCTTAGCTCCTAGACTTAACCGAATGTTCCAAAATGCAGGCATCAGTATATTAGAAGGTTATGGGCTTACAGAAACTTCCCCTGTAATTGCAGTAAACACATTCAATAAAATGAAGGTAGGAACCGTAGGTCCTGTACTTCCAAATTTAGATGTTAAAATTCAAGGAGACGGTGAAATATCGGTAAAAGGTCCTTCGGTTACTAAAGGTTACTATAAAGATGATGAGAAAACTCAAGAAGCTTTTACAGAAGATGGCTACTTTAAAACTGGAGATATAGGACATATAGATGATGAAGGATTTTTACACATTACCGACAGAAAGAAAGAGATGTTTAAAACTTCTGGTGGTAAATACATCGCTCCTCAGATGATAGAAAATATGGCGAAAGCCTCCAAATTCATAGAGCAAATAATGGTTGTAGGTGAAGGTGAAAAAATGCCTTGTGCTTTGGTACAGCCAGACTTTCACTTCGCTGTAAATTGGGCGGAAAGACACAAAATCAATATTGGCACAACTCCTGAAGAAATTGCTAAAAACCCTCAATTTAAGGCTCGTATAGAAAAAGAAATAGAGTATCTAAATACAAAATTAGGAAGCTGGGAGAAAATAAAGAAAATAGAGCTTACACCTGAAGTTTGGTCTATCGACAGCGGACTACTTACTCCTACTCTAAAACTAAAACGAAAAATGATTAAACAAAGATTTATAGAACTGTACAATAATATGTACGGACATACAGAAGAAGAGTAATATAAAAGCCCTAAAAAATTAAATTTTTAGGGCTTTTTAACATAGCACAATCTCTATCTATTAAATTCACTAATAAAATGTAGCTTCACATTAGGAAACTTCTCTTGCGTCATTGTAATTGTAAATGAAGAATCTGCTAAGAAAACCAACTGATTGTATTTATCTCTAGCTAAAAAGCGTTGTTTTAACCTTGCAAATTCTTGGAACTCCGCCGACTTCTCATCTGCCTCAACCCAACATGCCTTATGTATACTTATAGGTTCATAAGAACATTTGGCTCCATACTCGTGTTCTAATCGATATTGGATAACTTCATACTGTAACGCTCCTACTGTACCGATAATTTTTCTGCCGTTCATCTCCAAAGTAAATAGCTGTGCCACACCTTCGTCCATCAGTTGGTCTATACCCTTAGCCAATTGCTTTGCTTTAAGAGGATCGTTATTATTTATATATCGGAAGTGTTCTGGCGAGAAGCTTGGTATGCCTCTAAAGTTAAGTTTTTCTCCTGCCGTTAAAGTATCTCCAATACGGAAGTTACCCGTATCGTGCAAACCTACAATATCTCCTGGGTAGCTCTCATCTACCACTTCTTTTTTATCCGCAAAGAAGGCATTCGGAGATGAAAACTTCATCTTTTTATTTTCTCTTACCAAAAGATAATTTTCATTTCTTTTGAATGTTCCCGAAACAATCTTTACGAAGGCTAAACGGTCTCTGTGCTTAGGGTCCATATTCGCATGGATTTTAAATACAAATCCTGTAAAGTTTTTCTCCTCTGGCTTTACTACCCTCACGTCAGACTCTTTAGGCTGCGGCATTGGAGCTATATCTATAAAGGCGTCTAAGAGCTCTCTTACTCCAAAATTGTTAAGTGCAGAACCAAAAAACACAGGCTGCTGTTCTCCTTTCATATAAAGCTCTCTATCAAATTCAGGATAAACAGATTCTATAAGCTCCAATTCTTCTCTTAAAGTTTCTGCTGCTTTTGTACCTATCGCATCGTCTATTGCTTTATCTTGAATATCATCAAAAGTAATGCTCTCGCCTACTTTTTGTTTCTTTTCCTCTAAAAACAGTTGAATATTTTTCTCCCAAATATTATAAATCCCTTGGAACTGAGCTCCCATACCTATTGGTAAAGAAAGAGGCACTACGCTAAGTCCTAGTTTTTGCTCAACCTCATCTAACAAATCAAAGGCATCTTTACCTTCTCTATCCAATTTATTGATGAATACCAACATTGGGATATTTCTCATACGGCATACCTGAACTAGTTTCTCCGTCTGCTCCTCTACCCCTTTAGCTACGTCTATTACAACGATTACAGAGTCTACTGCTGTAAGAGTTCTATAAGTATCCTCAGCAAAGTCTTTGTGACCTGGCGTATCTAATATGTTTATTTTGTGATTTCTGTATTCAAATGCTAGTACCGAAGTCGCTACCGATATACCTCTTTGGCGTTCTATTTCCATAAAGTCTGAAGTAGCTCCTTTCTTTATTTTGTTTGATTTTACGGCTCCTGCTTCTTGTATCGCCCCACCAAATAAAAGTAATTTCTCAGTAAGTGTAGTTTTACCCGCATCGGGGTGAGAGATAATCCCAAAGGTTTTTCTTTTTGCAATTTCTTTTTCTAAAGACATTAGTAAACTGTTTTTTGAGACTGCAAAAATCGGTATAATTTTTTGATTAGAAAAACGCCTTTCTCAATTTAGTCTTTTAATCTTTCACCACAGATTTTACAATATCTAGCATCATCGTCATTATTAGAGTTGCCACAGCGTTCACAATCGTTATCTTTTTTCATTCTTAACTTCATTTCGGAAGTTACAATTCCTGTAGGAACCGCAATAATGCTATAACCACAAAGCATCAAAATAACCGATAAAAACTTACCTAAAGGTGTTACAGGCGATATATCTCCATAACCCACTGTAGTCAAAGTAACTACAGCCCAATAGATACAGGTAGGAATATCCACAAAGCCATTTTTACCGCCTTCTATCACATACATTACAGAACCTACTAACACCACTATAATAGTGATAAATAGCATGAATATATAGATTTTCCTTGAACTTTTCTTGAGTGCTTGCACAATGTATTGCCCATCACGCATGTAATCCATCAGATTAAGTATTCTGAAAACCCTCAGCATTCTTAACAGTCGGATAATCATAAAGAACTTAGTCTGTGGGAAAAACAAACTCAAAAAGAACGGTATTATTGACAAGAAATCAATAATACCCATAAAGCTAAAAATATAATCTTTTTTATTTTTGACGATTACAATTCTCAAGATATACTCTATTGTAAAGAAGATAGAAATCGTCCATTCAATAGCTAATAAAAAATGGTGATATTGTTTATCTACAGGTCTTAAACTTTCTAAAACAACGGTAAGTGTACTAATTAGAATAAGGATGAGAAGTACAATATCAAAAAGTTTCCCCAAAGGCGTATCTGCACCATAAATAATACGAAATAGCTCTTTCTTCCAACCTTTTTCTGGAACGAGATTATGCTCTTTTTTTATTCTGACTTTCCGTATCATAACACTTGCGAAAATAGCAAATAAATAATAAATTCTTATTTTCGTGGAAAAATAATCCGATTTTCAAATGAAAATAAAAGAACTAGTAGCAGAACTTAATCGCCTCATCCCCTTTGCACAAGCAGAAAATTTTGACAATGTAGGTCTTCTTTGTGGCAATCCTGAAAGGGAAGTTACAGGCGTTCTTATATCTCACGATACACTAGAACACATTGTAGATGAAGCCATTGAGAAAAACACCAATGTTATTCTATCATTTCATCCCATTATATTCTCTGGCTTAAAAAGTATTACAGGCAAAAACTATGTGGAAAGAAGTGTGATGAAAGCCCTAGAAAACAAAATTGCCATTATTGCCATACATACCGCACTAGATAACGATTTTATGGGCGTTAATCATAGGATTGGAAAAGAATTAGGATTAAAAAACCTTAAAACCTTAATGCCTAAGAATAATGATTTACAACAACTTTCTGTGTATGTACCAAAAGACCACGAAGAAAAAGTAAAAGATGCTTTATTCTCTGCAGGAGCAGGAAGCATCGGTTTTTATAATGAATGTAGTTTTAATATCAAAGGAACAGGCACTTTTAAACCCCAAGAAGGCTCTCAACCATTTATAGGACAACAAGGCACAAGGGAAAGCGTAGAGGAAACTTTAATCTCCGTTATTTTTGAAAAGTATAAAAAGAATACCATCATTTCAGCGATGAAAACCGCTCACCCATACGAAGAAGTGGCTTATCAAATCTACAATCTTGAAAATGAAAATCAATATCTAGGCTTAGGTCAATATGGCGAATTTGAAACCGAAATCTCCGAAGAAGCCTTTTTAAATTTAGTAAAGAAAACTTTTGGATTACAAGTCATTAGACACAGCCAAAAACTCAACAAACCTATCCAAAAAGTAGCAATGCTAGGTGGAAGCGGTGCTGATGGTATTAAAGCCGCACTTGCCAATAGATGCGATGCTTATCTAACGGCTGACCTTAAATACCACGACTTTTTCCAAGCGGAAAATCAATTATTGTTATGCGATATAGGACACTTTGAGTCTGAACAATTTATCATACAACAATTATTTGAACTTTTATCAGAAAATTTTACTAAATTTGCAACCTTGAAAACCACTCAAAGTACTAACCCTGTAAATTACTTTATATAAAGATATGGCTAAGAAAACAAACGATATTTCTGTAGAAGAGAAACTAAGAGCATTGTATGATTTACAATTTATAGACTCTCGTTTAGACGAAATTAGAAATACAAGAGGTGAACTTCCTATTGAAGTAGAAGATTTGGAGATAGAAATAGAAGGTTTAGGAAAAAGAGCCGAGAAGTTTGCTACCGAAATCAAAGAGCAAGAAGTTGAAATAAAAAATAAAAAAGAACTCATCTCTCACGCACAAGGGCTTATAGAGAAATATAAATCTCAGCAAGACAATGTGAGAAACAACAAAGAGTTCGAAGCTCTAGCTAAAGAAATAGAATACCAAGAGTTAGAAATCCAATTAGCAGAGAAAAAAATTAAAGAGTTTGGTGCTAAAAAAGACCACAAAACAGAATCTTTAAACAATCTAGAGGCTAAGATTGAAGAATTACAAAGCCACCTTACTTTTAAAAAGAACGAACTAGAAAGCCTTATCGCAGAAACTCAAAAAGAGGAAGAGTTTTTACTAGAAAAATCTCAGGAGTTTGCTGATAAGATAGACCAAAGACTTCTAGCGTCTTACCAAAGAATTAGAAAAGGGTCTTCTAACGGTCTTGCAGTAGTAGGTATAGAGAGAGGAGCTCCTAAGGGATCTTACTTTACTATCCCACCACAGAAGCAGATGGAAATTGCTCAAAGAAAAAAGATTATTATAGATGAACATTCTGGTAAAATCTTAGTAGATGACGATTTGGTGATTGAAGAAACAGAAAAAATGAAGGAAATAATCAAATTCTAAGAAAATAAATCTTATCTATCCGCTCTTTTAGGGCGGATTTTTTTATTTTTGGGCTTTACTTAACCTATAATGCTTAATTTATGATAAACTTAAAACAAAAAATGCTGGCTGTGGCGACCAGTCTCCCGATGCTCATTAGTGCTCAAAACCTTATGACACCAGAGAAATTGTGGACGCTTAAAAGAATGAGCGTTCAGGTAGTTGCACCAGACCAATCGGGGTTAATCTATAAAGTGGGACAAACCGATTTAGAGACAGAAAAAACTAATTCCGAAAACTACTTTCTCAATTTAAAAAACAATCTTTCGTCTAAAGTTAATTTTAACGGAAAAAGCATCTTCCAATGGGATAAGAATGGTATCTATGCCACGGAAGGTAAGCAGATATTCCTTTCAAAAGACCAAGGTAAAACGTGGAGTTCGTTCTATACTCTACCTGATGATGCCGATAATGTTATCATCTCTCCTAATGGAAAAAAGATAGCTTACAGTAAAGAAGTGCTTGTAGAAAAGGTGCTTGGCAAAGAAAAATATAATGATGTACCTAATACAACGGCGCATATCTATTCTGACCTAAACCACCGCCATTGGGATTACTTTAATCAAGGAAGATACAACCATATTTTTGTAATAGATTTGGACAAAAATAGCTCTCCTAAAGACTTACTAGAAG
Source organism: Riemerella anatipestifer (assembly GCA_037861325.1). Lineage (GTDB taxonomy): Bacteria > Bacteroidota > Bacteroidia > Flavobacteriales > Weeksellaceae > Riemerella > Riemerella anatipestifer_F. The sequence goes on from JAFELW010000006.1 coordinate 36,731, forward strand.
GTAAAAAGTGGGATAGTCCGCAAAGACCTTTTGGAGGAGCAGAAGATTTTGTATTTAGCCCTGATTCCTCTCAATTATTATTTGTAATGAAACCTTTGGAAGGAGAGGAATATGCCAAATCTACCAATACAGATATTTTCTCTTATCATTTTGATAGTGAAACTATAAAGAATCTTACGGAAGCAAATAAGGGCTATGATGTAAGCCCTAAGTTCAGCCCTGATGGCAATTATCTTACTTGGTTAAGTATGGCAAGGGACGGCTATGAGGCAGATAAAAACGACCTCAAAATAATGGATTGGAAAACAGGAGTAATAACCAACCTTACCAAAGATTGGGACGAGTCTGTTACTGGAGATTTCTTTTGGAGCCAAAACAATCAGTTGCTTTACTTTACAGCAGCTTACAGAGGTACTAAACAGCTTTTTAGCATCAGTCCTAAATCTAAAAAGGTAACTAAAATCACAGAAGGAACTTTTGATGTAAACGACATTATCACAGAAACCAAAAACCAACTTTTAGTTACTAGAACAGACATCAACCACAACGCCGACTTATTCTCCGTAAACACCAAAAGCGGAGCAATGAAGCAAGTTACCGAAGTTAATAAAGAGATGTACCAAAACATCGCCACTTCTAAATCTGAACTTAGAATGGTAAAAACTTCGGACGGCAAAGAGATGGGCGTATGGTTCCACTACCCACCTAACTTCGACCCTAACAAAAAATATCCTGCACTACTCTATTGTCAGGGAGGTCCGCAGTCTGCATTAACGCAATATTTCTCGCTTAGATGGAACTTTGCACTAATGACGGCTAACGGCTATATCGTTATCGCTCCTAACAGAAGAGGTATGCAAGGCTGGGGTGTAGAATGGAACGAAGCTATTTCTAAAGACTGGGGCGGACAACCTATGAGAGATTATCTTTCTGCCACAGATTACGCTAAAACACTTCCGTTTGTAGATGGAGACAGAATAGCTGCCGTAGGTGCCAGTTATGGTGGTTACAGTGTATTGATGCTGGCAGGGATACACCAAAACAGATTTAAGACCTTTATTTCTCACAACGGTCTATTTGATATGAAATCGTGGTATCTTAATACTGAGGAACTTTGGTTTGCGAACTGGGATTTGGGTGGTTCTCCTTACGATAACCCTCTACCAAGAGCTTATACAGAGTTTAATCCGAGTAACTATGTCCAAAATTGGAACAAGCCTATGATGATTATACAAGGACACAAAGATTACCGAGTGCCTTATGAGCAAGGGCAAGGCGCCTTCCAAGCGGCAAGACTAAAAGGACTAAAAGCCAAACTACTCTACTACCCTAACGAAAACCATTGGGTGCTAAAACCTCACAACGGTTTAGTATGGCAAAGAGAATTCTTTGATTGGTTAAAAGAAACGCTTTAAGGATACTAACATAGGATATAATAAAAAAGGATAGGTTTAGTAAGCCTATCCTTTATTGTTTTTAATAAGCTTAGTTAAAAGTGTGTTACACCTTTATTTTGGAGGAAAGAGGCTTTGCGAGGTGCGGGCTACTACAACCATAAGTGGAGAGGAGAACCGAACGCTAGCAAAAACATTTTCCATTTTTTAAAATTACGAAAAACTAAAAAATGGAAAAGTTTTTTGCGGGTATTTTCTAGAATATTTCTGAGATTTCCTTCAACCCCGCATCTTGCAAAACTCATGTTGTCTACAGTTTTTTTAATTCCAAATGTTTGCAGTTTTTGCGTCATAAATATTGACTTTACACTGAAATTTGTCTGTAATACTTAAAATGTGATTATAATCTTGTTCGGAATAAACTCCGATATAAACACTATGTAGTTTTTCTCCGCTTCTTTTACCTCTTTTTGCAGCAATGTTTATTGCTTCAATAATATGCTCATCGTATTCTCCAAAATTAAAACCAAAGGTTACTAATGAACCTTCTATATTCATTAATTTTTCTAAACAAAAATTTAGATATTTATTATGTGTAATTTGATTCAATTTTTGATTTCCATCACCCGCTGTAACAAAAACAGGATATTCGCCTTTAGTAATTCTTTCTTTTACATTTTCTAATAAATAATGCTCATTATCATATTGAACTTTTACAACATTAATTCCGTCATCAAATATTGGTAAACTTCCATGTAAATAGAAAACATTTTGTTCCTTGCTATATTTTCCCCATCTTAGCTCTGAATAATCTAACTCATCATTTTCTTCTTTCTTGTGATATAAATCTGTTTCCAAATCTCTACCAAATCCATCAATAATATGCTTTGATTCATTTCTCATCAATATCCAATAAAACAATAAGTCATAGTTTGTTGAAAATACAAATCCTTCTTTTGATAAGTATTCTTCCAGAAATTTGATACATGCTTTACTTTTATTTTCGGGGACTTCAAAAACATGATTTGGGTGCAATTTAGTAACTGCATCTATTAGACTTTTTTTGAGTTCAGAAATAACTACATTTATTTTCTCTTGTGTTTTTTCATCGTCACTAAAGATATGGGCTACTTTTGAAAAAGTTTCAAGTTGTCTCATAATTAATTCAAAATTTGTGGTGTTCAAAGTTTTGAATAATCCTTTAACCGCATCATTACCGTTATCTTCTATAAATTTACTTAATGCATTATATGAAAAAATAGAATGGTCGTATGCAATACTAAAACCATTTCCAAAAAGTAAATGCTTTTTTCTTTTCTTTTTTCTAATTGGTCTAAAATTTCGCTGTAAGTAGGTAAATCTTTATAATTCATAATTACTAATTTTTTAAGATTATGAAATTAAAGAACGCAAAATTATGCCCAAAGTAAAAAATTTGAAAAATTGAAAATTTAGTAAACTTTTTGTCTTGTTTTAAATCTGAAAACGAAATTGTTGCGACATTTTTTCATAAAATTGCAGACAATAATTCTGTTTATGCAAAAAAATCTTAAGCTATCTCAAAAATACGGCTTTCTTCATTGATGTTTTTTACTACGGCTTCCGTTCGTTCTTTGTGGGTATCTGTGATAAATATCTGTCCGAAATGCTCTTTGTTCACTAATTCTATAAGTTGAGCCACACGGCGGTCGTCCAACTTATCAAATATATCGTCTAGTAACAACAGAGGCGTCTTCCCTGTAATTTCCTTAATACGGTTGATTTGAGCCAACTTTAACGCAATTAAAAACGATTTCTGCTGCCCTTGGGAACCAATTTTCTTTATCAAATCTCCACTCATCTCAAAACGAAGTTCGTCTTTATGAATTCCTTTAGAAGTGTAGGTAAGCACTCGGTCTTTTTCTACATTTTGAGACAGAACTTCTGCCATTGTTTGCTCTTCCAAATCCGATTGGTAAACTATATCCACCTCCTCTTTACCATTAGAAATCATATTATAAAAATGTAAAAAAGTAGGCAGTAGTTGTGTGATAAATAGGCTTCTCTTTTCAAAAATCACCCCTGCATACTGGCACAAAGGCTCATCATAAATCTCTAGCGAATCTTTATCAAAATATCTATTTTTAGCGAAAGACTTTAGTAAGGCATTTCTTTGTTTAAGTGCTTTTTGGTATTGCATAATAGAGTGCAAATACTCTGCATCTACCTGCGAAATCATCGCATCTAAAAATCGTCTTCTGCTCTCCCCAGAATCAGAGATAAGATTGGCATCATAGGGAGAAATCATCACACTTGGCAAAAACCCAATATGGTCTGACAAACGAGCGTAAGACTTATCGTTCTTCTTTACCAATTTTTTAGCGTCTTTGCTTTGGATAATTTTTAATATCGTTTCTTTTTCGCCATCATCTACCACCGCCTCCAATGTAAAAAAGTCTTCCCCCGTCAAAATATTATTAACATCAGAATTCCCTAGAAAACTTTTCCCTACAGACAAATAGTGCAAAGCGTCCAAAATATTGGTCTTCCCTGCCCCATTGTTCCCTACGAAGCTATTGATTTCGGAAGAAAAATCAAACACTCGCTCTTGATGATTTTTGAAATTTGTTAAATATAATTTTTTGATAATCATTACTGAAAAATTGGTCAAAAATACTCCAATAAAATCAGAAATAAAAGCGGAAGCCCACAACAAGTTTCTACCCATAGAGAAAAATACCAATCGGGCTTACTTTCAGACGCACCATACACCAAAGCTAAAGCTACCACAATAGCTCCACCAAACGCCACCGCATAAAGTGTATTAAAATAAATAAACGATAGCCCTCCGCTAAAAATAAGTAAAACATAAGCCAGCCTTTTAGTCGCCGCCACGCCTATAAACTTAGGGAATGTTATCACTTTATCGCTGGATTTATCTCGTATATCAAAAGGTAACACCAATGCCGAAATATAAAGAAAACTCACAAAAAAAATAACTCCATCTATTTTAGGTAAAAATAGCCAAGCACTTACCAAAGCCCAACTCAACCCCACATAAAATATCTTTAGTAATGGTATTTTTCGGACAAAAGTATTCAAAAAACGAGAGTTATAAGCCAACCCTAACAATAAAATCGTAAGCCATTTCAGTAAAATATCAACATTATAAAAAGACAAAATCAGCATTATGCCGAGTGCAAAACTAACCGCATTAAATACTAATATTCTACCAATGATTGGCTTTCTATATTGATATTTAGTATATAGATAACCATTAAAATAAGTGAGAAAAACCAAACTCAATAGCTCAACTGAAATCTGAACTTTGGTATTATTGACAAAAAAGACAGTCAGAGCCGTCCCCATTACGGAAACATAAATCTGACTGTCTATAATATATTTTTTTAATTGTGTAAAAATGATTTTACTCTTAGTTTTTGGAGTTCAGTTTTTTATATTTAAACCACGCCGCTAAAGAAATGGTAATCATACTTGCCCCTGTAATATAAACCCACGCTGGTACAGGGATAGGGTCTCCTGCCGCATAAGAGTGTAACCCTGAAAGATAGTAATTAACCCCAAAATAAGTCATAATAACCGAACTAAAAGCAAACATCGTTACCATATGAAAGGCATAACGCCCTCTAAGCCCTGGCACTAAACGCATATGTAATACAAAAGCATACACCATAACCGATATAAACGCCCAAGTTTCTTTTGGGTCCCAAGACCAATATCTTCCCCAAGATTCATTTGCCCAAACACCACCTAAAAAAGTACCTATTGTAAGTGCAAAAAGCCCTATCGTAAGCGACATTTCCGAAACGGCAGTAAGCTCTTTTATCGTGGTATCATTATGTTTTTGGAAAGTAGCTTTACTAGAAATAATGTAAAACAACAGTACCATAATCCCTATAATAAAGGACAGTGCAAAGAAACCATAACTAGAGGTAATAATAGCCACATGGATTACTAACCAATAAGATTTAAGCACTGGCACTAAAGGTGTAATCTGCGGGTCTAGGCTTACCGCACCGTGAGCAAAGCCCATCAGCAGTACCGCCACTAAGAAACCTGCCGAAGGTATCAAAGCATTATTATTTCTGTAAAGTAATAACCCCGCACTAATACCTACCCAAGAAATAAACATAATCGCTTCATAACCGTTACTCCAAGGTGCGTGTCCTGAAATATACCATCTGATACCCAGCCCCACAAGATGCACAAGGTAGCCCAATATCCCTGTAGCTAAAATTACTTTAATGACTTTATGTAACCAACGATTGGGTTTAAATAATTCTATAAAACCAAGTACCAATAATAACGCAGCAACAACGCTATAAAAAATCATCAACTTAAAGTTGAGATTAAGTTTATTCATTAAAATTTCTAAATCTATCTTGGTTTGAGGCGGAATAACATTTTTACCCCATTTTGCTTGATAACTCTTTACTTTATCCAACTCCTTATCAGCAGTTGCCCACTTATCGCTTTGTGTAGCCATCAGTACCGAAGAAAGGTAAGGTCCTAATACCTCCTGTGCATTAGTATCTATTTGGAAATTAGAGTCCATTACAGAGTTCCATTTGTGGTTAGGGTCGTTCTGTACAGGTATCACACGGAAATATTGCCAAGACATTAGAGCATTCATCACTTGTACTTTATCATTAAGTTTGATGACTGCTTGGTCGTACTTAGATTGTTCAGCTGGTTTTTTATGAAAAGCCTCGTTGTAATCATCCTCTAAAACAAAACGAAGATTACCAAACTTATCCGCAGGGAAAAGATTTACAAGACTAGTATAGCCCTCGTCATTCGCCTTGGTTTTTTTCTTTAATTCTTCTCCTACTTCCCCCCTAGTTTCTACCTTAATAATATGTACTTGAGCCCAAAACATCGGGTCTATAGTCGCTGACAAAAACCACTGGTTAGCATCTAATTGTTTAAAAGATTCTTTACCTGCGAGTTTTCTTAAAATATCTAGTGCCTGTGTATTCACTGGCTGTATTCTCCCATCATAACTCTGCACTAACAAAGAACCAAATTTTTCTGCGTGAACCTTATCTATATTGATGTGCTGTACCATATCATCGGCAGAAAGCACTTTTTGAGTAGAAGTTTTGGCTGTTGGCGTTTTTGGCTGTGCTTGTAGAAGACCAAAACTCAACATCAGTAATAATACTCCTAACGCTTTTTTCTTACTAATATCTTTTAGCATTTTATTTAAAGACCAAAAACGAGTTCCTTTCCAAAACAGAGTAATAAACATTGCAATAAACATAAGTGTATAGCCTATATAGGTAATAAGTGTTCCCCAATAGTCGTGATTAACCGATAGTATCGTGCCGTGTCTATCTGCATCAAAACTAGATTGAAAGAAACGGTATCCACGATAATTAAGTACATTATTCATATAAATTTTGTATGGTGTCTGCTTACCATTGTCTATAATCTGAACATGGCTCTCATAAGCAGACGGCGAAGAACTCCCTGGGTAAGTTTCCATCACAAAATCGTCTAACTTCAATGCAAATGGCGTAGTGTAAACTTTAGCACCAAACCCTAACATCATATTCATACCATCTAACGAAATTTGTTTTACCAAGTTAGGATTACCTTCCTGTACTTGTAGGCTAACTTGCTGCTTAGTTTTAGGACCTTCTACCTCTAGTAAAAGCTCATCAGGTATATTTTTATCCTTCTTTTTATCTCCAGAATAAGATACTATTTCGCCTCTTTTTAGTCCTTCAGGCACTACAATTCTCATTTGGTTAATCGTATATAAACTTCTAAGAGATAACGGCGTGTACTCATCTTTAGGAGATGCCCCCACTTCTTGACTCGTCATTACCATATAAGTAGCATCTACAGGAGTTTTAATGTAAAGTTTCCCGTCTTGTTTTTTAAACTCCACCGCTCCATCTATCGGTCTGTTATAAGTTACTAATGTACCACCGATATTTTTAACCTCTCCTTCTGACAGATAATATTCTAACCTTCCTGCATCGTCTGTGGTTACAAAATGAAGATACTCTTTGCCATTAGGCGTTACCTTTATACTGTCCTTCTTTCTAGGTGTGTAAGCCAACTGCTTTACTTTTATTTTTTTACCATTAAAGTCGTAAGCCGCTTTAAAGTAATGGTTGGTTACTTTAGACCAAAAAGGCACTTCTGGCGTCATCAAAAAAGGAATATCTGCATAATTAAGCACTTCCCCTTTTTCTTCTATTTGGATTTTAAAGAAATTCTTGCTAGTTACTATTTCGTTAGAAGTTTCTCCCTCACGAATGTGCATCGTTCCTTCGTAACTGATATATCTAGTAATAGCTCCTCCTATAAACAACAAAATAAATGATAAATGGAAAACCAATAAAGGACACTTTTCTCGTTTCCATAAACGATACCTGCCAATATTGCCTATAAAATTGATGATAAGCAAAAACATAATTGCCTCGAACCATTTAGACTCATAGATAAAAGCCTTTGCCGTAGGCGTGCCATAATCGTTTTCCATAAAAGTGGCATACGCCATAGATAAAGCATAAACCAACAGCAACACCGCCATAGTACGGGTGGATACAAGAATATTTTGGATTTTTTTCATAATAATTTAATCATCAATAATGAAAAGTTTCATCATTAGCTCCGCAAAAATAAGGAGGATATTTTAAATAAAAGAATATACCTAGATAGTTTTTGTAAATTATGATATTCAGAGAAATACAATATTCAATTCCCTAAATCTAAATATTTTTTCTAAAAATTCTCTAAACTCAACTGAAATATAACACTTTGCAAAATAACATCGCCCTAATAAAGTTTAAGTACCTCCATAAGTTTCTCATAATCATCCCCCTGACCAAATCTGCTAGTAGTTGCCTTTGTCCCAATAATATCAGATTGCTTGCAATCAAAACAAATCTTAACAAATCCTATTATTTTTTTATTTTTCTTAAAAATTAAAATATCTCTGTAAATAGGTGCACAAGCAAGGGCAACTCCATCTCTTTCTGACTTTTCAACAAATATTTGGTTTATTTTTGAAAAATCCTGAGATTTAATTTCCATCTTCTTAAATCCAATTTGACTCAACTGGTTTATAAAATTAACTTCTTCTATATTTTTTGGTGTACCCTCTAAAATTAACTTGACTTTAAGCTCATTAAGTTTTGAGTTATCTCGATTTTTTAATAATTCCAATGCATCACTTTCTGAAATATTGGTTTTATAGTATTCAATTTGGTCGTAATCAAAAAATAAATTTCCAATTTTTATATCATCTTTTGATTTACGATTATTTTCTTTCATATCATCTTCTAAAACCTCTGGTTTTAACTTAGAATTTTCACATGAAAAAAACACAAAAATTAGGATAACAAAAACTTGATTTAAAATTTTCATTTTTTTTACATAAAATTTAATCCAAACATTAAACATACCTTTTTCTAATCTTCTCCTAACAAATCAGGTCTTTTAGTTCTAGTAATTTGTAGTGCTTGTTCGTAACGCCAATCGTCTATTTTAGGAAAGTTACCACTCAATAAGACTTCGGGAACTTTCAGCTCTTTGTAATTTTCGGGACGAGTGTAAATGGGTGGAGCCAACAAATCGTCTTGAAAACTATCTGTAAGTGCTGATTGCTCATCGTTAAGAACACCTGGCAATAGCCTTATAACAGCATCTGCTAAAACACAAGCTGCAAGTTCGCCTCCTGTTAAAACAAAATCTCCAATAGAAATTTCTTTAGTGATGTGTAAATCTCTCACTCTTTGGTCTATACCTTTGTAATGCCCACACAAAAGAATAAGATTTTCTTTGATAGAAAGTGTATTGGCTATTTTTTGATTTAAAGTTTCTCCATCAGGTGTAAGGTAAATTACCTCGTCGTACTCTCGTTCAGATTTTAGTTTAGAAATGCACAGATCTATCGGTTCTACCATCATTACCATACCTGCACCACCACCATAAGGCTCGTCATCTACTTGACGATGTTTACCTACACCCCATTCTCTTAAATGATGGAAATGAACTTCTGCAATGCCTTTCTCCATAGCTCTTTTAAGAATAGAAGTCTTAAAAGGACTTTCCATTAGCTCTGGTACTACACTTATAATATCTATTCTCATTGTTCTGTTCTGTTTTTTTTGTTAGGAAGTATAATCAATCTTAAAGAAGAATCTCCATTGAGGTAACTCCACATCCAGTTGAAAAATATGGCGATTTTATTTCTTACCGAAAGAATCAGCATTAAATGTAAAAACATCCAAAAAAACCATGCAAAAAAGCCCTGAAACTTCATATATGGTAAATCTACCACAGCTCTATGCTTCCCTATCGTTGCCATAGAACCCTTATCAATATATTCGTACTCTTTCCAATCATTTTCGGAGCGTTTGTTTAGATTATTACCTAAATTTCTCCCTTGATTTATAGCTACATTAGCTACCTGAGGGTGTCCTTTGGGATATTTAGGCGTTTCCATATAAGCGATATCTCCTATCGCAAATATATTGCTGTAACCTTTTACTCTATTGTAGCGGTCTACTCTATATCTATTGTTGATGATTTGCTCTTCTGATAATCCCTCAATGATATTTCCTGTTACACCAGCTGCCCATATCACATTGTTAGACGGAATTTCCTTACCACTTTTTAGATAAACTTTATTACCATCATAGTTTACCACCCTATCATCACTGATAAATTTAACCCCCAACTTATTAAGATACTCCTCCGATTTATTCTGTGCTTCTTCGCTCATTACTGCCAGCGGCTTTTTGGTAGAACTCACCAAAATTATTTCTAAGTCATTAAAATTCATCTTAGGATAATCTCTAGGCAAAATATCTGCCTTCATTTCCGCAAATGCTCCTGCCAGCTCTACCCCCGTAGGACCACTGCCTACAATTACGATATTCCAATTACCATCATCAGACCTTTTTCTTTCTATAATAAGTTTCTCAAAAGTGAGTAAAATATGATTTCTAATACTGATAGCTTCCTGAGTATTTTTCATACCATAACTCAGTTGCTCCATTTGTTCGTTACCAAAAAAATTGGTTCTGCACCCTGTGGCTATAATCAGTTTATCATAAGAAAACTCAGAATCTTCTGTAATGATTTTATTTTCTTCAGGAAGTATTTTAGTAACCTCCGTCATTCTGTATTGTATATTTTTAGACTTTTGGAATATCTTTCTAAAAGGAAACGATATGTTAGAAGGTTCTATCCTCCCACACGCCACCTGATAAAATAATGGCTGAAACATATGATGATTCACTTTATCTATCACCATTACCTTTTTCCTTTTACCATTGAGTTTTCTCGCCAGTTGTAACCCAGCAAAACCGCCTCCTATGATGATTATTTTCTCTCTTGCTTCCACAAAGTCTAAATTTAAAAGTACAAATTTAAAGATTTTAACTACAACTATTACTCCTACAAGGAGCAATAAAAAACTCCTACCCAAAAAGAATTGAGTGGGAGTTTTTAAATTATTTTAATGTGATTGATTAAAGCTCTAGTCCTCTTCTTTCATCACCTCCTAGCAAGTGTTCCACAGGGTTATCAATAGCTTCTTTTACCGCTACTAAGAAACCTACAGATTCTCTACCATCTATAATTCTGTGGTCATAAGATAACGCTAGATACATCATTGGACGAATAACTACTTGCCCATCTACTGCTACTGGTCTTTGGATAATGTTGTGCATTCCTAAAATCGCAGATTGAGGTGGATTGATAATCGGTGTTGAAAGCATAGACCCAAATACCCCACCATTAGTGATAGTGAAAGTCCCTCCTGTCATTTCATCTACCGTAATTTTTCCGTTTCTTGCCTTCTCTGCTAATTCCTTAATGCTAGCCTCCACACCACGGAAAGACATTGTTTCTGCATTTCTAAGGACAGGAACCATAAGCCCTTTAGGACCAGATACCGCAACAGAAACATCACAGAAATCGTAAGTAATCATTTGATTACCATCTATCATAGAGTTTACCTCTGGATACATTTGTAGAGCTCTAGTAACTGCCTTTGTAAAGAAAGACATAAAGCCTAAACCTACACCGTGCTTCGCTGCAAACTCCTCTTTATATTGTTTTCTAATTCTGAAAATCTCACTCATATCTACCTCATTGAAAGTAGTAAGCATCGCCGTCTCATTCTTAACAGAAACTAAACGCTGAGCTAATTTTCTTCTCAATGAAGATAATTTAGTTGTCTTAGAAGATCTAGACCCATTAGTAGCAAATACAGAACCCATAGCCGGTACAGAAGCCTGTTCTGCATCTTCTTTAGTAATTCTACCATCTCTACCTGTTCCTTTTACTTGAGATGCCTCTACCCCTTTTTCATCTAGAATTTTCTTAGCTGCAGGAGACGGTGTTCCTGTAGCATAGGTTGCAGGAGAAGCCTCTTGTTTTGGAGCTTCCGCCTTAACTTCTTCTTTCTTTTCTTCTACTTTAGTAGTCTCTTGCTTAGCTGCACCACCTTCTGGTTTAGCCGCACTCATATCAATTAGACAAACCACTTGTCCTACTTCTACTACATCACCTTCTTCTGCTTTTAGCGTAATGATACCACTTTCTTCAGCAGGAAGTTCTAGTGTTGCCTTGTCAGAATCTACTTCTGCGATAGGCTGATCTTTTTCTACATAATCACCATCTTGAACCAACCAAGTAGCGATTTCTACTTCTGTAATAGACTCTCCCGGAGAGGGAACTTTCATTTCTAATATTGACATATTGGGGTATTTTTTATTATTCGTTGATTTTTATTTTTAATATTACTCTATTTCTAGATACCAAATGTTTGGTTAATTACATTAGTTTGGTTAATCTCATACTTCTTATGGCTACCTGGTGCTGGCGTTCCACTAGGTACTGGTGCAATTACTTGTACATCGTACTTGCGGAAATTCCTCAAAATATAAGACCATGCACCCATGTTCTCTGGTTCTTCTTGAACCCAAACAAAATCTTTTCTGTTAGAATATTTAGACAATACAGCCTCTATTTTCTCTGAATCCAAAGGATACAATTGCTCCAATCTTACTAAAGCGACTTTCTCATCTCCTAACTCTTCTTTTTTAGCCAACAAATCGTAGTAAACCTTACCAGAACACATTACCAATCTCTCCACCTTAGAAGCATCTGCCGTAGCATCATCAATTACAGGTTGGAAACTTCCGTTTGCTAATTCTTCCATAGAAGAAATAACCTTAGGGTGTCTTAGTAACGACTTAGGCGTCATTACCACTAATGGTTTTCTAAACGGAAACTTCATTTGTCTTCTCAATAAATGGAAATAATTGGCTGGAACTGTACAGTTGGCTACGAAAATATTATTATTAGCACAAAGCGTTAAAAATCTCTCTAACCTAGCCGAAGAGTGTTCTGCACCTTGCCCTTCAGAACCGTGAGGTAATAGCATTACCAAACCATTTTGGAGTTTCCATTTTTCCTCTGCAGCTACTAAATATTGGTCTACAATAATTTGAGCTCCATTCACGAAATCTCCAAACTGTGCTTCCCAAATGGTTAAAGTTTCAGGTGATGCCATAGCATAACCATAATCAAACCCTAAAACAGCGTACTCTGATAACAACGAGTTATAAATGTGAAACTGCTGACTTTCGTTGATATGTTGTAATGGTACATATTCCTCCTCTGCATCTTCTGTTTTTACCACAGCATGACGGTGAGAGAAAGTACCTCTCTCTACATCTTCACCAGAAATTCTCACATTATAACCTTCTGCAAGAAGTGTAGCATAAGCTAAAAGTTCTGCCATAGCCCAATCTAGCTTATCATCTTCTATCATTTTTAGCCGTTGTTCAAAAAGTCTAGTGATTTTTCTTATGAAAGCCTTATCTTTAGGCAAAGATGACATCTTAACTGCCAGCTCTTTTAGCTGTTCAGCATTGTATTGAGTTTCTACAGCTTTTAGAACTTTTTGTTTATTTGCAGGGTCTAGATACTTAATCCAAACCTGTTCCATAAATACATCTAAAGTATTTTTTTGAATTTCTTTAGAAGCATCAAAATCTTTATCAAGAAGAGCTTTAAACTCCTCTTCCATTTTCTTTAACACTCCTTCAGAAAGCACTCCTTCTTTCTCTAGCTTGATTTTATAAATCTCTCTAGGATTAGGGTGTTTCGCTATAGTATTATAAAGCTTAGGCTGTGTAAAACGAGGTTCATCACCTTCGTTATGCCCATATTTTCTATAACCTAACAAATCTATATAAACATCTTTGCCAAACGCTGCTCTATAATCCGCCGCAAATCTAATTGCGTGTACCACTGCTTCTACATCATCTGCATTTACATGCATTACAGGCGAATCTGTTACCTTAGCAATATCTGTACAATAAGTAGAAGACCTCGCATCTAGATAGTTGGTTGTAAATCCTACCTGATTATTAACTACAATATGAACCGTTCCTCCTGTCTTGTAGCCATCTAAAGTCATCATTTGTGCAATCTCGTAGACAATTCCTTGTCCTGCAATAGCTGCATCTCCATGGATAACAATCGGTAATACTTTCTTGAAATTATTACTATAAGTATGGTCTATTTTAGCTCTAGAAATACCTTGTACTAAAGAAGCTACAGTTTCTAAGTGAGACGGGTTAGGCGTTAAATTGATAATTACCTCTTCCCCTGCAGCCGTTTTTATTTTCGTAGTAGAACCTAAGTGATACTTAACATCTCCAGAAAACACATCTTCCTCAAACTCTTTACCTTCAAATTCAGAGAAGATTTGCTTGTATGACTTCCCAAAGATATTGGTTAATACATTAAGCCTCCCTCTGTGTGCCATACCTAAAACCACTTCATCTACACCGTGTTTTGACGAACGACTGATAAGCTGGTCTAAAGCAGGGATTAAAGACTCTCCGCCTTCTAGTGAAAATCTCTTTTGTCCTACGAATTTAGTATGAAGATAGTTTTCAAATGCTACCGCTTGATTGAGCTTAGATAAAATCTGTATTTTTTCGTCTGCCGAAAGTATAGGGTGGTTTTCATTTTTAGCAATCCACTGACGAATAAATTCCTTCTCCTCTACCTCACGAATATGCATATATTCTATACCGATAGAGTCGCAATAGATTTGGTCTAAATGACGAATAATGTCTGCCAAAGTAGCCGCTCCCGGCATTCCTGTCTCTGTGGCAGAATTAAATTTAGTTTCTAAATCTGACTTTGACAACCCAAAATTTTCTATAGATAAATCAGGAAGATAAGTTCTCCTCTCTCTAACAGGGTTAGTTCTAGTAAACAAATGTCCTCTAGTTCTATAAGCCTCTATTAAGTTAAGAACTTTAAACTCCTTTATAATATCATCTGGGACACCTACTTGCTGAGATAAAGAAGACGCACCTACTTTTTCTGTAAAAGAATCGTCTTCACCAAAATTTTCTAGAGCAAAATCAAACCCTTGAAAAAAAGCTTTCCAAGATGGCTCTAAACTATCTGGGTATTTTAAGTACTGCTGGTACATGCTATCTATGAAATCAGCATGTGTTGCATTTAAGAATGAAAATTTATCCATTATGACAGATTTATCTGTTTTTTAAATTTAACTTTTTATACGATGCACAAATTTATTAAAAAAAAACGATTCAGAAAACTCCAATAACCAAAGTTTATTTTTTCCTTCATATCTTTTAAGACGATACTGGTAATGCTATTTTTAGCAATACTGGTTTATTCTCTACAGGTGTTTCTATAAAGACCTCTTGTAATTTACCAGTCCTTAAGCTGTCTTCCTCTGCTTTTTTTAATAACTTATTGATAACCGAAACTCTATTAGCATAATCTCCCTTATAATACATCACATACAATCTAGAAGCGTCCTGCATATGATAAGTAAAGTTGTTATCTGTAATCTCTGATTTTTTAGACAGCGGTATTCCATAAAAATAGCTTACCTCTTTATCCTTATAACTTTTAGCTTGAGTGATGAGCATAGGAAAACCAAACTCATCTTCCTTTTTATCCAAGTCATTCATCACAAAATTGACTACCTTATGATGATTTTTAACTAAATCTTTAAAATAAATAGTTTTGTTTTTATTCTGAGTATTGGCATTTATTCCTACTAAAATGGCTGCTTCTTGATTTTCTACCATAAGGCTATCATATTTGATATTGGTTAAAATTTCCATTTTATCCACCTTATTACTCAATACTGCTTTTAAATTTCGAAGGCTCTCATCTACCATTCCCTCAAAATTTTCTACTGAAAACAGATTAACGTAACGTTCTAGAAGTGCTTTCTTCGGTGTAGTTACCATCCATATCAATCTCGTTTTTTCTCCCTTTGGCAAAAATTTAATATCTACTTTGAGAGGTGCATTAGTATCCGCATCAAAAAACTCGTATCTCAGAGTTTTTTCAAAGTTTTCATATCTAATAAATACCATTCCTACCCCTTCTTTAGCATCTACAAAGTTCATAGAACTTCCCTGCCCTTCATAAGGTAAAAAGTATTCGAATTTCAATTTAGGATTTTGGGTAAAGTATTGATACCATCTGGTAAGATTCTGAAAGTTACTAAATTGTGGATAAACTTTATCTATAGGATAATCAATTTCTCTTTCTACTTTAAAGGATTTGCTCTCATCAACAAACAACATGGAGACCGCATAAACACCTGCCAAAAGCACCCCTAAAACTAAAACAAACTTCAACCAACGCATGAGATTATTTTTAGATTATTTCACTAGATAGCCCTCTTAAAAGTAGTTTTTTATGCATAGGCTGAATCAGTTCTAAATTACCTGTTTTCACAGTACATTTGCCTTTATAATGTACCAAGAACGTACATTGTTCTGCCTGTTCTAATGTATGAGCACATACTTCCATAAGAGATTCTATAACGAAATCAAAGGTGTTAAAATCATCATTATGCAATACAAGTTTATGCATCGCTTCCGTGGAAGACAAGACGCTCACCTCTTCTTCGCTCTCTTTATTAGGGATATTTTGAAAAACCAGTTTCATAGTTTGAAATAGCTACTAGTTAGCATTAGTACCTTCCCCCGATTCTCTAAAAAAGCTATCATCATAGGTAAGCTCTACCATTTCTACACTTTTATTATTCATTTTCAGTATTTTAAAATGGTAACTTTCAAAATCAAATTCTTGATTTTCCTCCGGAATTTCTTCTAAACGATGAAGTATAAAACCAGCCAAAGTATTAAACTCGCCCTCTTCAGGCAATGGTTTTGGTAGAAAATCGTTAATTTCTTCGAGTGGTTGTGTGGCTTTAACCCAATAAGTATTTTCTCCTATTTTATCTACTATCTTTTCTTCTTCATCTTCCTCATCTTGTATCTCTCCCACCAACTCTTCCAATATATCCTCTAGCGTGATAATACCTTCTGTACCTCCAAACTCATCTATCACAATAGCAATATGCTGTTTTTTAAGCTGAAAACTCTTCAATAAGTCGGAAATCTTTTTACTTCCAACTACAAAATAAGCCTCTCTTAAAAAGCCTCTCAAGTCTTCATGAGTAAGCTCTCCTTTGGTTTTAATATAATTTCTAATAATTTCTTTGGTATAGAAAATACCTATCACATTATCTATAGAGCCTTCATAAACAGGAATACGAGAGTAGCCACTTTCCATTATAATTTCTATAATTTCACCTATCGAAGTTTCTATATCAATAGATAAAATATTCTGGCGTGGCACCATAATCTGCTTTGCAGAATGGTCTGTAAAATCAAAAGCGTTCTTTATAATTTCGTAATTTTCCTCTTCTATCTCACCACCATCAGCACTTTGCTTTACTAGAAGCTGTAATTCTTCAGTAGAATGTATTTCATGCTCTGAGGCAGGATTTATCTTTATCAGCCTTAAAAAAGCATTAGAAATAGAGTTCATCAACCATATAAATGGTCTAAAAATATTATAGAACAATTTGAGCGGTGCCGCAATGAACAACGTAGTTTCTTCTGCCTTTCGTATCGCTATAGATTTGGGAACCAACTCTCCAAATACTATATGCATCACGGTAATAATAAGGAAACTAAGCACCAAAGATACTGTGGTAACCGTAGTAGTATCTACACTGATACTAAAGTACTTAAACAAACCTTCTATAATATGATGAAGTGCACTTTCTCCCACCCAACCTAATGCTAAAGAGGCTAAAGTAATACCCAACTGAGTAGCAGAAAGATAGGCATCTAAGTTTTTGATAATGTCTTCTGCCTGCTTTGCCATAGCATTACCTTCGGCAGCTTTAATTTGAATTTGAGAATAGCGTACTTTAACTATTGAGAACTCTGCGGCTACGAAAAAGCCATTTAGTAGAACTAAAAAAATTGCGATAAAAATTTTGACTATACTGTCGGGATCCATTTAATTTTATAAATTATAGTGATATGCAAAGATAAATATTTTTTTAACAACAATATATAATCTCTATAATTTTCAGCAATATTGTATTTGTAACATCATATAATGCAAAAAGGTACTAGAAAAATTTCTAATACCTTTTTATTATTTATTTTAAACTAACTATTATCCGTTCTTAAGAGCCTCAGCACCAGAAACAATCTCTAAAATTTCATTAGTAATAGCTGCCTGACGGGCTTTATTATAGTAAATTACTAATTCATTCTTAAGAGCTTGAGCGTTATCTGTTGCCTTATGCATTGCTGTCATCCTAGCTCCGTGTTCTGAAGCGATAGAATCCAAAACAGCTTTATACACTTGAGTTTTTATAGACTTAGGGATAAGTACATCTAAAATCTCATTTCTATTTGGTTCGAAAAGATAATCAGTTTCTATAGCTTTATCACCTTCTTCAGAATCCTTAATTGCTATAGGCAAAAGTTTTTCCGTTTGTACTGTTTGAGTAGCAGCATTCAAGAATTTGTTATAAATAAGATACACTTCATCAAATCTCTCCTCACGGAAATCTTTCATCACTCCATAAACAATATTAGCAACTACTTCGAAGCTGAGATTATCAAAGATATGGCTTTCATTACTATATGGAGTTTTAATCTTCTTTACTGCATCATAAACCTTCTTACCTATAGTAATCACCTCTACCTTCTTATCAGAATTTTGTGATAACTGAGCATTAAGCTCTTTAATAATAGAAGAGTTGAATGCTCCTGCTAAACCTCTGTTAGAAGATATTGCAATATACAATACTCTCTTTACTTCTCTTTGTTTAGCGTAGATAGAAACCTTATCTGCATCTGAACTTGTATTTACATTCTCAATAATTTCCTGTAACTTTTCAGAATAAGGTCTCAACATCACGATGGCATCTTGTGCTTTCTTTAGTTTCGCAGCGGAAACCATTTTCATCGCACTTGTAATCTGCATCGTAGAAGAGATGGAAGTTATTCGCCCTCGTATTTCTTTTAAATTTGCCATATTTTATGGATTCAAAATTTAAAACTCCGAGTTTAAAAATTATTTTCTAAACTCGGAATTATGAGTTATTTTTAGTTATACTTAGATGCTAAATCATTAGCAGCTTGTCTTAGCACACCTGTAATTTCATCATCAATTTTACCAGCCTTAATTTTAGCCATAGTGTCAGGGTGCTTAGATCTCAAGAATTCTACATATTCTTTTTGGAACTCTTTAACCTTATTTACAGGTACATTTCTCAATAAGTTTTCTGTACCCGCGTAAATCATCGCCACTTGGCTATCTACAGGTAGTGGAGAGTTTACTGGTTGCTTAAGAATTTCCACATTTTTCTCACCTTTTGTGATTACCGCTAAAGTTGCAGCATCAAGGTCAGAACCGAATTTAGCAAACGCTTCTAATTCTTTATATTGTGCTTGGTCTAACTTAAGTGTACCTGATACTTTTTTCATTGATTTAATCTGAGCGTTACCTCCTACTCTAGATACAGAGATACCTACATTGATTGCAGGACGCACCCCAGAGTTAAATAAATCTGACTCTAAGAATATCTGTCCATCTGTAATAGAGATTACGTTAGTAGGGATATAAGCAGATACGTCTCCCGCTTGAGTTTCAATAATTGGTAATGCAGTAAGAGAACCTCCTCCTTTAACGATTGGTTTTAAAGAATCAGGAAGATCGTTCATTTGCTTAGCAATACTATCATCAGCAATTACCTTAGCAGCTCTTTCTAAAAGTCTAGAGTGTAAGTAGAATACGTCCCCTGGATAAGCCTCACGACCTGGTGGTCTTCTTAATAAAAGTGAAAGCTCACGGTAAGCTACTGCTTGCTTAGATAAATCATCATAAACGATAAGAGCAGGACGACCTGTATCACGGAAGTACTCTCCAATAGCAGCACCTGCCATAGGAGCATACACCTGCATAGGTGAAGGGTCTGAAGCATTAGCTGCTACTACTACTGTATAAGCCATAGCTCCTTTATCCTCTAATGTTTTAACAATTTGTGCTACAGTAGAACCTTTTTGACCTACTGCAACATAAATACAGAATACAGGTTCACCAGCATCGTAAAACTCTTTTTGGTTAAGAATCGTATCTATCGCTACAGTAGTTTTACCTGTTTGACGGTCACCAATGATAAGCTCTCTCTGACCTCTTCCGATAGGAATCATAGAGTCAACCGCTACGATACCTGTTTGCAAAGGCTCATTAACTGGCTGTCTGTAGATAACCCCTGGTGCTTTTCTTTCCAAAGGCATCTCATAAAGCTCTCCTCCGATAGGACCTTTACCATCTATAGGGTTACCTAGAGTATCTACAACTCTTCCCAACATACCCTCTCCTACTTTGATAGAAGAAATTCTGTTAGTTCTTTTAACAGTATCCCCTTCTTTTACTTGTTTAGACTCTCCTAGTAGAGCAACCCCTACATTATCTTCTTCTAAGTTTAATACAATTCCTTCAATACCACTTTCAAATTTAACAAGCTCACCGTATTGTACATTTTCTAGTCCATATACACGAGCAATACCGTCTCCTATTTGAAGCACTGTACCTACCTCCTCAACATTAGATTGAGTATCAAAATTTGCTAATTGCTGTTTTAAAATTGCAGATACTTCTGCTGGATTTATTTCTGCCATTGTATGGTTATTTTTTCTTAATTCAACTGAAATTCTTTTTTCATCTGAGCCAACTTAGTTCTTACTGAAGTATCTAACTGTTGGTCTCCTACTCTCAAAACATACCCACCTAATAAATCTGGATTTACATTGATTTTTAAATCATGAGATGCTCCAGAGTTCACAAGACTAGATGATTTTAATATTTTATCAATATTTTCTTGAGAAAGAGAAGCCGCAGTTGTCAAAGTAATTCTTTGTACTCCATTGATATCTTCTACTTTATCTATAAAATCTTGTGCTATAAACTTAAGCTGAGCCTCTCTACCTTGACGGATAACTAACGAAATTAAATTCTGACTAGTAGCACTAAGTCCTTTAAAAATTTCTTTAGCCACCGCTATTTTTTTCTTATAGTCAATGAAAGGTGTTTGTAAAAAACGGTTAAGCTCTTTACTCTCACTCATAATCTTAACTACAGCTTTCATATCAGAAAACACAGTAGAGGTTTGCTGAGACTCTTGGGCAAAATCCAAAAGACCCTTAGCATATCTTTTGGCTACTTTAGATGTTCTCATTTTTAGTTAAGATTAGATTGATTCAACATGTTCTCTACTAAAGCATTTTGAGCTTCAGTACTATCTAATTTTTGTTTAAGAATAGTTTCGGCTATATTTAGAGATAAAGCACCCACTTGGTTTTTAATATCAGCCATAGCCGCAGATTTTTCTGCTGCTATTGATTGCTTCGCAGCTGCAATCATTTTATCACCTTCTACTTTAGCTACCTCTTTAGCTTCATTTACAATTCTATCCTTAATCTCTCTAGCTTCTTTTAGTATAGCATCTCTTTCTACCTTAGCTTCACGAATAATTCTCTCATTATCCGCTTTTAAATCTTCCATCTCCTTTTTAGCTAATTTTGCTTGGTTCAAAGCATCTACAATAGAAGTCTCTCTATCATTAACCGTTTTAAGGATAGGTTTCCATGCAAACTTAGATAGTAAAAGTACTAAAATAAGGAAAACCACTAAAGACCATATAAGGTTACCTTCTGAAGGAATTAATAAATCCATATTATTAAGATATTAATTTATATTGTTATTTAATTTTTCTTAAAATCAAAAGAAAAGCGACAGACCAACCGTCTGTACGCTTTTCAGTTTTTAGATTATCCGTTTCCTAGTAATGCTACTACGATACCGAATAGACCAGCACCCTCGATAAGAGCCGCTGCGATAATCATTGCAGTTTGGATTTTTCCTGATTGCTCTGGTTGTCTAGCAATAGCGTCCATTGCGTGACCACCAATTTTACCAATTCCTAATCCTACACCTAGAACTGCTAAACCAGCTCCAATTGCTGCGATACTACCTGTCATAACTTTAAATTTAAAAGGTTGATATTAATTATTTTTTTATTTTCTTTAACTTTATAATTTTAATGATGTCCTTCTTCTACTGCCATTCCTATAAATAGAGCTGTAAGCAGTGTAAAGATATATGCCTGCAAAGCTGCTACCAATAACTCTAATGTGTTTATAAAAAGAGTAAGCATGATAGAAACTGGTGCGATAGCATAAGTTTCCATTATGAATATAAGAGATATTAAACTCAAGATTACGATGTGCCCTGCAGTCATATTCGCAAAAAGACGAATCATCAACGCAAAAGGCTTGGTAAACATACCTAAAATCTCTACTGGTACCAAGATAACATAAACTAAAGCTTTACCTGCCCACGGCATATTATTCCCTAGTGGGTCAAATATGTGCGACCAATAAGTCTTTTTACCACTAAACGTTACTATAATAAATGTAAGAACTGCCAACACCATTGTAAAGGCGATATTACCTGAAACATTGGCTGCACCTGGAATAAGCCCAAGTAAGTTAACAATCCATATAAATAAGAACAGCGTTACTAAATACGGCGTATACTTTAGATACTTTTTAGTCCCAATATTCTCTAGAGCAATGTCATCTCTCACGAAAAGCACTAAAGGCTCCAAAAATTTAGCTATACCTCTAGGAACTCCATTAGAAGTGTAGCTAGACTTAGTAGCAAAAGCTAAAATAATTAGTAAAACGGCAGCTAATAAAGTTTGTGCTACATTTTTAGTTATAGAAAAATCCAATGGTCTTTCATTGGAAGGATGCCCATCATGCATCTCTAAAGTACCATTGGCATCAGTTTTGTATACTTTATTATGGTATAACTTATAGTAGTTACCATCTACTTGAGCTACCTCATCCTCGTGATGACCAAAATGAGATGAAGAAAAAATCTTCAATCCATTATCCCAAAGTATCACAGGTAAAGAAAACCCGATACTTTTATCTCCTTCCCCCCAAAGATGCCAACTGTGGGAGTCTGAGATGTGATGCATAATGTCTGGAACTGGATTATACTTCTCTCCAGGTTGTTTAGTCTCGGTAGAGGCATTAGCCCAACCCATCGTAAAAATGGTCAACAATAAAATAACTCTCTTGAAGTGCATTTTCTTCAGTTTATAATTTCTGCAAAAGTAGGAAATTGATTTTATATTTTCAAATTAAAAAAAATTAAAATTTTATGATTTTTGTTGGCTTTTAAGATTTTTAGAAATTAGACTGATTATCAAAACTGTTTCTATTAAAAGATAGAAAAAATAAAGCCCCACAGATACCATAAGTTGTTTTTTCAGGTCAGGAAAAACATAAAAAAGATATAAAAAAGCACCCATTTTCAATATCATAAATGCCATATAAACAAATCCCATAATATCCTTTTTAAACAGACCAACCCCTCCTACCGTTATAAGACCTAAAAAGTGTAGAAAAGCAATTAGAAAATGTAGTGATAATGGATACTGAAACAATAGAGATTGTCCTAGAATACCAAAAACAACCACTATACCATATACTAGAATAGATAGTAAAATTTGACGTGAATATTTCATTCGACAAAAATAGTCTATTACACAATGATTCCAAAAAAATAATTCAATACAAAAATACCTACTTAAATAATAACTCTTATATTTTGATTTTTGAAGGCAATTTTTATTTAATTTTGCTCCTCATTTTGACAATATGGAAAAGCCTCATAAGTCTGCTGCTATTAGCTTTATTTTTATCACTCTTCTTATAGACATTACAGGTTGGGGCATCATTATACCAGTAGTACCCAAATTGATAGAAGAACTCATCAGTGGAGATATTAGTCTTGCTTCTAAGTATGGAGGCTGGTTAAGTTTCGCTTATGCGGTTATGCAATTTATTTTTGCTCCAATATTGGGTAATTTAAGTGACCAGTTTGGACGGCGTCCTATTATCCTATTCTCGCTATTAGGTTTTTCAGCAAACTTTTTTCTACAAGCTTGGGCACCTAGCATTTTGTGGTTGTTTATAGGTCGTCTTCTATCTGGTATTACAGGAGCAAGCATCACAACCGCCAGTGCCTACATTGCAGATATTAGTACAGAACAAGATCGTTCAAAAAATTTTGGAGTTATTGGAGCTGCATTTGGGCTAGGCTTTATTATTGGTCCCGTACTTGGAGGTGTATTAGGACATTACGGTGCCAGAATACCTTTTTTAGCAGCAGGTGTACTTTGCCTTGTTAACTTTCTATACGGTTTTTTTATACTACCTGAAAGTCTTTCCAAAGAACACAGACGGAAATTTAATTGGAAAAGAGCTAACCCCATAGGCTCTCTTCTACAGCTAAGAAAATACCCTGAGTTGTATAAACTTATCTTAGCCTGGTTCTTGGTCTATATTGCCTCCCATGCAGTACAAACTAACTGGGCTTATTTTGGTATTTATAGATTTGGTTGGAGTGAAAAAACAGTGGGGATTTCACTAGGTGTAATGGGAGGATTAACAGCTTTGGTGCAAGGCGTTATACTAAGAAAAGTAAATCCTAAAATAGGTAATGAAAGAAGTATCTTTTATGGCATTGGTATGTACAGCTTAGGAATGTTACTCTTTTCATTTGCTGGAAACAGTTGGATGATGTTTGCCATTCTTGGGATTTATTGTTTCGGAGGGATTGCAGGACCTTCATTACAATCCGTTATTTCCACAAAAGTATCTGCGAGTGAGCAAGGCGACCTACAAGGAGCTCTTACCAGCATTATTAGCCTCACGAGTATTATTGGTCCGCCTCTTATGACGAATATTTTTTACTATTTCACTCATAACGATGCACCTTTTAAGTTTGCTGGTGCTCCTTTCTTTGTTGGATTTATTTTAATGAGTATTAGCACCTATATAGTTTACCATGGATTTTATAAAAATAAAAAATAATTTTTTTCGTTTCATACTTTTATTTGTAATTTAGCAGAATGGATTTTAGTTTTAGTGAAATGTTAGTAATAGCACTAGTAGTATTAGTGCTTTTTGGACCTAAAAAGATCCCGGAAATAGCTCGTGGGTTAGGTGAAGGTGTTAGAAAAATGAAGTCTGCAATGGAAGACATCAAAACCGAAATCATGAAGGAGACAGACAACCCTGTATCTGAAATAAAAAAGGAAATTGAGCAGGTAAAACAATCTGTACAAGAAGTAAATCCTTTGAACGATATTAAGAAAGACCTTACCGAGGCGACCAACGATATTGTAAATCTAGATAAAAAAACTAGTATATCACAACTAGACGACGCTCACGAAGGGCCTGTAAGCAGATAGAGTAATATGCACAAAATCATAGAGCTTGACCAATCTCTCTTTCTTTATCTAAATGGATTAGGTAATGCCTATTTTGACACCTTTTGGGTTATGGTATCAGGCAAACTTACTTGGTTGCCTCTCTATTTTATATTTTTATATCTCATCATAAAAAACTACGAGAAGAAAAAAGTCATTTATATCCTTCTATTTATTACTCTAGGAATTATTACTTCCGACCAGATTGCTAATATTTTTAAAATAGGAGTTCATAGATTTCGTCCGTGCCACGAACCACTCTTAGAGGGATTAGTAAGAGAAGTAAAGTGCGGTGGACCTTTTGGTTTTTATTCAGCACACGCTTCTAACAGCTTCTTTATAGCTTCTTTTATGAATCTTCTTTTTTCAAAAAAGATTAGATTTTTCGGTTTAATGGTATTTGCTTGGGCATCTTTTGTAGCTTATAGTAGAATCTATTTAGGAGTTCATTATCCATTAGATATTATTTACGGAGCAATGGTAGGTTTTCTCTTAGGTGGCTTTTTTGGAAGCTTGGCACTTTATGCGAGCAGACCTAAAAAGCTTTAATCACTCTTTTTCTTTTAGAAATTAAGTAAGAATACAAAAAAACAAAACTAATAATCAGTTAGTTACAAAAAATAAAAATATTTCAACTCTATTTTTTTGGTAAATAAAAAAATCGTCGTATATTTGCACCACAATATCGCGGGGTGGAGCAGTAGGTAGCTCGCAGGGCTCATAACCCTGAGGTCGCACGTTCGAGTCGTGTCCCCGCTACTACTGAGAAAAAGGATGATAAATTATCGTCCTTTTTTTATTTTTATGATTACCTCTTAATTTAAAAAACTTCTCTAAAAATATCCAACGATTTGGGTTCACTAAACTCAGGAATATGATACTTACAATATCTCATTAGAATATCTATTATATCTCTTCTTTCACTAGCATCTATTGGAGTTTTAATAAACGTCAAGTTTTCTATATTTTTTAATATATCCGACAAAGTTCTATTGACAGTAAACTCATTCTCTATCTCTTGAAAACACCCATTTTTTAAATCAAAGAAAGCACCTTCTGTAAATAAAAACCCATAACCAATATTCTTTATTATGGAGTAAATGGAAAATATCAGTGAATTTTTATTCTCCATATTGATATAAAAATCTTCCACGCACTGATAAAGGCTATCCTCTACAACCTCATAAGGAACAGTCTTTAGAATAAATTCCGCCAAAAGAGTCATTTGAGCGTTATTAACCAAAGTAAAATCTATTGCCTTTGATATTTCTGAAAGAGAAATTTGGTTTACTAATGACAATGCTCCATTTTTAGTTTTGGAAACATTAAAATCTATCCCCATTAAAGGCACCAGATACACTTTCTGCTTATTCCGAGCCAGATAAATATTCTTAACAAAATAAGACTGAATACCCGCTTCTCTTTCTAAAACACGAAGCACCGCACCAGAATCATTATATTTAGTATAAGATAGTATAAACCCTTGTAAAGATTGCAATTTTAGTGTATTTAATTAACCACTGCTATTTTCGCTGTTGCTTTATCCGTACCGTCTTCGTTGGTCATCAATACAAAATAAATCCCTGAAGCCACACGAGAACCTCTTTGATTTTGTAGATTCCACTCGTAATAACCATTTCTAGAAACCGCTTGATGAATTAAATTACCCGCAGCATCTGTAATGCGAATATTAGTTTTTTCAGCCAGTCCTTTTATTTTCACACTTCCCTTAAACTGACTATAAACCACAGGGTTAGGATAAACTATTACTTCCCCAAATTTTGAAGTTACATTAGCCACATCGCCTTTATAAACCACTATACCATTACTAGTTGCAAAATAAACCTGCCCTGTTTTATCATTTATTTTTATATCCGTAACCTCGTCCGAAGGAAGTGGAGAATTAGCTTTGGTAAAATGATTGTAAACCTTCTGTCCGTCGGCACTTAGAAAGAATACACCTCCTCCATTTACAGATACCCATTTGTTGTTACCTGAATCTACCGCTATACTCAAAATTTCTGCATCTTTAAAAAGTTCTTCCGCTATGCCATTTTGAGTAATAACTATAGGACTTACTTTTACTTTAGTTCCGTACAAATCGCTCAAGGCATTCGGAAGAATTCTAAGTCCTGTTGTAGAACCTAACCACAGACTATTGTTTTTATCCATCGCCATAGCTGTTACTGATGCGGAAGGCAAACCTTCTTCAACTCTTAAAATTTGTTTCAAATCATCATCAAAACGAGTAGGCGTATTATTAAAATAATAAATTAATAGACCTCCCTCTGATACTCTAGGTCCACCTATGAAAAGTCTATCATTAAATGCTAATATACCTGATGAATTTTGCTTGATATTTGCTGTTTTTATAGTTTCAAACCTAGAGCCATCTTGTGAAATAAAGTACATTCCCACGAAATTTACATCTCCTTCAAAAAAGGAAAAAGTAGCAAAGAGATTATTATTTTTATCAAAGGCTAGATACTCTGGAACATTATACCACTGAGCACTAGAAGTGTTAAAAACTCTTGAAAACTTATTATCAATCATTTTATAAACACCTTTAGAACCTCTTTGGGCATAATTGGTAAAATAGATTTCGCTTAGGTTAGAAGGATTAACAGCAACATCTAAAATATTAAAGGCTAATTGTGGGTTATCTAAAAAATATTGTGGATACTCCCAACGTGTTCCGTTGTAGTAATAATATCCTAAATTATTATCATAAATTGCCTGATAATAACTCCCCTTTTTACCCGTAGCTACCCATATTTTATCATCAACGAGAGTCATTCTAGAAGCCATATTACTGTACGGTCCGTCAGGTTTTACACTAGTATAATTTTGATCTAGAATGCCTGAAAAAGCACTTCCTGCAAATAACTTCCCATTATATAGAGTTCCTGTTGTAAGCTGATAAGATGAGAAATCATACGTAT
Source organism: Riemerella anatipestifer (assembly GCA_037861325.1). Lineage (GTDB taxonomy): Bacteria > Bacteroidota > Bacteroidia > Flavobacteriales > Weeksellaceae > Riemerella > Riemerella anatipestifer_F. The sequence goes on from JAFELW010000006.1 coordinate 64,777, forward strand.
TTTGTAAACTACCATCAGTAGAAAACTGATAAATTTTATTTACATCACAAACTAAGAAATCATTAGCTTGCCATACCACATCTTTAATATCAGTAAAAGAATACGGCAAACGCTGAAAAGCCTCTCCTAAATAAACCTCTTTTTTTGTAGCAACTAAATAATTCTGCCCATTAGTATCAGACTGTGATAAATTAAGTGCATTAAGTTTCTGCCATGTAGAATAAATTGAAAACTCTAGGTCAATTTTATGCGAATATAACCCCTGATTGGTAGCTGCATATACCATATTATCTTTTACAAACGCTTCATTAGAAGCAATAAAGTTAGTTCCCTCCTGAAAAAATACGGTTTCTCCAAACTCTTTTTTATCCAAATTAAAGATAGAAACCCCATAACCTGCCGAAATTATCGCTAGATTATCTTTTATAAAAATGTGATTAATTTTTTTTGAACCTTGATAACTTCTTGCTATAGGAATATCTACGATTAAAGTTACCCCATTAGGTGTAACAATATCTAAAGCTCCTGTTTCGTAGCCTATCAACCCTATTTTAGTATCAGGATTATAGTCAAACGCCGTAATACCAACCTCATGAAGCCCATTAGCTTTTGACAATTTTCTAATCTCTCCAGAAGCTACATTATAGTAAAATAAACCACTCTTAGTAACTGCAATAAGTTCTTTATCATCTTGCTTTATCTTGATAATATGATTGTAAGAAAACAAATCTTGCCATTTGCCTTCTTGAGCAAAAAACAAAAAACTTATACTGAAAATTAAAATTTGAAATATTTTTTTCATCTTAGACCATTATCTTATCATCTATCACTTGGTTGTTCCAAGCTATATTTTTAATTTTCTTTTGGCTATCAAAATAGAAATCTATTCTTCCTAACAATAGACCAGCCCAACCTACTTGATTTACCAAAACTTTATTTCCTTTTCTATTGATAAAAGACTGTGGTTCTGGTAAAAAAGTATGCGTATGTCCTCCCAAAATTAAATCTATATTATCGGTTTTTTGAGCCAATTCTACATCACATATTTTATTAGTATGTTCTCCTTTGTAAGAATACCCAATATGAGACAAGCAGATTACCAAATCACATTTCTTTTCATTTCTAAGCATATCGGCGTATTGCTGAGCTATTTCCACAGGATGATGCCAAACAGTTTCTTTATATTGTTTTTTACCTACAAGCCCTTCTAACTCTATTCCTACTCCAAAAACCCCAATTCTGATTCCGTCTTTATTAAAAATTTTATACGGTTGCGTTTTTCCGTCTAGTATGGTGTTTTTAAAATCATAGTTAGAGCATATAAACGGAAATTTAGCGTTAGGTAAAGCCTTTAAAAACCCTTCTAAACCATTATCAAAATCATGGTTACCCATTGTAGCGGCATCATACCCCATCATAGACATCAGTTTAAACTCCAATTCTCCACCAAACATATTAAAGTAAGGTGTCCCTTGGAAAATATCGCCACTATCCAAAAGTAATACATTTCGTTCCTTTTGTCTAATTTCTTTTACCAAATGAGCTCGTCTTGCAAAACCTCCCTGATTAGGATTTCTTGTATAATTAGCATCAAAAGGTTCTATTCTACTATGTTGGTCGTTAGTATGAAGAATTGTAATTTTCTTATCTGAACTATTGAGTAGTCTGGTATTAGCCAAGAAAGTATTAGGCACTAATGATAATGCTAAAGTCCCACCTCCTATTGTTTTTATAAAATCTTTGCGATTCATATTTTTTTAATTATTAAAAATTAATCTTACATCATTTGGAGCATTCACTTCGGGATTCTGTTTAAATTTTTCAATGAATAAATCTCTAAGTTTAATCCCTGTAGAAATCATTTCGCCTTTACTGAAAAACCACATATTATCTCCTCCTAACGCCAAATAATCTGATGTAGCGATATAATAATCTTTCCCTAAATCCAACTCCTTACCGTTTACAAGACCTTTGGTAACTTTACCTTTATTAGTCTCTAAAAACAGATGTGATACAGGATTATTCTTTTGAGTCTCGGCATAATAGTCAAACATTCCTAGCAAATCTTTCCCCTTCATTTTAACAATTACTACCTCGTTTTCAAAAGGCATTACCTCAAAAACATGTTTAAGTAAAATATCACCCTTTCCTATGGTAGATCTAATACCTCCTATATTGATAACTGCCGCATCTACATTTTGTTTCAAATTTTGCTTTGCCCAAACATCGGCTCCTTCATAAGTATAATCTGCCAACAATCCACCTAAATTACTATTATCTCCAGTTTTTGTAAGCTCCACAGGTGTGTAAGATATTTTGGTATTCATCTGTCGTTCCATTTCCTTTTTGTAAGGTTGGATTAACCTATCCATCTCTCCATCAAAAGGAATAGATGAGGCTATACTGATATTTTCGTAGGGTTTAACCTCCGAAACAGACATTGCTGTTTTACAACTTGTTAACCACAATAAAGGGATTAAAACTAAGTGTGAATATTTTATTTTTTTCATCAAATCAATTTTTAACCTATGATTAAATATTAAATCTGTTGCAAATATAAAAAAGCCTTTGATAATAGCCATTATTTAATGAGGCAAACTATTACCATTTAAGCACGGATGCTTGTTCTACTTTTAAATACCTTTTTCTATCACAGAGGCTCTACTGTACTTCTCATTACATTCGGCATCAAATTTTTATTGTAAAAATAAAATCTTATGGCTATATCTTTTAGTATTTTTATTGATTAATAATTTATTTCTAATTATTACTCATTTTTCAGACATAAAATACCATTTCCAAAATGAATAAATGAACAGCGTATAGTTGTGTTTTTTTTACTTATTTTTGCTTCCTAAGTTTAATTTAAACTGATTAGAGATGCTTTACTCCAAAAATATTGATACTCCTTTAGGTGAAATGATTGCTATTGTTGATGATAATGGGATATACCTATTAGAATTCACAGATAAAAAACATTTAGACACAGAACTAAAAAAACTATGTTCCAGTCTAAATAGTAATGTCAAAGAAACCTCAAACCCACATCTAGAGACCCTAGAGAAAGAATTAAATCTCTATTTTAATCAAAATTTAAAAGAATTTTCTGTTCCAATACAACTATTAGGGACACCTTTCCAAAAACAAGTTTGGCAAACTCTACTTAAAATACCTTACGGAAGTACCAAAAGCTATCTACAACAAGCCATAATGATGGATAGCCCAAAAGCAGTGAGAGCTGTAGCTAACGCTAACAGCCTCAATAAGATTGCTATTATAGTGCCTTGCCACCGTGTTATTGGGAGCAATGGTACACTCACAGGCTATGCTGGTGGACTTTGGCGTAAGGAGGAATTACTACAACTCGAAAAAAGCCTTGCCCACCAACAAGATTAATACTTATTTAATTCTTAACACATCAGTCTTAATTAGAGCATACCGCCACCACCTTCAAAGTCTTCTGAATTGTTTCCTTCTCTCTTTCGTTTAGGCTGTTCTACCTTTTCTCCTTGTTTGAAACGGTAAGTCAGAGATAAATTGATTTGTCTCGGTTGCCATTGCATATAAGACTCTCTAGTTGTATTTTCTGTGAAAGTATGTACCGTTCTATTTCTGGTATTAAATATATCTTGAACATTAAACGCTAAAGTACCATTGCCATTCCAAATAGTTTTAGAAGCTCCGAAATTAAGGGCATACATTGCTTTTCTGTCTTGAAACTCGGTTCTAGTACCACCTCTGTAAAATCCTTGCAACTGAATGCTCAATGTCCTATCTATTCTAAAAGTAGAATTAAGTCGCATTATACTAGAAAAACCTTTCCCTACAAACGAGGCATTTCTCAACGCCGATGCTCCATTTTTATCTATTACAGAATAAGAAGTTTGTCCGTCTAATTTATAAGCGAATAGATTAACACTCGCCATAATTTTCCACCAAGGGTAAAGGTCTGCCGTACCGTTAAGATCTAACCCATATCTAGTATCCGTACCTAAATTGATAGGCGTTACAAAAAAGATATTGGTTCTTTCGTCTTCCCTATACACCAACATTTTATTGTCATCTGTCGTGCGTCTTAAATAAAGAGTTGGATTAATGGTAAATTTTTTCTTCTGTATGCTATAACCTAGTTCGTATGAGCCCACATAAGACGGATTCAAATCCATATTTCCTCTAAAGACATTTTGATCATCTGTTAATGAAAAATATGGGACTAAGAAAAAGGCTCTAGGGCGGTCTATCCTTCTAGAATAATTAACCAATAACTGATTATTTTTAGCAATATCATAACTCAGGTATACGCTAGGGAAAAGGTTATTATAATTTTTGATTTTATTATCAATGATTTTACCTTCCGTTAGGTTTTGGTAGTCTATTTTAATATTAGAAAGTTCGTCTCTCAATCCTACTTGATAGCCTAAATTCCCAATTTTACTCTTGAACTGAACATACACCGCATTGAACAACTCATTATAAACTGTATTATTGGTAAACATACCCAACGGCGAAAACGCTCCACTAGCCCCTAACCTTCTATTTGCTGTATTATCATATTGATTATTATTACTATCCAAACGGTAGCCTAGTTCCAATTTAGAATTTTCACCAATGTTAAGTTCATAATCTGCCTTAGCAATAATGATTTGATTTTTTGAAGATTGAGAATTATCATTAGTTTGAAAACTAAGATGTGGATTAGCTAAATCTGCCAAGAACAACGCATCAAAAATATTATTAGACTCTTGACTAATGATAGTATAAGCATCGTTTTTACTTTTCTGGTAACTCAACGATAAGGAAAGATTATCTTTATCGCTAAACTTATGGTCTAAACCTAAATCTCCTTGAAATGCTAGATTATCACTAGTTCCTTTACTATTTCTCACCGTGTAAGGTGTTGGCAAAGTAGCATTATCGTAAAGATAACGGAAATTGGTAAAGGCGTCTTCCGTACCTTTAAAAGTTCTTATCGCCCCCGAAGCGTTGATAGAAGTATTTTTACCCAAATCATAGACTATACCTGCAGTAACATTATAGGTATCCATTGCAGTGTTTCGTTCTCCGTTTTGCCTAGACTCTAACAACTGATTAACTTGAGCATCGTTTTTCTTATAAAAGTTGTTATTTCTCGTAGTTCCTTTAGATTCTCTATAACCGCCGCCGCCATTGATAAACCAAGTAAAATTACCTTTTCTCCAGCTCAAATTAGCATTAAGGTTAGTCTGTGGTAGATAACCAATAGACCCAATAACGCTACCATTAAATCCTGTTTTTTTATTTTTTTTCAGAATAATATTGAGAATCCCAGAAGTTCCCGAAGCTTCAAATTTAGAAGACGGATTGGTGATAACCTCAATTTTTTCTATTTGTTCCGCAGGGATTGATTGTAATGCATTAGCACCATCATCTATACCTAACATAGACGAAGGTTTACCATTGATTAAAAATCTCACATTAGAGCTTCCTCTCATAGAGACCGTCCCATCTGTATCTACATCTACTGAAGGTACATTTTGCAGTACATCTTGTAAACTCCCTCCCTTGCTTACCAAATCAGAAGATACATCATAAGTCTTTTTATCTAGCTCTACTTTATATGGCTTAGGAGCATTCACGGTAATGGTAACTCCCTCTATTTCCTTAGTCTTAGCATGGGTTACAGTAGTCTCCTTTTCTATCTTAAAATCACCTAAACTTCCACCTGAAAGAATTTCTTTAGTGAGGATTTTTTGTTTAAAATCTATAGCTTCGATAGTAATTTTATAAACTCCCGCGTTAAGTGGCAATTTATAATTTCCTTTTTCATCTGTTAACGTAGCATCACTATAAAGTTTATTAGACTGGTGCTCAAAACTTACAGAAGCATAAGGTATTGGCTGGTTATAGGCATCTACTACTCTACCCAAAACCATATTTTTTTGTTGAGCAAAAGAAAAACTCGCCACTCCCACTGTAAGGGTAAGAGCTAAGGTTCTTTTTTTAATAATACTAACAATTTCTATGTTGTGATTAGGTGTTTTCATTTCTAAATATCTTAAATTAATTGTATGATTATATTATCTAAAGTATTTTTTACTTTATCTGTTTTTCATTAAGCCAATCTTGATATGCTTTTGCGTTTTTTGCATGCTCTACATCGCTGCTTGTAAATTTATGAAAACCCATTCTCTGTGGGTCTGCACACATATAGATGTAATCGTGGTTTTCGGCATTTAGCACTGCATCTACCGAGTTTTTGTCTGTTACACAAATAGGTCCAGGAGGAATCCCGACATTAGCATAAGTATTGTATGGCGAAGGCGTTTTTAAATCCTTATAATACACCCTTTTAATAACTTTATTAAAACCACTTGATTGGTTAATAGCATAAATCACCGTAGGGTCAGACTGTAGTTTCATACCCTTTCTATAACGGTTGAGGTATAGCCCTGCAATGGTTTTCTGTTCATTTACCCTACCGCCAGATTCTTTATATACAATAGAAGCCAAAGCATAAATTTGATTTCTATCTAAACCCAACTTCTTTTCTTTCTCTAGGCGTTCAGCGTTCCAAAAATCGTTGTATTGTTTCTCAAAAACACCAAAGAACTCCTTCGGACTTACCGTCCAAAAAAACTGATAAGTATCTATAAAGAAATATTTTTTCAAGTCTTCCGCCTCTGATAAACCTTTAGCTTTGGCAATTTGGTTAAACTCTTTTATAAAGGCTAAAGAATCTGCCTCCGTTTTTTTGGCTACACGCCCCATCATTTGGTAAACATTATCAAAAGCAATAATCCTAAAATTATCAGGCGACTGATTGCCTGCTTTTATCATATTTACCAAAGCGGTATTATCCATACCTTCAGTAATTTTATAGCGTCCTGTATGGAAAAAACGATTCATATTTTTGCTCAACGCTACCTGTTTAAAACTTTCTTTATCTTTAAGGTAAGGAGCAATAGAATCTAATATTTGTTCAAAATGAGCCTCTTTTGGGATATAAAAAACACCTTCTTTTGAAATATTATTCCCGTAGTATTTCTTATAAAAACTATATCCGAAATAACCACCCACCACAAGAACAATAGCTAATATAAATCCGATTATTTTTTTCATTTTCTAACCTCAAATAGTTCCTTTAAAAACCTGCACTGCAGGACCTTCTAGCCACACATTACAAAAACCTGCATCTTTCTTTTCAGCATAAATTTTGAGATTACCTCCTAGGGTTTTAATATTCACAGAATTTTTATCCTTATCCTGAATAAAAGACAATGCAGATGCCGTTACTCCTGTACCACAACTATAAGTTTCATCTTCCACACCTCGTTCATAAGTACGCACAAAAAGAGTCTCATCATTTATTTTTTCAACAAAGTTGACATTGATACCTTCCTTCTGATATTTTTCAGAATATCTCACTTGTTTACCTTCTTTATAAACATCTAACTTCTCTACCTCCGAAACAAATCTCACATAATGAGGCGAACCTGTATTAAGCACAAAATCAGACGCATCTCTACTGATGTTAGAAACATCTATCATTTTAAGTTTTACCACATTTCCGTTTACTTCTGCTTCGTGCAACCCATCTATTGCATTGAAGGTACATTTATTTTCAAAAACACCTAGAAAATGTGCAAAAGCCACCAAACAACGCCCACCGTTACCACACATCGTGCTTTCTGCTCCATCAGCATTATAATACACCATTCTAAAATCAGTATCAGGACAATTTTCTAGCAAAATGAGACCATCCGCTCCCACCCCAAAACGCCTATGGCAAAGATGTGCTATATTTTCTTTGCTTTTATCAAAATTCATTTGGCGGTTATCCACCATAATAAAATCATTACCAGTCCCTTGATATTTATAAAAAGTAAGCATAAAGATATTTTAATATTGCAAATGTAACCTTTTTATTTTATACCAAATATCATAAAAACAAGATAAGGCTGACTTCTATTAAAACAATAGATGAACAGCCTAACCTTTCTTCAGCATTTGTGTTTTGAAAAAACTATTTATGATGGAGTTCTATATACACAATCTATGCCAAAACTGTACACAAATAAAAAAAACAAAGTTTTTAACTCACAAAAAATTTCTAAATTTGCATCTTAAGTTATTACAACCCTTATGGAAGAAAAGAAATCACTCAATTTTATTGAACAAATTATAGAAAACGATTTAGAAAACGGACTCCCTAAAGAGAAACTAAGATTTCGTTTTCCACCAGAACCTAATGGTTATTTACATATTGGACATACTAAAGCCATCTGCATCAATTTTGGTTTAGGCGAAAAATACAACGCTCCCGTAAACCTAAGATTTGATGATACTAATCCAGAGAAAGAAGAACAAGAGTTTGTAGATTCTATAAAGAAAGATGTAGAATGGTTAGGCTTTAAGTGGGACAAAGAGCTGTATGCGTCTGACTATTTCCAACAGCTCTACGAATGGGCAGTAGAAATGATAAAACAAGGCAAGGCTTATGTAGATGAACAGCCTTCGGAAGAAATTACAGCTCAAAGAAAAACACCTTTTGAAGACGGAATAGAATCTCCTTACAGAAATAGACCAATAGAAGAGTCGTTAGACTTGTTTGAAAGAATGAAAAACGGGGAGTTCCCAGAAGGTAGCATGAGTCTTCGTGCTAAAATAGATATGACTTCTCCAAATATGAATATGAGAGATCCTGTGATGTACCGTATCTTGAAAAGACCACACCACAGAACAGGCGAGCAGTGGAAAATCTACCCTATGTATGACTGGGCTCACGGTGAAAGTGATTATTTGGAGCAAATCTCTCACTCGCTATGTTCATTAGAGTTTGAAAATCATCGCCCATTGTACGAATGGTATTTATCTAATGTCTATGAAGAAGGAAAAAATGCTCCTAAGCAAAGAGAATTCGCTAGAATGAATGTCTCTTATATGATTACTTCTAAAAGGAAATTACAGCGTCTAGTAGCTGAAAAAGTAGTTACCGGTTGGGACGACCCTAGAATGCCTACCATCTCTGGTATGAGACGATTAGGTTATCCACCTATTGCCATTAAAAACTTTATTGAGCGAGTAGGCGTTACCAAAAGAGAAAATTTAATTGATGTACAGTTACTAGAGTTTTTTGTGAGAGAAGAACTCAACAAAAAAGCCAAAAGAGTAATGGCAGTGGTAGATCCTGTAAAACTTATTATAGAAAACTACCCTGAAAATGAGGAAGAATGGCTAGAAACGGAAAACAACCCTGAAGATGAAAATGCAGGGACTAGAACCGTTCCTTTCGCTAGAGAACTTTACATAGAAAGAGAGGACTTTAAAGAAGAGGCTAATAAGAAGTTCTTTAGGTTAAAATTGGGTGGCGAGGTGCGTTTAAAATCGGCTTATATAATTAAGGCAGAGCGTGTAGAAAAAGATGAAAATGGAGAAATTACTACGATATATGCTACTTACGACTCTAAATCAAAATCTGGAAGTGGCACAGAAGAAAGCCTTAGAAAGGTAAAAGGAACTCTGCATTGGGTTTCTGCAAAACACGCATTACCTATTGAAGTAAGAATTTACGACCGTCTATTTACCACAGCACAACCAGATGCAGAAAAAGAAACCGATTTCTTAGAATACCTCAACCCTGATTCTCTAAAAGTAGTACAAGGCTATGGTGAACCATCATTAAAAGATGTGGATACAGAAGCACCACTTCAGTTCCAAAGGATAGGATATTTTACGAAAGACCAAGACTCTACAGAGGAGAAACTAGTTTTCAATAGAACGGTTACTCTTAAAGACTCATACAAGCCTGAGTAAAATAAATATTTTTAAATCATAAAAAAGGTCAAATGCAATTTCAAGTATTTGACCTTTTTATTTTATAACTTACGCTATCCTCTCAAAAATACCATTGAGCAACATAAAAACCACACCTATGAAAACCCACACTCTAAGAGCGTTGATAAGCCTAGACATTTTAGAATATCTAAAAAAGTACAGTGAAATTCCAACTAATAAATAAACCAAAATAGATACTGAAAAATAATAAGCAACTAGATTAAAATATTTTAATTCATTTACTATTAAATAAGAAGTCAATGAATTAGTTATCAATAGTAAATATAACAAATATATTGTTTTAGTTTTTCCCAATAATACAGGTATAGTAGTATATCCAAACAGTTTATCAGCGGCTCTAGTTACAATATCTTTGATAACATCTATTATCAAAAGTAATATAAACAAGAAAACAGACATTAGAAACAACAAACCTGAAAAATGCCGATAGTAAACCAATAATCCAAAAAAAGGATATAATGATAACGATACATAAGTTAGATTATTCACTACTGCTATTCGGCTCAGTTTATGGCTATAAAACCATATCAGAAACTGATAAATAAGAAAAAATATTAAAATTCGATAAGAAAGAACCAAGGCTATCCCCAACGACAATACATTAAGTAATAAATAAGAGTAAAGAATATATTTCTCTTTAACAAAAGACTGAAAATAACTTCTAAAAGGTTTAGTAATTTGGTCTTTCTCCTTATCGTAAAACTGATTGATAAGCCCTCCTGCCGCTATGGAGAGCAAGGAACAAGCTATAATTCCGTGGACTTTATAATCAAAGACAAAGGCTCTAAGACTTTCTTCTTGATTAAACAAAAAAAAGGTGGATACATAAAGTGTAAACACATAAAAAGCCAAAACAAACACCCTAGCCCCAAGCATTAGGCTAACCATCTGAGAGGCTCTGTAAAACCATCTACGGCGTTCTAGTTTAGACCTTAATTTTTGAAAATCAGAGTTGGATAGCTGCATTTAATTATCATTACTCATCAAAAACGATAAATTACTTCTTTTTTGAAACCTTCCAACATTTTTTCTGCCTTATCATAATCTTGAGTAAAACCTAATATATAGCCTCCACCGCCACTACCACAAAGTTTGAGGTAATAAGTATTGGTGTCTAAACCTTTTTTCCATGCATTAAATATACCTTCTGGAATCATTGGTCTAAAATTCTCGTAAGCCCATAAAGACAGCTTCTTTAAATTCTTAAAAAACGGATTCATATCCTTTTTTAGAAAGGCTTCTATACAAGCATTATTGTAACGAATAAACTCCTCTTTTAAAGTCTTTCTAAACCCTTCTTGCTTTAACTTTTCAAAGAAAATCTGAACCATTGGTCCCGTTTCACCCACCACACCAGAGTCTATAAGAAAAATTGCTCCTTTACCTTGCTGTTCTTTAGGAATAGAAACTCTGTCTACATTTTCTTTATTTTCTATAAGAATAGGTAAATTCATGTAACAGATTAGCGGATCTATACCCGAACTTTTACCATGAAAATAGCTTTCTAACTCTCCAAAGACCTTTTTTAACTGCTTTAAGTCTTCTTTACTAATGTGTTCTGGATTATATTTTTTAAGAGAATAACGCTCAAAAATAGCCGCCACCAACGCACCCGAACTCCCCACTCCATATCCTTGTGGAATATTAGAATCAAAGAATAAACCTTTATTTATATCCTTTTTAAGCTCAGATACATTTAGTTCAAAGTCTTTTGGCAAAGCTAAACTCTGAAGATAATCAGTATATTTTAATAACGATTGGTTAGATTGGCGTTCAAAATCAGAGGACAAATCAGAAAACTTTAAAGTCCCCTTATAAAAACTGTAAGGTAGTGTAAGCCCCTGAGAATTTTCTATAATGCCATATTCTCCAAAAAGTAAGATTTTAGCATAAAAAAGTGGGTTAGCCATTCGTTATCATATTTTGTGATGCAAAGATATAAATTTATTAAAAGTTTTTAAATAAATCTTAAAATATTCTTAGTGCTTGTTATTTAGTCTATCCCTAAAATAAAATAAGCCACTGCTTGTACCCTTGCCAAAAACTCCCTAGTATGATTTCTATAAAAACTTTCGGGTTTAGTAACATCTTGAGCACCGAAAGCCAACGCATTCATATTCAAGTTTCTTGCGATGAATAAAGCCCTCAAATTATGAAACCCTTGAGATATAATAATAACCTCATTTTTCTTATAATTATTCTTACATCTTACAATACTTTCCTTTGTACTAAAGCCTTTAGGGTCTTGTATGATGACACTTTCTGGGATACCTTCGGTTCTAATAAGATAGTTAGCCATCGCTTGAGGCTCGTCGTAATACGGACTTTTTTCGCCACTTACTATAATTTTCTTTATTTTCCCATAATGATAAAGTGCTGAAACAGCCTCCATTCGCTTTGTAAAGTAAGGATTGGCAATTCCCGACCTCATCTTAGGTGAAGTCCCTAAAACCAAAGCCACTTCTCTAGCTGGGATTTTACTAACCTTAGTATAAGTTCTACCGTTGGTAAGGGCATACACCCACAGATTAGCTAGCATCATAGCCAATACCATCAGCTCTGCCAATCCTAAAATAGTTTTAATTATGCCCTTTAGTAGCCTCACTAATCAAAATTAAGTTTTATTTTATCCGACAGAACAACCGAAGTACAAGTTAATATCTTCCCTTGCGAAAGTTCTTTATCGGTAAGATATTCATTTTCGGTCATTTCTACTTCGCCTTCTTCTAGCATACATCTACACGCCCCACATCTACCCGACTTGCAAGAATATGGCAAACGATAACCTTTATCTAAAATCTGTTGCAATAGCTTCCCATTATTATTTTCTAGCACCACTCCAGAGAAAGAATTTCCATCTATTTTCCATTCCACCTTAATATTTTCTACTTTAGGGAAAGTTTCTTCTTCAGGGAAGATAGTTCCTTCGTAAGTATCAAAAAATTCAAAATGAATATTCTTCTTACGAATACCATTTTCATAACTTCCTATTGCCACTTCCTTTATCATTTCCGCAGGACCACAAATCAAAATTTCGTCCACAGCGTCCCAAATAGTAGATTCTTCATCATCTTCGTCCAAATGTAATATTTGATTGATGATAAGGTTCATTTTATGTCTATCTATCCTACCCGAAAATAAAGCGTTGGCATCTTCTTGAGTATAGAAATAATAAACTTGCAATCTATCTCCGTAGAGTTGCTCTAAAGCCTCCAATTCCTCCTTAAGAATAACCTCCGACTTGGTTTTATTAGAATAGAAAAGGTAAAAACGAGTGCCTTTTTCTGTATGTAAAATATGCTTTAAATGCGAAATAATAGGCGTAATTCCTACACCTCCTGCATAGCCTAATATAGTACGCTTTTCACTAGGCTTATCTGCCAAAGTAAAGCGTCCTTTGGGAGCAGAAACCTCAATAATATCCCCAACTGAGTAATGGTTAAATATCTTCTGCGTAAAAGATTGAGGACTATGGATTTTAAGCACTAATTCCAACTTATTTTCATAAGGAGCGTTAATGATGCTATAATCATTTTCTTCGCCTTCGTGCCTTAGCTTTACATACTGCCCAGATTTAAAGCGGAAATGCTCTTTGTCCCCATATTCTAACGCCAAAAGAAAGGCATTTTTGGTAATTTCTTCTTTTTTAATTACCTTTAGCCCTTTAAAATCGGGGGTTTTAGTCTTCGAATTTAATTCATTCATAATAGTGGACAAATTTATAAAAAAATTATGAGAAAAATCTTAGTAACACTCGCACTTACGGCTCTAGTAATAAGCTGCAACGACAAAAAAACAGAAACTGTAACCACCTCTTCTTCTAGCGATAGCACCAAGGTAGAACAAACTCTTAAAGAAGTTTCTAAAGACGAACTTAGCCAACTAATAAAGGCTAAAGAAAATGACACTATCTATGTAACTAATTTCTTTGCAACTTGGTGCGGACCGTGTATGATGGAAATTCCTCATTTCAAAGAAAAAATGAAGGAGCTAGATGGCAAGCCCGTTAAATTTACTTTTGTGAGTATAGACGATAAAAAAGATTGGAACACAGAAGTTAAAAAATTCGGAGAAGAACAACAACTTTCTAAACATATCCTTTTGTTTGACGGACAACAATTTGATGACGCCTTTTTCAGTCAAAATTTTAAAATTTGGCGTGGAGAAGGCATTCCGTTTACTCTAGTTAGAAAAGGTAACAAAACCGAAGAAATAGAAGGCAGTATGTCTAAAGAAGACCTAGACCAGCTCCTTGCTACATTCTTAAAATAAACTGATGCTTAGAGGCAAATTCGGTATTTTAATGGTTAGTATTCTATTGGCGATAATCGTTTTGGTTATCGTCAATTTGAATGTAGGCTATCTAGATTTAAGCCTAAAAGATTTCTTCCAAAACACACCTCAATCGGATATTGCTTCGTTGAGAATCAATAGGACTTTAGCCGTCCTCCTCGCTGGTATGGCGATACCTACCTCTGGCTTTCTGCTGCAAGAATATTTCCAAAATCCGTTGGCAGGACCATCGGTATTGGGCATTACTTCCATCGCTAGTTTGAGTGTGGCATTTTATATCTTTTTTTCGCATCAACTTCTCATTCCCGAATTTTTACAAAACGGATTTATCAGCCTCGTGGCCATTATAGGTTGTTTGGGACTGATGTTCTTCCTTATACTCCTATCCAATAGATTTAGGGACAACACCTTTCTTGTGATTTTTGGATTTTTAATCTCCGCTTTGGCAGGCGCCATCATTTCCATTTTGCAAGTGTACGCCGAAAATCAAAGCCTAAAAAACTACATTCTCTGGAGCTTTGGTGCAAATAACCAACTCAACCATAACCAAATGATAACCCTCGTTACCCTTATCGGTATTGGGCTAATCTTTAGCTTCCGAAGTATAAAACCGCTCATCGGTAGCACTCTAGGAACCGCTTATGCCAAAAGTTTCGGCATCAATACCAATGCTCTTAAAGTATCGGTGATTTTAGCCTCATCTCTACTTTCTGCTAGTGTAACGGCTTTCCTTGGACCTATCCTCTTTATAGGTATTGTGGTGCCTCATTTTTGTAGAATGATTTTCAGTCCTGCCCTACTTTGGCATCAGTGGGTGCTTAACCTCACGCTAGGCATTGCTATTATGGAGTTGTTTTCTATCCTGTCCGAAATCAGTAAATTGCCTTTAAATATCATCACTTCCTTATTCGGAATCCCAGTGATTTTAGTAATGATGATGAAGCAACGCTCTAAGTATTAAACTATGTTTTTGGAACTCCGCAACCTCAATATTGGCTACCAGCAGCCACTCATTAAAGAAATCAACGCCCAAGCTCATCTAGGCGAAGTGGTTCTCATTATGGGGAATAATGGCATTGGTAAAACCACTTTAATAAAATCTATACTCAACCAGCTCAAGCCTTTAGCGGGGCATATTTTCATCAATCATAGCTCTATTGCCACTTTAACTCCAAAGGAAATGGCACAGCTAGTTTCCATTGTTTTTTCTAAATACACCCTTCCCGAAAATTATACTGTAACCGATTTGGTGGCTTTAGGCAAACTCATTCACTACCCATATTATTTTCAACTGACCTCGCAAGACCAAGCCGAAATACAAAACATCATTACCCACCTTGAGCTGGAGCGTTATAAAAATCAAAAACTAACCACCCTATCCGATGGCAACCTACAGAAGGCTTTTATAGGCAGAGCTTTGGCTCAAAACACGCCTGTAATGATACTAGACGAGCCCACCACCCATCTAGACGAATACAATAAAACGGCTATCCTGACGCTCTTACGAGAATTGGCTCAACAGCACCGTAAACTTGTTTTATTCTCATCCCACGATTGGCGATTAGCAAAGGATTTCTCTGACCAAATTTGGTTTCTAGAACACGGCAAACTAACGGCAGGTATGGCAGAAGATGTCTTGTTAAAGCTACCACTACACACTCCACTAGCCGAAACTTACGCAATGCCACTCATCAACGCCCCAGAAAGAGAAAAAGAACTGCTATTGAGTTTCATTAAAAAACACACCAAAGCCAACCTTTCTTGCTATGAGTTTACCTATACCTCTACCGAATGGCTCATCACTACCCCACTTGCCACGCACCGCTGCGGCTCCTTTGCAGAAATGTTACCACTATTTAAAGCCTAGATTGAGGGCTTTATTCGCTTAAAATTACGAGAATTTGCAGAAACAATACTAAAAAATTTATAATAGGAGAGGAATAAGAGATTTTTTAGTTTTAATTATATATGGATTCAACTATTGAAATTATGTAAATTATCTATAAATTATTTATTATTAACACCCTATACATTTCATTACAATAAATTTCCTTATAATTATTTTTGATAAAATCATCCAATAAGTTAACCTTTGAATCTATCTGGGTCTTATTATTTTCATACCAATAATGATTTGACAAAACAACATACTTAGTTTTCGTTTTTATTAATTCTTTTTTTATTTCCTCTTGATTTAACTTTGTATTGGTTATTCCTGGATGCAATTCAGTATATTTAGTAGGAATTTTTCTTTCAAAGAAAAAATAAAGTATAACATCACTAATTAAAAACTTATCATGGTTTTCTACTCCAACATATATATAATCATTTATTTTTGTATGTTTTTCAATATATTTTATAATATCTATTGTATTTTTATCTAATGTCGCAACAAGAAAATTATCTATCTTATATTCATTTTTCTTTTGCACTTGTTCTTTCATATTAGAAAAGAAAAAATAAATACCATAGCAAGATAAAGAAAATATAATAAATCCACCATATCTAAATCTTACACTTCTTATTTTACGAAAAATATGAGATAGTAATAAAATTAACAAACAGATAAAAACAGGCATACTATGTATGATATCAGCTCGATTAAACATTTGTTTACTCAATAATAAACATAATATGGATAAATATAAAGAAGAATAATACTTTCTGTCATTATATACAAATACATAAATAAACACAACTATTAAGTTGAGAATGGAAAATATAAATAATATATAATACTGAAGTCCGACATCTATTTTTCTATACTGCGGCATAATACTTAAAGGCTCCAACAAAAGTTGTTCAATTATATCTGGGAAATAATTAAAAGAAAATAGAATAAGAAGTAAAAAAAGATTTAAAAGAAAGAAAGAAAATAAAGGAAAGATAATTATTCTAAATTTTAGAACATTTTTTACTATTAAAGCTATAAAAACTGTAAATAAAGATAATAACGAATAAACATAAATATCTTGTCGAAAAAAAAGTGTAAAAAACTGGAGTGAAAAAATAAGATACAAGTATTTTTTCTTATTAAATTTTAAAAATTTTGATAAACAATAGGCTGTTAACAAACATAAGTAAAGAACTGAGTAAATTGGTGGGAAAAACCTCAACTCTGGTCGAACCAATATAAATAAAATTAATGCTGAAGATATTAGTGAAACTATAAAATTATCAATATTCTGAAAAATAATCCTATATATAATATCAATAAATAAAACTCCAAATATACACTCTAATATTCTAATTACTAAAAGATTATCTGTTATCATCAAAAATAAAGAGTACATATAAAACTGACCTGGAGTGTATATACTCCAAAAATCCTTATATGGCATATCTCCATTTATAATTCTCTGTGCATTAACCAAAACAACCCCCTCATCATAAATATGAATAGGAAATGTCAATGTAGGTAACAGAATTAAAGCAAATAAGAAATATCTTAGATTAACAAGCACATTCATAAAATTAGTCGCAGTCTTTTAACTGTAATCATCTTGACTATAGTCTAACTCCATTTATAACAGAAATTTCTAATTTAAAATTTATACTTTTTCATTTCTAAATTATTACCATAATATAGTATACTGAATATCAATTGGTAGTCATTTTACTATGTAAGAATTCAAATACCATTTAAAAAATTATATACATGTACAATCTAAAAGCCTCCATCCTTCTAGATTGTCCAGTAGTTCCTGCTATTTCTCCATTTCTTACAAGAGGCATCCAACCTATATCTTGTACATATGCTTGATAATAAACATTCGTAGCATAAGTCGATGGTACATTTAATTGTACCGCTTCTAACCTTAAATGATCCCCAGTAGTCCCCACGATATCATTTAACCCTACCCAAGGCATCCAGCCTATATTCTGTACATGACCTCTTACCTCAAGTGGAAAATATGTAGAACTTGTAAACTGCAATGCCTCCATTCGTCTCGATTCCCCCGTTGTCCCCGACATATAACCTAAACTTTTCCACCCTTGCCAACCCAAATTTTGCAAATGCCCATTATAAGCAAAAGTAACAGAAGAGCTACTATTTGTAGTAGTAACTTTTGTATATGAGCCAAGTGAAATTTTACTTTTATTAACAGCCATTTTTTTATTACTAGAAAGTTTATAACTTGCTTCTATACTACTTAAAAGTGTATATTTTTTATCTCTCTTCAAATCTTCTTTTATCTTATCAAAAACTTCTTTGGGAAGTTGATCAACAATTTTTCCATCAGGAGTCCTTATAAATTTATTAAATACCTCCACCTCTCTTTCTATTGAAGAATCTTCATAATTCCGAGAGCAAGACAAAATGCCTAACACACTCATTAGGATTAGTAAACGATTAATTTTTTTCATGACAATTCTATAAAATATATTAAACACATAACAAAGATATTGAATATATGTAAAAATAAAAAATTTTCTCCCTAACATCTACATCGCCTGCATCTTGAAGCTCATAGACTCAATCACCTTTAGGATAGCTTCCACCGTATCCATAGAAGTGAGGCAAGGCACCCCATTTTCTACCGACATACGGCGAATCTGGAACCCATCTCGCTCCGTTTTCTTACCTATGGTAGTGGTATTAACCACATATTGCACTTTTCCTTTTTGGATAAGGTCTATCAAATTCACTTCCTCCTCACCTATCTTATAGCCTATTTTGGCTGGTATGCCTTTAGCTTCAAAGTATTTCGCCGTTCCTTCCGTTGCCCAGATTCTAAAGCCTACCTCGTGGAACCTCCTCGCAAAAACAGCCGCTTCCTCTTTGTGCTTATCTGCTACCGTAAAGAGTATCGCTCCGTGGGTCGGCACTTTTCTACCTGCGGCTATCATTCCCTTATAAAGGGCTTTTTCTAAGGTAACATCTTTCCCCATCACTTCGCCTGTGGATTTCATCTCTGGTCCTAAAGAAATATCCACTTTAGTTAGTTTAGAGAATGAGAATACAGGTACTTTTACAAAAACGCCTTCCTTATTTGGTACAAGCCCATTAGTATAACCTTGCGAAGCTAAAGATTTGCCCAATATCGCCTTAGTGGCAAGGTTTGCCATAGGCACATCGGTAATTTTAGAGAGGAAAGGCACCGTTCTGGAGGAACGAGGATTAACTTCAATCACAAACACCTCTCCGCTTTGGTCTATCACATACTGAATGTTCATCAATCCCACGACATTAAGCCCCTTCGCTAATCGTATAGTATAGTCTTCTAAATCGTGGATTTGTTTTTCCGTAAGATTTTGTGGCGGATACACCGCAATGGAGTCGCCAGAGTGTACCCCTGCCCTTTCGATATGCTCCATAATCCCTGGAATTACCACCGTTTCGCCATCAGAAATGGCATCTACCTCTACCTCTTTGCCCGTTACATAGCGGTCTATAAGTACCGGGTGTTCTGGGCTGGCATCTACGGCGTGTTCCATATAATGGGTAAGCTCTTGCTCGGTATAGACAATCTCCATCGCCCTACCACCCAATACATAGCTCGGACGCACCAAAACAGGATAACCAATTTCATTCGCTATGGCAATCGCCTCCTCTTTTGAAGTGGAAGTTTTACCCAAAGGTTGAGGAATACCCAACTCCTGAAGGGCTTTTTCAAATTTATCTCGGTTTTCTGCACGGTCTAAATCTTCCAAAGAGGTTCCTAAAATTTTAACCCCGTGAGCCGATAGTTTGTCCGCTAAGTTAATTGCGGTTTGTCCACCAAACTGAACCACCACTCCTTTAGGTTTTTCAAGTTCGATAATATTCATCACATCTTCCTCTGTAAGTGGTTCAAAGTAGAGTTTATCCGAAATAGAGAAATCGGTGGATACGGTTTCGGGATTGTTGTTGATGATAATGGCTTCGTAGCCCATCTCTTTAATCGCCCAAACGGAATGCACGGTGGCATAGTCAAACTCTACCCCTTGCCCAATACGGATAGGTCCTGAACCTAAGACCACAATACTCTCTTTTTCTGTTACCACGCTTTCGTTTTCCTCCTCGTAAGTACCATAGAAGTAAGGCGTTTCGCTCTCAAACTCTGCCGCACAAGTATCTACCATTTTATAGACTGGCATAATGGCGTTTTCTTTTCGGAAATTGAAAACTTCCCTCTGGGTAACGCCCCAAAGGTGTGCAATGTTTAAATCCGAGAAGCCTAACTTTTTAGCTTCTTTAAGCGTTTCGGCATTGAATTTATTTTCGGCAATGACTTTCTCAAAGTCCACCAATTTTTTAAGTTTCCAAATGAAGAATTTATCAATCTTGCTCCATTCCACAATTTGCTCCCAATCGTAGCCTCTTCTCAAAGCCTCTCCAATGATGAACAATCGCTCATCATCGCAAATTTTGATGCGTCTTTCTATTTCTTCTGATGTAAGCTGTGCCGCTTGTTTGGTTTTTAATCCTAAGTGCCTGATGCCTGTCTCCAATGAGCGAATAGCCTTCTGTAAAGACTCCTCGAAGTTTCGCCCAATCGCCATTACTTCGCCAGTGGCTTTCATTTGAGTGGAAAGGCGGCGGTCTGCCGTTTCAAATTTATCAAATGGAAATCTTGGGATTTTGGTAACCACATAGTCTAACGCCGGTTCAAAACACGCGTAAGTTTTGCCCGTAACGGGGTTCATAATTTCGTCTAAGGTAAGCCCCACCGCAATCTTGGCTGCGATCTTGGCAATCGGATAGCCCGTCGCCTTACTTGCCAACGCCGAAGAACGGGATACCCTCGGATTAACCTCAATGATATAATAATTGAACGAATGTGGGTCTAAAGCCAACTGGACATTACAGCCGCCCTCAATCCCCAAAGCTCTAATAATGTTCAGCGAGGCGTTTCTCAACAGTTGACACTCTCTATCTGAAAGCGTCTGAGAAGGAGCTACCACAATAGAGTCGCCTGTATGTACACCTACTGGATCTATGTTTTCCATATTACATACTACAATGGCGTTATCGTTGGCATCACGCATCACTTCGTACTCTATCTCTTTAAATCCTGCAATAGATTTCTCTATCAAACATTGGGTTACAGGGCTGTATTTAAGCCCATTCGCCACAATTTCTTTAAGCTCTGTTTCATCGGAAGCGATACCGCCCCCCGTTCCGCCCATCGTGAAGGCAGGACGAACAATCACCGGATAGCCAATCGTATTGGCAAAAGTGAAGGCTTGTTCTACCGTATTCACAATATCCGATTCTGGGACTGGCTCTCCGAGTTCTCGCATCAGTTCACGGAATAAGTCTCGGTCTTCGGCTTGGTTAATCGCTGAAAGTTTTGTTCCTAAAACTTCTACTTTGCACTCTTCTAATATCCCTGATTTTTCTAATTCTACCGCCATATTAAGCCCTGTTTGTCCGCCCAATGTAGGCAACAAAGCATCTGGTCTTTCTTTGCGAATAATCTGGCTGACAAACTCCAAGGAAATAGGCTCAATATAGACTTTATCGGCAATTTCTACATCGGTCATTATGGTTGCAGGATTGGAGTTGATGAGTATCACGCGGTAACCTTCTTCTTTTAGAGAAAGACACGCCTGTGTTCCCGAATAATCAAACTCGGCGGCTTGTCCGATGATGATTGGTCCTGAACCAATTACTAATATTGTTTTTATATCTGTTCTTTTCATTTTTATTTTTATTAGAATTTAAAGGTCATTAAAGTTTACAAATACTAGCAATCATGATTTTCGTAATTCAAGTTTTCTAACTTTTGCTCATAAACTTCCTTTTCTTTAGGCTGAAATTTCTCTTGAATCAGCTCCACTTTTAATTGCTTTTTGGTATCAGGGCTTATCCACAAACCACTAAAACCTTTTTTCGTTCTTTGCAGTATCAACACTCCAGTAACCCCTTCTTCCACTAAAACAAATTGATTTCTATCATTGTTGTTTACACCCAGTTGTATCCATTTATCACTACCATAGCTGTACATTCCCATATAATAAAGGTCTCCTGTACATCCGTTATCTTCTGATTGTAGATACATGGTTATTGGAGTTTTACCATCCATAACTCCTTTATACAAATAGAAATTCTTTTTTTGCCCAAAACCTTGAAAAAAAGCTCCTACAAGGAATGCTAACACTAATATTATTCTCATTTTATTTACTTTTAATGGTTATTTTTCCATTCTTTCATCATCTCCACAAACTCATCAAACAGATAGTTTGCATCTTCCGGTCCTGGACTGGCTTCGGGGTGATACTGCACCGAAAAACAAGGGTATTTTTTATGACGAACGCCTTCGTTGGTTCTATCATTAAGGGCGATATGGGTTTCTTCTAAATCGGTATTTTTAAGGCTTTCTTGGTCAATAGCGTAACCGTGATTTTGAGAGGTAATCGCCACCTTATTGGTTCTCAAATCCAAAACAGGATGGTTGCCTCCCCTATGCCCAAATTTCAGTTTGAACGTTTTAGCCCCACAAGCCAAACCTACCACCTGATGCCCCATACATATCCCGAAAATAGGCACTTTACCCAAAAGTTTCCGCACCGTTTCGTGAGCGTGAGGCACATCTTGCGGGTCGCCCGGACCATTGGAAAGCATAATACCATCTGGTGCCATTAGTAGGATTTCTTCCGCCGTAGTATCGTGAGAAACCACCGTAATATCGCAGTTTCTTTGGGATAGTTCTCTAATGATTCCCAACTTGGCTCCGAAGTCGATTAGTACTACTTTAAACCCTCGCCCCGGTGCAGAAAAGGGTGTTTTGGTGGATACCGTTTCAATTTGGTTGGTCGGTAGCGATTGGGCTTTTAGTTCGGCTATTATTTGGTTTTCGTCGGCCTCCATATCAACAATTCTGCCTTTAAGGACTCCGTGATTGCGAATGATTCGAGTTAGTTTTCTCGTATCAATCCCCGAAATTCCTGCAATGCCTTTTTTACTGAAAAACTCCTCTAAAGCCATTTGAGAACGAAAGTTGGAAGGCAAATCGCACACCTCTTTCACGATAAGTCCTTTAATGGAAGGCTCTATACATTCATAATCATCGCGATTGATGCCGTAATTCCCAATAAGCGGATAGGTCATACATACTATCTGTCCACAATAAGACGGGTCGGAAATGAGCTCTTGATAGCCCGTCATTCCTGTATTGAAAACCACTTCGCCCTCGGTGTTAAGGTTTGCACCAAATCCCCAGCCGTGAAGCACTTCCCCTGATTCTAAAATTAGTTTCTTTTTCATTTTCAACTTTTAGATTTATATAGTTTAAAAAACCAATTCCATTAGTTTTTAGATTGATTATATTGTTTTAAACATCATTCCTTTGTCTTCCAAAGCCTGTTTTAGGATTGCCATTCGGGCGTAAACCCCGTTTTCCATTTGCTTAAATATTCTGGATTGAGGGCTTTCCACCAAATCCGACTCTATTTCCACTCCTCTATTGATAGGAGCCGGATGCATAATGATAGAAGTTGGTTTCATTTGAGTAGCTCTTTCTTTAGTCAGACCATATTTTTGGTGGTATTTGTCTAAAGGGAGTTTCATTCTCTCTCCGTGTCTTTCGTGCTGAATCCGAAGAAGCATCACCACATCAACCTCTTTTACAAGCGTATCTATAGGCAGATACGTTCCGTTGATAAATTCGGCTTCATCAAACCAATCTTCCGGCCCAGAAAAATAGACTTTAGCTCCAAGTCGTCTTAGTGCCTCCGCATTAGAATTAGCCACCCTACTGTGCTTAACATCGCCTACAATCCCCACTTTTAATCCTTCAAACTTTTTAAATTCTTGATAAATCGTCATCAAATCCAACAAAGATTGTGAAGGGTGGTTACCCGTGCCGTCTCCTCCGTTAATTATAGGAATGTTAATAGTCTCCAACTCCCTAAAATAAAAATCCTGACTATGGCGAATGACTACCAAATCAATCCCAATACTTTCCAAAGTTTTTACCGTATCGTAAAGCGTTTCGCCTTTGTTTACCGAACTTGTAGATGCATCAAAAGGAACAATATTAAGTCCCAATTTCCTTTCGGCTATATCAAAACTGGTTTTAGTTCTCGTACTGTTTTCAAAGAAAAGATTAGACACATAAACTTCTTGCTGACATTTGGCTATTCTACCATTAGCAAACCCTTGAGCCTCTTCTAAAAGAGACTTAATTTTTTCTGTAGATAAATCTGAAATTGTAAGCATAACTTAAAAAAATTACAAAAAAAAACGAAGCCAATGGCTTCGTTCTAATAATAACAATATCTCTGTGAAGGACCTTGCCCTTCGGTTCTCAAATTAAATATGTTCTCTAAGTGACACATTAAACGCAAATATATAATATTTTTTCTATTCTCCAAATAGAGAAAAAGAAGAAAAACTTTATATATCTGATAAACAAAACTATAATAATTATCCACATCTAAGATATTGGTTTAAAATTTATCTAATTATATTTGCACGAGCGTTTTAATTAGTTATGAGAAGAAAAATATCACTCATCTATACTGGAGGGACAATAGGTATGGAAAAAAATTATACCACTGGTAGCCTTCATCCCTTTAATTTTAATCATATTTTTGATAAAATCCCTGAAATTAACCTACTGGAATGTGAGGTGCATGTAACTTCTTTTGAGACTCCAGTAGATTCCTCCGATATGGGTATAAACGAATGGAAAACTATTGCTAAATACATAGAAGAACAGTATTCTGAATTTGATGGTTTTTTGATTCTACACGGTACAGATACTATGTCTTATACAGCATCTGCTCTTAGCTTTATGCTTAAAAACATTGATAAGCCCGTTATTTTAACTGGTTCACAACTGCCCATTGGAGACCTTAGAACAGACGCCAAAGAAAATTTACTAACTAGCCTCTACTACGCCAGTTTGTACGAAAATGACAAAGCAGTAATACAAGAAGTAGCCATCTATTTTGAATATAAACTCCTACGAGGTAATAGAACTCTTAAATACTCCGCTGAATATTTTGATGCTTACCACAGCCCTAACTACCCAATACTTGGGCAGTCTGGCGTACATCTTAATGTAGATAAAGAAGTGCTTTTAAGACCTAAAGACGAAACTTTTAGTGTGGATTACCATATATCAGAAGAGGTGTTTTTCCTTAGGATTTTCCCTGGCATGAATTGGAACTATTTACCTAATTTAGATAATGTTAAAGTGCTTATTCTTCAAGTTTTTGGTTCAGGAACTATATTCAATAATAAACAAACAATAAAAACTCTCAAAAGAATTAGAAGTAATAATACCGAAATTGTGATTATTAGCCAATGTATTTCGGGTGAAATCTCCTTTGGAAAGTACGAAAACAGTAATATATTTAGTGAAATAGGAGCTATTAGTGGTAAGGATATGACCGCTGAAGCCGCAATTACTAAAGCAATGCATATTGTAGGTAATCCTATATATTCTAACGAAAGTTTCAGCAATGTTTTTTCCAAAAATATTTGTGGGGAAATGGCGGAATAGATTATTTTTTTCTATATTTGCAGCTCAATTTTAGAGAGGTGTCCGAGTGGTTGAAGGAGCTACCCTGGAAAGGTAGTATACGGGTAACTGTATCGAGGGTTCGAATCCCTTCCTCTCTGCAGTAAAATCTATGAAACACTCATTATGTAAAATGAGTGTTTTTTATTTTTAGACTTTTTTTCGAAAAATTTTCATTAGATTCTTTTTAGCAAAATAAAAAACCGTCTCAAAAAATGAAACGGTTCTCACTAGCTTTATTTTATTTAATCCTGTTTGTGTTGCTATTTTTCAGGATAAAAAGAAGATGATATTATGCTAATTTTACATTGACAGCGTTAATCCCTTTTTTACCTTGTTGTAATTCGTAAACTACTTTATCATTTTCATGAATTTTAGTTTTTAAACCACTTGTGTGTACAAACACATCTTCTCCTCCGTTAGATGGAGTAATAAATCCGAAACCTTTTGTTTCGTTGAAAAATTTTACGGTGCCTTCTTGCATTGTAATTGAATTTAAGTTAATTATATTATTTTTTATTTTATCTTGATAACATTGATGGCAATGTAGCCTTTTGGTCCTTTTTCTTTTTCGTAGCTTACCTTATCATCTTTCTTTAAAACTTCGGATAATTGGTTAGCATGTACGAAAATACTTTCTTTAGAACGGTGGTCGTTAATGAACCCATAGCCCTTTTCTTCGTTATAAAAAGTTACCGTGCCTTTGTTAAAGGTTTCATCTACATCGTGAGGAGCAGCCCCTAGCTGAATATCTTCCAACGAAATTTCTACTTTTTCTGATAAATCTGGTGGTGTATTTGTAATTTGCCCATTAGCATCTACATACACTAACATATCATCTAAGCTTTTGCCTTTATTGTTATTATGCTTTCTTTCCTCTCTTCTAAGTGCCTTATCTTTTAGCTTCTGAAGTTTTTTCTTATCGTTCTCTTTTTTAGAATAAGTATCTCCCATAGTTTTATTTTTTTATTAGATTGCAGGTGCTGTGGTCATAGTGAAACCTATCAGCTTCTGTATATTCTTTAAATCCTTTCTTTCTTCAGTTCCACAAAACGAAATGGCATTTCCTGAAGTTCCTGCTCTACCTGTTCTACCTATTCTATGTACATAAGTTTCTGGCACATTAGGAAGTTCGTAGTTAATTACCTGTGGTAATTCGTCTATATCTATCCCTCTAGCAGCGATGTCTGTAGCGATTAAGACACTGATACGGTTATCCTTAAAATCTTTAAGTGCCTTTTGACGGGCGTTTTGAGATTTGTTGCCGTGTATTGCTGCTGCAAAAATTCCTGTTCTACCTAATTGTTTTACTAATCTATCTGCCCCGTGTTTGGTTCTTGTAAAAATAAGCGACCTTAGCTCTGATGTATCTTTTAAAATATTTATCAGTAGGTTGGTTTTATCATTTTTTTCTACAAAATAAACGGATTGTTCTATTGTTTTAGCCGTAGAAGATACTGGAGTTACCGTAACTTCCGCAGGGTTATCTAAGATAGTTTCTGCAAATTGTCTTATAGAATTAGGCATCGTAGCCGAGAAAAATAAAGTTTGCCTTTTCTTAGGCACTTTGGTAAGGATTTTTTTAACATCGTTTACAAATCCCATATCTAGCATACGGTCGGCTTCGTCTAAAACTAAAATTTCTATTTGAGATAGGCTAAGTAATCCTTGGTTCATTAAATCTAGTAACCGCCCTGGAGTTGCTATCAAAATATCTACCCCTTGGTTCAAAGCTCTCTCTTGCTTCCCTTGAGGTACTCCTCCAAAAATTGACAGATGTTTTATATTCAAAAACTTGCTATACTGTTCTATATTTTCTTGAATTTGAATAGCCAGTTCTCTTGTTGGCGTTAAAATCAACGCTCTAATAGATTTGCCTTTTTTAGGTGTTTCTGACAATATTTGCAATAATGGAATTGAGAAAGCAGCTGTTTTACCAGTTCCTGTTTGAGCACATCCTATAAGGTCTCTACCTTCTAAAATGGTTGGAATTGCTTTTTCTTGAATTGCAGTAGGTGTTGTATAACCAGCGTCAGATATTGCCTTTAAAATAGGACTTGATAATGATAATTGTGTAAAATTCATAAATGATTTTGCCAAAGAACTATTGGCGTAAAGTAAACACTGCCTCCGCATAATAATAAGGCTGTGTTAAATGTTTTTTTAGATTGTTATTCGTTTTAATATGCTATTATTTATATTGATAATGGCAACTAAAAAACACAAAAACTGAGGGAGTATTAAGAATAATTTTTCTAAAAAACTTTAATCAGAAAGTGGCATAAGGAGCCGTTTTCATTAAATGATGGTACAAAGGTAGAGTAAATAAAATAGAATACACTATAAATTAGTAAATAAAAAAAATAATCACCTTAAACTACTGGTTATTAAGATGATTATTTTAATTAAATGTTTTTTTTCTACTACTCCTGTGTGGACTTATTAGCTAATTGTCCACAAGCTGCATCTATATCTCCTCCTCGGCTTCTTCTAATCATAACCGTGATGCCATGGCGTTCTAATTGTTCTACATAGTTCTGAGTGGCTTTAGGATTACTCCTATCATATTTGCCATCGCCTATTGAGTTGTATTCTATCAGATTAACCTTAGTAGGTACTTTTTTACAGAATTTTATAAGTGCTTTTATATCTTCATCGGTATCGTTAATCCCTTTCCAAATACAGTATTCTAAGGTAATGATAGAGCCTGTTTTTTCGTACCAATACTGTAAAGATTCCATAATATCCGTTAATGGAAATTTAGTGGAAAAAGGCATTATTTCGTTTCGTTTAGATTCTATAGCTGAATGTAGAGAAAGGGCTAATTTAACCTTAAGATTCTCATCTGCCAACATTTTTATCATCTTAGGTATTCCAGAAGTAGATACCGTAATTCTTCGTGGCGACATACCCAAGCCTTCAGGCTCTGTAATTTTCCTAATGGCTTCCACTACATTTTTATAGTTCATCATAGGCTCGCCCATCCCCATAAACACAATATTAGACAGCGGTCTATCAAAATACGCCTTACTCTGTTGGTCTATAAGTGCCACCTGATCTACAATCTCTGCGACTTCTAAATTTCGCATTCGTTTTAGCCTTGCCGTAGCACAAAACTCACAATTAAGCGAACACCCTACTTGAGACGAAACACACGCCGTTGTACGCGTATCGGTAGGGATAAGTACACTCTCCACCATAAGCCCATCGTGTAATTTAACACCATTTTTTATAGTTCCATCTTTACTTTTCTGGAGCAAATCTACTTTTACGGGTTTAATTACAAAGTCTTGAGCTATCCTTTCTCTAAGATTTTTGGAGAGGTTTGTCATTTCCTCAATAGAATGCCCATTTTTGCTCCACAACCAATCATAAACCTGTTTGGCACGAAACGGTTTCTCCCCAATGGAAGTAAAATAATCTTTAAGCTCATCTAAACTAAGGGTACGAATGTCTTTCATCTATCAGAAATGAGTGATAATAAAAAAGTAACAAGCCTCCGAAAAGGCTTATTACCTTATTTCAAGTTAATTATATTTACATTTTAAAGAATTAGCATTGCATCTCCGTAGGAGTAGAACTTATACTTTTCTTTAACTGCCTCTTCGTAGGCATGCATTACAAAATCTTTACCTGCAAATGCCGCAATCATCATAATAAGAGTAGATTTCGGCGTGTGGAAATTGGTAATCATAGAGTTAGCCACTGCAAAATCGTATGGTGGATAGATAAACTTATTCGTCCAACCGTGGTAAGCACTTAGCTTTCTGTTAGATGAAACCGAAGTTTCTATGGTTCTCATCGTAGTAGTTCCCACTGCACAGATGCGTCTATCTTCATCTATAGCTTTGTTGATAATATCGGCATTTTTTTGGTCAATGAACGCCTCCTCACACTCCATTTTGTGCTTTGATAAATCTTCCACTTCTATTGGGTTAAAAGTTCCTAAGCCCACATGTAGCGTTACTTCAGCAAAGTTAATCCCTTTTATTTCTAACCTTTTCATAAGGTGTTTAGAGAAATGAAGCCCCGCAGTAGGTGCTGCTACCGCGCCCTCCTTTTTAGCATAGATTGTCTGATATCTTTCTGCATCTTCTGGTTCTACTTCTCTTTTGATATATTTCGGTAGAGGTGTTTCTCCTAGCTCCTTTAATTTAGCACGAAACTCCTCGTAACTTCCATCGTATAAGAATCTTAGTGTTCTTCCTCTAGAAGTTGTATTATCTATAACCTCGGCTACTAAAGACTCATCTTCGTCAAAGAATAACTTATTTCCAATTCTTATTTTTCTAGCAGGGTCTACCAATACGTCCCAAACACGAGTTTCCTTATCTAGCTCTCTTAAAAGGAAAACCTCTATTTTAGCTCCAGTTTTTTCTTTATTTCCGTATAGTCTCGCTGGGAAAACTTTAGTATTATTAAAGATAAACAAATCATTTTCATCAAAATAATCTATAACATCTTTAAAAAGTTTATGCTCTATGGTTTGATTTTTTCTATTAAGAACCATAAGTCTTGCCTCGTCTCTGTGCTCCGAAGGATGTTCCGCAAGAAGCTCTGGTGGTAGATTGAAATTAAAATCAGAAGTTTTCATTTTATATAAATATGTTTAAATTTTAAATACAAAAACGGAAAATGATTTTCCGTTTGGTTGCAAATATACAACTTAGGCAACCCCTTTGTCAAGTTAATCAGACCACCTCAAACATAAACAACTAAATTACAGAACTTTAAATATCAATTATTTTTAACAATTCACTAATGATGATAAAAACTGTAATTATTCTTTTTACTATAAATAAATAGATTAGTATCTTTGGAGTACTTAAATTTTGGTTATGATAAACGCTGGATTAGTGGGTGCAGGACACCTTGGGAAGATACATCTAAGATTATTACAACAGTCAGAAAAGTATAATTTGGTAGGGTTTTACGATGCCGATGCAGAAAATGGTAAACGACTAGAAACCGAATTTGGCTATAAATACTATCCGAATTTTGAGGATTTACTCAACGATATTGAGATGTTGGACATTGTAACACCTACTCTATTTCATTACGATTATGCCCAAAAAGCAATAGACCACGGCAAGCATTTTTTTATAGAGAAACCCGTAACTCAAACTTTAGAACAAGCCGAAGACATTATTCGTAGATGTACCGAAAAAGGTATTAAAGCTCAGGTAGGACACGTAGAACGCTACAATCCTGCTTTTATTGCGACCAAACCATACATACAAAACCCTATGTTTATAGAAATACATAGGTTGGCAGAGTTTAATCCTAGAGGCACCGATGTTTCCGTCGTATTAGACTTGATGATTCACGACTTGGATATTCTCTTAAGTCTTGTAAAATCTAAGGTTAAAAATATCCACGCTAGCGGTGTTTGCGTTGTAAGTAAAACGCCAGATATTACCAATGCTAGAATAGAGTTTGAAAATGGTTGTGTTGCTAATTTAACCACCTCCAGAATCTCTATGAAAGCGATGAGAAAAAGCAGATTTTTCCAAAAAGATGCCTATATTTCCGTGGATTTTCTAGAGAAAAAAGCCGAAGTCATTAGAATGAAAGACGCTCCTGAAAATCCTTCTGACTTTGATATGATTATTGAAAATGCCGAAGGCGAAAAATCCCAAATTATTTTTAAATATCCTAACATACAGCCTAACAATGCCATCTTAGACGAACTAGAAAGTTTTGCAGAAGCCATCACCAATGACAAAGAGGTGGAAGTCTCTCTACAAGACGGTACAGAAGCCCTCAGAGTTGCTTTGGAGATTATGAGGCTTATAAGCTAGAGGTTCTTTATTTGTATATTTATTTGTCAGTGGTAATTCCAAAGAATAGTGTTTAAATATGAAAACAGCAGTAGTAGTACTCTCGTTAGTAAGTCAATTATTTTTCTCTCAAAAATCAAAACTTAATATAAGTATAGATGAACGCATTGAAACATTATATGCGGTAGCTCATTACAGTAACTATTTTTTGACTAGTAAACATCCTAGTTTGAACAAAATAGCATTGGATAATGATTTCAAAAGTTTAAGAAATCATCGTGCAGTTTCTTTATTTGATTCCTTATCAAAAAAGCACGATTTTGCATTTACCCGACCTGTTGATTGGCTTTTAGAGCATTCAAATTTTCCAGAGTTTGTTAAAACAAAAAAAAGTTCAGACCAAAACATATCTTTTGTCAAAGAATCTAAAGAGTATTTACTAGATGATTTCAGGCTTGAACTCATTAAATTTAATCAAGACAGTCTTTTTCAGAATTATTTAAAAAAAATAAAACCAATAAATGAAAAAGTTATTTCAAATGTTTTAAAGTCAGAAACTATTAGATATTTACCAGATTATTTAGAAGAATATTATGGAACTAAATTGTCTTCATATAATGTAATTTTATCACCTTTTTTACATTCTGGCGGTTATAATTCAGAAATGATAAATGAAAAAGGGCAAAAGGAAGTATATGCTATTATCGGACCAAATGGGGAGATTGATTTCTATTCGCATTTTGATAAAGACTTTTTAGAAATGGACTTGATACTCCATGAATTTAGTCACTCTTTTATTAATCCTATAGTTATTAAATATCAAGAAAAATTAAATCTATTAGAGAGAAAATATTACAACGAACAATTAAAAAAGAGTGGAAAAGAACAAGGTTATGACAGTTGGAAAAATGTTTTTATTGAAATTTTAGTTAGAGCTACTGTAATAAGAATAACTCAATTAAATTTCGGAAATGAAAAAGCAAATGAACTACTATCATTTGAAAAGAGTGTAGGATTTGATCTTGTTGAAAAAATAATAGATGAGTTAAAACAATATGAAAATAATAGAAAACAATATAAAAATTTTGAAGATTTTTATCCAATTTTAATTAAAAGACTGCAATAAAAACATATATTATTTGCAAAAGACGAGATTAATTACAAATTTGAAACTTTGTAGTATTTAGTTGCACCTTCTTTTCCGTATCAGTTTTTTGAGTATTTTAGCAATATGAAAAAAATATATACAGTAATAGTTTTTACACTTTTTTCAGTTTTAACCTTTGGACAAAATCTTGAATCACTGATTTATGGTGAAAAAATGATTGTCAATTCAAAGTATTTAAAAGAAAAAACTGAAGTTTGGATAAAAGTTCCCAAAGATTTTGAAAAACTGAAAAATAATTGCTCACTTGTTGTTTTGCTTGATGGAGATCAATATTTTGGAATAGCAACCAATGTTCAATATCTCTATCAATGGGAGAGTAAAATGCCTGCAACGATAGTTGTTGCATTACCTTCAACTATTGAAAGTAGATGGAAATACTATACACCTACTAACTCTAAAAATTTTACAGAAAAAAGAGAAGACGATAAGTTGTTTCAAAGTACGGGGCATTTTTCAGAACTTGCAGATTTCATTGAAAACGAGCTAATAAAGTATTTAGAAAAAAAATTTAAAGTTAGTTTTAAGAGTAAAACAATTTTCGGGCATTCTTTAGGTGGTTTAGCAGTTATGAGTTTCTATAAAATTAGACCAAATGTTTTTGACAATTATATTTGTGCTAGTCCAAGCCTGATGTGGGAAAAGTTTATGTTTAATAATTATTACGCAAACATCTTTCCAACAAATAGTGTGGAAAGCCGAAAAATATTTTTATCATCAGGAAATCCTGATTTGAATGGCTATAAAAATAATGTAGAAGACTTAGTAGAGTCTTTAACAACGAAAATAAAAAACTCTGAAAAAATAGTCAAATATATACATTATGAAACAGAAGACCACGGAAGTAGTGGAATTCGAAGTTTAATTGACGGTCTTGAGTTTATTTATAAAAATGAATAAAAATACGGCATATAGTATTTACAAAAGGTTAAATTAAGAGTTGAGAAAGTTTGATTTCATTTAACTTTTTCTCATTCACAGCAGATGATTATATTCCTTCATCTCCTATTATTTAGTTATTATAATGATACCAAAAACAAAAACGGTTGCATCATTTTGGATACAACCGTTTCATTTATTATGAAAAAACTTTACTAATTTAATTAAGCCTCTTCAGTTTTAGTTTCTTTAGCCTTAGGAGCTTCCACTACAGGAGCATCAGATACTACTTCAAATTCGTAGTCGTACTCTACTTCTCTATGAAGTCTTACTTTAGCAGTAAATTTACCTAATCTCTTAATAGTATTTCCAGGGATTTTGATGTATTTTTTATCTACCTCAACACCTGCTTTCGCTAATTCTTCAGCTAAGTTAGCATTGTTGATAGAACCAAATAACTTATCTCCAGAACCTACCTTAGCAGCAATAGAAACAGAAGTCTTTTTAAGTTGCTCTACAATCTTGTTAGCAACAGCTACTAATTTAGCTTCTTCTTCTTTTCTAGCTTCTAATACTTCAGCTAAAACCGCTCTATTTTTAGGTGTTGCTAAAACTGCATATCCTTGAGGGATTAAGAAGTTTCTAGCGTATCCTGGCTTTACATCTACTGTATCAAACTCTAATCCTAAGTTTTCTACATCTTTTTTAAGAATAATTTCCATTGTTTGTTGTTGTCTTGTTTAGGTTTTAGAAGTTTAGAATCCAAACTCAATAGTTGACTTTCCAAATATCCTAAAACAGTTAGAATTTTTAATTTAACTAATTCAGCAACTTATATAATTACTTCAATAAGTCTGCTACATACGGCATAAGTGCCAAATGTCTTGCTCTTTTAATAGCAGCAGATACTTTTCTCTGATATTTTAAAGAAGTTCCTGTATATCTTCTTGGCAAAATTTTACCTTGCTCGTTAACGAACTGAAGAAGAAAATCTGCATCTTTATAATCTACATATTTGATACCGTATTTTTTAAATCTACAGTATTTTTTTTCAGATTTAGTATTGATATCTAGTGGTGTAAGGAATTTCACTTCAGACTCCCCACCTTGTGCGGCTTGTTGTGCCATTTCATCTATTGCCATAGTTTCTTTTTTTAGGGGTTAAAAATTAAGCTTTTTTAGATTTTAGTT
Organism: Riemerella anatipestifer; assembly: GCA_037861325.1. Taxonomy (GTDB): domain Bacteria; phylum Bacteroidota; class Bacteroidia; order Flavobacteriales; family Weeksellaceae; genus Riemerella; species Riemerella anatipestifer_F. The sequence continues at coordinate 99,375 of JAFELW010000006.1, forward strand.
TTGCTCTTCTCTTTTCAGCATACTCTACAGCGTGCTTGTCTAACTTTGTAGTTAAGTAACGGATAACTCTCTCGTCTCTTTTGAAAGCAAGTTCTAAATCTGCCACGATAGTTCCTTCACCTTTGAATTCTATCAAAGTATAGAAACCGTTTTTCTTCAATTGAATAGGGTAAGCTAACTTTTTTAGTCCCCAATTTTCTTTGGCTACGATTTCGCAATTTTGATCTTTTAAAAGATCCTCAAATTTTTTCACTGCTTCCTCCACCTGAGCGTCAGACAGAACGGGAGTTAAAATGAAAACAGTTTCGTAATGATTCATAATGTTAATATTATATGTTAAAATTCAAGGTGCAAAGCTAATGCTTTTTTTTTATATACACAAACGCTATATTTACTTAAAAAATCTATAGTATAATAATCGTTCTATATAGTACGATTGTGTACTTAAATTTTGTTTTAATTTTTACACATGATTTTCTACAATAAATTGGAATCTAAACAAATAAGCCACCGTGAATATTACACAGTGGCTTATTGCTAATGATTTATATCAATCTTACTTCACTTCTTCAAAATCTGCATCTTGTACATCATCTGCAGCATTACCTGTGTTAGCTTGTGCTTGTTCTGCACCTCCTTGAGCTTCAGCTTGTGCTTTATACAACTCTTCTGATGCTGCCATCCAAGCTGCGTCTAAAGCCTCAGACTTAGTTTTAATATTTGCCATATCTTTAGCTTCATAAGCTGTTTTTAATTCAGCTAAAGCTGTTTCTATCGCTGATTTTTTATCTGCAGAAATCTTATCTCCAAATTCTTTTATTTGCTTTTCAGTTTGGAAGATTTGTCCATCTGCTTTGTTGATAAGGTCAGCTTCTTCTTTTTTCTTAGCATCTGCTGCCGAATTTTCTTCAGCTTCTCTCTTCATTCTTTCAATTTCTTCATCAGAAAGACCAGACGATGCTTGAATTTTGATAGACTGCTCCTTACCTGTACCTTTATCTTTTGCAGAAACGCTCAAAATACCGTTAGCATCTATATCAAAAGTTACCTCAATTTGTGGCACACCTCTAGGTGCTGGCGGAATATCTGTAAGCTCGAATCTACCGATTTCTTTGTTATCGTTAAACATTGGTCTTTCCCCTTGTCCTACTCTGATGGTAACCGCAGGCTGATTATCTACCGCAGTAGAGAATACTTCTGATTTTTTAGTAGGAATGGTGGTATTAGCCTCTATTAATTTAGTGAATACAGAACCCATAGTTTCTATACCTAAAGAAAGAGGTGTAACATCTAATAACAAGACATCTTTAACATCTCCTGTAAGAACTCCCCCTTGGATAGCCGCACCTATAGCCACTACCTCATCTGGGTTTACCCCTTTAGATGGAGCTTTACCAAAGAATTTCTCTACCGCTTCTTGTATCGCAGGGATTCTTGTAGAACCACCTACTAGGATAATTTCATCAATATCAGAAACGCTCATACCTGCATTTTTAAGAGCAGACTTACAAGGCTCGATAGTTCTTTGAATTAAATCTCCTGCTAACTGCTCAAACTTAGCTCTAGTTAATGTTTTAACTAAGTGTTTTGGACCTGAAGCCGTAGCTGTGATATATGGTAAATTGATTTCTGTTTGAGTAGAAGATGATAATTCAACTTTTGCTTTTTCTGCTGCTTCTTTCAATCTTTGAAGAGCAATAGCGTCAGATTTTAAATCTACACCTTCTTCCGCTTGGAATTCAGCCGCCATCCAGTCGATAATCACATTATCAAAGTCGTCCCCTCCTAAGTGTGTATCACCATCGGTAGCCTTTACTTCGAAAGATGCGTTACCATCTACCTCATACATTTCTAGTACAGAAACGTCGTGAGTACCACCACCACAGTCGAACACCACTACATTCATATCCTTCTTACCTACCTTATCTAGACCATAAGCTAAAGCTGCTGCCGTAGGCTCATTGATAATTCTTTCTACCTTAAGCCCTGCAATTTCTCCAGCTTCTTTAGTCGCTTGTCTTTGTGCATCGTTAAAATAAGCAGGTACAGTAATTACCGCACGAGAAACTTCTTGACCTAAATAGTCTTCAGCCGTTTTCTTCATTTTTTGAAGAATCATTGCTGAAATTTCTTGAGGCGTGTATTCTCTATCTCCAATTTTAACTTTAACAGTATCGTTAGAACCTTCTACCACTTGATACGGAACTCTAGACACCTCGTTAGCATCTGTTTTAAAATTAGCTCCGATAAATCTCTTGATAGAATAAACTGTATTTTTAGGGTTTGTAACCGCTTGTCTTTTAGCTGGGTCTCCCACTTTTCTCTCACCATCTTCAGTGAAAGCTACGATAGAAGGTGTTGTTCTTTTTCCTTCTGCATTAGGGATTACCACAGGGTCTTTACCCTCCATTACTGCCACACAAGAGTTAGTAGTACCTAAGTCAATTCCTATAATTTTACTCATTTTAATTGTTTATTTTTTTGTTAATATTCATTTTTAGTACACCTCCAATTTTACCAAGAATATGCCACTCCTATTTTTATGACAAAATGACAGCATCAAACATTATCACTTGCTTAGATATGGCTTTTCAGTCAGTAGCATTGTACTTTTTGCATAAAGACATTTTTTAGACGTAAGTTTACTAATGCTAGTATTAAAAAAAATAATTTGTAATTTCGCACAATTAAATAATTATTTCGATTCTTGAAAGTAGAACAAAACATAAAAAGACTTGATTACCTTCTATCATTATTCAATATGACGATAGATGAGCTTCTTATGTCAATTAATGATGAGTTAAAAAAACCTATCACTAGAGAAGAAATTTTAACTGAGAATATAAAGATAAGTCATTTAAAAAGAATTGATAGAGTTTTTAATAAAGGGCTACACTTCTATTTAGACCCTAAGTCTCCAGAAATATCTAAAGATGCTAGTATATTTTTTAGAAAGTCAAAATTTGATGCAGATTTAAATATTGGAGCAAAAAAAATAGTAAATCAATTTGAGGAATTTAAAATTTCTCTATCAGCAATTTCAAAATTAGCTGAAATAAATACTGATAGAGTATTACCTGTTTTTAAAACTAGTGAAAGTCCTAAAAAGACTGCTTTAGAAATTCGTAAAATTTTATATCCAGAATTTCAACAAAATCTAAGAGAGTTTTTAAAATCTTTGATTTCAAAATTTGCTGAAAAAAACATTTTAGTTTTTGAATTCATTGAAACTTGGAATAAAAAAGAAAAAGCAAACATTGATGGTTTTTTTCTAAATCCGAATGTAATCGTATTAAAAAGACAGCAAAGTTCCTTTAGACGTGAAATTTTTACATTGGCTCACGAATTAGGTCATTATCTTTTAAATATTGAAGAGGTTGATAACTTAGAAATAGCTGATTTAGCCAACCACAATTTATCAAAAATTGAAAAATGGTGTAATGATTTTGCTTTCTATTTTATTGCAGGAGAATATGGTAATGTAATTGATAAACTGGAAAAAGCAAGTAGTGCAAATGATTATAATTTTAAAATAATTGAAAAAATATCACAAAATACACATTTAAGTCAAATAGCTATTTTCACAAGACTTTTACTTAATAATCAAATATCTCCTAAAGATTATAACAATGTAAAGTCTGATTTTGAGGAACAGTTTAGATTAAAACAATTAGAGGAGCAAAGACAAAAAGAATTAGACAAACAAAATGGAGTTAAAAGGGGTGGTTCAGTACCCAAACCTATAAATTCCCCATTACTAATTTCTACTATTCAAACAGCTTTTTATGAAGGAGTTATAAATGAATTTGATGTTTGTAAAACCTTAAATATAACCCCAGATAAACTAAATAAATATATTCAATGAAAGTAATAATTGACACTAACTCACTTTTGTCGTTGGTTCGATATTACTTACCATTTGACAAAGAAAATTTGCTATTCAATTTCATAAAAGAAAAAATAGAAATTGGAGAGATAATCATAATAGATAAGGTTTACGAACAATGCACATACAACGCTAAAGGATTAGTTTTAAATCAATTGGCATTTTTGACAGATAAAACATTTTTAAAGAAGTCAAAAACTCCATACAAAACGGGTACTTTATTTACTCCATCTCCAGCAAAATTCTTAAGGATACTTGAAAACCAATTTGTAGTTACCGTACAAAGAAAAAAAATTACAGATGTAGAGTTTGAAGTTAGTAAAAACAAACATCTCGAAGACGCTGACATAAAGCAGATAATTTTATGCCTTAATTTAATGAAATCTGAACCTGATGTTTATCTTGTTAATGAAGAGACCGCCGAAAGTAATGATAATAAACTATTTAAAAAGATTCCAGCAATGTGTAATGAATTAAATATCCAATGCATAGCTCTTCCAAAATTATTAAAAATATACGAAAAAGATATAAGTGTTCTGTTTAAAAAATAAAATATACACCTAACATCGTATTGGCAAAATAGCGGTTTATGGGATAAATTGAAAGTTGCTCTTTTTTGTTATTACAATGGACTTTCACATTCCTTTTTTTTATAAATTTAGAAAATAATAAAAATCTGTTGTTTAGGTTAATACAAGATTGAATGTTTATACTTTCTAAATCCGCCTCTATCACCAATATCCGACCGTTAAAAATCACTTATTTTTGTTCCCCTCTATGCTTTACGCTCAAGTCATACTGCCACTTAATCTAAAAGGAACTTTCACCTACAAAGTTCCCATTGATTTACAGGATAAAATAGCGTTAGGTATGCGTGTTCTTGTTCCGTTTAGAGGAAAAAAAATCTATACAGGAATCATCTCAGACCTTCACCAAAACACTCCCGAAGAGTTTTCTCCAAAGGAAATTTACAGCATTTTAGACGACACCCCTATTTTACCTCGTCCTCAACTTGAGTTTTGGCAATGGTTATCTTCCTACTATCTGTGTAATTTAGGCGAAATTTACCGTTTAGCATTTCCTTCATCATTAAAATTGGAGAGTGAGACTTATCTAAAACTCAAACCAAATGCTAATATAGATTATGAACTCCTAGATGCCAACGAAATACTTTTAATACAAGCGTTGGAAGTCCAACAATTGGTCAATCTTTCTGAAATGGAAGCCTTTATTCCGAAGAAAAATTTAATTAAAACCATCAACGCTCTTATAGATATGCACTATATAGAGATAGATGAAAAAGTGGCAGAAAAGTACAAAGTAAAGGAGGTAGCTTATGTGAAAATCAAAGAAGAATTATTAGATAATCAGTCTTTAGCAGAGGTCATTTCTAGCCTTAATAGAGCAGAAAAACAAAAAGAACTTTTCCTCCTCATTTTGTCTAAACAAACGGCTTCGCCTGAAATTCCTATTAAAAAATCTATTTTGTTTGAGGAAGGTAATTTCGCCCACGCCCAAATGAAAGCTCTGATAGATAAAGGTCTAGTAGATGAATATTACCTCCAGCACGACCGACTAGAAGCTTATAGTGGCGATATAGAAAACATTGAACCTCTTACTGAAACTCAAAATAACACATTTAAAGCAATAGAACAGTCTTTTGTTCAAAATCAGAAAGTATTATTACACGGCGTAACTTCTTCGGGGAAAACCCACATCTATATCCACTTGATAGAGCAACTCATCAAAGAGAATAAAAACATATTATTATTACTACCAGAAATTGCATTAACCAAGCAAATTATCCGCAGATTAGAAAAAAAATACGGCGATTTAATTGGCTTTTATCATCAAAAACTCACCGATTTTGAACGAGTGGAAGTTTGGCGAAAAGTAAAACTCAACAAGATTAAAGTCCTTATTGGAACTAGAAACGCATTGTTTCTGCCCTACCAAAGTTTAGATTTAGTGATTGTAGATGAAGAACACGATTCTGCCTACAAACCTAGAGAAGCTAGCCCTTACTTTAATGCTAAAGATGCAGCTCAAATCCTAGCTTATTATTATAAAGCTCATCTACTGCTCGGCTCTGCCACGCCATCTTTAGAATCTTATTACACTGCCCAAAAAGGAAAACTTAAGTACCTTTATTTAGGCGAACGATACGGCAATGTAGATTTACCAGATTTTGAAATCATCAATATTAAAGAAGAACAGGAAGCCAAAACTCTAAATGGTAATTTTTCGGCAGCATTAGTTCAAAAAGTTCAGGAAAATTTAGAGGAGAACAAACAAATCATCGTCCTCCATAACAGAAGAGGCTATGCCAACGTGGTAGAATGTGAGGCTTGTGGATATGTAACCTACTGCTCTAACTGCGATGTAGTAATGACCTATCACAAATCTTCTAACGAAATGAAGTGCCATTATTGCGGACAAAGAGCTTCTAAACCCAACCAATGTCCTAGGTGCCAGTCTCAACAACTCAATACCAAAGGCATCGGAGTAGAACAAGTGGCGGAGGAAGTCAAAAGATTGTTTCCAGAGGCAGAAGTGGACAGAATGGACATAGACTCTATGAGAAAAAAATTCGCCTATGAAAAACTCTACGAAAAAATAGAAAACAGAGAAACCAACATCATTGTTGGCACACAGATGATTTCCAAAGGTTTAGACTTTGACCATATAGACCTAGTGGCAATTCCCAAGGCTGATGCACTCCTATATGTACAAGATTTCCGAGCGGAAGAAAAAGCCTACCAGCTCATCACTCAAATATCTGGGAGAGCAGGGAGAACTTCAGGAAAAGGTAAAGTAGTTATACAAACTTACAACCCAACACACCCTTTGTTTAGCTTGATTAAGCACAATAGCACTCAAGAAATTTATGAGTATTTCTTAAATGATAGAAAAAAATTCCTCTATCCACCATTTACCAAAGTAGTGCTTATAGAAATTAAACATTCCAAAGAAGGCAAGGCAGATAGAGCTTCACAATTTTTAGGTTCTATCCTTAGGAAATACCTTCCTTTAGACTGTGTTTTAGGTCCAGAAAAGGCTCCTATCGCAAAGCTGAAAAACAAATATCAGTTCCAAATATTACTCAAACTGCCTAGAAATAATAAATACTTCACTTTCAAAGAGTACATTTCACAATCATTGGACGAGTTCAGAGAAATCTCCGCTTATCAATCTGTGAAAATAGAGGTGTTTGTAGATTTTTAACTCTTTTTAACATAATTTAAGTCTATTTACCAACTCTACATAGGTCTAGACTTACAATATTTTTTACCTTTGTTTCGTTGTTTTCTAATGGAAAGCCTCAATGTAACAAAATTTCAAAGTATGAATTTAACCAAAAAAGGGCTTTTAATAGCCTGTATATCTATATTTTTCGTTTCATTTGCTCAATACTCTAGTTCGTATCCCACCTACGAAACACCAACTGCTGAAAAAGTAACTCTTTCGGCTAAAGAAGAACTAGACATCGCTATCAATCAGTTGGCAAGTGACCCAATGGTAAGAAATGGACAATGGGGATTTGCAGTCTATGACCCAAAAAACAAGCGAGTTATCAGCTCTTATAACGAAACTACGCCTCTAGTTCCTGCCTCTACCACAAAACTGCTAACCACAGATGCCGCAATGAACATTATGGGTTCCAAATTTAAGTACAATACACAGCTAGAATACTCTGGTAAAATATCTGACGATGGAGTTCTAGAAGGCAACCTATATATTGTAAGTAGTGGCGACCCTACTTTAGGCACAGGGACAGCAGGGTCTTCTAGCTATGGTAGCATATCCTCCGATTTTATCTATGCCATAAAAAACTTAGGAATCACCAAAATCAATGGCAATATTTTCATACAAACTGCTGTTTTTAAAGGCAATAATGATAGCCTCCCAGCCAACATTGTTTGGTTAGAGAGAGAAAACTATTACCTCCCCGTAGGCAGAACTGCCAATATAGACCCTACCAAGGAACGAAAAGTAATTAAGCGTAGGTTTAGAGATGACGAGAAAAGATTTTTCTATGTCTCTCCGTACACCAATCAAATGGCTTATACAGATTCTTTTGAAGGTAATACAGTAACAGGTAAAATCCCCTCTGCACCTTATTCCCTTGCCAATACATTAAGAGCTTCTTTACTTAAAAGTGGTGTAGCAGTAACAGGTAAAGTAGAAGGCAAAACCATTGATATAGAACCCGAAAACAGAACTTTTATCACTAAATACCAATCACCTAGTTTAGATGAGATTGTGTATTTCGTTAATCAAACAAGTAATAATAGATTTGCAGAAGCCCTACTTCGTTCAGTAGGATTTTACAAAAACGGAGACGAATCCCTAGAAACAGGCAGACAAACAATCGTAGAACATCTAAATGCTAACGGCTATGATTTCAATGGATTAAATCTAATGGACGGTAGTGGTTTATCTAGAAGCAACTTAGTAACACCTATTTCACAGGTTAAGTTTTTGGCAGGTCTTATGAAAGAAAGATATTACAAATCCTACTTTGATTCATTACCTATTGCAGGACAAACAGGTACATTAAAGAAAATGTTTCTCTACAACGAAGGCTACGGACAAATCTTCGCTAAAACAGGTACTCTAAGAGCTGTAAAATGTCTAGCAGGTTACATCAATACCAAATCTGGCAGAACCCTTACATTCTCATTGTTAATCAATAATTACACAGGGTCTGTGCATCAGATTAAAGCTAAAATGGAAAAACTACTAGAGCCGGCACTCAATCTCTAATATTTATAAAATAATCTATAAAGTCTTCCAACAGCGAAGGCTTTTTTTATTAAATTAGCCAACGATTTTATAACCAAAATAAACTAAATATGATTTCTAAAAATTACCTAGAGTATTTACAAACCGAACTTCAAAACATCAAAAACGAAGGTCTTTATAAAAACGAACGCATTATTACCTCTCAACAATCGGCTGAAATTGTAGCCAATGGTAAAAAACTACTTAACTTCTGTGCCAATAACTACCTCGGGCTATCCAACCACCCCGAAGTTATGAAAGCCTCACAAGACGCTATTGCTTCTCACGGTTACGGTATGTCTTCTGTGCGTTTTATATGTGGTACACAAGACATTCATAAAAATCTAGAGGCTAAAATATCTGAGTTTTTGGGTATGGAAGACACCATTCTCTATGCCGCTTGTTTTGATGCCAACGGAGGGGTTTTTGAACCATTATTTACAGCAGAAGATGCCATCATCTCTGACGAACTCAACCACGCTTCTATTATTGATGGAGTAAGACTTTGCAAAGCGGCAAGGTATCGCTACAAAAACAATGATATGGCAGATTTGGAAGCTCAGCTTATTGAAGCGAGTAAACACAACCACAGATTTAAAATCATTGTTACCGATGGAGTGTTCTCTATGGACGGTATCGTAGCCGACTTAAAAGGCGTTTGTGATTTAGCTGAAAAATACGATGCTCTAGTAATGGTGGACGACTCCCACGCCACAGGTTTTATCGGCAAAACAGGAAGAGGTACTCACGAAGCAAACGAAGTTATGGGAAGAGTGGACATCATTACTTCTACACTAGGGAAAGCACTAGGTGGAGCGTTGGGTGGCTTTACTTCTGGTAAAAAAGAAATTATAGATATGTTAAGGCAGCGTTCTAGACCTTATCTGTTTTCTAACTCTTTAGCCCCTGGCATTGTAGGTGCAGCAACCAAAGTTCTAGAAATGATTTCCGAAGACACCAGCCTAAGAGACAAGGTAATGGATAACGCTCAATATTTTAGAACCCAAATGAAAGCCAAAGGCTTTGACATTCCTGATGGAGATGCCGCTATTGTACCTGTAATGCTTTATGATGCCCCTCTATCACAAAAAATGGCAGAAAAACTTATGGACGAAGGCATCTATGTTATCGGATTTTTCTACCCTGTGGTTCCTAAAGGCAAGGCTAGAATTAGAGTACAATTATCAGCCGCACACACAAGAGAACACTTAGATAAAGCTATAGCTGCCTTTGAAAAAGTAGGAAAAGAATTAGGGGTTATCTAGCTAACCTATATTTATAAAAATAAAACCTTTGTAATATTTACTACAAAGGTTTATTTTTTTATATCAATCAGATTTAATATTTAATGATGATGAAATAAATGCCCTAGCAAAGCAATCAAAATTCCTGATACTACTAGCAGGAGCTTCATCCAATCCATTTTGTGGTTTTTGTTACTTTCAAATATAATTACAGCGGAAATATGCAGAAATATCCCTCCCACTATGGCTAGAAAATAAGACTGCCACTCCATTGGGATATATTTACCCAAAAGCACTCCAAGAGGAGAAGCCAAAGCAAAAATGCTAATAATGCTCCACGAATAATGCTTTGATGACCCTTTACCAAACAAATACGCTCCCAAAACAAAGGAAATAGGAAGGTTATGAAACAAGATACCTGTAAGATAAGGCGACAAAACCTCCGTTTCGTTAGCTAAAGGGATACCTTCTATAAAAGCATGAAAAAACAAACCCACCATAAGTGCCACAGGCAGTATATTTTTAGTTTCGCTATGATGGTGGATATGCCCATGCTCAAAGCCTTTGGTAAGGCTTTCTAAAACCATCTGCAATAGCACTCCTAATACAATCCAAATCCCTATATTATGATTTTGTTCGTGGTACACCTGAGGAAAAACTTCGTTAAGGCAAATTGTAATGAGAAACCCCGCACTTAGAATAAGTAAATTCTTTGCTAGCTTCTCTTTAGCCCCAAAAAACTTGCCTAACAACACACCTACTATCACACTTAGAATGAGAAGAACAATAATCATAGAATTAAAAATAGAACCGCAAAAATATTAAAAAACCTTGGGAGTATAGCTATAAAATGGAAGCCTCGAAGTAAAAAAGCTAATCAACTATAACTAATAATATAAAACACCACCAAAACTAAACAGATATTTAAGTCTTATATTCCTTATTTTTTTATTAACTTTGCACCCAGTTTTTGAGAAAATGTAATATGGCGACTAATGTTTATGATAATATTCTCGGTTTAATAGGAAATACTCCACTTGTTAGATTAAATAAAATTACCGAAAATATAGCAGCTACAGTCTATGCGAAGATAGAGTCTTCTAACCCAGGGCACTCTACTAAAGATAGGATAGCTCTGCATATTATAGAACAAGCAGAAAAAAAAGGATTACTAAAACCAGGTGCTACTATTGTAGAGACCACCTCTGGTAACACGGGGTTCTCTATTGCCATGGTAAGCATTATCAAAGGGTACAAGTGTATCTTATCTGTAAGCGATAAAACCAAGCCTGAAAAAATAGCTTATCTAAAGGCATTAGGTGCTACCGTATATGTTTGCCCTGCAAATGTACCTGCGGACGACCCTCGCTCTTATTACGAAGTCGCTAAGAGAATTGCTAAAGAAACGCCTAACTCTATCTACATCAACCAATATTTTAACGAGCTAAATATAGATGCCCACTACACCACTACTGGTCCTGAGATATGGGAACAGACCCAAGGGAAAATCACGCACCTAATCGCATGTACTGGTACTGGTGGAACACTTTCTGGCTCTGCTAAATATCTTAAAGAGCAAAACCCTGACATCAAAGTTATTGGAGTAGATGCAGATGGTTCTATACTTAAAACTTACCACGAAACAGGAGCTATCAATAAAGAGGATATACACCCCTACCAAATAGAAGGGTTGGGCAAAAACTTAATCCCAACTGCTCTTAGGTTTGATTTAATAGATGAATTTGTAAGAGTAAACGATGAACAAAGTGCTTACCGCACAAGAGAAATTGCTATAAAGGAAGGCATTATGGGAGGCTACACCACAGGAGCCGTTACCCAAGCTCTGATGCAGTATGCAGAGGAGAATCCGTTTAAAGAAGACGATTTAGTGGTGCTTATTTACCCAGACCACGGTTCTAGATACATCAGCAAAGTTTATAATGATGAATGGATGGAATCTCAAGGTTTTACCAATGACGAACTTCATAATTACGACAAGCTCTTTAAAACAGAGCATATATAAAACTAAAATTACACGCAAAAACTGTTTCTACACCTATTGCAGAAACAGTTTTTTGTTTTGTTTAAAATCATCAAAATCTTTTACAAAATTAAGATGAATTGGATTATTTTAATCATTGCAGGACTCTTTGAAGCCTTATTTGCATTTTGTTTAGGGAAAGCCAAAACTTCGGAAAGTACAGAAGCGGTTTGGTGGTATCTAGGCTTTTTGATTGCCCTTGGTGTGAGTATGGGACTGCTCATTAAAGCCACCCAAACGCTCCCCATAGGAACCGCCTACGCTGTATGGACAGGAATAGGAGCAGTAGGTACTGTACTGATTGGCATCTTTGTATTTAAAGAACCCGCTACCACACTAAGGCTCTTTTTCTTAGTTACTCTTATAGGCTCCATTATCGGGCTGAAAGCCGTATCAAGTTAACAATCATTAATTTAATTCTCATGAATTACCTTAACAACTTCTAAAGCAACACGGCGAGCTTCCTCTGCTTTTTTAGCAGCCTCCTTAGATATTTTTGAGGCTTCTTCAGCCGCTCTTCTACTTTCATTAGCTAATTGTTCCACATCTTTTGCTTCTTTTTCTCGTAATTTAGAAAGACTTTCCCTCTGCTTTGAGTCTTTGTAAGAGGATTGATAATATTCTCCTATTTTGGAAGAAGACTTTTCTATACCTTCTAAAATACGCTTATAACGAGGTGCATCGTAAATTCTGTCCAACTGACTATACAAGTGTTCCAACTCTTTAAACTGCTCCTCAGAATTTGATTTTGTAGAAATAGAGCTTCTCAATTTTTCTATTTCAACTCTTATTTTTTCCTCTTTTTTTCTTTGTGATTCCAAGGCTTTTCTGTACTTTTCAATCCTTTTTCGCTCCTTTTGAATAGCCTTTCTAAAATCTTCATTGGGCTTTCTCAATGTATCGATTTTGACTCCTACACTTTTATTTTCAACTTCATACACAAATTCTTGTGATATTACCTTATCATTATTACTTCTGCTTTCACTCTTTTGTGAAACTAACTTACTAGCTTCTTCTTTAGGATTGTTATCATTATTCAAATCATTAACCTTATGTTCTATGACTTTATTTAAGGTTACAATCTCTTTGTTTTTGGTATTAACAGCATAGATAAATACCATACTAAACACTAACGGTAAGGCTAACACTTTTCTAATGTAAGCAAACTTTGTTTTTGATTTTTTTAACATAATAATTCTTTTTTTAAGGTTAGATGACAAAAATGGATTGGTTGCTGGAAAAACTTTTCCCGAGAAATGGTGCTCTAAAATCATTTTCGCAAACGACTGAGTATCACCTTTATTTATAGATTGACTATCTGCTAAATACTCGTGAATTAAACTCAATTCTTTTTTTATTAAATAAAAAATAGGATTGAACCAAAATATAGATTGAAATAAAGAAACTATAAACTTATCCCAAGAATGACCTTGCTCTATATGTACCATCTCATGCTTTAGGATTTGACGCCCTAAATCCGTATCAATAGCAATACTATTCTTCCAAAATAAATTTTTAAAGTATGAAAATGGAGCTTCTTCTAAATCGGTTTTATAAAAGTTAATCCCTTGAAAATTAATTTTTTCATATTTATTTTTCAGCTTTAACAATCGCCACATTCCCAACAGTAATCTGAATAAAAATATTACTGACCCAAAAGCTACTATTATCCCTAAAAAGTAAAACAAAACAGCGTAAGATTCTTGTTTATACTTTGATGAATAACTCTTAAATTCACTCATTAGCATAAGTACCTTTGGATTTACTTCAATGGTAAAATACTCTACTTTAAGCAAAGGAAGTAATACGCTTACAAATAAAGTAAACATTAAATAAAATCTATTATAACGATGAAAAGTCTTATCTTTCAAAAAGATAAAATAATAAGTGTATAAAACCCCCGAACAAGCCAAAGATTTTATAATATAGGTCATTAGAGAATCCATAGCCAGTTATTTTTTAAGTTCTTTTAATAATAACTCTAAATCTTCCACTGACATCTGTTTTTCTTCTACTAAAAAAGAAACAGCTTCTTTATAAGACCCTCCAAAATAGTTTTTAATAATACCTCCAAAAGATTTTTTACTGTACTCTTTTTGGGAAATTATAGGAAAATACTCATGTTGTCTACCATACACACGATAATCTACAAAGCCTTTCTCCTTAAGAACCTTAAGTATTGTAGATACCGTATTGGTATGAGGTTTGGGTTCTGGAAAAAAATCTAATATATCTTTTAAAAAACCCTTTTCTAATTGCCACAGATATTGCATTACCTGTTCTTCTGCTTTGGTAAGTTGTTTTATTTTCATATCACTATAAATATAGTTATACAAATATATAACTATATTTTAAATATACAACTATTTTTTTAGTGATAATTTTATTTTACAAAAAAAATCGCTGTTAGAGAAATTTTCCTAACAGCGATTTTTATATTAATTTAACTCTAAATCAACTACATATGTAATGCTCTTTTTCCTGTAGCATCTAAAGCTGCTTCTTTAATGGCCTCTGTAAATGTTGGGTGAGCGTGAGAAATTCTTGAAATATCTTCGGCACTCGCACGAAACTCCATAGCCACTACAGCTTCTGCAATCATATCCGCAGCACGAGCTCCTATCATATGAACTCCTAAAATTTCGTCTGTTTTTTCATCAGCCAACACCTTAATTAGTCCATCAATATCTCCACTCGCACGGCTTCTACCCAGAGCTCTCATTGGGAAACTTCCTACCTTATAAGAAACACCTTCTTCTTTAAGCTGCTCTTCTGTCTTCCCTACTCCAGCTACTTCTGGCCAAGTGTAAACCACTCCTGGTATTAGATTGTAGTTGATATGAGGTTTTTGCCCTGCTAAAGTTTCTGCTACAAAAACACCTTCTTCTTCCGCCTTGTGAGCCAACATAGCTCCTTTAACCACATCACCAATCGCATAGATGTTAGACACATTAGTCTGAAGGTGGTCGTTTACTTTTACTCTTCCTCTTTCATCTAAATCTACACCTGCATTTTCTAAACCTAAACCTTCCGTATAAGGTCTTCTTCCTACTGATACTAAGCAATAATCTCCCTCTACACTTACTTCTTCTCCCTTCTTATCTTTAGCCGTTACTACTACTGTATCACCTTTTCTTTCCACCGCAGAAACCGCTGTAGAAAGCATAAATTTCATTCCTTGTTTTTTAAGAACTTTTTGTAATTCTTTAGATAAAGAACCGTCCATTCCTGGGATAATTTTATCTAAATACTCTACCACTGTTACCTCAGAACCAAGCCTTTTGTAAACAGAACCAAGCTCTAGCCCTATAACACCACCACCGATTACGATAAGATGCTTAGGTATTTCTTTCAAATTAAGAGCTTCCGTAGAGGTTATGATTCTTTCTTTATCTAAACTGATGAAAGGTAAAGAAGAGGGCTTAGAACCTGTAGCTATAATGGTATATTTAGACTCAATAGACTCTGTAGAGCCATCATTTTTTGTTACTTTAATTTTAGTTGCTGTCTCAAAACTTCCCACTCCTTCAAAAACTGTAATTTTGTTTTTGTCCATTAGGAAATTAATTCCTTTGGTTGTTTGGTCTACCACTTCGTTTTTTCGCTCTATCATTCTAGCCAAATCTGCTTTAGGCTCGTTGATAACAATCCCGTGGTTTGCAAAGTTATGTTTAGCATTTTCAAAATGCTCTGAACTATCCAAAAGTGCCTTAGACGGAATACACCCTACATTAAGACACGTCCCTCCTAAGGTAGGGTATTTCTCTATAATAGCTGTTTTAAAACCTAATTGTGCACAACGAATAGCTGCCACATAACCTCCAGGTCCAGAACCGATAACAGTAACATCAAATTGACTCATTATAATTCAAATTTATTTTTGTTTTTACCCTGACAAATGTACTAATTTTTATATGAACCACCAACCTAGATATTCCGCAAGCCTAAAACAAAAAAGGCGACTAATAAGCCACCTTTTACAAAACACCTTAATCTTCTAACTCTTCGTGAGTTATCACCTCTGAGTTCTTCGGTTCGTACGGAATTTTATCCAATATATATTCTAATGCCTCTACCCTCGCCTTAGATTTTTTATTGGCTTTTAGTACTTTCCACGGTGCAATTTCTGTATCCGAAACCTCAAACATTTTTTCCTTATATTCCGTATAAACATCCCATAAATCTAAAGCCTTAGCATCTACAGGGCTATACTTCCATTTTTTAAGTGGATTTTCTATAATATCAGCAAATCTCTTTGCTTGTTCTTCTTTTGAAATAGAAAAATACAATTTGAGCAAATAAGTACCCGAGTTTACTAGCATTTTTTCAAACTCATTGACCTGTGACATAAAAACATCATACTCTTCTTTTGTGCAAAACCCATTAACAGGCTCTACTACTGCACGGTTGTACCAACTTCTATCGAAAAATACAATTTCCCCAGCTTTTGGCAACTGACTGATGTATCGCTGAAAATACCATTGACCTTGCTCTACCTCATTAGGCTTTGGAAGAGCAACCACACGATGCTCTCTAGGGTTAAGATGCTCAGTAATTCTTCTGATCGCTCCTCCTTTACCAGCCGCATCTCTACCTTCAAAAATAATGATTACTCTCTGTTTATTTTCTACTACCCAATTTTGCATTTTGATAAGCTCTTCCTGTAATTTAGCCAATCTTTTCTCGTACTTTATCGTACGCAATGCTTTGTCTGGATTAAGCATATCTGACTGCAATAGAGCATAAAGACCCTTTTTAGTATCTAGTTTTTTATATTGTGTATCTGTAAGTTCCATATTGATGTTTATTTATAATTAAAAATCTATTTGCTTAATCATTCTAAAGTACCTCTGTACCACGCTAGGGTCTGGGTTAAGAGAAACCTCACTCTCTCCTTTCCCTTCGTAATTAAACTGACTAAGCACATACCTTATCGCCTCTAGCCTCGCTCTCTTTTTATTATCAGACTTCACCACCACCCAAGGCGAAAAGGCATTATGAGTTCTAGAAAACATCTGATTTTTGTATTTTGTGAACTCGTCCCATAGTTCCTGTCCTTTTTCATCTACGGGGCTGTATTTCCATTTTTTCAGTGGATTTTGAAGCCTACTATTAAAACGGAATAACTGCTCATCTTTGCTTACAGAAAACCAAAATTTAATAATATGCGTCCCCGATTCGTAAAGCATATGCTCAAACTCTGGCACCTGAACCATATATTCCTCATATTGCTCTGGCGTACAGAACCCCATCACAGGCTCTACTACCGCTCTATTATACCAACTTCTATCAAAGAAAACAATCTCACCAGAATTAGGAAGTTCTTTAATATATCTACGAAAATACCATTGTCCTCGCTCCACATCCGTAGGCTTATTAAGAGCTACAATACGCATCGCACGAGGGTTAAGATGTTCCGCAAAACGCTTAATAGTTCCTCCTTTACCAGACGCATCTCTACCTTCAAAAATAATAGCAACTTTTTTACCCGTATTTTTAATCCAATTCTGAAGATTTACAAGTTCAGCTTGTAATAATTTTAATTCATCTTCATACTCTATTTTTTCTATAAGAGCAACATATTTGGAATCTTCATCTTGATGCTTGTAGAGGTATTTCATCAAATCCCCTTTGGTTTTCATTTTCTCTAAATCAGTCTTTGGTATCATATAATAATCTTACTTTTATTTTACTCTATAAAGTTAAGATTATTTAGCTAAAAATGAAAAGTATCTAAGATGATTTTTAACAGCAAGAAAAGTCTAAAAACAAAAAAACCTCCAGTTACTACTAGAGGTTCTAAACCATAAATACTGCGATCCGGACGGGGCTCGAACCCGCGACCACCTGCGTGACAGGCAGGTATTCTAACCAACTGAACTACCGGATCAGAAAAAAGTTATAAAAAAGCGATCCGGACGGGGCTCGAACCCGCGACCACCTGCGTGACAGGCAGGTATTCTAACCAGCTGAACTACCGGATCTTTTTATAAGAACATTATTCTTAATTATGTATCAGAACGCTTATCTGAATAATGTGGTTGCAAAAGTATAACTTTTTTCAATACAAACAAAATTTTATATAAAAAAAAGCACCTTCATTTTAGAAAGTGCTTATAAATCAATTTATTTTTTTTATAAATGTGCTGATAATTTTTCTGCAATAACCTCCTTAGGAGACACGCCTACTAGCTTATCTACCACTTCTCCATTCTTGAAGATAAGAACTGTAGGTATATTTCTAATACCGTACTCCATAGCTACCTGCTGGTTGTTATCTACGTCTACTTTACCTACAACTGCTTTACCTTCAAAATCATTTGCTAATTCTTCTACGATAGGTCCTAACATTCTGCATGGCCCACACCATACTGCCCAAAAGTCTACTAATACAGGCTTGTCTGAGTTTATTACTACTTCTTTAAAATTGCTGTCTGTAATTTCTAATGCCATAATTTTACATTTTTAGTCTGCAAATATATTACTTTATTCTTTTATTTTGGTATTTATATATCGATAGTTAATATCGTTTATTTCTATAATTCTTGCTGTATTTCTTTAAGAGCCTGTACTAACGCATCTATATCAGCCTTAGTGGTAAGATGACTAAAAGATACTCTTAGAGGCGTGGTATGTTCCATATCTTCTTCATCTACCACCATCATCATTACCATAGAAGGCTTACTAGCTCCAGAACTACAAGCACTCCCTTGAGAAATAGCAATACCTTTCATATCTAATTGTAGGCTCAATAGCGGATTTTTAAATGGCAGTAGAACACTCAATACCGTATAAAGGCTACTATCCTGCTCAGCACTTCTTCCGTTAAATTTAACTCCTGAAATATTTTCAGATAATTGCTCTATTGCGTAATTCTTTATGTCTTTAATATGAGAAGTATAATTTTCTAGGTTGCTCATTGCAATTTCTAAAGCCTTGCCAAGTCCTACAATGCCACTCACATTTTCTGTGCCTGCACGAAGACTTCTCTCCTGAGGCCCTCCTGTTATAAGCGACTGAAGCCCTGAAGCTTTCCTAACAAAAGCAAACCCCACTCCTTTAGGGCCGTGGAATTTATGAGCACTACAAGAGGCAAAATCCAAAGGCACTTCTTGAAAATCTAAATCTAAATGAGCCACCGTTTGTACCGTATCCGAATGGAATAAAGCCCCATTTTCTTTACACAGTGCAGATACTTTTTTGATGTCTAAAATATTACCTATCTCATTATTGGCGTGCATTAGAGTAACCAAAGTTTTTTTATCCGATTTCTTTAATTCTTGCTCTAGTTTTACCAAATCTATATCACCCTGTGCATTAGGACGAAGATACACCAACTCCACTCCCTTGCGTTTCTTCATATCCAAACAAGTCTCCGCCACGCATTTGTGCTCTATAGGAGAGGTAATAATTCGCTCCACCCCCAAATGCTCCACACAAGATTTAATAATCATATTATTAGACTCTGTACCGCACGAAGTAAAGATAATTTCGCCAGGTTGCACCTTTAAATAATCGGCGATTTGGCGTCTCACAGCTTCTATCCTAGTTTTAGCCTCTTGCCCTATACTATGCGTAGAAGATGGGTTACCATAACAAAATTTCATAGAGTTTACCATTTCCTCTATTACTTCGTCTAAAAGTGGCGTAGTAGCCGCATTATCTAAATATATTTTACTCATTTTTTATTTCAGTATAATATTATTAAACTTTAAATCTTTAGACACCGAAAAAACCATCCACGGTGTGGTAATGACCTGCACTTGCATTTCTGGTTCTCTAATAGATGTTTTTGAAGGCGAAGAAGACTGATTTTTTTTCATATAAACTTCCAAAGTATCACCTACCAATTTAACACTATCAATACCTTGAGGCTTATGCATACCTGCTCTAAAAGTTCCTAAATGATAAAGAATTACTTGTTGATTTTTAGGAAATATTAACTTGGGCTCTTTATTCTTCTCTTCGTTTGGATTTAAAACTACAAATTGATTTGCAGATAAAACCCTATTAAGCTCCTCTTGAGAATTTATAAGTCTAAAGCCTCTCTTTTCTTCCCCTCCAGAAGCTTCCGAATAAAACAATCTTTCCTCTTGTTCTTGTTGATTACTAACCTCTTGCTTCATAACTTTCCGCTTTTGAGGAGTACACATCGTAAAGATACCTAAACCCAAGGTTAAAAGTAAATTTTTCATCACCAATATTTTTGGCTAATTTAATGAAAAAATTGAAACAAACCTTCATTAGCCCATTTCAGCATTGCGTGGTCTCCTGCTGTATCTCCAAAGGCTATACTTTTATCATATTTAAACCCTTCTGTAGCCTGTTTTATTCTTTTTACTTTTTCTTCTCCGTTGCAATTTTTGGTTTTAAACTTACCTGAAAATTTTCCATCTTTAAATTCGGCTTCCGTAGCCAAAAGCCCCATACCGAAATGCTCCGCAAAAGGACGAACCCAAATATCCAACGATGCTGTTACAATGAACGCCACCGTCTTCTCTTTATCTATTTTTTCTATAAATTCCAAAGCATTAGTCCTGAAAAGTTTTGGATAATATTCTTCAAAAAAGGCTTTAGACTTCTTCTCTATTCGCTCTTTAGATTCTCCTGCAAGTATAGAAGCAATAAAGCTCTCTTTGACCTTCTCCGCTTTGATAAGTTTCATTTTCAAAAGAATAAAAAGTGGAATGTACCTTAAAAATTGTATTCTATATTTACTGCTGTTATAGAATTTAAGATATAGAAATAAAGTGTCCTCTGTGGTAAGTGTACCATCAAAGTCGAATAGATATAGTTTTTTCATAAATGAAGAAAGGTACTTTAGGAGCTAATTTTAAAGTTTCAATTTTTTAAATATAAACTCAGGAATATTTTTTATAATCAGCATAATAGCCCACCATATAGGCAATACATACGCCACATTCCTTTTCGCTTTGTAAGCTTTATATATAGAAGCCGCTGCTTGTTTAGGTGTTGCAGTGAGTTTTGGATTAAGTGGCATACCTTCTGTCATTTTAGTTGCCATAAAACCTGGCTTCACCGTCATTACATGCACTTTTCTATGGAATAAATAATTTCTAAGTCCACTCAGATAAGCAGTTAATCCTGCCTTAGCACTCCCGTAAATAAAATTACTCTGCCTGCCTCTATCTCCCGCTACCGAAGACAAAACCACCATAGTTCCCGCTCTTTTAGATGCCATTTTTTCGGCAAAATAATTGAGTAACGGAACGAGTTTAGCGTAGTTAATATCAATAATAGCTTCTGTATTTTTGTGATTTAATAACCCCTCTTCAGTTCCTTTACCTAAGTAACCAGAAGCACAGAATAAAAGTTCTGAATCTACCTCTTCTAATACTTTGAAATCAATAGGTTGCATTAAATCCAACATGATAACTTGGCTATACTGAAGATATTTTACTTCTATATGTTTTGCAAATTTCTCTGCACTCTCTCTATTAGAAGTGAAAAGATAAAGATTTCTAAATCTTTGTCCTTCAGACAACACCTTTTCCACAAAGGCTTGTGCGACTTCCGAATTACTACCTAGTACAATCATATTTTAAGATTTGGGAGCATTAAGATTCTCTTTTTAAAAGGTAATTAGCCAACTCTATAAAAGGCTGCTTCTTATCATCTGGGAGGTTAATAGCTTTCAAACAATCTTGACCGATTTGGTTGTGCTTTTGTATCAATCTCAATACTTTTTCATCTACTTTTGTTCTTCTAAAAATCTTCTCTACACAGTAGATTTTGTCTATATTATCCGTCTTTTTAGAGTACCAATAGTTAAGCTCTTTTCGCTCTTCCTCCGTCGCGTTTTCCATTGCTAATAGGTAAAGTACCGTTTTTTTATTTTCAAAAATATCTCCCGCGTGTTTCTTTCCAAACTGCTCCTGATTTCCGAAGACATCTAAATAATCGTCCATAATCTGGAACGCAATCCCAATATGTTTACCAAATTGATACAATGCCTCTGCCTCCTGCTCGGTAGCTCCCGCTATCATAGCCCCTATCTTAAACGAAGCTGCACTAAGCACCCCCGTTTTATAGGTTATCATTTTTATATAATCTTCATAGGTAACATTGGAATTGGTTTCAAAATTAACGTCCATCTGCTGCCCCTCGCAAAGCACTGCTCCCGTTTCGGAAAATAAAGTGATACACTTTTTAAATAGTTCTGGCTCTAAATCTTCAAAAAACTGATAAGCTTTAATAAGCAATGCGTCCCCCGACAGAATACCTACATTGATGCCATGTAGCGTATGTATTGTGGGCTTGTTTCTTCTAAGTGGAGCACCATCCATAATATCGTCGTGGATAAGCGTGAAATTATGAAAAAACTCTATAGCCAAAGCTGGTTTCATCGCCTTTTCTAAACTACCTCCAAAAAGTTCGCACCCCATTAGTACCATAATGGGTCTCAAGCGTTTTCCTCCGTGAGAAATGATATAATTCATAGGCTCATAGAGTTCTTTTGGTTCGTTTTTAAATCGATGCTTTTCTATTGCTTCTGCTACTAAGTCTTGATATCTGTCTAAGAATTTCATAAGTCTTTTTTATCCGTGAATATTGCCACAAAAATAATGATTTATACAGACAAAAGCACAAGTTTTTATTCTTTATTAAAGAATAAATAGGAATTTAAAACATAAACCAATAAAGAGCTTTTGGTTATAACTATATCTATCCTTCAATGAGACGAAATTGAGTATCTACCTTATTATCCAACCAACGATTTAATAAAGGTCTCTCTAACTCAAACTCCCTATATTCATCAGGACTCATAATGGGAATACCTGAAATTATAGGATAAACCCTTCTACACTTACTACAGAGCAAATATCCTTCCTCTACACATTCTTCAGTCTCCTGCTTTACTATCGTTAATTTTAATTCTTTTTTATCAAAAGGGCAACAGAGCTTCTCTATCATTTTTAATCTCATATTAAATTATTTTAATTTTCGTTTATACTTTTTAATTTCTTGGACTGGTTGCTCTGCATCCATTATACCAGAAACCACAGCAATTCCAGAGCAATTTAAGTCGGTTAATTCTCCCACGTTTTTAGGTGTTATACCTCCAGCTAAAAAGATTGGCATTTTCGTTATTTTTTTGGCTTCACGAACTGTATCAAATCTTACAAGCTCACAACTATTTGCTGTAGATGACAGAAATATAGAGCAGAATGAAATATAGTCCATCTTTTGTTCATTAGCCCATTGCACATATTTCAAATCGTTATTACAGGTAATACCCATAATAACTTTACGCCCTAACTCCCGCCTTATTGCTTCAATATCATTTGGTTGCACATCAAAATGAACTCCATCTATATTTACCTTCCTTAACAGTTCCCAACGGTTATTAATCAATACAGGAATATTTTCTCTGTGGCAAATCTCAATAATTTTACTTACAATACCTAAAATATCATCATCGTCATTAAAATTATCCCAAATCTGAACCGCTACAATACCCTCTGAAATAATATTTTCCAACTTTCTCAACAAGGTATCATGATGCATTGACGGATTTACGATAAGATAAATCCCATTTTTTATTCCCATCCTCTTTTTAATGCTTTAAAAAATGCTTCCCAATAAGGGTCTTTTTCTAAATACTCAAATTCCGTCACTTCATCATTTTTAATAAGTTTCATACCATGTTCTTTACCACATAATTCCCCCACAGATACACACGGAATACCACTAGCTTCCAAACGAGAAACAACATTAGTCACAAATTCTTTTTTACAAGTAATAATCATAGAACCTGCACCTATGCAATTTCTAGGGTCTATATCAAACAGATTACATATTTCCTTTTGTACTTCCGCCAGTGGCAATTGGTCATAATAAATCACCGCTCCATTATCCGAAGCTTTTGTTAACTCATAGATTGCCCCTAAAACACCACCCTCCGTTACATCATGCATAGCTGTAACTTCCTGAAAATCTAAATCCTGACCAACCGCAACCAAAGCATCTTGTAACGATGAAGTCTTATAAAAAGACTCACAAGCTAGCTTATAAATTTCGTTACCAACTTTATCAATCACTACTTTAGGAAAACTCATTGCAAGAATTGCTGCAGAAGAGATGGCACAAGACTTAGTTACTAATATAATATCTCCTGCATTCGCATATTTTGACAATAATATTTTGGACTTAGGTGCAATGGTAACAAAAGTTCCTCCCCCTGCAATGGTTGAATTTTGTCCTTCAATAAATCCTGTATGCCCTCCTGTAATAGCTACTTTTATTTCTGATGAAAACTTATGCACATATTGCCAATATTCTTGAAAATCGTTTTTAGAAAGTGTAGGTGGAAGATTTAACACAAACTGACCGTACATAGGTGCGAACCCCGTAGTTGCCATATCATTAGCCATAAGATGAACTGACAACCACGCCGATTCCTGCAAACCTAGTGATGGAATTAGTGATAACGGATCACTTGCCATTTCTGTATGCAAATCAATAAGAGAGACATCTACGCCGAATTGTGGACCAGCCAACACCTCAGTTCTAGGATAACCACAATTATTAAAAATAAATTGCTCAAATGAACCTTGTCCTATTTTCCCCATTTCATCAATCATTTAATCCACATCTTTAAACTGTATGTATAATCCGAAAAAATCTCCAAACGGCACTTCCCATTGCTGTATCGGAAACCATTGAGGCAATCCTGTACATTTCCACTCAATCGTATATTCTCTGCCTTTAAGTGCTTCATCAATAATACTCATCAGCATTTTAGGTGAATAAAATGTAGCCGTTATATAAAATGGATTTTTGCCAAAAATCTGCTGAATTCTCCTCCTAATAACTTTGGTAGAATATCTATTCATCATCCCCATAGCAATACCATATCTACTTACCCTAGCCGCCTCTCTAATAACCTTAACTGGATCTTTATAATACTCAAAAGTGGTGATGAAAGCGAGTGCATCAAAGGTATTGTCTTTAAAAGGCATATTATGTGAATCTGCCATTACTAAATCTCCACCAAAAAGATGTTTAGCTTGCGACAACATCAGTGGGGAAATATCTCCTCCTGTAGCTTCAATTCCTATTTTTTTCCACCAACGGGTAAATCGTCCCGTTCCACAACCAAACTCCAGCAATGTTTTCACACGCCTATCTTTGGTTATCAAGTGCTCCATGACCTTTTTCTGCCAAATTTCTGCTCGTTTGTAGCGTCCTTCGTACCACAACTCATAGGTATCTGTATGTTCACGATTAAAAAACCATTCTGGTCTGCCTTGCCAGTTTTGATGATTCAGAGGAATCAGTCCTGTTGAGAATTTTTCCATTTTCATATACTTGTTTTTTTAGCATAACCTCATGAAAAATGCAACAAGTATAGAATTGAAAATATACAAAGGCTTCACATTGCAATCCCTACGTTGGCATTATCCAAATCAGGTATCGGGTATAATCTCAGCCATAACGGCACCCCGTGCTTTTGTTTTCACAAATATAATGGATTATTTTTAATTAGCCATCTAAAAATATCAATAGAAAGTATTTAGAATTTATTTGATCATTTTTATTATATTTGAAACATAGCAATCTAAAAAAGTATATTATGAAAAATTTAAAAAATTGGATCTTATTGTTCCTTACCTTGTTTGTAGCTAGTGTGTATTCGCAGAAAGTAAATCTCACCAACGCTCCTACCAAAACCCAAACGTTTGATGTAGCTAGTTTTAATCAGCTCAAAGTTCAGTCCAATATAGGAGTTAAATTAGTAAAGTCTAATCAGGAGAAAGTAGAGGTAACTTCTAACGCTTTAGATTACCTTACCGTTGTTTCTAGTAATGGTGTGCTTACATTAAAATACAAGCCTAACACCTCTCTAAAAAATGCTAAAACCAAAGCCATCGTCTATACCAAAAACATCAACAAAATGGAATTGAGCGGTGCTTCTTCGGTAGAAAGTCAAGATACATTCAATACTAGTGATATTCGTTTGAGCGGAGCCTCTAATGTTTCTGGAAACTTTAATGCTAAAAACATCAACCTTAGTTGCAGTGGTGCAAGTAACTTTAAAGGTAACCTAAATGCCGATAGCACTACCATTGAAATCAGTGGTGCAAGTAACACTTCTGGAGCTATTACCGCTAAGAGTGCTAAAATTGAAGCGAGCGGAGCGTCTAACATCAATAGTCAAATAAACGCTGCCAATGTAACTACTTTAGAAATTTCTGGCGCTTCTAAAGCCGTTCTAAAAGGAAGCTCTAACAAAATAATAGCTAGTGCTAGTGGAGCTTCTAAAATAGATTTGTCTGACTTGTCTTACAGCAGTATAGAAAAAGAAAGCCACTCTATGAGTAAAATAATCTCTAAGTAACTTATCTTAATATTAACTAAATATGGCTACTCTTTTAGGAGAGTAGCCTTATTTGTTTATAATGTTACCTAGTATAATTGTATTTACTTAGTTTTCATCTCTGTATAGTATTGGAAGAAATACGGAATACTTTCTATCCCCTTATAGAAGTTATACAAGCCATAATGTTCGTTAGGAGAATGTATTGCATCTGTATCTAAACCAAAGCCCATCAAAACACATTTAGCACCTAAAACTTCCTCAAACAACGCCGTAATTGGGATACTACCACCACTTCTAAATGGCAAAACTTCTTTTCCAAAAGCTTTTTCCATTGCTTTTTTAGCGGCTAAAAACTCATTGGTATCACTCTTTAAGACATAAGGCATTCCCCCGTGGTGTGGTGTTACTTTTACTTTAACGCTATCTGGTGCTATTTTCTTAAAGTGATTTACAAATTTCTCCGTAATCTCTTCTGGTGTTTGGTTAGGTACTAACCTCATTGAGATTTTAGCAAATGCCTTAGATGGTATTACCGTTTTAGCACCTTCTCCAATATAACCTGCCCACATTCCATTAACATCTAAGGTAGGTCTAATAGAAGTTCTCTCCAAAGTCGTATAGCCTTCTTCTCCTTGTATGCCATTAAGCCCAATTGACTTTTTAAAAGACTCTACATCATCTTTCAATTTATTCATTTCTGCTCTTTCCTCAAGGGAAACAACCTCTACATTATCATAGAAACCTTCCACAGTTATTTTCCCTTTATCATCTATAAGACTGCCTATCATTTTAGACAATACATTGATAGGATTAGGAACAGCTCCTCCATAAAGTCCAGAGTGTAAATCTCGGTTAGGACCTTCTACCTCTACTTCCACATAACTAAGACCTCTAAGCCCCGTAGTTACCGTAGGTTGCTCCATAGAGTAAAGCCCCGTATCCGAAATCAGAATAACATCACAAGACAGTTTAGATTGGTTTTCTTTAAGGAAATCCGCTAAACTAGCCGAACCAACTTCCTCCTCTCCTTCTATGATAAATTTAACATTACAAGGGAGGACATTGGTCTTCATCATCGCTTCAAACGCCTTTAAATGCATAAAAAACTGACCTTTATCGTCTGCCGCTCCTCTTGCAAAAATTGCTCCTTCTGGATGCAAAGGAGTTTCTTTAACTACAGGCTCAAAAGGACCACTTTCCCACAACTCCAAAGGGTCTGGTGGCTGCACATCGTAATGCCCATAAACCAACACCGTAGGAAGTGATGGGTCTATCATTTTTTCACCAAATACAATAGGATAACCTTTGGTCTCGCATACCTCTACCGCATCTGCTCCTGCATTAGCAAGGTGTTTTGCTACCTCTTCGGCACAGTTAAGCACATCTTGATTGTAGGCTGGGTCTGCACTAATAGAAGCTATTTTAAGCAACTCAATAAGTTCGTCTAAAAATCTTTTCTTGTGGTTTTTAATGTAATTTTGTGTTTCTTGCATCAGTTTATTTTTGATGTAGTAAAAGTAATTATTTTTAATGAAATAAAAAAACGCCTCTCCCAAAGCTAGGAGAGACGCAAATTATAGACTTGTACTTTTCTTATTTTGTGAATCTTACAGACATCTTTCTGTCCGAAGCTCTTTCCTCATCAGAGGCATCTGCTGCTACTTTAGCAAATTTACTTCCGTACCCTTCTGCTGATACTACTTGAGCTCCCACACCTGCTTTTTCTAACTGAGCCTTAATAAATTCTGCTCTAGCTTGAGATATTTTAACATTAGTTTCCTCGCTACCTGTTTTATCTGTATAACCTCCAATTTTAATTTTAGCGTCTGGATACGCCTTTAATATTTTTGCTAAGTTATCTATTTGCTCTGCACCAGACTCTAACTGATTGGTAGAACCCATTTTAAAGTTAACATGGTCAAAATCATACCAAACATTCTTAAGAACATCATCTGAAGAAGATGCATACTTCCCCGACTTAAGGAAAGATAACATCGTATCTTCCATTCCACCTTTATATCCTTTTAGCGTAACACCTTCCAAGTCTATAGTTACTTCTTCTTTAACTCCTGAAGTTTGATGACCTTCCGCGTGAGCAGAATGCCCATTACCTTGTGCATCATCTGTATATCTTTCTACTCCTTCTTCTAGTTTAAGAATATTCTTATTGCCTCCTGGCTGAATCTTCTTACAAGATACCATAAACGAAATAGCAGCTACTGCAAAAATATATTTTTTCATTCTTTTAAATTTTGTCCCAAAGTTAATAAATCTCTTTTTAATAGCCTAAATATTTATTTTTAATTTTTATTTAGACCTCAAAATCACTTTACCTTTTATGGTTTGAGTAAAAATAAGATAGTTCTGCCCCCCATCTTTAAGTTTATATTTTTTCTTAATTTCCACTGGATTTAGCGGATAATTTTTTGAAACAAGGTTATACTGCTCTCCTTTTTTTATTTCCTTAGATGAAACCTCTTCTACCTCCAAAACTCGCCCTGGAAAATCTAATATTTTTTCTTCCGAAGTATAGAGGTGTGTGTTAATATGTAGCTTATTCAGTTGATATTTTTGTGCAACACTCTTGAATGCTCCCGATTTAAGTATAGCCCCATTAGGAATATACAGATATTTCTTCGCTTCAGAAAAATAGACTTGAGTATTCTCTTCATCTTTTATAATGAACGAAAAATCAGGTTCATTTGTTTCTAAATTAAAGCATCTGCAAAGTGGAAAAGTATTTTCTGCCACACTTCTGTCCATCAAAACTAAAACTTCTTTTACTTCATTTTTTACCGCTATAACATCTATGGAAACGATATGAGACAAAACGGAAATCAAGTATTTAATATCAATAAGAGGAGAAAGTTTAACCAACACCTTTGGAGAAATCTCTAAAAGTTGATTTTTAATTTCTAAGATATTAGGCGATAAATCCTCTAAAAGAAATTTTTTATTTTTATTATTATCTCTTCTAGCAGGGTCTAAATAGACCAAGTCATACAGCTTTTGGTTATTTTCTAAAAAAGTTTCTAGATTTGTATTGATGAAATCAGCCTCTCTACCAAGTTCCGTCCAATTATGTTCAACTAATGATAAAAGAGAGCTATTTTGCTCCACAAGAGTTACTTTTTTAAAGTTTTGAGACAGAAAAAAAGCATCTATTCCGAAGCCACTAGTTAAATCCAAAAAGTGACTTCCACTAAACCATTCTCCTTTAAAAGAAGCCGTAGCTTGAGAAGAAGATTGCTCTAAATTAAGATGAGGAGGAAACAAAATGCCACTTCTATCCAAAAAAGGGAATTTTTTACGAGCTATCCTACGCCCTTCTATCTGCTGAACTAAATCTTGATTGTTAACTCCTTCAAAAATCGTTTTTTTTAAAAGAATTTTCATCACATCTTCTTCGAGGTGTGCTTCTATAAAATCTTTCACTTCCTTTCTCTGTAGACACTTCATTCTGTTTTTAGTTTAGCTGCACAAAGGTAAAGTTTTATCACTAGTAACAAAAACTAGAAATCAGATAAGAAATTATATAAAAACCAAAAGTCTCCTTATAATAAACAAGGAGACTTCTGAACACCAAATCACAAAATATTAATATGAAAAAAATTTACTTTTCAGCAAATTGTGACTCGGCTGGGATTCGAACCCAGGACCCATACATTAAAAGTGTATTGCTCTACCAGCTGAGCTACCGAGTCTAAGTTTTTCTGTGTGCCTGCGACTGGACTCGAACCAGCACATCCTTAAGGATACCACCCCCTCAAGATGGCGTGTCTACCAATTTCACCACACAGGCAAAAATCTTTTACTAAGATTTTTATCTTGTGACTCGGCTGGGATTCGAACCCAGGACCCATACATTAAAAGTGTATTGCTCTACCAGCTGAGCTACCGAGTCATTTGAGTTAGGATAATTCCGTCCTCAAAAGTGGTGCAAAGATACGGCTTTTTTTGTTTTCTCAAAATTTTTCTGCAATTTTGTTTAAAAATAAATCATGATTATTTCTCTAATAGGCTACATGGGAAGTGGTAAATCACTAATTTCCAAAAAATTATCAAAAAAAATAAATTTTAATTTATTAGACCTAGATAAGGTAATTTCTGAGCAAGAAATGAGAGAAATCCCTCAAATTTTTAAAGAAAAGGGTGAAATTTATTTCAGAAAAAGAGAAAAAGAAATCTTAGAACACCTACTCAACACTCAAAAATCCACCGTCCTTAGTTTGGGAGGTGGCACACCTGTTTATTATAATAACATAGATACCATTAACACCCTTTCTGAAAGTATTTATCTAAGAACTTCTGTAAAAAATCTTCATAAAAGGTTAATAAAAGAAAAAGGCAGCCGACCACTTATCGCTCATATAAAAGACAATGACCAACTGCTAGAATTTATTGCAAAACACTTGTTTGAAAGACAAACCTACTACTCCAAAGCAAAATATATTGTAGATACTGATGATAAATCTCCCGACGAAATCGCAGATGAAATTATTAGTCTTCTAAATCTTCAGCATCATTAAAAAACGAATCCCAATCGTCTTCATCAAAGAAAGTCTCATCGTCTGTGTTAATAAATTCGGTCATATCTCTACGGTCTTTCTTTGTAGGTCTTCCCTCTCCTTTTTGGCGATAGTAGTCCTGTGATAATTTTCGCATTTTTAGGATTTCGTATTGCTCTTTATCTGTCATATCCTTGATATGAAGTGGAACTAACTTAGCTCCTATCCTACTTTTAGGAATTTGAATTACCTTTATTTTATAATCAATTTGATTTTTTCTAATTTTAATTATATCGCCCTCCATCACTTCTCTAGAAGGCTTTGCAACTTGCTCTCCCACCGAAACTCTATTCTTTTTTATTTCTTCTGCCGCAATACTTCTTGTCTTAAAAAACCTCACACTCCACAAAAATTTATCTATTCTCATATTTTATTTATATTTTTGTCGTTACTAAAAAATAAAATCGCAATTTAACAAAATTGCTTATTAAGCAAAAAGATATTCTAATGAAAAAAAGCATTGCACTCAGCCTTTTGGCTATAGGACTTACCGCTACCTCTTGCAAAAGAGATACTACCACTACTACCACTACAACAGTAGATATTAGTGTACAAAACGATTATGATGCACAGGCCATTCAGCAATTTTTAAAGGACAATTATTTTGATTCTAAAGGTAATATTGTCGCCTTTGATTCTAATAGCACAACCGATGATAATGAGAAGCCTTTATCTGATTATAATCCTCAAACTTTAGAATCTGGAGTTGTATATATTGTAAGACCAAACGCACAGCCAGACAATGGTACTACCATAGGCACTACGGACAATATAAGTCTAATGCACAAAACAATGACTTATGTTGCCACTAAAGAAGGCGAGAGTGTAAAACTCAGAAGCCCTTATACTTTCTACAACACTATTAGCGGTACAGGGACACCACAGGAAGATCCTTCTTTCTATTATGTTAAAAACTCGGTACTAACAAGTAGCGGAAAGACTAGAAGCTACTACGAAATAGAAGGTTTCCAGGAGGCTTTGAAATATTTTAAAAGTTTTAATCAAGGAGCTGAAACACATTACAACTTACAAGGAGTAATTATAGTGCCATCAAAAGCAGCTTTTGCTAGAGATGCTCATTTTAATTATGCTGGTTACTCTTTAAACGACAGAACTTTTGTATTCAACTTCCAAGTTTATAAAACTTCTGCTAGAACTAGCGACTAATTTTAAAAGAAATAAAACATTTAATACTGGGGAAAAATCAACTGATTTTTCCCCATTTGTTTTTACCTTTATATTGCTTTATGTAGTAATTTCTTAATTGAGTGTGTGCAGGATGAGTCAAATTAGGATCGCTTTGCACCAATAGGGTTACTATTTTCTGTGCTACCTTAATTACCGAAGCATCTTTAGTTAAATCCAACTTTTTAAAATCTACAATACCACTTTGCTGAGTTCCCAATATATCCCCAGGACCTCTAAGTTGCATATCTACCTCCGAGATTTTAAATCCATCATTGGTTTCGCACATCGTTTTAATTCGTTTCCGTCCTTCCGTAGATAGTTTATCCGAGGTCATCAAAATACAATAGCTCTGCTCTGCCCCTCGTCCCACTCTACCTCTAAGTTGGTGCAACTGTGAAAGTCCAAACCTTTCGGCACTTTCTATTACCATTACCGAAGCATTGGGTACATTTACCCCCACTTCTATAACCGTAGTAGCTACCATAATTTGAGCCTTACCTGAAGCAAAATAATTCATTGCTTCATCTTTTTCGTGAGGTTTCATTTTGCCATGTAGCATCGTAACTTCGTAATCCTTAAAATAGTCTAGTACTATTTCAAAGCCTTCCATCAAGTTTTTATAGTCTAAAGTTTCTGACTCTTCTATTAGTGGATACACAAAATAAATTTGCCTTCCCTTTTGAATTTCTTCCTTTGCAAACTGGTAAACCGAAAGTCTGTCTTTTTCTCTCCTATGAGCTGTAATGATAGGCTTTCTCCCCGTCGGCAACTCATCTATTACCGAAACATCTAAATCCGAATAAAAACTCATTGCTAAAGTTCTAGGAATAGGCGTTGCCGTCATAATTAAAATATGCGGTGGAATTTTATTTTTAGACCAAAGTTTCGCTCTTTGTGCCACCCCAAAACGATGTTGCTCGTCTATAATGCCCAAGCCCAAATTTTTAAACTTAACCGCATCTTCTAATATGGCGTGAGTTCCTACCAAGATAGACAATCTCCCAGACTCTAATCCTTCGTGAATATCTTTTCGTTCCGATTTTTTTGTAGAACCTGTTAAGAGTCTTACTTCAATATTCGTTCCTTCTAAAAGTTGAGCGATGCTGTTATAATGTTGTTGAGCCAAAATTTCCGTGGGAGCCATAAGGCACGCCTGCGTCCCATTATCCAACGCCAATAGCATTGAAAGCAACGCCACCATAGTTTTACCCGAACCTACATCGCCCTGCAAAAGCCTGTTCATTTGGATAGGCTTTTTCATATCATTCCTAATCTCTTTCAGAACTCGCTTTTGGGCGTTAGTGAGTTCAAAAGGTAATTTATTTTGATAAAAATTATTAAAATAATCTCCCACTAACGGAAAGGGAATTCCTACATTGGATACTTTTTGATATTGTTTTTTAAGACCATACCCTAGCTGAAAGAAAAAGGCTTCCTCAAATTTCAATCGTTTATTAGCCTCATCTATCCAATTTATATTTTGAGGAAAATGGATATTTTGATAAGCCTCTCTTCTACCAATTAGTTTAAGCGAACTAAGGATATTACTCGGCAAATTTTCTTCTAAAAAGAACGAAGCATGTTTAATAACTTCCCTGATAATGGTCTGGAAAAATTTATTATTAACCCCTCTTTTAATGAGCTTTTCACTCCCTGAATAGATGGGTAATAAAGTTTCTGACAAGGCTTTTTTCTCGTCCAGCTCTATCTCTGGATGAGGCATAGAAAAAACTCCATTAAACCAATTGACCTTACCAAAAATAAATACTTCTTTGTTGATAGGCATCTGCCCCACCATCCATTTGGTATATCTAAACCAAACCAGTTCTATCACGCCTGTTTCATCGTAGAATTTCGCAGACAATCGTTTTTGTCCCTTACCATAAACTACTTCTTGCAATTCTCTTATTTTACCCTTTAATTGCATCTCTACATCTGCATTTTTCTGCAAATCTGCTACTCTATACAATCGGCTTTTATCTAAATATCTTATTGGATAGAATGTAAGCAAGTCTTCCACCGTACTTATTCCCAGCAGATTTTTGATGAGTTTTGCCCGCTCTGGACCTACTCCTTTAAGGTATTCTATGGAAGTTTCTAAAGTCAATTACACAAAAACTATTAGACTGCTAAAATAGGGGTTTTGCAACTAATATAAAATTTCAACACTCAAAAACCTACAATAACCTCATCTCCGAAGGTAAAAATCCTTACTTTTGCCCTTATGTTTTTAGAAATAAAGAATCTATCTTTTTCGTACCATTCGGAACGCTCTATTTTCACTAATTTCAATTGGAGTTTTGAGAAAGGGAAAATTATTGCCATAGCTGGAGAAAGCGGTTGCGGAAAATCAACCCTCCTAAGCCTTATCTATGGTCTTATGGATTGGCAAGAAGGGCATATCTATTTTGAAGGCAAACCCTTATTTGGTCCAAAAGCCAACATCGTCCCTGGTGAAAAAGAAATGAAATTGGTGGCTCAAAACTATGATTTGATGCCCTACGGAACGGTGTATGATAATGTGGGTAAATTTATTTCTAACATCAATCTTGAAGAGAAAAAGAACAAAGTCAATCAGCTTTTAGACATTGTGGGTCTTAGTAATGAAATAGATAAGAAGCCCAAATTCCTCAGCGGTGGACAACAACAGAGAGTTGCCATTGCAAGAGCCCTTTCTCTATTACCAAAACTCTTATTACTAGACGAACCTTTCAGTAATCTAGATGTTTCTAGAACAATAGATATTAGAAAAAAGCTGTTTGACTATGTTAAAGAACAAAACATCACGCTTCTAATCTCTACCCACGATTTACAGGAAGTAATGCCTTGGCTAGATGAAATTTTAATTTTAAAAGATGGGCAAATTGTTCAAAATGGCACACCACAAGAGTTATATAAAAAGCCTAGCAACAGCTATGTTGCCAAATTATTTGGAGAGGTAAATATCCTAAACGAACAAGAGAAAGAAATCCTAAAATGTTCTAAAAACTTCTATTATCCTAACGAAATTAAAGAATCCCTAAATGGAACATACACTGCAACGGTACTAGAAAGTAGATTTTCTGGAGGATTCTATTGGAATAAAATTGATATTATGAGTATAGAGCTCATTATGTATTCCGAAACGGAATTAACTGCAAAAAAAATCAGTGTAAGTCTAGATTAATTATCCTTCCTTACACTGTTTTCATTATTTCTGAATTTAAGCCTTTCTCACAAACTCCGATTTCAAACCCATAGCTCCAAATCCGTCTATTTTACAACTGATGTTATGGTCGCTATCATAATTTAGTCTGATATTCTTTACTTTAGTCCCTGCCTTTACTGGTTTTGGTGCTCCTTTTACTGGCAAATCTTTTATTACTACCACAGTATCACCATCTTGTAACTCATTACCATTAGAATCTAATATTTTTTCTCCATCAGAAGAAGCTGAAACTTCCGCTGGATTCCACTCGTGAAAACATTGTGAACACACCATCAAATCATCTTGTGGATAAGTAAACTCTGAACCACATTTAGGACATAAAACTACTTCACTCATAACTCTTTATTTATTTTACTGCAAAGATAATCATTTTTATCCGTTAGAAAGTTTAATTCCATTTATAAAAAACAAAGAGAGACTTTTAACTAAGTCTCTCTTATTAAATATTTATTGTCAATAAGTTTTATATCGGCTTAAACGAAAACCCTTTTTCTTCCAAAAGTTGTTTTTCTTGCTCCTTATAGTAACCTTTTACCAACTTATCATGTATCGCTTCAAACGCTGCAATAGTTTCGTTAATTTCAGCATCTGTATGAGAAGCCGTAGGGATAAGTCTTAGTAAAATCATTCCTTTAGGAATCACAGGATACACCACCACAGAGGTAAAGATACCATAATTTTCTCTTAAATCTTTTACCAATAGGGTAGCTTCCACAGGGCTTCCCTCTATAAATACAGGCGTTACACAAGTATTGGTATCGCCTAGATTGAAGCCTCTTTCTTTAAGCCCATTCTGTAATTTGTTTACATTCTCCCAAAGTTTAGCTTTAATTTCTGGACGACTTCTAAGTAGCTCCAATCTTTTCAAACCACCTATAACCATAGGCATAGTAAGGGATTTCGCAAAAATTTGAGAACGCATGTTGTACTTTAAATAGCGGATAATCTCCTTATCTCCTGCTACAAACGCTCCAAAACCTGCCATAGATTTAGCAAAAGTAGAGAAATAAACATCTATCTCATCTTGGCACCCTTGCTCCTCTCCTGCTCCTGCTCCTGTTTTACCTAATGTACCAAAGCCGTGAGCATCGTCCACCAACATTCTAAATTTGTATTTCTTTTTAAGAGCAGCTATTTCTTTCAGTTTACCTTGCTGCCCTCTCATACCGAAAACACCTTCCGTAATCAACAAAATACCGCCACCTGTTTCTTCTGCTACTTTTGTGGCTCTTTGTAGATTTTTCTCTACACTTTCTATATCATTGTGGCGATAAGTAAATCTCTTACCCATATGAAGACGAACCCCGTCTATAATACAAGCGTGAGAGTCCACATCGTAAACGATAACATCATTTTTTGACACCAAAGCGTCTATAATGGATACCATACCTTGATAACCAAAATTTAGCAAATAAGAAGCCTCCTTACCTACAAACTCCGCTAACTCTTGCTCCAACTGCTGGTGGTAAGGCGTTTCACCAGACATGGCTCTAGCTCCCATAGGATAAAACATACCATACTCTTCCGCAGCTTTAGCATCAGCTTCTTTTACTTCTGGGTGATTACAAAGCCCTAAATAGTCGTTTGCACTCCAGAAAATAACTTCTTTACCCTGAAATTTCATTCTAGGACCTATGGGACCTTCTAATTTTGGGAATACAAAATAGCCTTCTCCGTAATCAGCAAACTGACCAAGTGGACCAGGGTTTTGTTTTATTCTATCAAAAATATCCATTGATTTATTTTTATAAAAATTTTAAGGTACAAATTTAGCTAAAAAATAAAAAACCTCCATAGGATATGGAAGGTTTTTATTAGTATTTTAACACTTGTATCTTTGTTATTAAGAACCAAACTTTATATAACTTTTGAGAATTTAAATTCTCCAATCTAAAACTTCCGTTCTACAACATAATCTAGCATCAAATTGAGCGATGTTTTGGCTTCAGAATCTGGAAACTCCTCTAGTATATCTTTCGCCTTTTGCTGAAAGTCTTTCATAACCCCTATGGCATAATCTAACCCGCCCGACTGTTTCACAAAATCAATCAATTCTTTGACTCTCTTTGGATTATGATTGTAGCGTTTTATGGTATCAAAGTAGTATTTACGGTCTTTCTCGTTGGCATTTTTCAAAGTATAGATAAGTGGAAGTGTCATTTTCTGTTCCTTTATATCTATCCCTACAGGTTTTCCTATGATATTTTTAGACAAATAATCAAACAAGTCATCTTTTATCTGAAATGCCATTCCTGTGTAAGTTCCGAAGTCTCGCATCTTTTTAGCCATAGTTTCGTCTACACCATTGGACAAAACTCCTATCTCGCAACAAGCCGCTATCAGAGTAGCCGTTTTCTGTCTGATGATTTCATAATAAACTTCCTCTGTAATATCTAGTTTTCTGGCTTTTTCTAACTGAAGTAACTCTCCTTCAGACATTTCCCTAATGGTGGTAGATATTACAGATAGTAAATCAAAGTCTTTATTATCAGTAGATAACAACACCGATTTAGATAAAAGGTAATCTCCCACCAAAACGGCTATTTTATTCTTCCATAAAGCATTGATTGAAAAGAAATTTCGTCTTTTAAAACTTTCGTCTACCACATCATCATGCACCAGCGTTGCGGTATGGATAAGCTCTATCATAGAAGCTCCTCGGTAAGTTTTCTCATTAACATCACCCACGAGTTTAGCACACAGAAACACAAACATCGGACGCATTTGCTTCCCTTTAGTAGTTACAATAAAACGAGTTACCTTATCTAACAAAGGTACTTTACTCTGCATAGACTCGTAAAACTTTTGTTCAAAAAGTTTCATTTCCGCACCAATCGGTCGCTTTATTTCCTCTACTATATTTGCCACGGGTAATTAAATTATGCTACAAATATAAGCTATTTCAGTTTATTGTAAGGCACAAAATATAGAGGTTGTTTTACATCTTTTATTTTAGTTTTAAAACGCTCTCCAGAAATATAAAGTCCTTCTTCTGTGGCAGTAATACCCTCTATTTGACCAATACTAAAACTCATACCTAAATAATATTTCTGTGGCTTAGCCTCAAAAAATCTGTTGGGAGCTGTTTCTTGAAATACGGTAAGATAGACCTCCGCCTTTTTGGTATAGCCTACGATATAGAGTTTACCGTTTTTATAGGTAGCATCAGTAGCCAAATAACCTAATGGATATTCCTCTAAGAGAACCGCTGGTTGTCTTTCTTCCGTATCGGTTTTTATTTCGTAATGTCTTGTATTATAGCTAGCCCATTCTTTAGAGAAGATTTGTAAGTTTCCTTGATGATAAATCATAGACTCGGCATCAAAATCAGTTTTTCTGTTAAGCGGCACAAATTCTTCTTGGTTAGGATAATAGAATTTCAATATTTTCTCATATTTAAGAGGTTGTTCTGCTTCTTGAAACGGAACTTTATATATAGTTAGATTATTTCTAGTTCCTAGATTATTTCCAAAATCGCCAATGTAAAGGTTTTTACCATCGGTGCTAATGGCTTCCCAATCAAAGTTAGTGGCATTAGTGGCTATTTTTTTAACATCACCGCTCTCTCTGTCAATTTCGTAAATATCTGCCGAGTTCCCGCTATCATTAAAGGATAGCAATTTCCCACCTATTTCTGTAAGCCCCGAAGTTTCGTTAAGTTGTTTGTCTAGAGTAGCTACTTTGTATTTTTTAAGTTTTAGAAATTTAAGGTCTTGTGCATTGGCATTGTAAAAACCTAAAAAACCTAGGACAATAAGAATGATTTGTTTTCTGAACATCTATGAAATAATTTAACTTTGTGATACAAAATTAAGAAAAAAGCTCCCTAATGAAAATAAACAAAATAAATATTCGAGTTTATGGCATCTGTTTGAATGACGAATCCGAAATTTTAGCTTTAGAAGAAAAATATGCTGGGGAAAACCTTACCAAACTCCCTGGCGGTGGACTAGAATACGGAGAAGGACTGCTAGATTGCCTCCGAAGAGAGTTTTGGGAAGAGCTGAATTTAACTATAAAATCTGTCCAACATTTCTACACACAGGAAGATTTTTTAGTTTCTAAATTTAGAGATAACGAACAATTACTTACAGTCTATTATTTAGTAGAAATAGAAGATTTAACATCGCTAAAAATAAAAGAGCCTAGCATAGAAAACATCAAATGGGTAGCTCTAAAGTACCAATGCCCTTTTAGACTACCCATTGATAAAAGAGTTTTTGAAAAACTAAAACATTATTAACTTATAATTAAAACTACTTTCTGCTATGGCATTTTAATATCATTTCGTTACTTTTGTAGCAAACTATTTATCAATGATAACACCACTCACTACTGCCGAAGAGCAACTTATGCAAGTTGTATGGGAATTACAGGGTGCATTCCTTAAAGATATTGTGGAAGCTTATCCAGAGCCCAAACCTCATCAAAACACCATTTCTACCTTCCTTAAAATATTAGTAGAAAAAGGGTTCATAAGCACAGAGAAAGAAGGTCGGATTTTTTTCTACAAAATAGAAATTTCTAAACAGGAATATGAGCTTTTCTTACTCAAAAATTTTGTAGAAACTTATTATACCAATAACAAAAAACTATTGATAGAAAGACTTTTAAACGAAGAAATCATTACTACCAAAGACCTTTCTAAATTCTGTAAAAAAGAAAAAAAGAAGAAGAAAAAAAAGAAAGAAAAATAAAACCTACCCCGATGTAAGCTATATGAAATACACCATAGAACTCAAAAACTTCTTTTCTAGTCAATATTTATATGCTGGGGTAAGAATTTCTTTGGCTATTGTTATACCGTCTATTATTTTTAGCTATTTAGGAGTTTTCAAAGATTTCTTCCTATTTCCTTTAGGTACGAGTTTTATTGCCTTGGTAGATTTGCCTGGTTCATTCGTTAGAAGACGAAACACTTTAATTGCTGCCGTCATTGCTTTTTTAGTAGTATCTACTACTGCTAGCTTGCTCAAAGATTACAGCCTACTAGTGTTTTTGGAGATTATCATTTTTGGAATGTTTTTCAATATGATAGGAGTCTATGGTGCGAGACTGGCTTCCGTTGGTGGACTTTCTTTGGTGGTATTAGCTATTTTTATTGACGGACATCTTACTGGTAATCATATCATTAAAAGTTTGTTTATCTTCACATTAGGGACGCTTTGGTACTTACTTTTATTACTATTACTATCTAGACTACAACCTTATAAACTCGCCAAACAACTCGTAGGCGAAAACTACTTAGAACTCGCTAAGTTCTTAGAGCAGAAGTCTAAGTTCTACTCTAAAGATTCAGATTTAGACCAACTGGTAACACAACTTACCACACAACAAATTTTCATTAAAAATATTCAAGAGGAAACTAGAGAACTTCTTTTCAAAACTAGAAAGTTTGTTAATGAATCTACCACTGCTAGCCGACTTTTAATGATGAGTTTCATTAGTAGTATTGATTTGTACGAAAAACTCCTCACCTCCGATAATGATTATTCTAAAATAAGACAATTTTTTGGCGACGAAGAAGTATTTAACAAGATACAAAGAATGCTGTTTATACTCTCCATTGAGCTTAAAAATATTGGTATAAGTATACAAACAAGCAGCACTCCAAAACCAAAACACGCTCTTACACTAGAGTTAGAAGATTGCTTTAACATCTACTTTGATTTAAGAAACCAAAAGCTATCGGCAGAGACTTTAGACTATTTCTTACTTCTGCGACAAAGTATGATGAGACTAGCGGAACTTACTGAAAGTATCAATCAGATTTACAAAGTTTCATCACAAGATACCAAACTCGCTAAGAGTTTATCTTCTGGATTGGATTTGTCAAAATTTCTACCAAATGAAAATCCTATCAATTTTAAGGTGTTTAAAAACAATCTTTCCTTAGATTCTGCACAATTTAGATACTCTATTAGAGTAACTATAGCTATGCTGATAGGCTACGCAGTTTCTAAAATAGAAGCTCTCAGCATAGGACATTCTTACTGGATTCTCATTACTATTGTCGCCATTATGCGTCCTGCATACAGCATTACTAAAAGCAGAAATCTCCTTAGACTTTATGGTACTTTAGTAGGTGCTTTTTTAGGGACAGCGGCTATCTATTGGATTACTCACCCCGTTGCACAAGTTTCTGTATTATTTGTTTCTATGGTATTCTGCTTTGCAACTTTTAGAACACGCTATTTTTGGGCAGTTCTTTTTATGACAGTTTATATCTTTTTGGCATTCAATTTTTTAAATCCAGGCAACTTTGAAACTATCTTAAAGGATAGAATTATAGATACTATCATCGCTGGGATTATCGCCCTCTTCACATCGTACTTTATCTTTCCTGTTTGGGAGCACACCCAAAACCAAACCCTTATGCTCAATGCCATCAATCATAACAAAGCCTATTTTGAAGAGATTATAAAAACACTACAACATAAAAACATTACTGATGAAAAATACCGTTTGCTAAGAAAAAATGCGACCATTGCTTTAGCCAATTTATCCGACAATTTCCAAAGAATGCTGTCCGACCCTAAAAATCAACAGAAAAAGCTAGAGCATATCCATCAATTTGTTAATACCTCACATCTATTAACGGCCTATATTGCTTCTTTATCGCAATACGCTAAAACCAAGAAGGATTATCCTGAAATAGATTTTGAAGCGTGGAACACCAAAATAAATGCTGAACTAAGTAAAATAGAAATCGCTCTAAATAATGAATTCTACGATGAAACATTAGACGAGCAAAGCCAACTGACACCCGAAGATTATGTACACCAACTTCTAAACAAAAGGAAAACAGAAATTTCCGAAAACGAGTTCTATAACACACGAGATTCCAAAAAGGTCACTTACCTCACTGAACTCAAAAGCATACAAGAACTTTTAGAACTGATTTTTAGTACTGCAAAAAAACAAAGAAAAGTAAGTTTAGAACTAAGAAAGTATTACGCTTCTTCTACTACTGCTAAGTAATAATCTTCATCTATAGCTTCCAACTTTGCTCTGTATATATCTGCACTATCGGTTGGGCTATTAAGCACTTTACACTCCACTGAAGATAGGTTATCCAAAGAAAAAGGCAGTACTTCATAATGTTCTCTAAAAGACCAATATTTAGCCGAATGGATTTTATATAAGCTCTCCTTAATCGTCCATAATGCCGTCAGATAAGATTCTTCATCTTCGGAAGAAACCCAAAGTTTTTCGGAAGGATAGAGTATTTTCTCCTTTAAACGAACTAATTTATCAGATTTCTTTTCTATATCCACGCCTATTTTTCTAGGAGCTATTGCCAAAACTGCATAAGGATATGAATGACTGATTGAAATAAATGCAGACGAAGGCTCTAAATAAGGCGTTCCGTCCTCCAAATAAAGTAACTGATGGCAAGGCAATGCCGAATTGAGCATTCTCCTTACCATCAGTCGTTCGTATTGTTTTTTTAGTGATATTTTAGATTGAGTATCTATTTCCTCACTCCATACCTCTTTTTGTTCATCGTGTTTCCAAACTAAAACGGCTATTTCTTTCGTAGAAAACTCTTTATAAAGAGGCATGTATCAATTTTATATTTTAAAACATTATCACAATAAGATAAGTAATCCCCGCTACTATCGCACTAATTGGGATTGTAAGTATCCATGCCCAAAGCAAACTCACTGTAACACCCCAACGCACGGCAGAAACTCTCTTTGTAAGACCTACCCCGATAATAGACCCAGTAATCGTATGGGTAGTAGATACAGGAATACCAAAATGGTCAGTCAAAAATAAAGTAACCGCACCTGCTGTTTCTGCACTTACTCCTTCTAAAGGCGTTACCTTCGTGATACGAGTACCCATTG
Organism: Riemerella anatipestifer; assembly: GCA_037861325.1. Classification (GTDB taxonomy): domain Bacteria; phylum Bacteroidota; class Bacteroidia; order Flavobacteriales; family Weeksellaceae; genus Riemerella; species Riemerella anatipestifer_F. The sequence goes on from JAFELW010000006.1 coordinate 142,492, forward strand.
TTTTTACGATTTTCCAACCACCACTCATAGTTCCTAACGCAATAGCCACAAACGATGCTAGCGGAACCCATACATAATCTTTTGCAAAATAGTTAAATCTATCACTAGGAAGCATTTGTGCGTATATATCGGTACCGCCTACCATATCTACATGGTAGAAAATCACCGCTGCTCCGATAATCCCCATTACCTTTTGAGCGTCATTAAGCCCATGCCCTAAGCTAAACAAAGCTGAAGAAACTAACTGAAGTTGCTTAAACGCTTTTTCTGCTTTGTGAGGATTAGATTTTTTACAAACATTGATGATAATAAGTGTAATAATGATAGACACCACCATACCAATAAACGGTGCCATAAAAATGAATAAGAATATTGGTATTACCTTACTGTATTTTACTACATCTTGAGAAAACAACTGTTTAAAGGCTAGTTTCATTGTTTCGAAAGTAGACAATTCTGGTTGTGCTGATACAATCTCGTGATAATCCAAAACCAAAGCGTGCATAAGAGCGGCTCCTAAAAACCCGCCTATAAGCGTATGTGATGACGATGATGGTATCCCAAACCACCAAGTTAGAAGATTCCAAGCGATAGCCGCCATCAATCCTGAAAAAATCACTTCCAGATTGATAAAATCTTCATTCACCGTCTTGGCAATGGTGTTACCTATCTTAAACTCTCCTACAATATAGAAGGCGATAAAGAAAGCGGCAAAATTCCACACAGCAGCCCAAAGCACTGCTTGAAAAGGAGTTAAAACTTTAGTAGAAACAATAGTCGCTATAGAGTTAGCGGCATCGTGGAAGCCATTGATATAGTCAAAAATAAGCGCTAACGCAATAATGACAATGAGCAGTATAGGAAAATCCATACTTTTTTTGTTTTAAGTTAAATTAAAAAACCTCTAAGCGTATTTAATAATAATATTATCTAAGATATTGGCTACATCTTCAGCCTTATCTGTTACCTCCTCTAGGTAGTTAAGCACTTGACTTACCTTAATAACATTGATAGGGTCTCCAGACTCAAACAGCTTTATCATCGCTTGGCTATGTACATCATCAGCAATGTTCTCAATGCTATTGATTTTGATCGTAGCCTCTTTAACCGCTGCAGGATTTTTAAATTCTTTAAGGTTTTCTATTGCCACTTTTATTTGTAAGCAAGATTTATGAATGAGTAATGAAAGTTCTTGGAACGCATTAGTTTCAGGGCTTTTGTATAGGAAAATATACTTTGCAGAAGCATAGATATAGTCTGCAATATCATCTAAACCACTCGCTAAATAGTGGATATCTTCTCTATCAAAAGGCGTAATAAAGTTTTTACCTAGCTCTACATAAATTTCGTGAGTGATATCATCATTTTGATGCTCAAAATCACTCATTTTCTTTAATAAAGAGTCATCATTGATATCAAAATCTTTAATGCCTTCGTGGAATAGTCTAGACATTTCCACTAAGTTATCAGCTACTTTATCAAACAGCACAAAAAACACTTTATCTTTCGGCTGAAAAGCTTTGAATATATTACCTATTCCCATTTTGTTTTTATTTTTTCAGACGGCAAATATCTGTATAAACTCGGAACTAAAGAAATTCTAATGTTAATTTTTATTAACATTTGATAAAAATCATAGCTCTTCCTCAGAAAAAGGCTTCTACATACTAGGTTTTAGAAAACACTTGTCCCAAAATAATCCCAGCCGCCATAGACACATTAAGGCTTTCTGTAGCTTTATGATTGCCAAAACGAGGAATAGTGATATTTCGTTTCATCAATCGTTCTACGCTAGGTCGCATTCCGTTACCTTCATTTCCTAACACCAGATTGAACTTTTTGGGAAAATTAGTTTTATATAGATTTTCGCCCTCCATATCTGTACCTATATTTTCCGCAGAAGAATTTGATAAAAACTGCTCTATATCACTATACACCACATTAACTCTGGTAAAAGAGCCTTTGGTAGCTTGTATCACTTTAGGATTGTAAACATCTACGGTATCTGTACTGCATACTATCTGTTCTATACCAAACCAATCTGCTAAGCGGATAATAGTCCCTAAATTACCTGGGTCTTGAAGCCCATCTAAAACCAAATTTATATTACTATCTTCTGTGATTTTTGGAGTAGGCAAATAACAAACGGCTACACTATCTTTAGGTGTTTTAAGAAAACTTATCTTCTTTAGCTCTTTTTCTGTAATGGGAACTAAAACATCAGCTAAAAATTCTATTCCATCACTATTTACAGAGTAAGCAGACTCTATTTCTATATTAGTGTTTTTTAATTCTTTGATGATTTTGTTACCTTCAACCAAAAACAAATTGTATTTTTGTCTGAATTTTTTCTTATCCAAAGATTGTAAAATTTTAACTTTATGACTCGTAAGCATATCAGAAAATATTTTCAAAAGTATTATTTATTTTCCGCACTCACAATTCTACTTGCTTTTTTGTACGCTTGTAGTAGCACCAAAAAAGTACCTCACGGTGAAGCCTTACTTACGAAAAACACTATAATTTACGAAGATAAAAAGTTATTTGCCAGCGAAATATCTAATTACACACAACAAAGACCTAATAAAAAAGTTCTTTTTGTAGTTCCTCTAGGATTATGGTTATATAATGCTGCTAACCCTAAATATGATACTATTCTTACAGAATATATGACCTACCCTAACCAAATGAGAAATCAAAGTTTAAGAGATTCTCTATTTATTAAGTATGGTCACCCTGAATATGTAGGAAAATCTTTAACTAAAGACCGTTTTCTACACACTGTAGGCGAAGCTCCTAAAATATTAGAACAAGGAAAAACTACAGCTAGTGCAAAAAACATGAGACAGTTTATGCGTTACAGAGGCTATTGGGATGCTAAAGTAACTTACAAACAAGATATTGATACCGCAAAACAGAAAGCTCAAGTAACTTATAAACTTACCTTTAACGAACCTACTAGAATAAAAAACTATTATTATTCTATCCCTGATAGCAATATCAGAAGTATATATGAAAGCGAATTTGATAAAAGTAAAATAAAAACCGGTGATATTCTTGACCAAAAGAACCTAGAAGAGGAAGTAAAAAGAATTACCGAGCGTATGCGTGAGGTTGGTTATTATAGCTTCAACAGAACTAATGAGGAAATTTATTTTACAGCTGATACACTAGAGAGTAACAAAAATGTGCCTCTCACTATGGATATACATAAGAACGACAAAGACAGCTCTTATAAAAAAACAACTATAGGCAAGGTAGACGTATTTGTTGTAAACCATATTAGTGACACACTAAGCACTAAACCTTATCGTTTTGATAGAATACCCGAGGACGACAGTGTAAGAGTACACCAAGTTGACAAACAATACTCTACCCGCTCTCTATGGCTCCCTATCATTCTTAAAAATGGAGAGGTTTACAATCAAAAGTTTTTAGACCTCACCAAAAGGAATGTTAATGCAATGAATAATTTTAGCATCATAGATTATAAAGAGAGTCTAAGAAAAAATAACGATAGTATTTTAGATGTAAGATATATTCTGAAACCGCTTTCTAAATACGAGTTCAAAACCGCTTTTGATGCTCATTATTCTCAAATATTAAACTTTGGTTTTTCTCCATCTGTTGAGCTAACTTCAAGAAATGTCTTTGGTGGTGCAGAAAACCTATCCACAAGTTTCTCAGGTATCATAGGTACTACCAAAAACGCTAAAGACCCTGGTAAAATATTCAACGCTTATGAGCTTTCTGCCCAGGTAGCTCTTAATGTTCCGAGGCTTTTACTCCCTTTTAAACATTACAAATTGATTCCTAAACGCTACTCACCTACCTCCTCCATTATTTTAGGTACCTCTATCCAAAATAATATTGGTATGGATAGAATTAACTTTAATGGAAGCCTAAACTACACTGCCAATGTTAACGATGTAGTTTCCCATAGGCTTTCTCTATTCAACACACAGCTGAGTTTAACTAGAAATAAAGACAGTTATTATGACCTATTTCGCGGAGATAATGAGGTAAGGCAAAATATGTTTAATCTCTACCAAACCTTTAATCCTTCTTACGATGTTAAAGCTTATTCCTATGATGATGTCTCTAGAACAATAGTTTCGGATAACGCTTTTTTAAACTCTTTAAGCACAGAGAATAGAGACCTATACAACACCTTTGTACAATCTCTACTCAACAGGGATAGACAGACACAGAATGTACTTATTTCTTCGTTAAATTATCAATTTTTATATAATGAAATTGGTAAAAAATATTTCAGACACCCATTCTACTTCAGTGGAAAAATGGAGTTAGCTGGAAACCTCATTAGTCTGTTCGGAAAAACTAAAGACTCCAAGAGTGTCTTGACTGATAATGAAAAAACAATATTCAATATTCCTTACTCTCAGTTTGTAAAATTTGATGCAGATGTCAGAAAATATCTTAGTATCAATAGATCAACTCTTGTTTTCAGGCAGTTTATCGGCGTAGGTATTCCTTATGGAAACTCAACTAATATGCCATTTGTAAGGTCTTACTTTAACGGAGGTTCTAATGATATTCGTGCGTGGATTGCCTTTGGGGGGCTTGGTCCTGCCGACTCTCAACTAAATGAAAAGGTAAGATCTTTTATTATGGGAAATGTAAAACTAACGTCCAATATAGAGTATAGATTTCCTATCAATAATATGTTTGAAGGTGCTTTATTTACAGATGCAGGAAACATTTGGTCTCTTAAGGATAATAGAAATAGATTAGAAGACACGTTTAAGTTCAATAAGTTTTACAAGCAACTAGGTATTGGTAGTGGTTTTGGGATAAGAATAAATATAGCCTACATCACCCTTAGAGTAGATTTTGCTTATAAAATGTACGACCCGAACCAACCAGAAGGAGAACGCTGGAGAATCAGCCATATACAACCACTTAAACCTACACTTAACTTTGCCTTTGGTTATCCGTTCTAAAGACATAATAATATTTAATAAAAAATCGGTTGCGTAATAATGACAACCGATTTTTTATTTATTTTTCGAAATTTATTTTGAACCTATCATTACTTTATTTTGTACTTCGATAGACTCTTCGTGAATAGCTTTAAATATTTTTTCTATAAAATCCTGACTCATACCCGTTTCATCAGCTTTTTTCCTAGCATACTCCGTAATTTCTTTCCATCTTTCGGGTTGGAAAATAGCAATATTATTTTCTTTCTTTAAAGTCCCTATTTTCTCCGATATTCGCATTCGGTTAGAAAGAAGTTCCATCAACTGAAAGTCTATATCAGAAATTAAAGCCCTATGTTTCCCCATATCATCTTCGTAGCCAGAAATATCCGAAGTCCTTACCTTTAAACGACTTATCATTTCATCTAAAACCGATGGCGTAATTTGTTGCGAAGCATCGCTCCAAGCCTTATCTGGTGTGCAATGAGTTTCTATCATCGCTCCTTCGTAGCCTACATTAAGTGCTTCTTGAGTAATATCAAACAATCCTTCTCTATTCCCACAAATGTGTGAAGGGTCCACAAACATTGGTATATTAGGAAACTGATTTTTAAAATCTAATGCGATATGCCAATTAGGTATGTTACGGTATTGCGTTTTCTGATAGGTAGAAAATCCTCTATGGATTGCACCCAAATTTTTAACATCTTGAGCCAAAAGCCTCTCTAAAGCTCCCACCCACAAAGCAAGGTCTGGATTAACAGGATTTTTAACCAACACAGGTTTATCTGTACCTTTGAGAGCCACCGCAATTTCTTGTACCGTGAAAGGGTTTACCGTAGAACGAGCTCCTATCCAAAGAATATCTACATCTGCCTCCAAAGCCGCATACACATGGTGAGCGTTAGCTACTTCGGTTGCCGTTTTAAAGCCAAATTCTTCTTTAACTCTTTTAAGCCAACTAAGCCCTATTACCCCTACTCCTTCAAATGAGCCTGGTTTAGTCCTTGGCTTCCAAATACCTGCACGGAATACATCTATCTTTGCATTAGCATCTTTAATTCCTCTTGCTGTTTCTAGCATCTGTTCCTCACTTTCTGCACTGCAAGGTCCTGCTATCACCATTGGCTGTGGATAATTTTGCAGCCAATTGTTTTTTAAATCTCTTAAATTCATTGTATTTACACTTAATTAAAATCAAACTGCATCAGTTCCTGCAAGTCTTTCAATAATGGATTTACCTCCACCATTTTATTAAATAAATCTCGTTTCGTTTCTTTTTTAATGATTACTCGCTCCGCTTTTTCAAAATCAAACTTTACACGATAATTATTAAACTTATGCTTAAAATCATTAAAAAACTGAGGACTAACCTTCTCAAACTCTACCCTAGCCGATTCAGATGTATATCTGATACAAATCTTATTTTCTTCTGCTTTTTCTATGGTAAAATTTTGTACGGCATTAAAGGTTACCATATCCTCACGAGCTAATTTTTTCAAAAAATGTTTCCATTCTTTTTGTAAATCGGTCTCACTAAAATGTCCATCGGGAAGCTCCTCTTCTTTTATTTCCTCTTCTACCTGCAACTCTTCTGTTTTGTTTATAGCCTCTGTAATACTAAATGAAGATTTTACAGATTCTTTCAAAATAGGTGCTTTAGCCTTTTTGATTTCTATCTCTGGTACTTCGGAAATGTTTTTGGAATTTTCTTTATGAACCGCGGAAGCCTTTTCACTAGCTTTCTGAACCGCCCCTTCTTTAACGAGAGGTGCTAAAATCAGAAACTTTTTTTTTTAGCTCCTTCTGTCCCGTGGGTGAGGCTAGCCAGTTGCATCAGGGCTATCTCCACTGTAAGACGAGGATTTTTGGAACTCTTGTAATTGATGTCTGCATAGTTGCAAATTTCTATCGCATCTACCAACTGCTGAGCTGTCCATTTTTGGCTTTGTTCTGCATATTTGGCTTTCGTTTTCTCGCCTACCTCTATCAAGTTTAAAGTAGATGAATTTTGAGCCATCATTAAATCTCGGTAGTGATTTCCCAACCCTGCAATGAAAATATGAGGGTCAAATCCTTTTTTAACAATTTCGTTGAACGCTACCAAAACATTAGGAATATCATTAGCGTGGATTAAATCTACTATCTTAATGTATTGGTCATAGTCCAAAATGTTAAGTACCTCCGCTGCTTTTGCAAGGGTAATATTCTTTTGGGTAAATGTTACCAATCTATCAAAAATAGACAACGCATCTCTAAGGGCTCCATCTGCCTTTTGAGCAATAAGGAAAAGCGCATCGTCTTCGTAGCTAATACCTTCTTTATCTGCTATTTTCTTAAGGTGTGCTTGGATATCCTCTATGGTAATTCTCTTGAAATCATAAATCTGACATCTAGACAGAATGGTAGGGATAATCTTATGTTTCTCCGTAGTTGCTAAGATAAAAATAGCGTGTGCAGGTGGCTCTTCTAAAGTCTTAAGAAATGCATTAAATGCCTGTGAAGACAACATATGCACCTCATCTATAATATATACCTTATACTTGCCTACTTGCGGTGCATAACGCACTTGGTCAGTAAGTTCTCGTATATCATCTACAGAGTTGTTAGACGCGGCATCTAGTTCAAAGATATTATAAGAAAAACCATCTTCGCTCGTAGCGCCGTCTTTTTCGTTAATCTTTCTGGCTAAAATCCTTGCACAAGTTGTTTTACCTACGCCACGAGGACCACAGAATAACAATGCCTGAGCCAACTGGTTTTCGGCAATGGCGTGCTCCAAAGTATCTGTAATATGCGACTGCCCCACAACAGTGTCAAACTCTTGTGGACGATATTTTCTCGCAGATACTATGAAATTTTCCATTGGTCAAAAATAAGTAAAAATGAATTTATAAAACAAATATTTACTCGTTTATTTAAAAATAGAAAAAGAACCTCCACCGAATATTATTCAGTTTTTAGGTTCTTCTTCCTTAGTTTTTACTATAAGTCTTAAAAATTATTCTCCGTAGTTTGTTTGATAATCTTTAAGAGATGCCTCTACTACTTTTTTAGCGTGTTCTGCTCCGTAAGTTTCATCTATTCTACAAGATGCTTCTTCGTAAGGTAAGTTTTTATATGTCAAAAAGTAGTGTTTTAGTCTCTTAATCTCCGCCTCTGGAAGTTCAGAAATATCTCTGATGTGTCCATAAGACTGGTCGCCCACCATTACTGCTATAATTTTATCGTCAGCTTCGCCCTTGTCTATCATCTTAAACCCACCGATTGGAATAGCGTCCATCAATAAATTACCTGACTGAATATGGTGTGAACTCAACACGCAAATATCAAGTGGGTCGTGGTCTCCCATAGTAACATCTTTAGCACCGCTTTCTACTGCCAATTTCTTTACTTCCTCATCGCAATAAGTTCTTGGGATAAAACCATACAAAGCTGGAATAATGTTAGAAAATTTCTGTGGCCTATCTACTTTTAAATAACCACTTTCTTTATCCACTTCGTATTTAATAGTGTCCGAAGGTACAATCTCTACATATACTGTTACCACTTCTGGTGCTTTTTCTCCCGCAGAAATACCGTGCCACGGGTGTGCTTTAAAACTTGGAATCATTTGATTATATTTAATTTTATTTTGCTTTTAACATTTCTTTCCTCAACTCGTCTAGGCAAAGACCGATGTAATCTTCTCCATTGATATAACTCATCAGAAAAACAGTCTTAAACTCCTCTAAACTAGCCTCATTAAGCCCTTGATAAGTATCTTTGAGCTGCTTAATTATACTATTTTTAGCATCGGTTATATTTTCCCAAATCACTTTATCTATATAGATTTGTTGAGAGATGTTGTATTCAAACTCTTGATTGATATTTTTCTCCGTTAAATACAAAAACTCGTGAGTAGCTAAGTTTTTATCAAAATTTTGGATAAGATAAGCAGGTTTTATACGCTCCAAAAAAATCGCCATTCTCTCGTGAGCCTGTGTATTTATTTCTTTCCCTTTTTTTAAAGTTAAAAGTTCCAATTCCTTTGCTTTCGCTTTCATATAGTAATGAAGCCCCTGTCTAATAAAAACTAAAAAGGGAAACGCCAACACCAAAGCAAATGCATACGGCAAAAATTCTTTATAACTCATTTTTCAGAAAAAATAAGGGCAAAGTTAGTGATTTAAACTGATTTTAAAAACAGTCTTTCTAATGCAACCCTATAAATTGTAAAAGAAGTTGTTTTTTGGATTGATGATAGACTGGATATTTCTCTAAAACCGCTCCAAAACGCTGATTAAACTGCTCCACAGAAGGAATATTACTTCCAAAGAAATTAAACTGATGAGTTTCAATAGACTGTTTGATAATTTCGTCTAAAACTACCGAAGGCGCATTGATCTTTTGATTTTTATTATTTATGAAACAGAGCAAAGCCTTCTCTTCGCCCAAATTAGAAATTACCGCTACGGAAAGCAAAGCCCCTTGCAAATCTCTAGCTGCATAAATTTCTAGTAGTTTTTTTTGCTCTAAATATTCTAAGTGTTTGAAATACTTTTCTTTCAATCTGTCCGATGATAACCACTCTACAAATTGAAAAAAGAAAGGTTTTATTTCTGATAAATTTTCTGGTAAGGAAATTTTAATTTCGTTATTTTTTGGGGATTTAAGATTTCTCTTTCGGCTGTTGGAATAGTTACTAAACACTTCTGCGTAAGAGGATTTAGAAAGTCTATAGTTCTTCCTCCACTGCTTTAAATTCAATTTATTTTTAGTATTAAATGCATAATAAATTACCCTATAATTGTTTTTCAAAAAACTAAAAAATAACTCGTTAATCTCCAAATTGTCCTTTTTTGAAAAAACACCCAACTGCTGTAAAAACGGAGGAAATAACACCCATTTAACCCCAAACTTTTTGATAATCGGGACAGGCATTACAGCTTCATAATCTCCCAAAACTACGACTTCCCAATTCCCACTATTTAAAGTATTAAGGTAAACTGCTTCTGCTTGAAAATGATACTGTTCGGAAACTCTTAAACATTGAGTATATTTTTCAATATGAATCTGATGATTTTTCAACAACCGCATCTTATAACACGCCTTCATCTGCGAAACTAAAGTATTTATTTTTAGCAATAATGATATGGTCTAACAATCTAATATCCAACAAAACTCCCGCTTCTTTTATTTTCTTAGTGATTTCCAAATCCTTCTCACTAGGTGAAACACTCCCCGATGGGTGATTGTGTACCACTATAATAGCCGTAGCATAATGCTCTAACGCCATTTTGAACATCAACCTTACATCTACTACTGTACCTGATATTCCGCCTTTAGATAAAGGTTTCTTCTGTAAAACTTTATTACTTTGATTAAGAAATATTACCCAAAATTCCTCATTAGGTAAATCGCTTAAATGTGGGGACAACATTTCAAATATGTCTGTACTTTGCGTAATCTGCAACCTTTTGGGTTGTTCCTGCATTGCTCGCCGTCTGCCTATTTCGAGAGCCGTTGCAATACTAATGGCTTTGGCTTCTCCTACACCTCTAAACTTCATCAAATCCGCAACGCCTACTTCACTCAACGCATTCCAATTATGCCCATAAGTTTGCAAAATTCTTCTCGCCAAATCTACTGCCGACTCTTCCCTATTGCCACTTCCCATAATAATCGCTAATAATTCTGCATCAGATAAAACATCTCTACCTTTGGTTAAGAATTTCTCTCTAGGGCGGTCGTCTTCCGATAGATTTTTTATGGACATCTAAGTCTAGGTTTAAATAATTTTTTATAGTATCAACCCATCTTTCATAACGAGTTTTCTGTCTGTGCTATCTGCAAGTGTGTTATTATGCGTTACAATGATGAATGTCTGCTGATATTTGTCTCTAAGGTCAAAAAATAATTGATGTAACGCATCAGCGTTTTTAGAGTCTAAATTCCCTGTAGGCTCATCAGCAAAAATCACTTTAGGACTGCCTATTAACGCTCTAATTACCGCTACTCTTTGTGCCTCTCCTCCAGAAAGTTGTTTAGGTTTGTGGTTAATTCTCTCTGCTATTTTAAGTTCTTCAAATAATGCGTGTGCTTTTTCTATATAGTCTTTGTCAGGCTTCCCTGCTATTTTAATAGGTAATAGAACATTTTCCAAGGCGGTAAACTCTGGCAACAACTGGTGGCTTTGGAACACAAAACCTATATTTTCGTTTCTAAATTTAGACAAATCTTTATCGTTCATCGTGAGAAAAGATTGCCCAGCGATGCTTATTTCCGTACCATATATCCCCACATCAGACGGCATATCTAGCGTTCCTAAAATATGTAATAGTGTAGATTTACCTGCACCAGATTCCCCTACTATAGAGACCACCTCCGCTGGTTTTATCTCTATATCTACCCCTTTTAGTACCTCTAAATCACCGTAGTATTTATGTATCTGTTTTGCCTTTATCATAGCCCCAAATTTACATAATATTTTAAAATTCACACATTATAAAAAAGAAAAAGCTACCCAAAGTTTGGATAGCCTTTTCCATCAAATTTTTGTATGCGTTTCTAGTTTGAAAGCATCTTAGCACAAAAAGTATATACTTTATTCCCATTTGCATTAAGAGTTAATACTCTGTATTCAAATGCTTGTCCTGTACTCTCTACAATAAACTGTCCTATTCCCGATTTACTAGTCTGAAAAGCAACAGACATAATATTAGTCCAACTCTGTTTAACATCAAAGTCCCCAGCAGAAGCTAGAGTAGTTCCTCCAATCTTCTCATTTTTTGCCCAACGACTAGGTAATGTAGTTTTTCTAACTTCTATATTCCCTGTACCCCAACCAACATCTGTATATCTAAACTCATAATCATAAAATGTTATAACTTGTGAAGTATTATTAACCCCATCTCCTATAGGTCCTTTAGTACACTTCTCATAAGATCTATTAATCAAAGTATTAGAAGAATCTTCAACAGTAGGCAATCCACTTACTGTACCCAAAACACCATTTGCATCCACCACTACAGTCTTAACAGCAGTAAAAGTTTGGTCTTTAGCAGTAGAAGCCGTACCATCTGTTTTGGTATTTATGGCAGAAGTTGCTCCATTTAGAGGTAAATCAGCTATCCTAGCAGTACCATTAACATGGAATGTTTCCGTAGCTGGTGTTTCTTTATTAGTTGCAATACCAACTTTTTTCTCTGTCTGTGCTACGCCAGAACCAGCCCCTGCACCAAAAATAACATTACCTATATTTATCTGCCCATCCTTAGCATCTAAAAGACTAGAAGCAACACCTATAGCTATATTGCTATTACCTGTTAGAGTACCAAACCCTGAATCTTTACCTATAAAAACATTATTACTACCACTTTTAAAATTATCCCCTTGATTATTAATAGCAGTAAAGTTTTTCAAAAAAATATTATCTCTACCTCCTGTCATATTTTCTGCGACTCTATACCCCAAAGCTATGTTCCCCCAGTTATCTGCAGCACTTAAACTATGAAGAGCATTAACCCCTATTGCTATATTAGAGTTACCTGCAGTAGCATTTTGCATTGCTTTATTCCCTATTGCAATATTTGTTCCTCCTTGTTGTAAAGATCTTAAAGTTCTATCTCCAACCGCTATATTTTGGATTAGTGGACCTGTAACCGTAGTTGTACCTAACGCCTGCCAACCTAATGCTACGTTCTGACGAATAGCCCCCGTAGCAGGAGAAGTAGCTGGTACAGTAGGTGCCAAAGGCAATGATTCATAACCTAATGAAACATTCGCACCTGATGGAGTAGTTGTATTATCTTTAAACTGAGAAATAAAGCCAGAATTTACCATATTCACTTTAAACATCAAAGCAATATTATCTCTCGTTCCTACAAAATTTTTCCCAGCCACTGTACCATTATTCCCATCAACATGCCAATCCACAGGATTACCGTCTGGAGTAACAACCCTTACCCATTTATTAACAGATGCAGTGCCATCAAAATAGTAATAACCGCTAGTTGTCACATCAACAGTCTGCCCTGCCGGACTAGGATCTGCAAGTGTCACATAAACTAACGCTCCCGTCTGATTATTTGTATAGGTCTTAGCTCTCAATTGCTCTCCAGTCACTCTTGGAGCTATAATACCATCCAAACTTTGTGAATTAGTAGGGGCTCCTACCACATCCAAAGTAGCATTAGGGTTTTCCGTATTTATACCCACATTCCCTGTCTGAGACAAGGCCATCCCCACAGAAAGAGAAGCCACTAGTAAATAAATTTTTTTCATCTTTTTATTATTTGTGCAAATATAGTATTTTTTTTTAAAAAAAAATTATTTCACCTAGAAAATCAACAACTTTTAATTTAAACCCAAGAGAATACAGAACGGTAGAATATATTTAAACAAAAAAATATATGCAATAATACTATATTTGCCAAACAAAATAAATTTTATGATTTTAGCTAGATATTGTGCCATTATTTTAGGGTTTTTAGCATTGGGAGAGTTGGTAGTTTTCCTTACTGGAACTAAATTTCCCTCCAGCCTTATCGGTATGTTTCTACTCACTTTTGCACTCCACAAAAAATGGATAAAATTAGAATGGGTCAAAGGTATTTCGGACTTTCTTTTGGGTAATCTAGGATTATTCTTCATCCCTGTATGTGTCGCAATAATGCTCTATTTTGATTTGCTATGGGATAACATTATTCCTATTATGATATCCATTATAATCAGTAGTGCTTTGGTGATTTTAGTAACGGGCAAGGTTTACCAATTCATTCGTAAAAAATTAAAATAGTGATGATTAGCTTTTTAGAAAATCCACTCTGGCTATTGGGGTTTACTTTTGTAATATACTACAGCACCATTATGCTCAACCGAAAAATACAATCGCCTTTTCTCAATCCAGTACTTATTGCCTCCGCTGTTATTATTGGTTATCTAATGGTATTTAATATCCCTTACAACACCTATGCTGTAGCAGGTAACTACATAGATTTTTGGCTTAAACCTTCTGTAGTTGCTCTTGCAGTGCCACTCTATTTACAGCTAGAAAGAATTAAGAAACAACTCATTCCTATTCTTATCTCACATTTGTTTGGAAGTATCGTGGGCATCCTAAGTGTTTGCTCCATAGCTAAACTTTTAGGTGCTAAAAGAGAGGTAATAATTTCGTTAGCCCCAAAATCCATCACTACACCACTTGCCATAGAAGTTTCTAACACCGTAGGGGGCATTGTTCCGCTTACGGTAGCTTCCGTTATCATTACAGGATTGGTGGGTGGCATTATAGGATTGCAAGTTCTAAAGTACACCAAAATAAGTAGCCCTATGGGGCAAAGCATTTCTCTAGGGGCATCTTCACATGGATTGGGCGTAATGATGGCAATAGAAATGAGCGAAAAACACGCAGGTTTTGCAAGTGTAGGACTGATACTCAATGGTATTTTCACGGCATTATTAGCTCCTATTATTGTAAATTGGTTGTTCTAAAATAAATTATTATTGATGAAAACTCACTCTATCAACTGCAGGGGAAGACTTGTAGATTTTTCTACTCCCAAAATTATGGGTATTCTTAACCTTACCCCAGATTCTTTTTCTGATGGCGGAAAATTCAATACAGAAACTTCCGCTTTAATTCAAACTGAAAAAATGCTTAAAGAAGGGGCTTCGTTTATTGATTTGGGAGCTCAATCTACACGCCCCAATGCCCAACTAATTTCGGCACAAGAGGAAATTAAACGCATAGGAAATCTCATCAGTCTTATAAAAAAAGAATTCCCCGAAGCACTCATTTCTTTAGACACCTTTTATAGTGAAGTAATGCATTTTGGTTACGAGGATGGTATAGACCTCATCAATGATATTTCTGGTGGACAGTTTGACCCCAAAGTATGGAAAACCGTAGCCCAGCTAAAACTCCCTTATGTACTGATGCATATTAACCCAGAATATCAAGCTATGCACGAGAAAATAGCCTACGATGATATTACTAAAAGCATTAATTTCTATTTTTCTGAAAAAATAAATCAGTTGAAATCTTTGGGTGTTCACGATGTGATATTAGACCCTGGATTTGGGTTCGGCAAAACCATAGAAGACCAAATGACAATGATAGACGAGGTAGAACATATCGGATTTGGAAGATACCCTATACTGATTGGCATCTCTAGAAAATCATTTATCTATAAACCTTTGGGCAAATCACCAATGGAAATAGACGAAGAAACGCAACAACTACATCTAAAAGTCCTCCAACAAGGGGCTAGTATTCTGCGAGTACACGATGTTGCTTCAACTAAAAGAACACTAGACCAATACTTATCATAAACACAAAAGAGAGGAAAAACCCTCTCTTTTTTATTTTTTAATATAGCTTAAAATAGCTTCTATTGTCTGCTCTTTATCTAAATTGGTATTGTCTATACCAATAGCGTCTTCTGTTTGGACTAAAGGAGCCACCGCCCGCTCCGAGTCTTTTTTATCTCGTTCAATAAGGTTGGCTCTCACTTCGTCCATTGTAGTTTCTGTACCAGAAGCCTTTAGTTCTAGAAATCTTCGTTTAGTTCTTTCTTCAACACTCGCCGTGAGAAAAAACTTATAATCAGCATTCGGAAGTACCACACTGCCTATGTCCCTACCGTCCATTACCACGCCTCCGTTAGCCGCAATATCCCTTTGAGTTTGTAACAGAAAGCTTCTTACTTCGGGCATTTTAGCAACATCACTCACTTTTTGATTCACCTCTATAGAACGGATTTTTTCTGCCACATTCTCCCCATTAAGGAAAAGAGATAACTGGTGCTGTTCTTCCTTAAATTCTAAATGAATATTGGGCAACTGCCCTAGTAAAGCACTAGAATCAAACCCATCAGAGGAAGGACAGTTCTGAAGGGCAAAATAAGTAATGGCTCTATATAAAGCCCCTGTATCTAAATGGATAATCCCCAATCTTTTAGCTATTTCCTTAGAAATAGAACTTTTCCCTGTGGAAGAATAGCCATCTATAGCGATTACGGGTAATTTTGTCATCATAGTTGTTTTTAATTTTTATTATCTTCTGTAGCCACTTAACTCAACTAAATCTAACGAAACTCCCAACAAATTAAAGTTAGACGCATTGTGATAACGACTATGGGTATAATCAAAACGGAAGTAAGACACCTTTAATCCAAATCCAAAAGATAATCCTGTGAAACTCCTTTGTTCCTCTATACTTAACTCATTCCCTCGTTTCACATTATACCCCAAACGAAGGTTAAAACTTTGTTCAGGAAACAGCTCTGCTCCAAACGAAAAGTGGTCAAACAATTTCCTCGTCCATCTAGTTTCTTGTCCGTTTCTGTTATAATCTTGAGAAATATTCCATTTTTGTAGATTTTGTGCAGTAATAGTAAATGCTAAAGGAAATTCGTCTAGTTGTTTGGTATAGCCTAAATCTATCCTTAATGGCAACTTTTCCCTAACCCCATTATAAGTCTTGAATTGATAGCCAAAATTTCTTATGACTAGACCCACGGTTTCTTTAGATTTATCATTATGATAAGCCACTCCTAGACTCCCAACTACCGCCATAGAATTATAATTGTCTATTTTGGAAGTTACTAGATTAAGATTAGAGCCTATCGTCCAATTATCTTCAAACTGATAGGCATAACCCAGACCTAAAGAGGCGTCTATCGCAGAAAAATCGCCATTGATATTCCCAAACTCATCTGTTCTAGGCATATTACCATAATCCAAATACCTTACATTGGCAGAAACTAAATGCCCATATTCCAAGTCTTTAGCATAGCTCACTGTACCATAATGAGCACCAGCCAAATAGCTAGCGTAGTTTACGGATAATCTAGAATCCATCTCCACATTAAGCAACGCTGGATTAACTGCCGCCAAGTTTTGGTCGTAATCTCTTACCGAAACCGCCTCACCTAAAACGGCTTGTCTTGCAGAAAAAGGCATATTGAGGAAATTATAAACCGTAGTACCGTCTTGAGCCGATACCAACACACTTACAACTAATCCTAAAAATAAAAATACCTTTTTCAAAATATTAAATCATTATTTGAATGCTATTTTCTTAGCCTTCGCCAACATAGGAATTGCGATAAGTCCCATCACTAGCATAATTACCAACTGCATTGTATGAGATATAAACGCATAAGACAAACCTATCTCGCCACCTTTTTCTGGCGACAACCCAAACGATAGAAACAACGCCATAAACCCTATCTTAAGTGCGAAATGGAAAGCTCCTATCCCACCACTTGCGGGAACCATCATTCCTAATGTTCCTACCACAATTATAAAGAAACCATCTGCTATACCTAAGTTAGATGTTTCGGGCAAAGCAAAACAAACCAAATATGCTGCTAGATAGTAGCATACCCAAATCCCTAAAGATAAAAGGATAAACTTCAACCTTTGCCTGATTTGAAAGATGGTCTTTAATCCGTCTATAATTCCTTTAATAAAACTTATTACTTTCTGATATATTGTAGTCTGCTGTATCTTTTCTCTAAAAAGAACTAAAAACAACGCTCCCAACATCAATAAAACTAAAGAAATAATCATACTATATGAATTCCCTTCTTGTATTGATTGCTGTTCTTGTTTTTGTGCCGATGCCATCTTGTAGAAAGAAAGTATAGCATCGTATTTAAACAATAGAGTCAATGCTAAAAAAAGCCCCATACACACTAAATCTACTACTCTCTCTAAAATAATAGTTCCAAACGATTTATCCACAGGCACTTTTTCAACACCATAGAGGGCGGTCGCTCTTGCTACTTCGCCACTTCTAGGAATGGTAAGATTCATTAAATAACCAAAGGATAAAGTCCAAAGTGCATTAGCATTAGAAATAGTATATCCCATAGGTTCTAGTAGTAAACTCCAGCGTATCGCTCTCACCCAATACGCCAGCACTCCAAAAAAAGCGGCCACGGCTACCCAAAAATAATTTGCTTTGGCAAGAGATTGCTTGATGCTTTCCAAATCTAGTCCCTTTACCGCTAACCACATAAACAATCCCGCAAAACCAATAGATACAACTATGGTAAGTAATGTCTTAAACGGATTATGATTACTTTTAGCCGTCATCTAAGTAAGTAGGTTAGTTTCCTCGTTAGGGAAAACAATTTTAGGTTGGAAATTCTGTGCTTCTTCTGGAGTCATCTGTGCATAAGAAATAATGATGATGATATCTCCCTTCTGCACCTTTCTCGCAGCAGGACCATTGAGACAAACCTCTCCAGATTTTCTCTTACCTTTAATTACATAGGTATCAAAACGCTCCCCATTGTTCACATTTACGATATAAACTCTTTCGCCCACTACAATACCCGCCGCTTCTATAAGCTCCTCATCTATTGTGATGCTACCTATATAGTTAAGGTCAGACTCTGTCACCTTTACTCTATGAATCTTTGATTTAAATACTTCTATTAACATGCTGCAAATTTAAACCAAATTATCAAAACAGTCTCTATTTTTAGATGTGGTATTTTTTTGTATTATTCAATTTAACAACAATTAAATTAAATATAATTAAACAACTATAAAACAAACACTTAAAAATAAAACACAGCTTATAAAGCCTATATAAAACCAAAAATAAGTTTAAAAAAATTGGAAAGAAAAAGGCAGATTTTATCAATTTAAAATTATTTTTCTATAAAAAATTTGTAAACTTCAAAAAAACTTTTATATTTGCTATCAATAAGAACTTAACTTTTAATTATAACATTATGAACAAGTCTGAATTAATCGACGTAATGGCAAAAGATGCCGAAATTACAAAAGCTGCTGCAAAGAAAGCTCTAGAATCTTTTGTTAACGCTGTAACTGAAACTCTTAAGAAAAAAGATGGTAAAGTTTCTTTAGTTGGTTTTGGAACTTTTTCTGTAGCTGAAAGAGCTGCTAGACAAGGTATCAACCCTGCCACTAAAAAAGCTATTAAAATCCCTGCTAAAAAAGTAGCTAAATTTAAAGCTGGTTCTGAGCTTGCTGATGCTGTAGCAGGTGCTAAGAAAAAATAATTTATTTCATTTTAGGAAATAATAAACCAATCGCTTTTGTAAAGACAAGAGCGATTTTTTATTTTGTTTGGCATCATCATCTCAAAAAAATAAGCCTTCCCCAAAATAATGAGAAGACCTTATTTTATTTCTCAAGAGAATACTTCTAAACTATTCCATAGCCATTAGGGCAAAAGATGCCAACCAGTGGTCTCCGCCATAATCGCTTTCAAAAATAAGAGGCAACCCATTTGACAATAATTTTTCCGAGGTTATTTTAAATTTTTCTTTTAACGGATGATGCTTCGGTAAAGCGTTAGAAATGCGTTTCATACACCAAGACTTAGAAAACGAAAGCCCTACCAAATGTACAATTTGATAATCTTTAACATCACTAATAATGGGAGCTTTAATAATGTTCTCCACTCCTCTTTTATCAAAAAATTGGTCAAGCCACTTTACATATTCCTTTTGAGGTAAAATTCTAGACATCAATGCTGCCGTTTCTAAACTTGGAGAGAAAAAATCCGAGCCATTAGGTTCTAAATGAGCTGGAATTAAACGGTCTTCCAAAAAAAATTGCTTTGATTTTTGTATCAATTCTTGTTCAAAAACGCTATTATTTGTTGTTCTAGCCCAATCAATCGCAAAACCAAGAGCAAACGCCGTGTTAGGGTGCGTTCCTACTCTATTAGGATAAGTCTGTTTCGGTAAATAATCTTTCCAAAGAGAGACTATTTTTCGTGTTAATGGTTGCAGTTTTTCGTGCCATTGTTTCCCTAGAGGACTATCCCACGTAGCTAATTCTTGGTCTAATTTCAGTAGCCACGCCCAACCATAAGTCCGTTCAAATACATTAGAACCTTTGTATTTATTAAAATAATTGGCCTCTGCTTCTATCTTTTCTAAATTGAAAGACTCATCTAATATTTTCACAATTTCTTGATAATTAGAAATATCAGGTCTCGTTTTAATGAGTTTCACTAACATCCAGTGCCCGTGAACACTACTATGCCAATCTAAACAACCATAAAATACAGGGTGTAATTGGCGAGGCGTTAAAACAACATCTTGCTCCCCATTTATCATATGTCCTGTTTTGTTAGGATACTCACAGCGTATGCAATGCAATGGTAAATTAGATAGCTTAACCAATATTTCGTCCGAGTTTTTTTGAGTTTCCTGTGCTGACGCATTTCCAAAAAGACCGAAAGCTAGTGCTAAAGAAAACAATTTATATTTCATAAAAATAGATTTTAATTATACAGATACTGCCAAATCTACATTATTTTGATTGGATACTCAAATTTTTAAGGTGCTAATCTAACTATTTGCCAATCAAAATCATCAGTTAATTTATAGACTATTCTATCGTGTAACCTGTTGGGTCTTCCTTGCCAAAACTCTATTTCGTAAGGCTTTGCCAAGTAGCCACCCCAGTTTTCGGGTCTTGGGATTTCCTTTCCTTCTAATTCTTTTTCTAGTAATTGAAGTTTATTTTCTAGAAAATTTCTATCAGGTATCACTTGACTTTGTGGCGATACTACTGCTCCCAACTGGCTTCCTCTAGGACGAGAGTGAAAGTAACCATCACTTAAATTTTCCGCCAAGCGTTCTATATTAGCTTTAATTATAATCTGACGCTCTAACGGTGGATAAAAGAAATGTAAACACGCCCTATGATGCTCCTCTATGGCTTTCCCTTTTTGGCTATCATAGTTGGTGTAAAAAATAAAACCTTCCCAAGTGTATGCCTTTAGCAGTACCATTCTCGTTCTAGGACAACCGTCTTTATCCATGGTAGAAATACTCATAGCATTAGCCTCAGCAATGGCAGGGTGTTCCTCAGCATCAGAAAACCAATCTCTAAATTGCTCTATTGGGTTAGGTTTCACTTGCTCTTCTAACAAAGCACCTTTATCATAAACTTTTCTTTTATCGTGTAGATTTTCCATAAATTTTATTTACTTTTGGGTTATGAATCGGTCTTACAAAGGTAAAATTTTAATTTCTACTCCTGATGTTTCTGGGGATATATTTTCTCGTTCGGTCGTTTTAATCATCAATCACGACGAGGAAGGAGCATTTGGACTTATTCTCAACAAGAAAAATCCTGTGTTAAGTCATCATTTTCAGAAATCCTTATCACCGAAGTTAGAAGTTTATTCAGGTGGTCCTGTAGGTATTACTCAAATGTTTTTCATTATTAAAGGAAATGAACCTGCCTTAGACACCGAAAAGATTACAGAGGGCTACACCTTTACAGAAAACGCCTCTAAAGTCATCGGTGCAATCATGATGGGAACCATCGCCCCTGAGGACATAAAAATATTCTATGGCTATTCTGGTTGGGGAGCCATGCAATTGGACACAGAAATAGAGAATAAATATTGGATTCCTGTAGAAAACTATGAGGTAGATTTGACCGCAAGTTTCAGCCACACTCTTTGGAAGAATATTATGGAAAATTTGGGTGGGCTTCATCTAATTTGGGCTAACACGCCCGAAGATGTTTCTATGAACTAACCGTTTGGTATCTTCTCATTTCAACTAGAACATCTAGACATCAGCGGATTTTTTGTAACTTTGGAAAAATAAAAAAAAGATATATCAATTATGAGTTTATCACAAATAGAACCACAAATAATTTGGAAAAATTTCTCTGCTCTTAATGCAGTCCCTAGACCTTCAAAAAAGGAGGAAAGGGTTATAAATTTCATCAAAAATTTTGGAGAAAACTTAGGCTTAGAAACTTCTGTAGATAAAACAGGAAACGTCATCATTAGAAAACCTGCTACACAAGGTATGGAGAACAGACAGCCTATTGTCCTCCAATCTCACCTAGATATGGTTTGCCAAAAAAATAACGATGTTAATTTTGATTTTGATAACCAAGGGATTGAAATGTATGTAGATGGCGATTGGGTAAGAGCCAAAGGAACCACTCTAGGAGCAGATAATGGTCTAGGCGTTGCTGCAATTATGAGTATCCTAGAAAGTACAGATATTGCTCACCCTGCATTAGAGGCCCTATTTACAATAGATGAAGAAACAGGTATGACTGGAGCGTTTGGACTAGAGCCTAACACTCTAAACGGAGAAATTCTCCTCAACCTAGATACAGAAGAAGACGATGAGATTGACATAGGCTGCGCCGGAGGAATAGATGTTACCGCCACTCAAAAATACAATACTCAAAAAGTAACAGAAAACGGCTTCAGAATTACCGTAAAAGGTCTTAAAGGAGGTCATTCTGGAATGGATATACACAAAGGGCTAGGTAACGCTAACAAGATTTTGGCAAGGTTCTTAATGTTAGCCGTTAATAACGAACCTAGATTAGTAAGTATAGACGCAGGAAGCCTTAGAAATGCTATCCCAAGAGAAGGTAGCGTGTCTGTTTTAGTTGCTAATAAAGAGGCATTTGCTACCGAATTTGAAACTTTAAAGTCTGAAATATTAGAGGAATTTGCTACACTAGAAAAAGACTTAAATATCAGTATAGAATCTTGTGATATAGAAGGTAACGCTCTAAGCGTAGAAGATAGTTCTAAAATAATTTTAGCCCTTAATGCTGCTCACAATGGGGTTTACCGTATGTCTCCAGATGTAGAAGACTTGGTGGAGGCTTCTAATAATATCGCTAGAGTGGAACTCAAAGATGGAGCTTTACAAATCCTCAACCTTTCTCGTTCGTCTGTGGAGTCTAGCAAATTAGCAGTAGCCAACCAACTCCGAGCAAGTTTTGAACTAGCAGGAATGGAAGTAAAATTCAGTGGTTCATATCCTGGGTGGAAGCCAAAGCCAGGAGCTGAAATCATTAAAGTAATGGAAGAAATCTACCAGAGAGAATTTAATTCTAAACCTAATGTAGTGGCTTGCCACGCTGGTCTAGAGTGCGGAATTATTGGTGCTAATTACCCTAAAATGGAAATGGTAAGTTTTGGACCAACCATCAAAGGGGCTCACTCTCCTGATGAAAGAGCAAGCATTTCTTCAACACAGAAGTTTTGGAAGTTTCTGAAAGAAATTTTAGCCAATATCCCAGAAAAGAAATAATCAAACTAAAAAAGCTCTCGATGATTTGAGGGCTTTTTTAAACTTTTCACTTAGTCATAAGACCACTAAAGTCTTTAAATAATGAACACAAAAAAAGAAATTGTTGCTTTTTATAATGTGGAAAATTTTTTTCCACCACACACACCATATTTACCTCATTGGGATAATTACAAATACCACAACAAACTCCATAAAACAGCACACATTTTTGAACTTATAAATCAATACCACAACACACTTCCTATATTAGTGGGACTAGCCGAAATAGGAAATAAAACAGTGCTAGAAGACTTATTAGCGAAACCTGTTTTTGGTGGAAACTATCACTATCTGCACTACGAATCTCCTGACGAAAGAGGCATAGATGTCGCTCTTCTTTACGATAAAAACAAAATCACGGTGAAGCACTCTGAACCCATCAGGTTTAAGTTTGAAATGAAAAACGAACAAGGAGAACTTTATGAAGACACCACCAGAGATGTTCTACATTCTGTATTAGAATATAACGGAGAAACATTCCATTGTTTTGTAATGCATCTACCTTCCAAAAGAGAGCAAGACATTAACCTCCCTAAACGAAATGAAATTTTAGAAAACATCAACGCTTTGATAGAAAACATCATCATCAAAGATAAAGAAGCGGTACTCGTATTGGGAGATTTTAATGAAAACCCTAACGAAGACAACCTCATTCAGTTTACTTACCACGAGGGTATTTTAGAGCTATTACACAATCCGTTTTCGGCATTGTATTATTTAGGGGACTACTCCACTTACCACAAAAAAGAAGGATTGCTATTTGACCAAATTATGTTTTCAAGAGATTTTTTTCAAACTTCCTTCGGACTAACCTATAAAAAAGCGGAAGTATTTAACCCAACCGAGATAAAAAACTGGGATAAAATGAAAAACAGACCTTTCAGAACCTACTCTGGAACGAGGTATTTGGGTGGTTATAGCGACCATTTTCCTGTATTAGTAGAGTTTGAATCTTTAGCCAAAGGATAAATATCCTTAATTATAACCTCATAAAATATTAACTTTGCAATATGCATAATCAATTAGGTAATTTTCTTTCTTTGAATACCTTTGGAGAAAGTCACGGTTTAGCTTACGGAGGCATCATCACCAATTTTCCTGCGGGGATAGAAGTAGATTTAGACGCCGTACAGAAAGAATTAGACAGAAGAAAACCTGGGCAGTCTGCCATTGTAACCCAAAGAAAGGAAAGCGACACGGTGAAATTTCTGTCTGGTATTTTTGAAGGCAAAACCACAGGCACTCCAATAGGCTTTATTATAGAAAATGAAAATCAAAAAAGTAAAGATTACGATCACTTAGCATCTGCCTATCGCCCTAGCCACGCCGATTTTACTTACGACCAAAAATTCGGACATAGAGACCACCGTGGCGGAGGCAAATCCTCGGCTAGAGAAACCATCAATTGGGTAGCCGCTGGAGCTTTAGCAAAAAACATTCTCCCTAAAGAGGTTGAAATACACGCCTATGTGTCTTCCGTAGGAAATATATTTTGTGAAAAACCTTACCAAGATTTGGATTTTTCTAAAACAGAAAGCAACGAAATTCGTTGCCCAGACGAGAATGTTGCAAAGGAAATGATTGACCGAATTAAAGAGATTAAAAAAGAAGGCAATACTATAGGAGGCACCATCACTTGTGTGGTTAAAAATCTACCTGTAGGCATAGGCGAACCTGTATTTGGCAAACTTCAGGCAGAACTTGCTAAGGCGATGCTCAACATCAATGCAGCTAAAGGCTTCGAGTATGGCAGTGGGTTTTGCGGAGCTGCTATGACGGGTAAAGAACACAACGATTTATTCAATACTGATTTTTCTACCAAGACCAATCTATCAGGTGGCATACAAGGCGGCATTTCCAACGGAATGGATATTTATTTCCGTGTGGCTTTTAAGCCTGTGGCAACCATTTTAAGACCGCAAGAAAGCGTGGATAAACTAGGCCATAAAGTAACGGTGGAAGGCAAAGGCAGACACGACCCTTGCGTGCTTCCTCGTGCAGTACCTGTGGTAGAAAATCTTACCGCTTTTGTACTTGCCGATTTATTTTTAATTAACCAAATAAGAAGACGGTAGTTATGAAAAACTATTGGGACAAAGCCGTTTCTTTTGAGGCTTATTTAGAAGAAACTCACCACAGAATAGACCACCCCAAAACAGAAGAAGAGGCAGAGAAAAAGCCTTACTACGAACTGGGACTCCAAAGAATGAACCGTATGCTAAAGGCATTTAAGCCTACGGACGAAGATTTCAAAACTTTGGAAGCTAAGAAATTCAATGGTAAAATACTCATTATTTCGGAGCCTTGGTGTGGAGATGCCAGTCAGCTCGTGCCTGTATTGGCTCGTTTTTTTGAAGGCAGAAACGATGTAAGACTATTTTATAGAGATTCTGACACTTCTCTTATCGACCAATTTTTAACCAACGGAGGTAGGTCTATCCCAAAAGTCTTAATTTTAGATGAAAACTTTAATGTGATTAAAACTTGGGGACCTCGACCTAAATACGGTGTAGAGCTGTTTGAAAAGTTTAAAGCCTCTTCTGAAACTTATTCTAAAGAGGAGTTCTACAACGATTTACAAGTCTACTATGCCAAAAACAAAGGTAAAGATACCCTAAACGAAATTTTAGAACTGCTATAATTTAATTAAATATACCTGCTATGAATTTTCTAAAAAAGAATTTCATTTTCTTACTGCTCACCGCCTTGCTATTGTCGGTATTTTTATTTTCTAAATTCGGAGATTTTGTGAGGAGTCAGCTTCTTATGAAACCAGCCATAGAAAAGCTAGACAATGCTTTACTCATCACTGATGAAGAGTTTGACATTAGTCTAAAAGGTGTAAATGTACCTGATACCAATCTAAAAAACTTTAAAGGTAAAACGCTATTTCTTAACTTTTGGGGGAGCTGGTGCCCGCCTTGCCGTGCAGAGTGGGGTTCTATCCAAAAACTCTACGATAAACAAAACGACAAAATGAGTTTTGTACTTATCGCTATGCAAGACGACGAGGAAAAAGTGAAGCAATTTCTAGCAGATAACCACTATACCGCCCCTGTCTATATTGCCCAAAGCCCTATTTTGGACAAGCTACTGCCCAAATCCTTCCCTACCACTTTTATTATAGACAAAACGGGGAGAATTGTAGAAAAGGACGATACCGCCAACGATTGGAACTCTGCCAATGTACACCAACTGGTAGAAACAATAGCCAAATAATATTTTGGAACGGATTTTGAGTATTCTGTTCCCGAATTATTTAATCATATAAAAAATGAAATCTAGATTAAAGTTTTTAGGATTGGCTTTGTTTCAGCATAAAGGGCTTTTAAGAAGAATGCCCGAGCTTTTACGAATGATAAAAGCCATCATTAGCAAACAGTATAAACCTTCGGTTAAGAACGTTTTACTTCCTGCCATAGCCTTAGTTTATATTATTTCGCCTATAGACATTTTACCAGATTTTATACCCGCTATTGGTGTTGTGGACGACTTGGGTATTTTGGCTTTAGTGCTTCCGCTCCTAATGAAAGAGCTCAACCAATTCTCCGAATGGGAGGCAAATAAAAAAATGATAAAAACAATAGTTATAGAAAACTAGAAACTATACATATTTATAAAACGTAAAAGGTGAAGCTAACGCTTCACCTTTTTTAATTTTAAAAACGAATTCCAAATTTTTAGTGTTTTTTCTTTGGGATGAATCTTTCATAAAAATCCCCACTTCCCTTCGCATCAAGTCTGCCAACTATAACATTGGTAGAGCTTTTAGATAAATCTATATTTGGTATAAGACGATAATGCTCCCGAGCTCCGACAGGTAGAGATACATCATCTATCTCACTTTGATTTAGTTCAGCAAGTTGTAGAAGAACTTTGGCGAACGACTTTAATCCTTTTGGAGTTCCATGAATTAAAACTTCATTAGCCTCTTTATCAATAAATATATCTAGTTCTCCTTGTATTTGAGTTTGTTTTTCCATTAGGATTTAACTATTTGTATTCTGTTAGTTTAAATCTTACCTCCATTCTTCTCTCAATTTTTGCCACTCTCTCCAAAACGCTAAATATCCTTTTTTCTCCAAATCATCAGCTGGGATTATCTTTGATAAACTTGATTTATAAAAATCTTCAACTTTATCTGCAAAGTTCAAAACTAATTCTTTATACCTTTCTCTATCAATTATAGCTTCTTCACCATTATCTGTGATATGCTTAACTTTAACATCATCAGTGTGAATGATAATCCAATCAATTCCATTTGGACACCCTATGATTAAAGCTCTATCATTCTCCGTATCAGCTACAAAAAAATGACCACAACAAGGAAGCAATTGACTAGCAAAATCATCTTTTTTATAATTATTTTTAAGAGTTCTTAACAGATATAATGCTGTGGTGCTAACAGCTACTTCTAAATCATCTTTATTCGCAACCACTTCGTTTCCTATTTTCACAAATACATATCCGTGAGCGCAAAGGTCTGTAGGGTCGTCAGTATTGTTTATCCAATGAAGGTCTAATAACTCTAGTTCAAAATTATTGTTTGACATTTTTTTTAGAGCGATATAAATCTTAATGGATATGCTTTTCTGCATGGTAAGAACTTCTTACAAGTGGAGAACTTTCCACATGGCGAAATCCTAGACTCTTTGCAAACACGCCATACTCTTCAAACTCTTCTGGAGTGATAAATCTTTTTACAGGTAAATGTTTTTTCGTAGGTTGTAAATACTGCCCAAGAGTAATAACATCTACATTAGCATTTCTAATATCCTCAATAGTTTGGAATACTTCATTTTTCTCTTCCCCTAAACCTAGCATTATTCCTGTTTTGGTACGGCGTTGTCCCGCTTCTTTTAAATATCTTAAAACCTCTAAACTTCTTTCATATTTAGCTTGTATTCTCACTTCTCTGGTAAGTCTTTTTACCGTTTCCATATTATGCGAAACTACTTCTGGGGCTACCTCTACGATACGGTCTATATGTTTTGTAATCCCTTGAAAGTCGGGAATAAGAGTTTCCATAGTGGTAGTTGGCGAAATTCTGCGAACGGCATTTACTGTTTCAGCCCATAGGATAGAGCCCATATCCTTCAAATCATCTCTATCTACGGAGGTAAGTACGGCATGTTTTATTTTCATAAGTTTTATAGAACGAGCTACCTTCTCTGGTTCGTCCCAGTTAACATCTAAAGGCTTCCCTGTTTTAACTCCACAAAAACCACAACTTCTAGTACAAATATTTCCTAAAATCATAAAAGTGGCGGTACCTTCTCCCCAACATTCGCCCATATTAGGACAAGAACCACTCTGGCAAATAGTATTGAGTTTATATTTGTCTACAAGAGTTCTCAACTCACGGTAGTTTTTACCAGTGGGTAGCTTTACTCTTATCCATTTTGGTTTTTGCGTTACAGTATTGTTTTCTTGTATATTATTTTCCATTGATGTTATTTTTGAGTAATTCCTTTAGTACTTTTTTAGCTCTCATTATTCTTACTTTGGCATTAGAAACCGAAATATTCAGTATATCCGAAATTTCTTTAATACTCTTTTCTTCAAAAAACCTCAGATTGATAATTTCTTGATAATTAGCCTCTAAAGTTTCTATAGCTTTAACAATTTCTTTATCTTCTTCTTCTGAAATCATCAATTCTTCGGGAGATTTAGCCAAGGTATTTCTAAACTCTTCCATATATTCTATTGGTGTTTCACTGTCTCTACTTTTTTTTCTCCAATAATCTATTATAGTATTTTGGGCTATGGTAAGTACCCAAGTTTTGAATTGAAAATTAGGATCGTAAAGCTCTATTTTTGACAACACTTTAGAGAATATATTTACTGTAATTTCGTCGGCTTCGGTTTCATTCTTCACTTTTTTCATCACAAAGGAGAACACATTTACCCAAAACTTATTGATAAGCCTTGTTTGAGATTTTTGATCCTTATTTTTTGCTTTTTCTATAAGAACTAATAAAGCCTCTTCTTCCACAGTACTGAAAATATCGTACAAATATAAAGAACAAATAGCCAATAAAAAATAAACTTCTAAGTTTTACTGAAATTAAAAAAAATATAGTTTCCAAAAACTTTTAGTTATGTAAACAAAAAAAGTTCAAACGATTTGTTTGAACTTTCAAAGTCGTGGTCCCACCTGGGCTCGAACCAGGGACCACCTGATTATGAGTCAGGTGCTCTAACCAACTGAGCTATAGGACCTATAAAATTCAGTGGTTGAATTTTGTGCTTGCAAAAATACGCTTTTTTATTTAATCTCCAAATTTTTTATTACTTTATTTAAGTGTTTTTACTGAAAATCTGCAAGTATAGTAAGTAATAGATATATAATTGTTTTATTATCAGTTTTTTATTTAATGCTATGGTTAAAATAAAAAATTATATACTAAACAACTCTTTTGTTATTATAGGTTCGCTTTTGCAATTTTCTGTATATTTAAAACAAATGTACTAACTTTGCACTAGTTATGGAAAGTAATAGACAAAGAAAGATAGCTCAAATTATACAGGAAGATTTTTCCGAGCTTTTTAGAAAACAAGCGGCTGATAGTAAAGCACAATTTTTAATATCTGTTTCTGATGTAAAGGTAACAGCCGATTTAGGAATTGCTAAGATTTATCTAAGCATTTTTCCTCAGAATTATCGCGAAGCAATAATGAAAGAAATAGAGGCGAATAAATCTCAATATCGTCATTTTATAGGCAATAAAATGGCAAAGCAGGTTCGTGTAATTCCTCAGTTAAGCTTTTATTTAGACACTAGTTTAGACGAAGTAGAAAGAATAGAAAAAGAACTAAAAGGAGAAGGTGATAACCCTATACTCTAAAAAGTAAAACATTGAAAAACACTCCTTTTTATATAGCAAAGCGTTATTTGTTGGCAAAAAAAGGTAGCCAAGCAGTAAGTTTTATTACTGGTTTGGCAGCTATAGCTATGATGGTGGCGGTAGCAGCTATGTTTATTATTGTGTCTGTTTTTTCAGGTTTAGAAGAACTCAATAAGGATTTAGTAGAAGATTTACACGCCGATTTAACCATTACTAGCACTCGTGGAAAAACCTTAGAGAATATAGATAAAATTACTGATGTACTAGGACAGAATAAATCCATATCATCTTTTTCTAAAGTTATAGAAGAAAAGGTCTATCTAGACTATAATAATAATGGAGAAATAGCCTATATAAGAGGCGTAGATTCGGTTTATGCTAAGGTTAATCCTATACAGAATAGTATTTTTTTCGGAAGTTATCTTTCGTTTGATTATACCAATGATATTGTTATGGAGAATGGGCTTAACTCTAGGCTTTCCATTCCTGTAGGGTCTGATAGAGATTATGCACAGCTTTTTATGCCTAAGCCGGGGAAAGGTATTATAAACAAAGAGTCTGATATATTTAACAAAAAAGAGGTTTTTGCAATAGGGGTTTTTAATGGTAAAGACCAACTTAATAGTTATGTCATAGCTCCTATAGAGCTGACTCAGGAACTCCTAAACCTGCCCAAAGGTACCGCTTATAGCATTGTGATTAAACTGAAAGATAGTGCTAACGCCAATGTCGTTAAAAAAGATTTAGAGGGTAAGCTTACACATGTTAAGATAAGCACCAAAGAGGAAGAAAATGCAGCTTTTTGGAAGATGATAAACACCGAAAAATTGATGATTTATCTCATTTTCGGACTGGTGATTTTTATTACAACATTCAATTTGGCTGGAGCAATTATTATTCTTCAGTTAGATAAAAAGGAACAATCCAAGGTTTTAATTTCTTTAGGCATGACTAAGCAAAGTCTTAGAAAAATTTATTTCTATACAGGAGGTCTTGTAGTTATTTTTGGCGTTTTAGCGGGACTTATCATAGGTACTTTAATTTGTTTATTTCAAATTCAGACAGGACTATTCAAAGCAGGAGAACTATTACCTTTCCCAG
Source organism: Riemerella anatipestifer (assembly GCA_037861325.1). Lineage (GTDB taxonomy): Bacteria > Bacteroidota > Bacteroidia > Flavobacteriales > Weeksellaceae > Riemerella > Riemerella anatipestifer_F. Next base: position 173,485 of record JAFELW010000006.1, read on the forward strand.
TAAAGATAGAAATGAGAAACTACTTAGTAGTAATGGGTACAGCCCTATTCTTAGGACTTGGAGTATCTTATGTATTCTCAAAAATAAATAAGAGCTACTTAAGTTTTAGGTAACTTATAATTATTAACTTTGTACAAAATAAATTTAATTGATTATGAAAAACATTTATTTAATACTCACTCTTTTAATCGGAGGACTTGGGTTAGCTCAAATCCCAAATGGTTATTATGACGGCACAGAAGGACTTTCGGGATATACTCTTAAAAGTAAGTTGAGTGAGATTATTACTAATGGACATAGAGACAGAGGGTATAACGGACTTTGGACAGCTTACGCAACCACAGACAGAGATTTATATTATGAAAATGATAATACAATTTTAGATATCTACTCCGAAAATCCTAACGGAAAAGACCCTTATTCATATAGATATAAAACTAACCAATGTGGCAATTATTCTGGAGAAGGAAGCTGTTATAATAGAGAACACATTATACCTCAAAGTTTGTTTAGTAAAGCGTCTCCTATGAGAAATGATGCTCATTTTGTAGTTCCCACAGATGGTTATGTTAATGGTAAAAGAGATAGCTATCCATTTGGTGTAGTAGGCACCGCTACTTGGACTTCTAAAAATGGCTCTAAACTAGGTAAAAATAGCACCACTGGATATAGTGGAACAGTTTTTGAACCTATAGATGAGTTTAAAGGTGATGTAGCAAGAATGATACTATACTTTGTAACGAGGTATGAAAAACGAATTCCTAGTTTCCAATCAGGCAATATGTTTAATGGAACTACAACACAAGGCTTAGAGGATTGGCAACTAGATATTTTACTCACTTGGCACAACCAAGACCCTGTGAGCCAAAGGGAAATAGACAGAAATAATGCTGTTTACAATCATCAAAGTAACAGAAATCCTTTCATAGACCATCCAGAATGGGTTAATAAAATTTGGAAGACCGAACTTTCTACCAAAGAAACACATAAAAATAAAGATTTAAAAATTTATCCAAATCCAGTTACTGGAGGCAAGTTGTATCTTTCTAATTGGAAAGATTTGGATAAAATAGATATTTTCAGTATGGATGGGAAGAAAGTGAAATCAGTTAAATCTTCTAATGAAATAGATGTATCTGAGCTTCCTAAGGGTGTATATCTATTGAAAGTAGATTCAAGGACTATAAAATTCATTATTAGGTAATGTTTTTAATATATTAAAGCTACATAGTACACCACCTTATTATGTAGCTTTTGCTATTTAGTAATAATATAAAACCTCACAATAATACCTCTTTGAATAACAAAATTAAAAGGTTTTTCAGTATTTTTTTTCAAAAAACTTGTATACTTCCGCCCATCAATAAAGTGAATACAATTCACGGTCTAAGACAAAACATCTAATGTAGTTTCCTTTTATAAAAAGGAAAAATAAATTGTTGTTATTTTCTCTATCTAGAGGCTAAGTAAAGTTGATTTATAATCCTCCTCCGCTCGTACAAGCAAACCGCGTCTGTCCATTCATATTAAAAGATAGTATAGTAATTGCTGTACACCAATTACTATAACAAAAGCCTCCAAATAATTTTGGAAGCTTTTATATTATTAAATCAAAACACCACTAAAACTTATTTTCTACTTCAGCAGCGTCTAGTAAGAATGTGTGTATATCTGTATTTCTCATCAGCGGTTTTAGGCGTTCGCTTCCTGGTCCAAACATCGCAAGTTCTGTGTAGTCCGAAGAGTGATCCATACTTATCCACCCCACAGAGGTATAGTCTTTTTGCATCTCGGAAAGGAGCTTAAACGGCAAGTGGCGAGGGTTATACAAACCATCTTCTTGCTTTGCCGTAGAATAGTAAGATAATAGCTGTTTCACTTGGTCATCAGATAAAACCATATTACCACAAGCCTTCGCTACTCGTTCTTTAACAAAAGAAATAGAACTATCAGGCTTTATGCCTTGTAGTACCCACTCGTTAGAGTTTTTAAAGTTTTGTATATGGTCAAAATTATCATTACAAGTTTTACCATAGATAAGCCCTGGATTGGCATTCCCGTGGTCAGAAGTAATTACCACTAAAGTATTACCATCTTTCTTTGCAAAATCTATAGCTACCTTTACTGCTTCATCAAAAGCCAATTGGTCATAAAGCAGAGCCGCAATATCATTACCGTGTGCCGCCCAGTCCACCTTACCGCCTTCTACTTGCATTACAAAGCCTTTAGGGTGGTCTTTCATCTGCGATATAGCCTTCTCCGTCATCTCTGCCAAAGTAGGGATATTGGCTTTCATTTTATCACAACTATTATGGTCTACAGTATACGGCAATGCCTCCTCATCAAAAGTACCCAAAATAGGCTTATTTTTAGGAGCTGATAACATTTCGGCTTTGTTTTTTACCACCGTATAACCTTTGGAGCGGAACTTAGCATCTAAATCTACAGCGTCTTTCCTCTTATCTGCTTCAAAATATTTAGTCCCGCCTCCCATCATCACATCAAAGCCTAAATCTAAATAATCTACCGCAATATCCTCCATTGCACTTCTCTTTTTAGAAGTTACGCTAAACCCTGCTGGTGTAGCGTGGTTGATAGGAACCGTAGTTACACAACCTACCTTTTTACCTGCCTTTTTAAACTTTTGGAGTATCGGCATATTTTCTTTTCCATCTGGGCTAATGTTAAGGCTCCCGTTATTTACACGCACTCCCCCACCCCACGAAGAACTTGCTGCCGCAGAATCGGTAACAATAGAACTCGCCGATGCCATATCCATCATCGCTCTTTGTACTAAATTATTTTCGTACAAACTAAGCCAATGAGAAGCTCTACCTAATTTTCTTCTAGAGTAAATATCTGCCATATGTAGGGTCCCCACGCTCATACCATCACTCACCATAAAGATGATGTTTTTGGCTTTTTTCCCTCCAAATTCTTCTTTTATCGTATTGGCTTTTAAACCAAACGGACTGATAAGCATACTTCCTAAAGCCGCTATAGACCCGCTCTTTAAAAAATCTCTTCTTTTCATTTATTAAAACCTTATAGGGGCAAATATAGGATTTATATCTTATACCATTGTAAACTTAAAGTTAAAAAACCAAGCTATTCTCTTCTATATTTAATTTCCTCTCATTATTTACTAACTTTGTGTTTCGTTAATATTAGACTATGACCGTAACAAACGCTGCAATCATTATAATAGGTGATGAAGTTTTAGCTGGAAACACCATTGATACCAATTCTAACTTTATTGCTAAAGAACTTCATAATATAGGGATTAAAGTCGCTGAAATCTTTACCATTTCAGATGATACCGACTGCATCAAACAGGCTTTAAACGATGCCTTTAAAATCACCAACCTCGTGATAACCACAGGCGGTCTAGGACCTACCAAAGACGACAAAACGAAAAAAGCCATTGCTCATTTTTTTGATGACAACCTCATCACAGACCCTAAAACTTTGGCTCATCTGGAGCAAATTTTAATCAAGCGAAACAGAGCTCACCTCTTTGATATTAACCGCCCACAGGCAGAAATCCCTTCAAAAGCCAAAGTCATACAAAATCACAATGGTACCGCTCCTTGCCTAATGATGGAAGAAAACGAAAAAATCGCCTTTGTTCTCCCTGGTGTACCTTATGAAGTGAAACCTTTAATTAAAGACCAAATCATTCCGCTACTAGCTGAAAGGTTTTCTTTATCACATATAGTGGTAAAAATTATCTCCGTGGTTGATTTCCCCGAAAGCCTTTTAGCCCAAACCATAGAAGATTGGGAAAACCATCTGCCCGAAAACATAAAACTAGCCTACCTCCCCATAGGAAACCGAGTAAAACTAAAACTCACCGCCATCGGGAATAATAAAACCGATTTAGAAGCCCAACTCAACCATATTATAGAACCGCTAAAACCTTTAATCCAAGACAAAGTCATTTCTTGGGATAACGAGGATATAGCGTCTATCCTTAAATTTATTCTTACCCAAAGAGGGCTTAGCATCTCTTCCGCCGAAAGCTGTACTGGGGGCGGCATTTCAAGGTTAATCACCTCTATATCGGGCAGCTCTGCCTATTTTCAAGGAGGCATTACTGCCTATGCGGTCAATCAAAAAATCAATATCTTAAAAGTTCCCGAACAACTGATAAACCAACACACAGTAGTTTCGGAACAAGTAGCCGAAGCAATGGCGAGAGGTTGTCAAGAATTATTTAAAACGGACATTTCTATCTCTACCACAGGCGTTGCAGGTCCACAAACCGACCAATATCAAAACGAAATAGGCTCTGTGTATTATTCCGTAAGAGTAAAAAACAAAAGCTACAACTACCATTTGCACCTGCCTCATCTAGATAGAGAGGACTTTATGAACTTCGTTTCTCAAAGAGTTTTACAGTCTGTTGTGGAAGTTCTTATGTTTAATCCCAATGAGCCTTAAACACTTTTTAACAAAAAAAATTGTAGCTTTGTAGAGTCAGCTTAAAAACTGTTACTATACTAAAGTTAAAAATAAACGACAAAAATATCTATTCAAATGAAGAAAATTACATTAAGCCTATTGGCACTTTCTGGAGCATTAGCTTTTCAGTCTTGCTCTGTAAATAAGAAAGTGGCTCACACGGAGCATACTTCTCACGCTGGACATCACCACCACGAAGAACACGGGATTAGCCTAGAATATATGGATACCAATGTTCGCCCTCAAGACGATTTTTACAATTTCGTAAATGGAGGTTGGATGCGTACGGCGGTTATTCCTTCGGATAAAGCCTCTTGGGGAAGTTTCAACGAATTGCGTGAAAAAACAGACGAAGCGTCTCTTACCATTCTTAAAAATATCCTTTCTGAAACCTATGCTGAAGGTACTGAAGGTAAAAAAATCCAGACCCTCTACGCTTCTTTTATGAACATGGATAAAAGAAACGCAGAAGGCATCAGCCCTATCAAAAATGATTTGGCTAAAATTGATGCTATCAAAAACTTAGCAGATTTACAAACTTATCTTACTGCGGCAGTTCGCACAGGAGATAATCCTCTTTACAGTTGGTACGCCTATACCGATCTTAAAAACTCTAAGATGAACACCATCTATCTAGGTGGACCTCGTCTAGGGTTAGGAAGAGATTACTACCAAAAAGAGAATGCAGAAAACACAAAAACACTCAACGAGTACCAAAAGTATGTGGCTTCTCTATTAGATGTTTTAGGATATAAGAACTCTAACGATACCGCTAAAAAAATAGTAGATTTAGAGAAAACAATGGCAAAAACGCTACTTACCAACGAGGAAGGTAGAGATGCTAACAAGCGTTACAACCCTAAAAACACTTCTGAATTGCCAAGTTTAGTAAAAAATGTAAACCTTTCTACTTATCTTAAAGAGGCTGGTGTAAACACAGATAGAGTCATTTTAGGAGAGCTAGGCTATTATCAAAACTTAGATAAATTCATCAACAATGCTAACTTACCTTTACTTAAGGATTATCTTAAATTAAGATTAATTTCTAGCAATGCAGATAATTTAGATAAGAAATTAGACGACATCAATTTCAACTTTTATAGCAAGTACCTTCAAGGGCAAAAAGAGCAAAGAGCTATGGAAAAGAGAGGACTTAGCCTCATCAATGGCGTTCTTGGCGAAGCCTTCGGTAAACTATATGTAGATAAGTATTTCCCTGCTGAAGCTAAAACAGAAATGGAAACGCTTATCAGCTACCTTAAAAAGTCTTACAAGCATCATATAGAAAACCTAGATTGGATGTCTGCTGAAACTAAAGTTAAAGCTCTAGACAAACTAAATAAGTTTACTGTAAAAGTAGCTTATCCTGACAAATGGGAAGATTATTCTAAACTTAACTTCAATAACGGTTCTTCTCTTTATGACAACTTAAAGCAGGTATCGCTTTGGGCTTACGAAAAAACTTTAGCAGAAAAAGTGAATAAACCTGTGGACAAATCTAAATGGGGAATGACACCACAAACCGTAAACGCTTACTACAACCCAACCAACAACGAGATTGTATTCCCAGCAGCGATATTACAACCACCATTCTTCAACTTTAAGGCAGACCCTGCGGTTAATTTTGGAGGTATTGGTGCGGTAATCGGTCACGAAATTTCTCACGGATTTGATGATGGTGGTTCTCGTTTTGATGGTGATGGAAACCTTAGCAATTGGTGGACAGATGCAGACCGTAAAAACTTTGATATCAAAGTAAAACAGCTGGCAGACCAATACAGCAAGTACGAGCCTGTAAAAGGAAGTTTCGTAAATGGAGTCTTCACTAGTGGCGAAAACATTGCAGACTTAGGTGGTGTAGCCATTGCTTACGACGCGTTAAAAATGTATCTTAAAGATAAAGGTAATCCAGGAGAAATCAGCGGTTATAACCAAGACCAAAGATTCTTTTTGAGCTGGGCAACTGTATGGAGAACTAAATCTACCGAGCAATATATGATTAACCAAGTAAAAACTGACCCACACTCTCCAGGCTACTTCCGTAGTTTTGGACCGTTGGTAAATGTAGATGCTTGGTATGATGCCTTTAAAGTAGAAGCAAAAGACAAACACTACAAAAAACCAGAGGATAGAATTAAAATCTGGTAATAAAGTTTACAAAACGATAAGTGAGGCTATCTTTAAGAAGGTAGCCTCATTTTTATTTCTTAAAAGACACCTTCAAAAGAAATCCTTATCTTTGCTCTATGAATTTTATTAAAAATAATCTCGCTAATGCCTTTACTTTAGGCAATCTGTTTTCGGGGTGCGTAGGAGCTATCCATTTAGTTAACGGAGCTTACGAAATTACCGCTATATGCATTATTATTTCTTTAGTATTAGATTTTTTTGACGGATTTATAGCCCGAGCCTTACACGCCAATTCGCCTTTGGGCGTTCAGCTAGATTCTTTAGCAGATATGATTAGCTTTGGGCTAATCCCTGGGTTGGCAATGTATAAACTCCTAGAACCTTATGGCGTAAACATTGGCAATTTTACCTTTCCGTTTGAAATAAAATACTTGGGGCTTTTCATCACGCTATTCTCTTGTCTAAGGTTGGCTATTTTCAATATTGATGAAGAACAAAAATACTATTTCAAAGGACTGAATACACCTAGCAATACCGTTTTAATTTTCGGTATCTACTACATCGTGGCTGATGTATTTTCGTTAAAAATATTAGAGCAACCTCACTACGGTTGGGGGCTTTTAGCTTTAACTGCACTTAGTTCGTGGCTGCTCGTTAGCCCTATTAAAATGATAGCAATGAAGTTTAAATCTAAAAAACTAAGTGATAATTACCCTAAAATAGCCTTATTAGTAGGCGGGTTACTCATTCTAGCATTCTTTAAAATATACGCCATTCCTTTAATCGTGGTGTATTATATTTTAGTTTCTTTAATATTCCAAAAACAACTCAACTAATTTTACAACAATGAATTTAAAACTACATAAACCCCTGTGTATATTCGATTTAGAAACCACAGGTACCAATATTTCTAAAGACCGAATTGTAGAGATTTGTATCTTAAAAGTAAATCCAGACGCTTCTAGAGAAACCAAAACTTGGCTTGTGAACCCAGAAATGCATATTCCGGCATTTGCAACTGCAGTACACGGAATTTCCAACGAAGATGTAAAGGACGCTCCCACCCTTAAAGAAATTGCTCCCAAAATTATGGAAATGATTTCAGGAGCAGACTTAGGCGGATTTAATTCTAACCGATTTGATGTCCCACTTCTTGCCGAAGAAATGCTAAGAGCAGGCGTAGATTTTGACCTTAGTAAAATGAAACTCGTGGACGCTCAAGTGATTTTCCATAAAATGGAACCTAGAAATTTAAGTGCCGCTTATCAGTTCTATTGTAACAAAACCCTAGAAGACGCTCATTCTGCAGAGGCAGACACCCTCGCTACTTTTGAAGTGCTAGATGCCCAAGTAGGCAAATATGAGGAGCTACCTAAAGACATCAATGGTCTAAGTGAGTTTTCTTACCATCAGAAATTTGCAGACTTAGCAGGTTTTATTGCCTTTGATGATAAAGGACAAGAGATTTTCACCTTTGGTAAATATAAAGGACAACTGGTAGAAGAGGTTTTAGCCAAAGATGCAGGTTATTTCGGTTGGGTACAAAATGCTGACTTCCCGCTCTACACCAAGAAGGTGCTTACCAGCATACAGCTAAGACGAAAATTTTAATCGTTCAATCTAAAATAGTTGATTTATGAAAATCCTTTGCATCGGAAGAAGCTATACCGAACACGCCAAAGAACTCGGCAATGCGATACCCGAAGAGCCTGTTATTTTTATAAAACCTGACACGGCACTACTTAAAGGAAACGATTTCTATATCCCCGAATTCTCTAACGAGATACACTACGAGCTGGAAGTCGTTCTAAAAATATCTAAAGGAGGAAAGTATATCCAAAAGGAAAACGCCCACAAACATTTTGAGGAAATAGGTTTAGGGATAGATTTCACGGCGAGAGATTTACAATCTAAACTCAAATCCAAAGGACTTCCTTGGGAGCTTTCCAAAGGGTTTGATGGCTCGGCGGTGGTAAGCTCATTTTATAAAAAGGAAAACTTTGATTTAAACAACATTAACTTTTCTCTTTTTCAAAACAAAATCCAAAAGCAAAACGGAGCCACTCAACATATGATGTTCGGCTTTGAGGATATTATCGCCTTTGTGTCGAAATATTTTACTCTAAGAGTGGGCGATTTAATATTTACAGGAACGCCCGAAGGTGTGGGCAAGGTGCAAGAAAACGACCTTTTGGAAGGCTATCTGGAAGACCAAAAAGTTTTAGATATTAGGATATTATAGGCTTTAATATTTCAACATTTTTTTGTAACTTTAGAGGACTAAAAAATCAGTAGTTATGACTAATATTATTCTTCCCGTTGATTTCGGCGAAAGCACAGATTTCCTTCTTGATGAGACTGTAAAGTTTGCAAAAAAGACTAATGGTAAAATATTCCTCATTCATGTAGCACCTTCGGATATAGGCTTTGCGATTGGCGATATGGGCTTCCAGTATTTCCCTGAAATTGAGAAAAACGAAATACAGCAAGAAGTGCTACAACTCAACGAGCTACAGCAGAGAATCATTGCCCAAGATGTAGACTGCGAGCATATCCTAAAACAAGGCATCGCCAAAGATGTTATTTTGGACTATGTGCAGGAGAAAAAGGCAGATTATATTGTGATGGGCTCTCACGGTAGAAGCGGCATCTATGATGTTTTTGTAGGCAGCCTCACTAAAGAACTTACCAAAAGTGCCCCAGTGCCTGTCTTGGTAATCCCTTGCCACCAACATAAAGAAGCATAACACAATACCACAAAAGGAGTTTTTAGAAATTTAGAAACTCCTTTTTTTGTTTTTCTTTAAAACACAGTTGTTTATTAGGGCGTGCCCCAAGCCACCGCTATTCCCTAGGCTGATGGGTCGGTCTTCGGGCAGTCGCTCTTTTTTGCCAAAACCTTCCCTTTTCCCCAAAAAAGGAGCTCCAACAATGCCCTCTGCCCTCACGCAATAAACTTCTGTAAACGGGAATATAAAAGTTTAGATTTACTGAAGGTTATTATACACAATTCTTCTAAAAAGAAGGGACAACAAATCTAATGAAATAAAGATCAGAAACACTAAAATTTGAAAAGAACAAGTAATATAAAACATCCTTACCTTAATGTTATTAATATCTCTATCGAAAATAAATTTATTGATACATTGTATTGTGATTAAAGAAGTTATTTTAGTAACCATCCTCTTTTAAATTTTCTATTCTTTTAAACTCTTAAGTTGACAAAGGATTATTCTTTTTTTGTAAAAAATCATCATATAAGTGCTATCAAAAGATTTCATATGTTTAATCTATCGAAGCACTAATAAACTACTAATAATTTGACTATATTTGTAGTCTTATAGAATATGGCAAAATTTATACAAAATATAATTGATGAAATAATAGACCAATATATTTTTGCGGACGATACTAAACGTCCCTGGATTATTGGCTTTAGCGGTGGTAAAGATTCTACTGTAATGCTTCAATTGGTATGGGAAGCATTAAAGCAAATAAAAGATTTACACAGTGTAGTAAGCAGGGATATTTATGTTGTTTGTAACGACACAATGGTTGAAAATCCTGTAATTACCGAATATGTTCATCGAGTTTTAGACAAAATTGAACAAGCTGCAGTGGAACAAGATATTCCTATTAGAGTAGTAAAAACCATTCCAAGATTAGAAGATTCTTTTTGGGTAAATTTAATTGGCAAGGGTTATCCTGCACCTAACAATGCTTTTCGGTGGTGTACAGAACGTCTTAAAATAAAACCAACTTCTCGATTTATTCTTGAACAAGTTAGTGAATTTGGCGAGGCAATTATTTTGATTGGCACTCGTTCTGCAGAATCTGCCAATCGTGCAAAATCAATGAAAAAACATGCGATTAAAGGAAAACGATTAACCAAGCATCCGACACAACCCAATACTTTTATGTACGCCCCAATAAGACATTTAATGTTGGAGGAAGTTTGGTATATCATCAATACAATGCCTTCACCTTGGGGTGCAGATAATAATGAATTATTTCAGATTTATTTAGATGCAAGTGCTGATGATTATGAATGTCCAACAGTAGTAACTGACAAACAACATAAATCTTGTGGACAAAGCCGTTTTGGTTGTTGGACATGTACAGTTGTAAAACAGGATAAATCAATGTCTGCATTGATTGAAAATGGTTTAACTTGGCTAACCCCACTATTAAAGTTGAGAAATGAATTAGCAATAGAGCGAAATATTATAGAGAATCGTATGCCACAGCGCAGAAATGGAACTGACGCGGTGAATGGAATGGGTCCTTATTTTCCATGGTATCGTGCATCTGTGTTATATCGTTTACTAAAAACACAAAGAGAAGTACAAAAATACAAGCCTCACATTGAATTGATTACAAATCAAGAACTAATTGCTATTCAAACAATTTGGTATCGTGATTTTGTTTTTGATCAGAAAGTTTCAGAAATTTATCACAAAGCATATAAAACGGATTTGGATATGAAAGATCAAAATGAGAAAAAGGAAAAAGAATTGGAATTACTGAGAAAAACTTGTGAGAAGAATCCGCGAGATTTTGAGTTAATTCAAGAGCTTTTGACCTTACAAAAAAATAAATCACTTTTGAATCGCAAGCGTGGTCTAAAAGAAGATATTGAAACAAGAATCGAAGAATATCTAAAAAAGGAGAAATAAGATGTTCATAAAAGAAATAGAGCTTAATAACTTCCGCATTTATAAAGGGATCAATAAGATAAATTTGTTACCACAGGATGGGAAAAACATTATCGTTGTAAGTGGTAAAAACGGATTTGGTAAAACAACATTTTTAATGTCGTTAGTTTGGTGTTTGTATGGTAAACAAATGGAAAAAGTTGATGAACTTTATCAAAAAGAAATTGCCGACAAAGGCGGTTACGGAAAATACATCGGAAACAGTTTAAACCGATTAGCAAAATCAAACGGAGAAACAAAGTTTTCAGTTTCGGTAACTTTTACTAATGTAAAAATACCTGAAATCACTTGTAATGAAATCAAAATTACAAGAACATACGATATCATAACAAGCTCAAGTGATAAAGTTGAAGTTCTGATAGACGGCTATCAAAATGAATTAATTCAAGACCTAACAACAGATGGAAAACAAGACGGAGAAGAAATTTTCATTCGTGATTTTATCTTGCCAATTGAGATAGCCAAATTCTTTTTCTTTGATGCTGAAAAAATTGTTTCACTTGCCGAAATTAATTCGCCAGAACAAAGACGACTTTTAAGTAAAGCTTATACAGAGGTTTTGGGAATCAAAAAATACGAAGATTTAAAAGACCAACTTGAAACAATTCAAGACGATTACAGAAAAAAATCAGCAAAACCGCAAGAGTTAGCAGAATTTAATCAAATTGAAACCGACATTAAAAATAAACAAATTTCCATTAATGCACTTGAACAACAAATACAGGATTTGAATCAAGAAAAAATTGAAAAACAAAGTGAATCTAACGAAATTCAAATGAAGTTAATCCAAGAAGGAAATATGATGACCTTGGAACAACTTAATGAATTAAAAAAGGAGGAAATATCTTTAACAGAAAAAATAAGTGATATTCAAGATGGTTTAAAAGATTTGTTCGATTTAATTCCTTTCGGTTTATCAGGAGAAACTTTAATGGAAGTTTCCAACCAATTGGAAAAAGAGAAAAATTATAAAGAAAATAAGTTCAAACAAGAAAATGTTGGAGATAAAACTAATTTGATTTTAGACGACCTTGAAATTGAAAAGAAAAATTTTAAGGGGGTTATTACAACTGATATTCGTAATTTTTATGAAACTCAAATTAGGAATTTAATCAAAAAACATTTTTTTTCTGATGTTCCTGAATTACCAAAAAATTTCGAATCATTGCACAATTTCTCAGATTCGGAGACAAATGAATTAAACACATTAATTAATTCTCTAAAAAACACATTTAGAGATACTTTCTCAAGATTTAACGACAATTATTCACGTTCCAAAAATGACCTTGATTCTATTCGTAGAAAAATCCGAGCAGCAGAAAAAGATGCAGAAGATGAATACATTGCTAATTTGAGAAATGAAAAAACACGCCTAGATAATCGAGTATATTCGATTGATAAAGATGTTTACGATTTGAGCGAAAAAATAGGTTCTTTCAAGAATGAAATAAAAACATTAAAACAACGTCAAGAAGAATTAAGAAAAAAAATTGACGACTCAAGGCGTTATTCTGATAAAGACAAAATTACACAAAGACAAATTGAGAATTTACGCAATTTCATCAAGGATTTTAAAGATGCAACCAAGAAAAAATTGGAAGAAAACATCTTAAACGAATTGAGCGTTTTAATGCACAAAAAAGGTTTTATCAAAAAAGTTGTTGTAGATATAAATCAAGCAGGAGATGATGTTGATATAAATCTGTTCAATATTCGTAATGAAAAAATTGACAAAGGTTCTTTGTCAATGGGAGAACGTCAAATGTACGCTTCCGCCCTACTTAAAGCGTTAGTTGATGAATCGGATATTGAATTTCCAGTTTTCATTGATTCGCCAATGCAAAAATTTGATAAAGACTACGCAGAAAACGTAATCAAAGAATTTTATCCAAATGTTTCGGAACAGGTTGTTTTATTTCCTTTGATTCATAAAGAATTGACAGAAAGCGAATTTGAAATACTGAAACCAAACATTAGTAAAACATATATTATTCACAATGTAAGTACGGATGCTTCTACATTTGAATATACTGAACCGAACAATTTAATCAAAAAGTACAACGAGCTTTATGCAAATTAACATAAGAACATCAGAGGCAAATCAGGAAATAGTTAGAAAACTGACCTCAAAATTACCTGTCGGTACAAAAGAAAATGTAATTGCAAGAATAGCATTAGGGTATTCTTTGCAAAATGGAAAATATTTCACATCATCGGAATTTAATCTATACGATTCCAAAGGAAAAGAATACAAAGACCATATTTTATTTGATGCAAAATACAGAGATTTTTTCATAGCTTTGATTTGCCAACATTATGGAATTTATAAAACAGACGACAATATTCCAAAGTACATAAAATTACATATTGACCACGGTTTGGAGTTAATGGATAATTTATTTTCAAACCAACATAATTATACGTTTTTCGATTTTTTAACTGAACATTTAGACAAAGGAATTTCATTTTTAGATACTGTAAAAGTGAGTTTAGATGCTGTGAAAAACAATAATCAAAATATTGAAAAATCCTACTTCGGAGAACCAATTAAAATTTTGGTTGGAAATAAATTAGATGAAAAAACTGAAGATATTGTATTAAATTTCAACGATACTAATTCATACAATAATAATCACATAGCAGTTGCAGGAAGTTCAGGAACAGGGAAAACACAATTTGCATTGCAAATTTTGAAAGAAATATCAGAGAAATCAAATTATCATGTCAATTTTATTTACTTGGATTTTAAGGGCTTGAAAGATGATGATTTAATTCAAATGCAACCTTTTTTTGAAAAGACAAGAGCTCAATTTATTGATGCCCCCAATACGCCATTTCCTATAAACCCTTTGTCATTTATTGATAGTATCAATGACATAAATAAGCAAATGGGAATTGATAAATTTGTAGATATTATCTGTAAATATTCAAATATAGGAATCAAACAACGAGGAAAACTAAGAGAAGCAACAAACGAAGCGTTTATCTCTAAAAAGCCTGGAGAACATCCAAGTTTTAGAGAGATTAATGAGCAACTTTTAGAAATTGTTGGAGATAAACGAGACATACTAACGGAAATCATTGAAGAATTAAGCCGTTACAATGTATTCCAAGAGGACAAAAAAGTGAAAAACTTTTTGAATCAGAATATTTATTTGTCTTTGTCTGGCGATTTATCAAATTCTGTTCGTTTTACTTCATTATTTTTAATTATAAATTACATTTACAATGTATTTATGAATATGGAAAGTACACCAACAGAAAACGGTTATCGTGCTATGCGTTATGTTTTGTTAATTGATGAAGCACATGTTATATTCAAAGAGAAAAAGTATCAAGATATTTTAGAGAAAATTTTGCGTGAGATACGTTCAAAAGGTGTTTCGGTTGTACTTTTATCACAAGGGATTGAAGAATTTAACCAACCAACTTTTGACTTTTCAAGTATGTGTGAAATATCATTTTTACTAAATGTAAAAGATAAAAATAACACAAAAGCAATTAATAAATTTTTAGGATTTAGCGACAAAGACGGAACAAAAGCATATAGAAGTCTTGAAAAAATCCAAAAGGGGCAAGCTATTTCGAATATTAAAGAGTTTTCTAAGGGGGAACTTTTTGAGATTAAACAGTTTTATAATACCCCATAAAGAAGAACAACCATTTAAACAATCACTATAAGAAATTTTTTTTGAAAATTTTTCTATAATATAAGTTTTGTGTATTTCTTGAAAGTCAACATCAAGAAGTGCATTATCTACAAATAATCACAAAATAAAAACTCGCTTTCTTAAGTGATAAGAAAACGAGCAAAATAAAATGTGATTGAAAAACTTATTCTATTTACTAAATACCTTACTTCCGCTGGTCTGATAAGAATACGAAAAAGTATAATATCCCATATTGGTATTGTCTGTACCTGGGTTATCTGGGGCTCCTTTGTAATAGCTCTTTATTTGAATTTTAGCGTACTTGGCATCTGCTGTTTTAATCAAGATGGTTCGCCCTTTAATCGGCATAATGGTATGGGTAGACATATCATAGGTGTACCAGCCATTGTTGCTCCCCGTAGGAATGGCTAAAGTGAGTTTACCTTCTTTAAGCTCATCTCCTTTAAATTCTGTATCCGCAGGAGCTTCCTTTACATCTGCATAGGCTTTGTCCAAAACTAGACCACCGCCTTTACCTTTTCTCGCACTCCCTCCGTTTACAATAATGGTAGTCCCATTAAAACCTATATCCCACTCTGTGGTATCCAATTTTTCGGAAGCCACTTCTTTGGCATCTTTTAGATTGAAAAGAATGTACTTTTGAGGGGCGTAATCCTTAGACATTCTTGAAGGAACATACAAATCCGAAACTGTTTGTACTTTTACACTAGCTTCTGGATTTTCTACCACAACCTCATCTCTATCTTTTGAGCAAGAAAGAATGGTAGCTACCGTTAGAAATCCTAATAAGATTTTTTTCATAGTAATTTTAATTTAATTGTTTATTATATCTTTTATGTTAAAAACTAAAATTGATACTTGCCCACCATAATCTCCCAAAAAATTCGGGATTGTATTGAGGGTTAGTATTCCCCAAAACATTATCTATCCCCATTTGAAATGTATATTTTGAGGCAATGGTTTTTCCTGTAGAAAAATTTAATAAAAAATACCCTGGAGCTAGCTCTTTGCTGTTATTTATAATGCCATTTCCATCTAGGTCTGCAAAACCATATTTCCCTCTATAAATAGCTCTTAGATTAGCAAAGAAACCGCTCTTGTCTTGATAAAAAATTTTGGAATTAAAACTATGCTTACTCCTACCTATAATCCCAAAATAATTGTGCTTTCTAATTTTTATGGTTTCCCCTTGGTCGTTCTCGCCACTTTTTATTGTTCCATTTTCTATCTTATCCAATACCTCTCTATCTTTGGCTTCTAAATATTGGTATCCAAGGGAAAAATTAAAATTCTGTAGAAACTTCCAAGCCAACTCTGTTTCTAGCCCTTGAGTATAGATTTGGTTGAGGTTCTGATAAGAGAAAATATTTTGTCCATTAGATTTTCTAGCGACTGCAGCTACATTGATGAGGTTTTCGATATTATTTCTAAATGCATTAACCCCGAATTTGAAACAACCGAAGGCTTTAAAATCCGCTCCCACATTGAAAGCCCACGAACTCTCTGCTTTAAGATTGGACATCTGATGAGGATTCATAAAAATCTGACTTATACTTCCCTGTTGCCACATCTCCTCTACCATTGCCTCTACCTCTTGAGTGCCTACCACCGAATATCCCACCAAATTATTGGTAAAATTAAGATAGAGTTGCCTAAAATCTGGTGCCTTAAAACCTCTACCCACAGAAGCTCTTAGGGTAAGTGCCTCTGTAAATTTAAAATCGGTTGCTAATTTCGGATTCCATTGTGCCCCAAAAACATTATTATAATCGTACCTTACACCTGCCAAAATTTGCCATCTATCAGTCGCTTTATAATTAGCTTGTGCCAAGCCATACAATTGGTGCATTTCTTTCTCATTACTATAACGAGAAGCCTCTACTCCCTGAAAAATAGCTCCTGCCCCTAGTGTGGTTTGTAGTTTAGGGTGCCATTTAATTTCAGTAAAGTTTTCCACCCTTTTATACTGCTCTCTATAAAAAGTTTCGTCAAAGGTTTTCTTAGTCTCAAGAAATTTAAGGTTTGTGTCATTTTTAAAATCAGACCAATACCACCTCACCACAGAGGTTAAACGCTCCGTAGGTTTCCAAGTAATCTCTAGAGAAATATTATAATCTAATGTTTTAGCAAACCCTGTAAGTTTCTCTTTTTGATAAAGCGTTTTAATATCAATAGTTTCATTATAAAGCCTAGAGAATAAAGCTAATTCCCACTTTGGGCTTAATTTATATTTCAACTTAGAAGAGTAGGTATAAGTCTGGAAAGGGTTTACTACCTGTGCAAATTCATTATTATTAAATCCGTACCCTTCGGAACTATAACGATTGGCCGAAAAATGAGCCGAAAAATTATTTTTAACTATGCTAAAATCGCCTCCAAAATCTATGGTTGTATTAGTTCCTGCTCTTAGATTTAGACTACCTTTAGTTGTTTCTGCATCTTCTGTAATGATATTGATAACTCCCGCCAAAGCATCTGAACCATACAAAGATGAGCTTGGCCCTTTAAGAACTTCAATCCTTTTAATATCATTAACCGTAATTCTAGATAAATCCAAAGTCCCTGCCGTACGACCCAACAAGGGCATTCCATTTACCAATATCAAAGTATATTCGGCCCCCATACCTTGTATTTGTACACCAGTCCCATGGTTGTGGGTAATCACTAGCCCTGTTTGCTCCATTAAAATATCATTAAGCCGAAGACTGCCTACTTGTTTTATTTGTTTTTTTTCTACACTATGAATTGGCAATGGGACGTCTGATACCCTCTGTACAAAGGTATTACCAGAAAGCACAACAGCTTCTATAGTCCTAATACTATCTTTAGAATTTTGCCCCAATAGAGGTAATCCTAGACATAATATCCCCGCCGAAATTATAGATCTTTTGTTCATAGTACTCAAAAACTTTGCAAATCTAAATTATTATTTTTAACAATTCTAAATAAACTCCAATGACAAATATCATATTTTATTTAGAATAATTTTAAATAGATTTGCAAAGAAAATAATTAAAGATGAAATCAAAGACATTACTCCCTGCTATTGCTTTGTTATATCTAACAGCGAACGCACAAGATAAAAGAGATATTACAGCCATTAAGAATATGGCGGGTTGCTATGAAGTTTCCTTTAATTTCTCCGAAACTTTCTCTCCTAACAAAGAGTACAAAAAGAAAGACAACTACCACTCTAAAGCTCTAGAATGGGTAGCTGTAGTGGAGGAACAGCCTAACAAAATAGCTCTACAACATCTACTTGTTGTAAACCCAAAAGGCGAAGGTAAAAATGCTATTGTAAAACATTGGAGACAAGATTGGATCTATGAAAATACAGACCTTTATGTTTTTAATAAAGAAAATCACTGGAAATATAAATCTCTAAATCCTAAACAGGTTAAAGGACAATGGACACAAATTGTGTATCAAGTAGATGATGCTCCTAGGTACTCTGGCTCTGGAACCTGGATACACTTAGACGAAAAAACATTTTGGGAAAGTACTGCAGATGCTCCGCTCCCTAGAAGAGAATATACCACACGAACAGACTATAATGTTTTAAACAGAACTAATAGACACGAGATTACAGAATGGGGTTGGCTCCATTTCCAAGACAATAAGAAAATCTTAAGGCAAGATAACCAAGAAGATACTATAGTAGCAGAAGAAATTGGTAAAGAATACTACAAAAAAATAGACGATAAGAAGTGCCTAATTGCACAAAACTATTGGAAAGAATATGCTCCACTGTGGGCAGCGGTAAGAGAAGAGTGGGCAAACAAAATGAACAAAAAGCAGGACCTCTATGTAAAACCTAAAGTGCAAGACACTTACCTCTATTCCGAACTTATGAAGCTAGAACCCCAACAAACTAAAGAAGCCAAAGAATTGGTAAAAAAATACATCGTTAAATAATAATCATACGTTACTTATAAGCAGTTCTTCCCGGGCAACTGCTATTATATAGAAGCCTCGACCATAGTATCGAGGCTTCGCCAATTTTTGGCATCACTAAAAAATACAAAATATTGCTTTGGTAAAACTTATTTTTTCTCGTTCACCGTTTCATAGATGTGGTGTATAAGTCCGTCAGCAACGGATATTTTAGGAACAAATATTTTAGAAATATCTGCCCAATTTAAAATATTATTAAAAATTTTAAGTGCTGGTACAATTACATCAGCTCGGTCTTCACGGATTTTGTATTTTACCATTCTTTCCTCTACGCTTAGTTGAGAAAATTCTTTGTAATATTTCTTCAGTTTAGAAGTTGCTAAAGCCTTACCATCTTTAGTTTTACTCATAGAAAATACCTTATTGATATTTCCTCCAGAGCCTATCGCTACTATCGGTTTTTTGCCCGTAATATGGCTCTTGATTAAGTTTTTCATCTCCTCCCAATGGGCATCGGTTACCAAATGATTTAGAAGCCTAATTGTCCCTATATTAAACGAATGAGAGAATTTAGCCTTTCCGTTTTCATAAAAGGTAACCTCCGTAGAACCTCCACCCACATCTATATAAAGATAATCGTAATCTTCGTCTAAGCCTTCAGCAATGTGATTTTCGTAAACCAAATTAGCCTCTTCAGTTCCTGAAATAATTTCTATCTTAATCCCAGAAGTTTTTGCCACTTGTTCTATTATTTCTTGTCCGTTTTTAGCATCACGCATTGCACTTGTGGCACAAGCACGGTAATGTTCTACCTTGTAGATTTTCATTAAATCACTAAAAACTTTCATCGTATCTACCACCATTTTAGACCGCTCCTCTCCTATTTCTCCTTTAACAAAGACATCCATACCTAACCTCAACGGAATTCTCAACAAATTAAGTTTGGTAAATTCAGGCTGATGATTGGCGTTCAAAACCACTTCATTGATGAGAAGTCTGGCGGCATTACTGCCTATATCTATAGCTGCTAATTTCATACGATTTTAATATTTTTTGTTTTTAAGATAATGATAAATCTCTATCTGTGAACGAATTTTATTCTTCTTGGCTCCTTTTTTCACATAATCGTTATTGAGAGCGTTATCTAAAACTCGTGCTTTAACATTATCACTTAACTGAATTTGGAGTAAATCTTTCAGTTCTTCTTTTAGTTCTGGTTGGTTAATTTTAACGGCGGCTTCCACTCTATAATCCAAATTACGCGTCATCCAATCCGCAGAAGATATGTAAATATCCTCGTTGCCTTTATTGTAAAAATACATTACCCTAGCGTGTTCTAGATACTCATCTACAATACTGATGGCTTCTATTTTAGTTTTAAATTTTTTCTGTTGCACCACACAGAAAATCCCTCTCACTATGGCTTGTATTTTCACTCCAGCTTCGGCAGCTTGGTAGAGTTTTTTTATCAACCCTTTATCACTTAACGAATTGACTTTAAGTATAATTTTGGCTTTTCTTCCTGCTTTAGCTTCTGCTATTTCTCTATCTATTAGTTCTTCTATCTTTGCTCTCATATAATGAGGGCACACCAGCAGCGTTTTGCAATTTTTAAGGGCTAGAATAGGGTCTTCCATTGGTTTCCTAAAGTAATTAAACACTTTATTGATGTCCGCCATTATCGCTCTATTGCTAGTCATTAAGAGATGGTCTCCATAGACTTTGGCGGTTTTTTCGTTAAAGTTGCCTGTACTCACAAAACCATATTGAATGGTTTTACCTCCCACCCTTTTTTTAATCACGCAGAGTTTTGCGTGGACTTTTTTATCTGGAATACCCACCAAAATTTTGATACCTTCCACCTCTAGGCGTTCTTTCCATTTGAGGTTAGCCTCTTCATCAAACCTTGCTCTAAGCTCTATCATTACCGTAACCTCTTTTCCGTTTCTAGCGGCATTGATGAGGGCATTGGCTATTTTAGAATTGGACGCCAAACGATAAGCCGTGATTTGAATAGATTTAACATCTGGGTCCATAGCTGCCTCTCTAAGCAAATCTATCACAGGCATATAGCTATGATAAGGAAAAGTCAGTAAAACCTCTCTTTGGGTAATCACATCGGTAACTCTCTGCTGCCCTTCAAAATAAGGGTGATTAAACGAGGTTCTCTCCTCTGGGGTTTTATACGTTTTAAAGACATTAGGAAAATCCATAAAATGTTTGAAATTATGAATTTTATGCCCTGGTATAATGCTATCTTTCTTCGTAAGTCCTAGCTTTCGGATTAAAAGTTCTAGCAAGGCTTTATCCATATCCTTATCAAACACAAAACGAGTAGGTTTGCCCTTTCTTCTACTTTTAACGCCTTTTTTAATTTTCTCCGCCAAAGTAGTGTTAATATCATTATCAAGGTCAAACTCGGCATCTTTAGTTACTTTAAAGGAGTGAGCTTCAAAAACATCGTACCCAAAATACGAAAAAATATGAGGAAGATTAAAACTAATCACATCTTCTAGCAACATCACGCTAGTTTCCTCCCCTTCAGATGGCAAAATCACGAAACGCCCCATTACCCTAGACGGTACTTCTATAATGGCATAATTGCTCTCATATTGCCATTCTTTCTTACGCATCGCCACTCCTAAATAGAGGCTTTTGTCCCTTAGATAAGGCATCGGTGTCTCTTCCCGAAGAAGGATTGGAATTACGTTAGCTTCCACCTCTTCATCAAAATAATCTTTTACAAACTGCTTTTGGGCTTCGGATAAATCTGTTGGGGTTCTAATGAACACCTTTTCGGCAGCCATTTCTTTTTGTATTTCTTCCCAAGTGGTATTGAAATCGTTTTGTTGCTTAATCACCACTTTATTGATTTTATCTAAAATCTTTTGTGGTTCATCAAAAAAAGAGTTTTCTCTGTATTTAGGTTTAAAACTCATTGCTCTTTTCAGTCCCGCCACACGAACGCGGAAAAACTCATCTAAATTATTAGAGAAAATTCCTAAAAATTTAATTCGTAAATGGAGCGGAACAGTCTTATCCATAGCCTCTTGCATTACCCTTTCGTTAAAGGCAAGCCAAGTAATATCTCTAGGATTAAATTGTGGCATAGTAAAAGTTTTTAAGTAATTCCAAAAGTAAGAAAAACAAAGCACAAAAAAAACTCTTTGGAGAGGTCCAAAGAGTTTAAATTATTAAAAACTAAGTTATAGTTATATCAGTTTAGTGTTGTATCATATCCTGAATTCTTTCTTGTAAAAGTTCTTGGTCTGTTAAAGCTTCAAAACCAAACAATACTATCAATACTACATAAGCTAAAACATTTAAGGCACTCAATACAATACCGATAATAGCCAATATACGCCCTGTAGTTAGATTGCTATAATTAGCATACAATTCTGGATTAGCTAAATAAAGCTGGCTGTCTTTCTTATACATTACTAAAGCAACTACACCTAAGATAATTCCAGGAACTCCATAACAGCAACAACCTAGAATAGATAAAATCCCAAAGACAAGCACTAGTGTAGCGTTTGGTAAATTTTGTTTCATCATAACAATTCAAATTTTAAGTTTAGAAATTTTTACAAAAATAAGAAATAATCATAGTGATTACACTAACAAGAGCCCAAAAAATCATTGCTTTGCCGTAATGTCTCTTTTTATCTATAAAGTTAATCGCACTCACCAAAACAAATAATATCAAAGGATAGATAGCTGGAAACATATAGAACGCCTCTACAAATTTACCTTCGGAAATAAGCAATAAAGCTCTCTGTGAGCCACAACCAAAGCACTCCATTCCAAATAATTTCTTGTTAGGACAAGAAAGCATATAATCTTCTATCGCCATTTTAAATAAAAATATTACACCACAAATATGGTAATTATATTTTAGAAATCTTATGAATTTTTATAATATTTAAAGAAACAAAAAAACCTCACTTTTTCAAGTGAGGTTTCCGTGAGCGCGCCAGGATTCGAACCTGGGACCGTCTGCTTAGAAGGCAGATGCTCTATCCAGCTGAGCTACGCACCCATTTAGAATTTTTAGTGTAAAATTCCGAAAAACAGTGTCGGGGCGGCAGGATTCGAACCTGCGACCTCCTGGTCCCAAACCAGGCGCGATGACCGGACTACGCTACGCCCCGAATATTATTCTCTGAGTTGCGGAGGGTATGGGATTCGAACCCATGCGACCCTTGCGAGTCGACAGTTTAGCAAACTGCTCCGTTAACCACTCCGGCAACCCTCCTTTTCGTTGTTATTTTAAGTACTTCTGTTCTGTAATTGCGAGTGCAAATATAGAGCGTTTTTTTGAAACCTCCAAATAAAATGCAAAAAAAATCTAAAATTTTTATCACTATCTTTGGCAGTCAATTTTAAAAATAAAAGTGAATAATGCGTAATATTTTGTTTATTATAAGTTTAGGTACTGTGGTGACTTCTTGTAGCACTCAGCAAAAAATAGTTGCACCTCAACCACAATTACAACCAAAGACAAAAATAGTTTCCCCCCTTTCCCAAAACAAACCTAAAGTAGAGCCATCTACTAAAGGGGATTTCTATTACAAAACTAATATTGGCGATATTACAAAAAATGATAATACTATTAGCTATGGTTCTGTAGTTACGGCTAAACCTAAAGGATATAAGGTGAATTATGAGAATTTCCCATCTGTAGCTCAGAATTTTAGGCAGCGTTTTCTTATTCTTCATTATACAGCTCTTGATAACGAAACATCAGTACGAGTGCTTACCCAAAGAGGTGTGAGTGCTCACTATCTTGTAAGTGATTTACCTGACGATAATATTTGGCAACTTGTTGATGAAAATAAAAGAGCCTACCATGCAGGTATTAGCTTTTGGAGAAATACCACCGAAATGAATGATAATTCCATAGGGATAGAAATTGTTAATAAGGGTTATACTACTGGGACAGCAGGGGAAAAAGTATTTTATCCATTTCCTGAGCATCAGTTTAAGAAAGTAGCCGCTTTGGCAAAAGATATTGTAGAGCGTTATAATATTCCTCCAACTCAAATTTTAGCTCACTCTGATATTGCTCCAACTAGAAAGCAAGACCCAGGTCCATTTTTTCCATGGAAACGCCTCTATGATGAGTATAATCTAGGAATGTGGTATGATGCAACTACCAAGCAAAACTTTTATGAAACTGCTTTAAGCGATTTAGAGTTTAATTATAACAACTCTACTTTTATTTCAAAAGTGCAAAATACTTTGAGAAGTTTCGGTTATGATATTACTCCTACTGGAACTTGGGACAAATCTTCCCAAAAGGTTATAGAGGCATTTCAATACCACTTTCGTCCAGAACAATGTGATGGTGTTTTAGATGCAGAAACTTGGGCTATATTACAAGCTCTTATAGTGAAGTACCCTGGTAAGTAAGACTATAATGGAATCTGACTTTGATTTAAACCAAAGTCAAATTCCATTTTTCTATCATTTCAGAGAAACGAGAGTTAGGGAATTCTTTATTCCTAATCTTACTTACAGAAAAGATGCCTTTCTCATCAGAAATCATTAAAATTTCATCAGCTTTTTGGCTTTCAAAAGCAATCATTTCCACTTGTTCTATTTCTGCCAAACGATTTTTATGAACATAGGTAATAAAGCTTTCCATCAATGGAGAAATATATGCCCCTTCCGTTTGCTTAGGAATTTTAATTGTGTTGCCTTCTAAAAACAAAAGATTGCCGTAAATACTTCTAGCAATACGTTTAATAGGATTGAGTAGAATAACGTCATCT
This sequence comes from Riemerella anatipestifer, assembly GCA_037861325.1. Taxonomy (GTDB): domain Bacteria; phylum Bacteroidota; class Bacteroidia; order Flavobacteriales; family Weeksellaceae; genus Riemerella; species Riemerella anatipestifer_F. Next base: position 198,133 of record JAFELW010000006.1, read on the forward strand.
AAATCATTCTCCTGAGCGTAAATTTCAGCATAGATATTTTCTGGACAATGGGTGTGTATATTACTTAAAATATGTGTATTAACACTTATTTCCTTAATAATATCTAGCTCTATATTTTTCTTTATTTTAAACAAGTTGTCCTCTCTCTCTGTTTCGTAAACAAAGTGAACAGGAGTTTTAGCGGAAAAAGTATCTTCTATTTTTCTAAATACTAACACTTTAATATAACCATTATCGAATGGGAGATTTTGGATAGTTTGAGAAAAAATGTCTGTGAAAAATTCTAAAGTAAAACTTAATGGAATGTTCATTCTCATTTTTCTCATAGAAGACATCAGAAAGAAATAAACATCTTCTGCTAAAAGCACTTTTTTATTTTTGAAAAAAAAGTAAACTTTTACAGCGTCTCCGTTCATAAAAGCTCTATTGGCGTAGGCTAATGACTGCTCCTGAGAAAGTAAATTGCCATCTAAATACATGTTGTTCTATTTTAATAAAGAAAAAATGAACGATAAAATCGCTCATTATAATTTGTTAAGTATCAAAAAACTAAGCTGCACCTAGTTTTATTTTTAGGTTTTCTACAAGATTTTCCCAATAAAGACGGTTTTCTTCCTCATCTCCTTTTTCGCAAAAGTCCGTAATGTTAAGAGATAGGTCTTCCGTTATTTCATCTATCACAATAGACATTTCGAAGAAACTCTTAGTACCTTCATCTTCTTCCCATCTAAAACGAACAAAACTTTCAGGCTTATATCTTATAAGCGTCGCCTTTTCAGCAGGACCACCGCCCCAACTGAAATAAAAATCATCTCCTCTCTCTTCTACCTCATCAGCAAACCACTCCGCTAAACCTTCCGCAGTCGCTAGATATTCATACAAAATCTCTGATAAGCAATGCATTGCAAACTCGTAAGTTACCTTATGTTTCGCCATAATATATCGTCTTATTATAAAGTCTCGCAATATAGAAATTATTTTTGGACAAAAACGATTTTTAGGGACAGAATTTTTGGATTTATGATTTTTTTTAGGTTATTACTGAGGACTATATGATGCAGTACTTTCGTTTTTCATAAATTTGCAAACATTATTCAATTCGTAAATAAATATGAAACATCTCCGCATAAGAGAAATATTGGTTTTATTATATAGAGTTTTACTGGTATTTATTTTCTTTCAAATTGCTAGATTTCTATTCTGGATTTTCAATAAAGATTTAATAAAAATCGATAGCTTGTCCCAATACTTTAAATTGGCATATTACGGTACCGCGTTTGATACTACGGCGATATTGTATGTTAATTCGTTATTTATACTCCTAAGTCTTATTCCACTCACTATCAATACTAAAAAAGGATATCAAAAATTACTCTTTTGGGTATATTTTGTTACCAATGGCATTACCTATTCTATGAATTTTGGCGACTTTATCTATTATCGGTTTAGTCAATCTAGATTAACCTCTGCAGTGCTAGATGTGGTAGAACATGAGTCTAATATTTTAAAAGTATTTGGTGTTTCCTTAATAGAAAACCCATTAATTCCTTTGTTGTTTGTTGCCTTATTAACGGTGTGGATTTGGCTTTACAAAAAGGTAAGTATATCTTACCAAAAACCTCAAAAATTATTACCTTATTTTATCGGTTCTATTGTAACCTTGTGTATAGTGGCTACGCTTACGGTAGGCGGCATAAGAGGCGATTTTAAACACAGTACACGACCTATCAACTTGGTAGATGCCAACAGGCACACGGAAAACCCAATCCACGCAAATATTGTACTCAATAGTACTTTTTCGTTTTTGAGAACTTTAGGTTCTAACAATTTTAAAGAAGTGCATTTTGTGGAGGAAAACTTTATTAAAAAACATATAAAACCTTATAAATCATACCAAAGAGATGTGCCTAAAGAAAGACCAAACATTGTCATTTTCATCGTAGAAAGCTTTGGTAAAGAATATTCTGGTGCATTTAATAATTCTAATGAAATCAAAGACTATGTTTCTTACACTCCTTTTATAGATAGTTTAGCTAAAGAGAGTCTTATTTTCACTAATACCTTCGCTAACGGAAGACAGTCTATACACGGTATGAGTAGTATTTTGGCTGGTATCCCAAGTTTAAAAGATGCCTTCACTAGCTCACCATATTCTAATCAGAAAATCCAATCCATTGTATCTGTGTGCAACGAATTGGGGTACGACACTTCCTTCTACCACGGTGCTCCTAATGGTTCTATGGGATTTCAAGGATTTGGAAATATTCTCGGGTTTCAAAAATATTATGGCAAAACCGAATATAGTAATGATGATGATTTTGATGGTATGTGGGCAATTTGGGACGAACCTTTTTTACAATATTTTGCTAAAAATGTACAACGGAAAAGCTCAGAGAAACCTTTTATGGCAACTGTATTCACAGCGTCATCTCATCACCCTTTTAAAATCCCTGAAAAATACAATGGGAAATTTAAAAAAGGGCATATCCCAATACACGAGCCTATACAATACACCGATTACGCCATCAAAAAATATTTTGAAACCGCTAAAAAACAGCCCTGGTTTCAGAATACTATTTTTGTAATCACAGGAGACCATACCAATCAAACTTTCTACCCAGAGTACGAAAAAGCAATGAACCGCTTTGCACTTCCTCTCATTTTCTACTCTCCTAATTCTAAATACAACCTCAAGGGAATAGACGAAAGACTCGCACAGCAATCTGACATCTACCCTACCTTAGCCGATATTATAGCTTATAACAAACCTATAAGAAGTTGGGGCAGAAGTCTAATTTCTCCCAAAAATGAGGAAGCCATTATTATAAATTCGGACGGGATACAGGAGCAATTTATTATTGGCAATTACATTTATCTTTTCAATGGTAAAGATATTACAGGTATCTATAACAAAACTGATTTAGGGTTAGAAACTAACCTTATAGGCAAGGTTAGTTCAACCGAAATAGATTATGGTAAGAAACTCTGCAAAGCGTGGTATCAAGACTATATGCACCGAGTCATCAATAAAAAACTAAACCAAAACATAAACTAATGTTTAATTTTTGAAAGCAGTCTAAATTATTGTTTTATATGATAAAAAATAAAGTGGTATATTGTTTGTTTAATTTATTTTTATATCTTTAACCTATATTTAAATTTGATAAAGTTATGAAAAAATTAATGTTTGCCACTATGGCTCTAATGTTCAGTGTGATGTCCTATGCTCAGATAGAAGGAAAATGGAAAACCATTGATGACGAAACAGGACAAGCAAAATCTATTGTAGAAATTTTCAAAAAATCTGACGGGAAGTATTATGGAAAAGTAATCCAACTACTTATTAAACCTGCTGACCCTAATTGTTCTCTATGTAAAGATGATAGAAAAGGGAAACCAGTACTAGGAATGGAAGTGATTAGAGGCATTAAAAAGGATGGTAACACCTTTGATGGAGGTACCATTACTAACCCAAAAAACGGAAAGGTTTACAAATGCTCTATTGAAAGAGACGGTAATAAGCTAAATGTAAGAGGTTATATAGGTATTTCTATAGCTGGGCGTACGCAAGTTTGGCATAAAGTGGATTAAAAAATACCTCAAAGATTATACCTTAACAAGATTAGGCTACTCTCAAAAAATTGGGTAGCCTATTTTTTTGTACATTTCTCTTACCTTTTCCCCCAACATCAGCTTATAGCTTTTTATTCTGCATTTTGTTTGTATAACATTCTTCCTATTTTATTCTGAAAAATTACAAATACAAAACCAAGTAAAGTTTTGATAGACTCAACTATTATTTCGGAATTCATTCCTAATGTTGTTAAATCATCATTTATATTTCTATCCATATTTTTCAGTTTTAGAAAAATAAATAATTTATTTATCAATTCTGGAAGTGAATCAAACAAAACCAGTATCCCAATTGAAAGAATTGCTATTTGTAAAAGGTTTTCGGAGTCAAGATTCCCAAAGTCTATTTTTTCATCAAGAAATTTTGAAGGCTTGAGTCTTTTTATAATTAAATCTGGATTGATAATTAAAAAGTAGAATACTAAAACAGTAAAAACTAAAGTGATAAACAAATAAATCCAAGTTTGTATAATTCCATTTTCTACATCAAAAGGAAAGAAAATATCAGCATTTATCAAATAATTGATTGACTGAGGAAAGAAATTAAACGACAAATTAACAACAGAATACAATCCAAATACTCTAAAAATCACTCTTAATAAATTTCTGATTTCCATAGTGATATTATTATTTCCTACTCTTAATCCAATTTGCTAAATGAAAATTTATACTATCCTCAACAGAAATAAATTCGTATTGAAGAAGATTTTTTATCTTATCGTTAGAAATAAGCGTTTTTGAGTTTAAGGCATCAGTATTAGCTTTATTAAACAATTTTAACACAGGCAAAGCCCACCCTATGATTTTAGATAGGAAACTCCCTAAACTCCACAGATAAGATGGGAATACTTTAGATGAAGACAACCCTAACTTTTTACGAACTAAATTAGCGACTTCAATGTAAGTTTTATTCTCGGAAATGAGTATAAACCTTTGCCCTAATGCTTTAGTATCTTCAGCGGTAAGTTTTATAGCAATATCAGCAACATCTCTCACGTCTACATAGCCTGTATTCCCCTTAAAGCTAAAGGGCAATTTTTTAATATTATCAAATAAAACGCCACTACTCTGCTCCCAATTTCCAGAACCTATGATAACTCCTGGATTGATTACCACCACATTCATACCTTCCGCAGAAGCACGCCAAACTTCCATCTCCGAAAAATGCTTAGAAATAGCATAGCTAGAATGAGCCAATTTAGGATTAAAGTTAGATTCTTCATCAATGGCTTCAAACTCATTAGCAGCGTCTAAAACAGCTATGGAACTTACATATAAAAATCGCTCCACTTTTTTCTCTTCAGCGATGTAAAGAAGATTTTTAGTCCCCTGTATATTAGTCTTATACATAGACTTTTTATCCCTAGGATGAAAACTTACCTTTGCTGCAGTATGATAGATTTGCTTAACACCGTCTAAAGCCACTCTTAAAGAATCTAAATCCTCAAAATCTACCTCTACCCATTCTATTTTCTGATAATAACAATCTGCTTTATCCGTATAAAAAGAAAAAATATCTTTCAGTTTTTCTACTTGAGAACCACAACGTTTAGTGGCACGAACCTCCTGCCCTTGCTGAAGAAGTTTTAGAACAATAAGACTTCCCAAAATCCCCGTAGCTCCTGTAACTAATACCATAATTTTCTATATTAAACTAAAAATTCCTTAACCACAGCGGCAAAGTCTTTAGGGTTTTCGGCTTGTACCCAATGTCCTGCATTAGAAATTTTAATAATCTTAGCCTTTGGAAATTGTTGTTTTATCAAGAATTCATCTTGAGGCAAAATATAATTAGACAAAGCCCCTCCAATGAAAAGCGTTTCTCCCTCAAAAACACCAAATTTAATAGCGTTCCCCACAAAATCACCATATTTTTCTGCTAAAGTAGCCAAATTAAACCTCCAATTAAGTTTTTTAGCTTCCGTCCAATAAAGATTTTTAGCCAAGAACTGTATTACTGGTTTTTCTTTGATGTATTGAGCCAAATGCTCCTCCACCTCTTGGCGTGTACTCACTGTATCAAAATCTACTGTTTGTAATGCCTTAATAATCCCTTGATGATGTGGTGGGTAAGATTTAGGAGCTATATCTACCACAATAAGTCGCCCCACTTTTTCAGGATATTTTATCGCAAATTGCATCACCGCTTTTCCTCCAAGAGAGTGCCCTAAAAGATTTACTTTCTGCAAATTGTGAGCAGACATATAATTAAGAATATCCTCTGCCAAATCATCGTGAGACATATTTTTGGAGTGAAAACTCTTGCCATGATTTCTTAAATCTATCAAATGAGTTGGCATTACTTCACCAAAATCTCTCCCAAATCCACCCCAATTATCTAACATTCCAAATAAACCATGAAATACTAAAAGAGGTGTTGCTGATAACTCTCCGCCGTATATTTTAGAATGTAATATTTCTGTTTGATTTACCATTTTGCTAATCTTTTAAGGTAACTTTGAATTGTATTTTCTAGTCCCAAGTAAAGAGCTTCCGAGATGAGTGCATGCCCAATAGAAACCTCTAATAAATTAGGTATTTCATCTGAAAAATATTTTAAGTTTTCTAAACTCAAATCGTGCCCCGCATTGATGCCCAAACCATTATTTATAGCTTCTTCTGCTGTTTTGATATAAGGCAATATGGCTTGTTCTCTATTTTTAGTATAACCTTTAGCATAAGCCTCCGTGTAGAGTTCTATCCTATCCGTGCCTGTCTCCGCTGCATATTTTACCATTTCTGGATTAGGGTCTAAAAAGATAGAAGTTCTTATCCCTTCTGCTTTAAATTCGGCTATAACATTTTTTAGAAAATCTAAATGCATTTTACAATCCCATCCTGCGTTAGAGGTAATGGCATCATCTGCATCTGGCACTAATGTTACCTGCTCTGGCTTTACCTCCAACACCATATCTATAAACGGACGATGAGGATTCCCTTCAATATTAAACTCGGTGGTTACCAGTGGTTTTAAATCGTACACATCTTTTCTGGTAATATGTCTTTCATCTGGTCTTGGGTGTATGGTAATTCCTTGTGCTCCAAATTTTTGAGCATCTACAGCCACCTGAGTTACACTCGGCACATCGCCACCTCTAGCATTTCTCAGAGTGGCTATTTTATTTATATTTACGCTTAGTTTGGTCATTATTTTATATTATTGATATTTAACTTATACTTTGATACTGACTTGCATTACCTCCAAATCAAACACCTGTGCCGCTACGAGAAGATGGTCAAAAATATCTGCTTGTATCTGCTCGTAATTTTCCCACTTAGAATTATTGGTAAAACAATAAATTTCCAGAGGAAGTCCCTGGGCTGTAATTTCTAACTGTCTTACCATCAGCGGACTTTCTTGTTCTATATTATCATTATTTTTTAAATAGTTAAGAGCGTACACTCTAAATGTACCAATATTGGTAAGTTGTGGCCCATTGATAATCTCAGAAGAGTTAGCAATTCTCTTTTTTGCTTCTGAAATTTTAGCATTTTTTTCTTCTAAATAGTCTTTAACTAGGTTAATTTTAGACAACTTCGCCATCATTTCATCATCTATAAACTTAAATGATTTAATATTGAAAATAATAGCTTTCTTTATTCTCCTAGTATTGGTTTCAGACATTATCTGAAGATTCTTAATCTCTGTAGAAAGGAGATCGTAAGTAGGTATGGTAGATACTGTTTTATCAAAATTCTGAATCTTTGTCGTCAATAGGTTAATGTCTTCTATTGTACCTTCAATGTTATACTTCGGGATTCCTATCCAATCACCTACTTTTAGATTTCTAGAGGTAGACACATGAATGCCTGTAACAAAACCCAAAATAGTATCTCTAAAGACAAGAAGTATCACCGCCGTCATTGCCCCTAAACTACCTAAAATAGTAGACGCTTTGATATGAAATAGCACCGAAACCCCTACAAAAATAAATATAATATAACCTAATATTTTGAGGGATTGTGTAACGGCTCTAATACCTGTAATTCGATAAAAATCTCCTTTAAAAACATAATATTTTTCGGTGGTTTTAAGCAACCTAAAATACAGTATAGCAAACGCTAGTACAAACATTAACGAAAAGAATGTTTCTAAAATACTATGACTTTTAGGGTGTCTATAGAAAATAGAATAAATCATTTCCTGAGTAATTCTAATAGCAAAAAAATGAGCTACCGAATTTAAAATTTTACTCTCATAAAAAGCTCTAAGAATTGGCTTTTGTGTGTACTTTCTAAAAACTAAAAATAAAGCGTTAAATGAAATTTTAAATAAAAAATCCAAGGCAACCAATATCACTAAAAGTAAGAATAGTTTTGCCGCTATTTGACACAACAAAATAATACCATCAGGCATCTCTGCCTTTATCCAAAAATGAATTTGATCACTTATTTTTTGTAAAAAATCTTTGGTGTCTTTTATTTCCTCATTCATATTGGCAAAAATAAGAAAATAGGTTTGTTTAGATGGTACTAAATATGTACTTTTAACCAAATTTTATAGTATTATGACAACTCAAGATTGGGTAACTATTATTAGTATCATTATGGTCATTATTGGTATACTAGGCACTATACTTCCTGTATTACCTGGTATTTTATTAAGTTTTGCAGGAGTGCTGCTCTACAAATTTGGTACTGATGCCAATCTATCCATGATATATATTTGGACTTTTGGACTTCTATCTTTAGCCTCTTTAGTTTTAAATTACCTTATTCCTGCAAAGCTAAACAAACGCTATGGAGGCACTAAATGGGGCAGCATTGGCTCTATTGTAGGAACTTTAGTAGGATTTTTTCTACCAATTCCTTTTGGATTTTTAATAGGTATGTTTCTAGGAGTTTTTATTGGTGAAATGTTACATGATAGCAAAAACTACCTCAAAGCCTACAATTCTACTAAAGGGGCTTTTATAGGATTTCTTGCGAGTAGTTTATTTAATTTCTCGCTTGGGGTAGCTATGCTATTTGTAGTGCTATGGGATTATTTTAAAGGCTAGATTATATAAACCTTTATCTTTTTATTGTTTTTTTAAAATTAGTAGGACTTTCATTAAGAAACTTATTAAAGTTTCTATTGAAGTAGCTCACACTGTTAAAACCTACCATATAAGCTACATCAGAAATAGAATAGTCTTCAGCTAAAAGTTTACAAGCTTTATCTACCCTATACCTATTAAGATACTCTGTAAAAGTAAGATGTGTTGTTTTTTTAAAAAAGTTACAAAAGGCTGGTAAAGTCATGTTAGTTAGCTTAGCTATAGACTCTATTTCTATGGGCTTATGATAGTTTTCCTCTAAAAATGTAAAGACTTTTTCCAATTTATCTTTATTTTTTGTAATAAGCTGATAAGGCATTATCTTATCATTCAATAAGATATAATCTTTTTCATTAGACATTTGATGCAAAATTTCTAAGAGAAGAAGAAAACGCTTCATACCTCTTTTTTGAGTCATTTTATAAAACTTAGGAAGTATTTTATTTTTAAATTCGGTAGTAAAAGCAACACCTAATTTTGCCTTGTCTAGAAGATTTTTAATCGGTATAAATTCTTCTGTATGAGATAAAGAAAGAATTAACTTTTCATTAAACTGAACTACTATTTCCTCATGAGGATCCGTAGAGTCTATTCCAAACCCTGAATGAGGTATATTTTTACCAATCAACACCAAATCTCCATCTATATAATTGCTCTTATTATACCCAACATGCCTAGTACCCGTACCTGATATCACACATACAATTTCTACTTCTGGATGGTAGTGATACTCCCAATTTACTTCTTTTATAGAAAAGTCTATATGCTTTACTTTAAAACTAGAATGAGGATCTGGTAAAATAGTTTCAAAATTTATTTTCATTATATTTTATATAAAAACGCCGTAAATATATTTAAATTATTAATATAGTACAAAAAATGATTTATATTGTTAAAACTATCTTAAATTACTCATATTACTTTAGCAAAAAAAAGAATGTCTACTACTAGAATTAAAATAGCCCTATTTTTAAACTACTTTGTTTTTGCTATATTGCTTAACTCTGTAGGGAGTGTCATCTTACAAGTACAAAGAAACTTTGATATTTCCAAAGCCAATGCTAGTGTATTAGAAGGGTTCAAAGATTTACCTATTGCAATAGGCTCTTTTATCCTCGCTTCTTTTTTACCCAAAATAGGCATTAAGAAATCTATGCTTATAGGTTTAGCATTAGTCTCACTACTATGTTTTTTAATGCCTTTTAGTTCTTCTTTTTGGATGTTCAAACTTTTATTTTTAATAGTAGGACTGTCCTTTGCTCTTATTAAAATATCTGTGTTCACTTCCATTGGTTTAGTAACCTCATCTACAAAAGAACACACCAGCCTCATGGGATTTCTAGAAGGTTTCTTTATGATAGGTGTTTTATTTGGTAATTTATTGTTCAGTTTCTTTATAGATGATGCTGATTCAAAATCACTTAACTGGACTAATGTTTATTGGATTTTAGGAACAATGTCTCTTATTTCGTTCGCATTTTTATGGTCTGCCAAATTTGACGAATCAGAAGCTAAACTTAAATCAAATTCCTTAATAGATGATTTAAAGTCTAGTATCAATCTCTTTAAAATGACTAATGTTCTTATATTTTTAGCATCTGCTTTTTTGTTTGTGCTTGTAGAACAGAGTTTCCAAACATGGACACCGACATTTTACAACGAGATATTAAAAGTTCCTGCAAGTATGGGAATACAAGCTGGTGCTATTTTAGCAGGAGCTTTTGCTCTAGGGAGGTTCTTATCTGGTTTTTTCTCTCAAAAATTCTCATGGATTAGTATTGTTATTTTTTGTATACTAGGTTTTACGATAAGTCTGCTACTTGTACTTCCTCTTACGCAGAATATAACTCACTCCGAAAACATTAGCTGGCTTAATGCTCCTTTAGTCATCTACCTCTTCCCTCTTATGGGCTTATTTTTATCACCAATATACCCTTGTATCAATTCTATTGTACTAGCCTCCACTCCTAAACATTTACATAGCTCTATGTCTGGTCTTATTGTTGTTTTTTCTGCTATAGGAGGCACCATAGGTTCCATTATTACAGGCTCTGTATTTCAAGCATTCAGCGGACAAAAAGCATTCTATTTTTCATTGCTTCCTTTGTCTTTGTTGCTTATATCAGTAATAGCATTCAATCAAGTTAATAAAAAAGTAAACTCGTAAACCATGTTGCACTATATAGATGCTATATCAGATATATTTCACGCTGTACAATCTCAAGATATATTTAAAGATCAGAAAACCATGGCAGATGCTATACCTTTGGTGCCTATAGAAGAGATTAATGCCGCATACCTATCAAGTAAAGATTCTAAGGATTTTAATCTAAAAGAATTTGTTACCAAATACTTTCGCTTGGATATGCCTGTAGTTTTTGAAGTAGAAACAAGTAGCCATTCCCTATTACCCATAGAGCATCACATAGAACAACTATGGACAAAGCTTGAAAGAAGTACAATAGAAAATACTGGAACAAGAATAAAACTACCTAATACCTATGTAGTACCTGGAGGAAGATTCAATGAGTTTTTCTACTGGGATAGCTATTATATTATGCTAGGTTTAGAAGAATATGAAAAAAAAGATATGATTCTAAATATGCTAAATAATGCGGCTCATCTCATCAGTGAATATGGTTTTGTTCCGAATGGTAATAGAACTTATTTTTTAGGAAGATCTCAACCACCTTACTTTTCGCTAATGCTTCAGCTCTATGCCAAATTAGAAAGTAATGAGAATGACTTTCTTATAAAATACCTTGAGGTTCTAGAAAAGGAATATAAATTCTGGATGAAAGGCGAAAATGAAGACTTTGAAACACATTTCTTAAGATTAACAAAGATGCCTAATGGTGAGCTACTTAATAGATACTATGATAACTATGATACCCCTAGACTAGAAAGCTATATGATAGATTTAAAAGAAGCTCAAAATATAGATAATAAGAGTAACTTTTATAGAAATATAAGAGCTGCTTGCGAATCTGGTTGGGATTTCTCCAGTAGATGGTTAGAAAACTCTAAAGATTTGAAATCTATTTATACACTGGATTTAGTAACCCCAGACCTCAATGCCCTTTTATGGAATACAGAAAATCTATTATCTGAAATTTATCTCTTGATAAATGACAAAGAAAAATCAGAAGAATACTCCATTAGAGCTGAAAACAGAAAGAAAGCCATTCATAAATATCTATGGAGTGACGAGTTTAAGACCTATGGTGACTATCACATCACGAAACAAAAAATAGTAAACACCAACCATCTAGGTATAGCATATCCTCTATTTATCGGATTAGCAAGCCAATCACAAGCCGAATGTATAAAAGATATTATAGAAAATAAATTTTTACACAAAGGAGGGCTAGTTACCACTACCAACAATAGCGGTCAACAATGGGATTCCCCAAACGCTTGGGCTCCTCTACAATGGATAGCTTGCAAAGGCTTAATGAACTACGGTTACGACCAAACAGCTAAAGAAATAGCTCAAAAATGGTGCTCTAATGTAGAGAATACTTATAAAAAAACTGGAAAACTAATGGAAAAATACGATGCTATAGATACCGAAAATATAGCTACAGGTGGAGAGTATCCAAATCAGGATGGTTTTGGTTGGACTAATGCCATTTATATTAAAATGAAAAAAATATTTAACCTATAATTTTTTTTGATATGAAAAGAAAATCCTTTTTATTACTAGCAGGTGTTGCTACTTTTTACTTCAACAATACCTTTGCTCAAACTACACAGAAAGATTCTGTTAAAGTAAATAATGTTGAAGAAGTAATTATTACAGGGAGTGCCAACCCTAAGAAAAGAATTGAGTCTAGTATTGCTATCACAACAATGAAAGCAAAAGACATTCAACAGAAAGCCCCTCAATCTACTGCAGACATATTACAATATGTACCAGGTTTTTTAGCCGAAAACTCAGGAGGTGAAGTTGGAAACAACCTATTTGCAAGAGGTATCCCTTCTGCAGGAGCTTATGAGTATGTTCAAATTCAAGAAGACGGGCTTCCTATATTTGAAGACGGAGCCTTACAATTTGCTAATATTGATAACTTCCAAAGGTTAGACCTTACCCTACAAGGTGTAGAAGCTGTTAGAGGTGGTACAGCATCTGTATTCGCATCAGGTGCTCCTGGTGGTATTGTTAACTTCATTTCCAAAACAGGACAAAATGATACTAAAGGAACCTTAAAATTATCTACAAGTACATTTGGATTATTCAGAACTGATTTTAATATTGGTGGTGCTTTAGTTCAAGATAAATTATTCTTTAACGCTGGAGGTTTTTATAGGGAGGATAACGGGATGAGGTCTCCTGGATTTAAAGCCAACAGGGGTGGACAAATTAAACTAAACCTTACTTACAAATTTGATAAAGGTTACGCTAGAGTATATTACAAATATCTTAATGACAGAGCAATGTTCTACCAAGTAACTCCCTTTATTAAAAATGGAAACGGTGTAAAAGCTTACCCTGGCTTCGATCCTAACTATGGTACTTTCGCCTCTATGGAAATGGCACAAATTAGAGTACCTCAGTATGGTGGAGGCTTTTTTGAAACTGATTTAAGAAATGGAGTACACCCTGTCTCTCATGCGATAGGTACAGAGCTCAAATATAAATTATCCGATGTTGTTACTGTTCATAATAACATGAAGTTCACATCAATAAATCAAGACTACAATGCTATTTTTGCACCTTCTTGGATGGGCTCTATTGTTTCTCAAAATGAATATTCTGACAACTTAAATATTGATAGAGCAAACGCTTTCTTTACTTATGTAAATGGTGGAGGTGTTCTAGATCCTAACGAAAAGCTTAAAAGAGCTGACCTTTGGTTTATAAGAAAAAACATGCAAAATTTAGCCAATAATCTTAATTTCAATATAGATTTAGATAAGGTAAAATTAAATGTAGGACATTATTACTCCAACTGGTCATCTGACCACTACTGGAATTGGAATAGCTTCCTTGTTACAGCTTCAGATAAGCCAAGGCTAGTTAACTTACAAGACACTTCCACAGGTACCAACTATACTTACAACGGTGTTTCTCAAATCACTTGGTTAGAAAGACAAGCTGGACTTACAGGAAATGTAAATGCTTTTTTTGCTAATGCTGATATAGAGATAAATGATAAGTTCAATGCCAATGTAGGTGTTAGATATGACATCAATAAGTACAAAGGCTATAGAGACAATGCTAGATTTTCATCAGAAAACTTAGGTGTATTACCTAATAGCACAGCTGATGATAAAGTAACTACTGTACAAGGAGCTCCGTTTACTTATTGGTCATATAACTTAAATAAAGTAGGCTACACCGCCGCCCTGAACTACAAAATCAATAATAAAATGGCCGTATATTTTAGACAAAGCCATGGGTTTAGAGCTCCTATTGAAGAGGCTTTCTATGATAACGCTAATAAAAACCTTTCTCTAATAAAGCCTACTACAGTTAACCAAAGTGAACTAGGATATACTGGACAAATAAGCCATAACTTTGCCTTATATGGTAGTGCATTCCTAATGAATTTGAAAAACATTTTCTACGGAGACATTGTAGCTGGAGGAAAATCTGAAGCATTACTTGCTGATGTTAGAAACCTAGGGCTAGAGCTAGAAGCTCAATACAGATACCATAATTTTTCGGTTTCTGCCAATGCTACATTTCAAAAACCAGAATACACTAAATTCGCATCTAATGCGTCTTATGTAGGAAATCAGGCTAGAAGAATCCCTAAAACATTCTTCTCTATAAGACCTTCTTATGATATAACCAAGGGGCTTAATGTTTACGCTAGATATTCTCGCTACGGAACAAAATACAACGACGAAGGAAATACATTTGTATTGAAAGGATTCGGAGTTCTTGATGCTGGTGCTTCTTATCAAATTAAGAATATTAGATTTGCTCTAGACGCAACCAATATAACTAACAATATAGGACTTACAGAAGGTGATGGTACTTTCGGTAATAAAAAAGATGGTGATATTATCTTTGCAAGATCTATTGTAGGTGCTTTAGCTAGATTCTCTATCACATTAGATTTTTAATTAAAAAAATAGTTTTTTCATAGTAAGAGAGGCTGTCCTAAAATTCTGGCAGCCTCTTTTTTTATTTTATTTTTATCCAAAAGCTCTTTTCAATAAACTTTCAACTTTAGGTTCCCTTCCTCTAAAATTTTTATATAGAACCATAGGGTCTATAGTACCTCCACTGGATAAAAGTTGTTTGTACTTTCCAGCTATCTCTTGATTAAAAATTCCATTCTCTTTAAAGTACTGAAACGCATCTGCATCTAAAACCTCTGCCCATTTGTAAGAATAATAACCCGCTGCATAACCTCCTTGAAAAATATGAGAGAAGCTAGGGCTTACTGCTGTTTCGGAATGAATTGGATAAAGCTGAGTAACCGCCATTACTTTATCTTCAAAGTCTTTTATTTTCAAACTCTCATCTTCCGAAAAAAGAGTTGTATGATAATGCATATCTAACAGACCAAAGCCTAACTGTCTAAGTGTTTGATAACCTTCCATAAAGTTTTTAGATTGAGCTATTTTTTCAATTTTTTCATTAGATAAGACCTCTCCTGTTTTATAATGTTTAGCAAAAGTTTTAAGAAACTCTGCCTCATAACAATAATTTTCCAAAAACTGAGAAGGTAGTTCTACAAAATCCCATTTCACAGAAGTTCCCGACAAATTAGGATATTGCGTATTAGCCAAAATACCGTGCAAAGCATGTCCAAACTCATGGAATAAAGTAGTAACCTCTTGAAAAGTAAGCAAACTAGGCGTATCAGCCGTAGGCTTAGTAAAGTTACACACTACCGAAATATGTGGACGATGATTCTCATTTCCCTTTTTATATTGATTTCTATAACTTGTCATCCAAGCTCCCGCTCGCTTCCCTTTTCTTGGGTGATAATCTACATAAAGAAGTGCTTTATATTCACCTTGTTCCGTAACTTTGTAGGTCTTTACTTCAGGGTGATACTTTGAAATATTAGTTACTTCTTCAAACTCTAACCCAAATATTTTTTTTGATAAATCAAGCACCGCTTGTTCCACTCTATCTAACTGAAAGTAAGGTTTGAGTTCCTCATCACTCAAGTCAAACTTTTGTTTTCTCAACTTTTCAGCATAGAAGGCATGGTCATAGCTTTGAATATCAGTAATACCATCTTTCTCAGCTAAAGTTTTTAATTCTTCTATTTCTTTTAAAGCATAAGGCCTCGCCTTTTCTAAAAGCTCATTCAGAAAAGAAAAAACCTCTACTGAGGACTTAGCCATTCTTTCTTCTAGAACATAAGTTGCATAGTTTTCATATCCTAACAGACTAGCCTTTTTTTGTCTTAGAAGTACAATATCTTCAATCAGTTTTTGATTATCAAATTCTCCTCCATCAAAAGATTTTTTACCGTTAGCTAATGCCAATTCTTTTCTTAACGCTCTGTCTTCTGCATAGGTCATAAATGGTAAATAACTAGGGTATTGCAGTGTAATTACATAGCCTTCCAACCCTCTACTTTTAGCCTCTTCTTTATATTGATTCAAAACATCATTAGGAATTCCTTTCAGCTTATTTACATCTGTAATATGTTTAAAATAAGTATTAGTAGCAGCCAATACATTTTGCCCAAATGTTAAAGATTTTATCGCTAAATCTTTATTGATGACCTCTAACTTCTTTTTATCCTCCTCACTCAATAAAGCTCCATTACGAACAAATCCTTTATAGGTTTGTTTTAACAACATTGTTTGTTCCTCATTCAAATCTAAATTCTGCTTAGAATCATACACAGATTTTACTCTTAAGAAAAGTGTGTCATTCTGATAAATCTTAGAGGCAAATTCTGTAAGAAGTGGAGAGGCCTCTTGTGCTATTTTTTGTAGCTCATCATTAGTCTCAGCCGAATTAAGATTGAAAAACAAATTAGATACCACATCTAACTGTTTTCCAGAATAAGACATAGCTTCTATAGTATTCTCAAAGCTAGGAGCTTCACTATTATCAGCTATATTTTTTATTTCTTTTTCAGTAGATTTTATCAGCTCAATAAACGCAGGAAGAAAGTCAGCTTCTTTTATTAAATCAAAAGGTACCGATTTGTAGCTCGTATTAAATTCTTTTAAAAGTGGATTCATTTTTATACAATTAGTTATATTCCTACAAAGTTACAATTAAAAAAAGAAAAGCTGCCTCACAATCGTGAGACAGCTTTCTAATATTAGCAAATTTGCTATTATTTTACTTCAAAATAAACTCTTCTGTTAGCTTCATTCTTCCATTCTGGACACTTCGTAGCTGGGTTACATTCTGGATATTTAAGATCATTTTTCCCTCTACCTTCTGCTTTCAAAACAGATGCAGAAACCCCTTGATTAACTAAGTATTTTACCACTGCGTTAGCCCTTCTTTTGGAAAGACCTAAATTGTAAGAAGCCGAACCTCTCGTATCTGTAGCACCTACTACCACCAAATACTGCTTACTTGAGTCCATCCCTTTTATAATATTAGCTGCATTATCCAACTTACCAAAAGACTGTGGTCTGATAACGTCACTATTTAATGCAAACTCTATCCCTTCAAAGTTCTTGTTTACTTCTTTAACTAAAGGTGCTTCTTCAGGACATCCATTATTAGAAGCTGGACCTGCTACGGTTACACACTTATCGTATAAGTCTATTACACCATCTAAATCCGTATCTAATGCTACCCCTGCTCCATCTACTCTTGCTCCTGCTGGTGTATCTAATTGTC
>JAFELW010000007.1:0-209350 GCA_037861325.1 Riemerella anatipestifer
CTCGGCGCCTTACACCGCCTGATGGGCCCGTCGCTTCGCGAACTTCGCACATCAAGCGGCTTTGCAAAATTTCCTCTTGGAAGCAGAGCTTCCAGAGGAAACTTCGCAAAGCCGCCGAGCCGTTACCTGCAATTTACCAAAAATCTCGTATGAAACTGAAATTTAGAATATTATTAATATTTTTTGCATTTACAATTTTATCTTGCAAGAATGAAAAAAGACTTGAAAAAACAGAAATTTTAAGCAATAATTGGGAAGAACTTGAAATAAATACAAGAATTGAAAAAATAGTAATTTCAAAATTTTCTGATTCGGCAGAATATGAAAGAAATCCAAATAATATTGCTTTTAAAATATTGCGTGAAGATGGAAAAGTGGATGTGGAAAAAATTGTGCAAAAAAAAAATTTATTTCTCAAAATCTGAAAAAGATAGTTTAGCAAAATATATCTATGAATCTGTAACTAAGCCTAAGTTTACAAATATTTTAGCGACTGACTATGCGGGAAGTGTAATTCTAAAATATGACACGGGAAACACAAAATTAATCTGTGAATATCATTCTGTCGGAGATTGGAGTGCAGTTTCTGACATAACTAAAAAAATATATGAAATGTTATCTAAAAAAGTGGAAATATCAAAAAGTTAAAAAACTGCAGGTAACATAATATTTGCAAAAGGCGGGGTTAAGTGCAGGATTGAAAATCGGCTTCTGCTTTTCCCATAGACAGAAATTTTATACAAATACCTGTTTTAAAAATGAATTATGAACTAGTTACTCTGTTTTTTGTTTTTATTGTACTGATTATCATTTTTGGGATTTTCGGAATAATCTTATTTTTTATTACCAAATATATCAGAAACAAATTCAATTTAGATAACAAGTTCTTTAAAGATAGGAACCTTAAATTAACAGTTTTATCAATTGTTATTTTACTATCTATTTACGAATCCTATACAACAGTTTACCCTACAGATAATTTCTATTATAGTGAATTTGAGTATGTAACTCTTGAGAAAATCCCTAAATCAGCAAAAATAATATTCAAGAATTCTAGTTATCCTGACTTTCACGGAGATTATTCTTCAAAATCTACAATTGAACTTTCACAAAATGACTTTAATAACTTAATACATAAAATAGAAACTGAAAAGAAATTAGAAAAATTGCCACCACAAAATAAAAATGAGATTGCAACTTTTCAAAGAAAAATTAAAGGTGAATCTGACAGATATTTATATATAACTTTTTTGAGAGATGGAACAACAATATTAATCAGCGTTGACTTTACTTAAAAAAACTTCTACCAACATAGTTTTACAAAAGGCGGAGTTGAGAGAATAATAGAAAATTTAGTCATTTTTCATCGCAAAATACTTTTCTAGAATGAGAAATTACTCTATTTTTTCTCGCATTTTTTCAATCCATTTAAAAGCGGCGGGGCAGATTTCTATGTTTTTAATTGTAAGATGATTGATTTGGTAAACCTTCTTTCTATCTGTATGTGGAAACTCTCTACAGGCTTTGGGACGCACTTCGTAAATCATACAAGTATTATCAGAGAACAGAAACGGACAAGGCAATTGCTGTAATACCCAATCATTATCCTCGTCTATCCTTAGATACTTTTCTTCAAACTGAGTAGGTTTTAGCTTTAAAAATTTGGAAATTCGTTCTATATCTTGTGTTGTAAAAAGAGGACCTGTGGTTTTACAACAGTTGGCACAAGACAGACAGTCTATCTCATCAAACACTTCATCGTGAATTTCTTGAGTAAGATAATCTAGGTTTTTGGGTGGTTTTTTCTTAAGTTTATCTAAGAATTTTTTATGTTCTTTATGCTTCTGTTGAGCATTTTGTCTGTTAAGTTCCAAATCCATAGTGCAAATTTAGTGAAATCTTGCTGTTTGATCTCCTTGTATGGTTTATACCTTTTCAAGTTATTTAGATTTTTATATTGAATTGGTCGGATTGCTAGTAATCGTAGGGAATTTTGTTGAGTATTTTTATTGCGTGAGGGATAGAGGCGGTATCCTTTTTCTTTTTTTGGGATTGAGATTTGGTGTTGGGAAAAAAAAGATATAGCCGAAAGCCCGACGGCGAGGTATTAGCTTCGGGATTGGGGAGCCGGCACGCCCCAGTTATTGTACAAAAAATACCCCTTTACTCATCATGAATAAAGGGATATTTTTTATTAAAGAAATTTTATTATTTCAAATCAAAGCGGTCGGCATTCATTACTTTTGCCCATGCTTTTACGAAGTCTTTTACAAACTTTTCTTTGTTGTCGTCTTGGGCGTAAACTTCTGCGTAAGCCCTCAAAATAGAGTTAGAACCAAATACTAAATCTACACGAGTGGCAGTAAATTTGGTAACGCCTGTTTTTCTGTCTACAATGTTGTAAAGATTGCTTCCTGCTGGTTTCCAAGCGTAATTCATATCGGTGAGGTTTACGAAGAAATCGTTGGTTAATACGCCCTCTCTATGAGTAAATATACCATGTTTTGTACCACCATGATTAGTGCCTAACACACGCATACCACCCACTAAAGCCGTCATTTCTGGTGCGGTAAGTCCCATAAGTTGAGCTCGGTCTAGTAGCATTTCTTCTGGCGTTACGGCATATTCTTTTTTTACCCAGTTTCTGAAACCGTCATGTAGTGGTTCTAGTGGTTCAAAAGATTCCACATCGGTCATTTCTTGTGTAGCGTCTCCTCTTCCTGCATAGAATGGAACTTCTACTTCAACACCAGCTTCTTTTGCAGCTTGTTCTACGGCAGCACTTCCTCCTAGTACGATAAGGTCTGCTAAACTGATTTTTTTAGCTAAAGTTGATTGGAATTGTGTTAAAGCATCTAATACTTTATTTAATCTCTCTGGTTCGTTGCCTTCCCAGTTTCTTTGTGGCTCAAGGCGGATTCTTGCTCCGTTAGCCCCTCCTCTAAAGTCTGAACCTCTGAAAGTTCTTGCTGAATCCCATGCTGTATTGATAAGCTCGGTGCGAGTTAAACCTATTTGAAGAATTTTTTCTTTTAACTCTTTAACTTCTGCATCGGTAAGCGTATAATCCACCGTTGGGATTGGGTCTTGCCAAATTAAATCTTCTTGTGGTACATCTGCTCCCAAATAACGGCTCTTAGGTCCTAAATCTCTATGCGTTAATTTAAACCACGCCCTTGCAAATACTTCTGAGAAATAAGCAGGGTCTTGATGGAATTTTTCCGAAATCTTGCGGTATTCAGGGTCGATTTTAAGTGCCATATCCGCATCTGTCATCATTGGGTTTCTCTTTACGCTTGGGTTAGACGCATCTACAGGCATATCCTCCTCTGCGATATTGATAGGCTCCCATTGCCACGCTCCAGCTGGGCTTTTTTTGAGTTCCCATTCGTATTTGAAAAGTAAATCAAAGAACCCATTATCCCATTGTGTTGGGTGAGTTGTCCAAGCACCTTCTAAACCACTGGTTACCACGCTAGCTGCCTTTCCGTCCCAGTGAGGATTGTTCCACCCTAAACCTTGCTCGTCTATATTAGCTCCTTCTGGACTTTCACCTAAAAGAGCAGCATTTCCGTTTCCGTGGGCTTTCCCTACGGTATGTCCTCCAGCAGTAAGTGCAACCGTTTCCTCATCGTTCATTGCCATACGCTTAAAGGTAGTACGCATATCTCTTGCTGTTTTTAGAGGGTCTGGCTTGCCGTCTACACCTTCTGGGTTTACATATATTAAGCCCATTTGTACAGCCGCTAACGGATTTTCTAAACTATCACGGTTTTCATCAGACTCATATCTGTTTTCTGTTGCGGCTAACCACTCTTTTTCAGAACCCCAATAAATGTCTTTCTCTGGGTGCCAAATATCCTCTCTACCACCTGCAAAGCCGAATGTCTTTAAGCCCATAGACTCGTAAGCCATATTTCCTGCTAAAATCATAAGGTCTGCCCAAGAAAGTTTGTTACCGTATTTCTTTTTGATAGGCCAAAGTAAACGGCGAGCTTTATCTAAATTGGCATTATCTGGCCAAGAGTTAAGCGGGGCAAATCTTTGGTTTCCGTTGTTTCCGCCACCTCTACCGTCTGCAATTCTGTAAGTACCTGCGGCGTGCCACGCCATACGAATCATAAGTCCCCCATAGTGTCCCCAGTCTGCAGGCCACCAATCTTGGCTTTCGGTCATTAGGTTTTTAAGATCGGTTTTTACGGCTTCTAAATCTAATTTTTTAAATTCTTCGGCGTAATTGAAATCTTCTCCTAAAGGATTAGTTTTAGTATCGTGCTGATGTAGAATGTCTAAATTAAGTGCTTTTGGCCACCACTCCATTACAGAGTCTCCCATTTCGGTATTTGCTCCGTGTGCTACGGGACATTTTCCTGTTGATTTTGGTTGTTCTTGTTGTCCATGTGGAAACGGACATTTTCCTGTGTTTTCCATATTTTTTTGTATTATTTTAATGAGTTATTGATGCAAAGGTAACGGAATATTTTAATTTATAAAAACAATTAAATTTATAATAATGATAGATTTTATAAATTAAACTATAGCTTCTACAGTAATGCAAGAATTGAGCCTTTTATTTGGATTTAACTTTATTTTAATATTAAGTTTTCTTTTTTAAGTGCACCGCTATAAGGTAGCTATAAGCTCTCTATAAGCTAGTAGGACGGTTTGTGGTGCATTCATTTGTTAGATAATTAGAGTAAATAAAAGTACAATATGTAATCAAATTTAGCAAATAAATATGGTAATGTATATGTAGTATAACATTTTATACATATATTTGCATAGTAATTGTAGTGCGTATTGTTGAATGTATTACATAGTTTAAAATTATGAAAACAGTATTAGAAGCATTAAAATCTTACTTTCAGAATACTTCGGTTGAGCAAATCTCCAAAGATTGGGCAGAGACTGAAAAGTATGATGCTGTAGGACCAAAAATTGATGAATTTTTGTATCAATCAAGGGTTTTCTATGAAACCGAAAATCAAATCTCTCATTGGGAATTTAGTTGCAAAAACGAAATATTAGAAAATCCGAAGTTCGCTTCGGATTTTTTCTTATATTAGCATAAAATTTTATTCAAATAATGGAAAATAAAGCTGTATTTAGTCTAGAAAAATATTTATTCTCTAAAGTTAATATAAACATTGATAATAAGAAATCAACCGATTTGGGGATTTCATTTGACCCCTTTGGAACTTTTTTTTCAGAAACATCTACTTACGAGTTGAGATTTGTGTTCAATGCTTTAACCGATGGTAGTGATGTGCCATTCGTTTCAATTGAATGTATCGCTAATTTTAAATTTGAAAATATATCTGGTTTTGATGATATTCCAACTTATTTTTATCGTAATGCTATTGCTATCATTTTTCCCTACATTAGAGCATTCATAAGTACTGTAACTCTACAGTCTAATATACCCCCTATTGTTTTACCCACAATGAATTTGTCTTCGCTTGAAAAGCCTCTTAAGGATAATACAATAAAGAAATAAAGTTTGTATTGTGAAAATAAAAACTCTATATCAAACCTTAGAAGATAGAGATAATCCTGACTATATTGAAGAAAATGCACCTTTTAAATGTAATTGGGGAAATGCGTGGTTGGGAGAAGGTTATTACTTTTGGGATACTTTTATTGAAAATGCACATTGGTGGGGTAAAGTTAGGTATGAGCAATCCTACATTATATGCAAGGCAGAGTGTGATTTTAACTCTGAGCTATGTTATGATTTGGTTGGTGAAACGGAGCATATGCTTGATTTTGATGAAAGTGTTAAACTCATGAAAAAAGAAGGACTTATTGATGAAAATACTACGGTTTCAAGGATAATTAATTTTTTGCGAGAAAAAGTTCCGAACTTTAATTTTGAAGCGATAAGAGTCTATGGAATAAAATCAATTTCTGACTACAATGAAGAGTATGAAAAATATAAACATCGTCTGATTTTTGAAGTTTCTAAACCTCAATATTTGGATTATAAACCTCCAATACAGCTTTGCTTATTTAGAAAAAATAGTTTAAACTTAAGAAAACTTAAAATTGAATTTCCAGATGAGTATAATCCTGATTTTATGGTGTGAAAAGAGTCTTTCGTTAATATAGATTTTATAAGACATAGGGTTAGAGGATTTTTTAGAAATATTATAAAATATCCGCCAAAAATTATTTTGAAAAATATAACTATAAAAACTAAAAAGAGGAACTTTTTTACTGGTGTATTTATTCATATTTACAACTAATATATACATGAAGTCTATTATACTCTATTACCAACCAAAAAAAGGCAGACCTTAACGGTCTGCCTGCTGGTAGGCTTTGTGTTTTTGCCCTGCTTTATAGTAGAGTTTCTTGCTCTACAAGGTTGGCTGGGGTGTCTGTAGCTCTGATGATGATTTTATCCCCTGACAGCTCCTCATTGTTGGCTTTGGCGGTATATACCCAGTCTAACCCCTGTGGTGTGGCGGTGCCTTCTTCTACCAAACTGCCGTCTTGATTGTAGATGTGTACGCTTACTTGCTCTACTTTGTAGTCATCATACACTTGCACTTTTATAAGGTCTCCTTTTTTGCCCGTGTAACTAGAAAGGTCTATTTTTTCTATTTTGGGGGCGTTTAGGAGGTCTGCTACGGCTATATTATAAGGGGTAATGCCGTCTTTTTTAGCGGCTTCTGTGGTGTAAGCCTCCTTTAAACTAGGGTCTAGTAGTGCATTTTTGGCATATAGCACCGCTTTTTGGAACTTCTGCTGGTGCTCTAGCTGCTTGGTTGAGTTTCTGTCTGTCTTTTGTGGCACTTTAGACACTATGGTTTTGCCATTTCTTTGGCTAAAGATAATAAGGTCTCCCACCTTGCCACTAAGCCCATGGGTAATAATGTTGTTTTTGCTTTCTGCCATAATTGTTTAGTTTTTTAGGTTATACTTTAGTTTATTTATCTTATATATAAGGTGGGTGTTTTACCCTTTTGTTTTTTTGAGCTAAGCCCACTTAGTTGTCTTTAATGCAGCGGACGCTAAAGCCATACGCACGAAAGCTGCGGTAGCCCGCGTAGCTACTGCCACTATTGAACCATAGGTACCACGTGTAGTTGCTATCGTACTGCTCGCTGCTCCACAGCCAAACGTAGTTACTCTGAAGGCTGAGCGTGGCATCGTCGGCGTTTTGCTGACCACTGGCGGGCAGGCGGAGCAACTGCTCGTTCCACATCGCTGAAGAAGAAGAATAACTATTACCTAAACTTTGTCCTGTAATGGCATTATGTAAAGCCACCTGCTCCGCGTGAGTAGGAACATGATAACCCACAGGACAAGGATTGTTAGAACCATTCATCTGCCATAAATTATGAGGGCCTGATTGGTTGGTTGAACTATTTACCCATGAAGCCCCTGAATTATTGTAAGGAATAAACTTATTAGTCCCAGCGTTAGTCCAAGATGAGGATACAGAACCAGAACCTGAGTATTTAGGTGTGCCACTTGTAGCATTTGTCCAAGTGATGAGTTCGTGCCCATCAGGGTTACGCTGCCATTGGAACAATGAACCGTACGCCCGCCAGTCTTTTTTAATCTGCTCGGCAGTAGGGGTAGAAAGCAGTTCTGCGGTGGCAGTTTTTGTATAATCTAAAGCCCCAGCTTGACGCGTTGGGTTAAACCATTGAGAACCTACGCGAGCATACTCCGCCCCAAGGTTGTTGTTAAGCCAAGTTTTTCCATCTGGTCCTTGGATAGGAAGATAGATAAACTGGTGTTCTTTTTCTGTAGTTGAACCATAACCCACACAGTCAAAAGTGGTCTTACCAAAACAACGGTCAGGAATACCGCCAATGCCTTTAAGCACTACACTATACTGCTGTCCGTTAAGCGTGTAAGGTATGGTGGCAATAATGTACTCTTGCTCTGGTGGTAACATTTTTACGAGATACTCCCCATCGCCTCCACCAACAGTAATGGTCGCCTCTAAATCCCCATTAACGCCAAAGTTCCCTGCAGGAATTGTGAGTGTTAGGGTATTGGTATCATTACCCTCACCTAATGCGGTGGTTATGGTTTGAGAGGTTACGGCATTATAAGAACCACTACCATTGGTATAAGGAATTTTTACAATGAGTTTATCTGTGGTATTGTTGATTTTACCTTGAACCTCTGTTTTTGGGGTTGTCCCATCATAAGTAAGCGATACTACATACGCAGTCTTCGGTGAGGTAATGGTGGCAGAGCCTAGACCTACTTGGGTCTGTTGGTCGGCTTGTGCCCCGAGTTTGCTAAAATTAGCCGTCAAAGTGCCTGTTTCGGGTGTGCCACTCATGATGTAAGTTAATAATGCTGCCTGACCCGAAGCTAAATTAACGGTATTATTTCCAAAACAATTGCCCCCAGTACCCGAAGGCAGTAGCGTCCAACTACAACCAGTAATGCTAATGCTGGCGTTGCCATTCTGAATACTTACCGCATCGGCAAATGAAGAATTAACGCTACTAAACGAATTGTTTTCTAACTTAAATTTGACTTTATTGGTAGCGGTAAGCGGAACACCACCCA
Organism: Riemerella anatipestifer; assembly: GCA_037861325.1. Lineage (GTDB taxonomy): Bacteria > Bacteroidota > Bacteroidia > Flavobacteriales > Weeksellaceae > Riemerella > Riemerella anatipestifer_F. Next base: position 8,542 of record JAFELW010000007.1, read on the forward strand.
CATAAGAGCCCTCAAACCCTTGAGGGGTTACCGCTACGCTTTGGGCTTTGCTACTCCCTACATCGGGCAAACATGCCCATTGGTGGACACCTCCCAAAATGCCTCTATAAATCTCAATGCACTCTTTGTCGGTATTGTAAATCATCGTGCCTTTTTTAGGGTTGGTAAAGGTAGAACGCTCGGTAGTGCTAAACTCTGGAAACAATACGCCCTGCGTATGACCACTTGGGAGTGTATTTAATTCTTTCTTAGAAATATCTAAAGTGGCTTGTGGCTCTTTGGTATTGATGCCCACTCTGCCGCTGTAATCTTGGGCGTTCAGCACTAAAGGCAGAAACACCGCACATAATAAAATCTTTTTCATAAGGTTTAATATTTAAAGGGTTATAGATATTAGAGATTAGATATTGGGTATTAGAGGTTGGAGGTTCGGTTTAAGGATTGGTGAGGCTATACTAAGTTCTAAACTCTTATATCTCGCCTCTAGCCTTAAAAAACACCTCCCTCCTCTCAACACACACAAAACGAGGAGGAAGGCTAAGACAGAAAGGGCAAAATACTCCTTCTGTACGCTAGAAACCCCTAACCAAAACAACAAATTAAATTTATGAACTAAGGAGGCTTCTAGCAGATATTTATGAAAACAAAACTTAGCGTATGCTAAACGCAAAATACCCCCAACCAGTGTTAGGGGAGTGCTATTTATCAACAATAAAAGTCTAAAAAATTTTCTAGATAATACGACGCATACCCACGAAACTATTTGTGTGTGTGTGTGTGTGTGTGTGTGTGTGTGTGTGTGTGTGTGTGTGTGTGTGTGTGTGTGTGTACGAAATTATTTGAGATAGCCAAATAATCTTGTAATTTTTTTACACTTAGTTGTATGTTATTGGTATTGCGTATCATAAAACTGGAACAAACTTATAACCTTTTGTAGAAGTGTGCAAGTTTTTGAGATTTTTTTTGAATAAAAATCTTTTTTGATGAGGATTTTATTTTGTATCCTTGCGAGATAAAATAGAGAGACGATGTTGGGAATTGCAATAAAAAAAGTAAAAACTAATGAGGTTGAGGCTCTACAACAGATAAGTAAAACTGCTTTCTATGAGACTTTTGCTGCGGATAATACTCCAGAGAACATGCAAAAGTATTTAGAAGAGGCTTTTTCTGTAAAGTGTCTTAGAGAGGAGTTGCTAGATGAGTTTTCGGAGTTTTATTTTGCTAGAGTTGGTGGGGAATTAGCGGGGTATCTTAAACTTAATTTTGGTGCTTCGCAAACGGAGCTGAAAGACTCTAAAGCTATTGAGATAGAGCGTATCTATGTACTGAAAGCCTTTCAAGGTAAAAGGGTAGGGCAAGCCCTCTACGAACACGCTCTCCAAGTGGCTAGAGATAAAGGGGTAGATTATATTTGGTTAGGGGTATGGGAACATAACCACAAAGCCATTCGTTTTTATGAGAAAAATGGCTTCGTGGCGTTTGATGAGCATCTGTTTGTGTTGGGAGATGATCCTCAGACGGATATTATGATGAAACTGAAATTATAAAAACTACAACCGCTGTCTTAAAATTTCGTAACAACTTACTGCTACGGCATTGCTTAGGTTGAGGGAGTCTATTGTCCCTGCCATAGGCACAAGAATATTTTCTGCTTTGCCTTTCCAAAAATCACTAATCCCAGAGTGTTCTGTCCCAAAAATTAAAGCGGTTTTGGGTCTAAAATCTTTTTGGTGGATTGGCTGGGCGTCTTCGCTCATAAAAGTGGTGTAAACCTTAAAATGATGTTTCTTTAAAAATGCTAAAGTACTCTGGTTATCTGCTTGAAAAATATTCATACCAAATAAACAACCTACACTAGACCTGATGACATTTGGGTTGTAAAAATCTACCTTAGGGTCGGTAACAATAAGGGCGTCTATGCCAAACGCTTCACAGCTTCTAAGTATAGCCCCAAGGTTGCCTGGTTTTTCTATGCTTTCTACAATGATGACCGAAGCATTTTCGGACGGAATAAAATGGTCTAAGTGGTTTTGTGGTGTTTTGTAAACACCGATAATCCCTTCGGTAGTGCCTCTATAAGCGATTTTTTGGTATATCTTATCTGTAATGTAATAGATTTTTGCATTAGTGGGTAGTTCTGCAGAGAAAATACTCTCACAGATGTAAAACTCTAGGGCTTCGTTGCCAAAAGTTAAGGCTCTCTGATTTTCCTGCACACCTTCTACGATGAAAACGCCCTGCTTCTTTCTAAACCTATTATCGGTGGCTAATCGGTTGAGGTGTTTTATTTTATCGTTCTGTAAACTTTCTATGATTGTTTTCATTTTTGGCTAGTCTTTTTCGCTGTCGTCTATTAGACCTTGTGCAAGGGTCTTTTTGGTTTTTACGCCTAACTCTTTTAGTTTTTCGGTTTGTTTCACAAGGTTATCTCTGCCCGAAGTAAGTTGCCCAAAGGCATCGTTATAGGCAGATTTAGCATTGTCTATATTTTTGCCTACTTTCTCTAGATTTTCTACAAATCCTACAAACTTATCATAAAGTTTAGCCCCTCTCTCGGCGATAGCCATTGCGTTTTGATTTTGATATTCTCGTTTCCAAAGGTCGGCAATCAGTTTTAGTGAGGTGATGAGGTTGCTTGGGTTGAGGAGTAATATTCGCCTATCATAAGCAAAGCTCCAAAGGTTAGGATCGGCTTGCATAGCGGCAATATAGGCGGGTTCGCTAGGGATAAACATCATGACGAAATCTAGCGATTTACCATAATCATCATAGGCTTTATGGGACAACTCTACAATGTGATTTTTAACCGAACTAAGGTGTTTGTTGAGGTTGATGTCGTAGAGGTCGGCATCGGTTTCGTCTATTAAATCTGTGAAGGCGGTAAGTGATACCTTGGAATCTATAATGACGGTACGCTGATCAGGATATTTTACCACAGCATCGGGACGCATTTTCTTACCCGAAAACTCGGAATAAAGGGCTTTGTTATCCTCATTTTTAAGTTCGTGTTCTAGGAAGTATTCTCTGTTTTTTACCAAGCCAGATTTCTCTAAGATACTTTCTAGTATCATTTCACCCCATCTGCCTTGTGTTTTAGCTTCGCCCTTTAAAGCACGGGTTAGTTTTTTGGCGTCTTCGGAAATTTGTTGGTTGAGTTCTGCCAACTCTTTTACCTTTGCTCCTAGAGAAAAGCGTTCTTTAGCCTCTTTATCATAGGTTTCGTGTACGGTGTTTTTAAGCTCTGTAATTTTCTCTTGGAAAGGTTTTAATATATGTCCTAAATTTTCTTTGTTAAGGGAAGTAAATTTTTCGGTTTTCTCCTCTAAAATTTTATTAGCAATGTTTTCAAACTGAAGTTTTGTGGCTTCTTGTAGCTCTTGTATTTCCTTTTTTTGATTGATTAATGATTGTTCTAGGGTTTCGTTTTTGGCAGAAAGCTCACTTATTTTAGCATAATAATGTTGATTTTTCTCCTGTAGTTGAGAGAGGTGGAGGGTTTGGTTTTGTAGTTGGGTTTTTAGTTCTTCTATTTGGTTATGAGCGGTTTCTAGCGTAGCCGAAGTTTTGGATAAAGAATCTTTAAGGCTTTCGTTTTCTGTGGTTTTTGCTTTATAGTGTTCTTTTTCCAAATTCAGACTTTGCTCTAAATCTTTAGTTTTTGAAATCCAGTTTTTAAGGTCGGTTTCATTGGTTATAAAATTACGGTTAAGCTCGTCATAGGTTGCTCTAGAAATGGTATTTGATTTACCAAAAAAGTAAACCATAAGCCCACCTATCACTCCTCCAAAAATAAAAATGATGAGAAAGTATAAAGTCATCTATTTAATCTAAATTTTATATAATTTGTACTACAAACGGTCTTTTCTGAAAGTTATATTCTAAGCACTTCTTTTGCAAGTTCTATCATTTTAGGCTCGCCTGTGTATTTGCCTCTTTCATCGGAAAGTTTTACTGTAGGAATCCAGTCGCCGTTAGGAGCTTGTACGCCTATAAGTTTCATCACGATGTTCATTGGTTTTAGCCCAACATCATTGGTAAGGTTAGTACCTATACCAAAAGAGATGCCTATGGTACCACGAGTTGCTTTGGTTATTTCTTCTACTTTTTCAAGGTTTAAACCATCGGAGAAAATGATGTATTTAAAGTTAGGATTGATGCCAAAACCTTCGTAATGCTCTATGGTCTTTTTCGCAAATTCTATTGGGTCTCCGCTGTCGTGGCGAACGCCGTCAAAAAGTTTAGCAAATTTTTTATCAAATTGGCGGAAGAAAACTTCCGTGGTATAAGTGTCTGAAAGGGCAACTCCTAAGTCACCACGATAAACATCTACCCAATGTTCTAATGCAAGTTGGTTTGCCATTTTGAAACCATATTCTGCGGCGTGGAACATAAACCATTCGTGGGCGTGGGTGCCGATAGGTTTTACGCCGTATTTCATAGCAAAATGAACATTAGAAGTTCCGATAAACTGACCTTTTTCTTCCATAAGAGCCTCCATTACTAATTGGTGGACTTTGTAAGAGTGGCGTCTTCTGGTTCCAAATTCAGCAAAGGTAACCCCTAGTTCGTTAAGTTTTTTAGACTTTTCTACGGTATTTTGCACAACAGTTTCGTTGGAGTCTCGCTCCATCTTGTTCATTTGATAATGGAGTTCAGAGATGAGTGCCAAAAGCGGAACTTCCCATAATATGGTGCGATACCAAAGCCCTTCTACACTTACTCTAATATCATTACCTTCTTGTACAATCTTAACTTCGAAAGGGTCATAATGATAGCCTTCTAAAAAATCTAGGTAAGGTAAATCTAAGTAAGGGCAGGTTTCTTGTAAGTATAGTTTTTCCTTTTTGGTGAGTTTTAGCTCTGCCATAGAATCTACCACTTTTCTAAGCTCGTTAGCAAAGCCTTCAGGGAAGAAATGTTTTCCTCGGTTGATAAATTCGTATTTTACTCTAGCGGTAGGAAATAATTTCACTACGGCGTTTTGCATGGTTATTTTATAGAAATCGTTGTCTATGATAGACTTTAGACGCACTTCTGGCATAATACTTTTGGTTTATATGCAACAAAAATAGGGTTTTTTGTGAGAATGATGAAGTAATAAATTGTCTAAGGGATTTTTGATTTAGTTTTTTCGTGAAAGTGAAGATAAAAAAGAGGCTGCCCTATAATGGATAACCTCTTTTAGTTTGCTTTGAGTGATTGTATTATTTGCACAAGAAAGAATTATACATCCAAACTTCTTTTTCTTGCTCTTTAATGTAGTCGCTCATTTGAGAGTTAGTACCCTCATCACCAGCTTCACCAGCAATTTCTAAGATTTCTCTTTGCAGGTCAATCACTATTTTAAAAGCTTCTAGAATTTGTTCTACACATTTGTTTCCGTCGGTTACTTCTTTACTTTCTTTGATGGAAGAAACCTTTAAATAATCTGAATAATTGTGGTTAGGTGTAGCACCTAGTGTTAAAATTCTCTCTGCAATTTCATCTATTTTAAGAACTAAAGAGTCGTAAAGCTCTTCAAATTTAGGGTGAAGTGTAAAGAAGTCAGCCCCTTTGATATTCCAATGAGCACCTCTTGTATTTTGATAAAAAATAGAATAATTGGCTAAGAGTATATTTAGTTTTTCAGTAATGTTTTGGCAATCGGATTCTTTTAACCCTATAATTTTAGAATTTTTCATAATAGAATTTTTTATTATTGAATTAACTTGGTACAAAGGTAGGGTTTACTCCTATTTGCTTTATAAATAATATGATAGTAAAAAACTATTGGGAGAATAGAGATTTAAGTTTAAATAAAAAAAAGACTCGTTAATATTAACGAGTCCTTTAAAAAAGTAAGATATTACTTGTTTTTAGAATGAGAACATCATTCTAGCTTGTACAGAGTGGAAATTCTTATCATTAGGGAAATAAGGATTGTCTAAATGGCTGTAAGTATATCCCGCAGAAAGAATTGCGTGTCTGTTGAAAGTGTAGTTTAATCCTACAGTAGCAGAGTGAACTCTACCTCCAGCAATAGTTAAAGATTCATTAGGATAGTCTGTTATATTACCATTAGGATAGAATTTATCTTTACCTTTTAAGAATACATCTCCAGGTGCTATATCATTTAAGTTGGTATAGTTATATCTAGCAACAGCTTCTAGAGTACCTTCGTCATAGTTACCACTGATAAGGGCAAACTCTTTATTGTACTTGTATTTAGATTTATTATTTAATAGATACCCTACTTCTACATATCCTCCATCAAAGTGAGAATTTCCTAGAGGATTTGCTTTTTGCCAGCTTTCTAAAGTAGTCCAACTCCAAATACCACCAAGTTGAGCTTCAAATAACTCTTTATCAGGTCTTTGTTTTTTCACTTTTTGGATAACATATTCACCTCTAATAAAGAATTTTGGTGTTTTTAATAAAGCTTCGAATCCTGCTTTGTACAGGTTTTTAGCCCATGGAACATCAGCGTTTACAAAACTATTGTTATGGTCTATACCAAGCTCTAGTGGAGACGCAATACTAAGATTAGTTTTTAGAGTTTTACCTTCATTGATAAGCTCTCCTCCGTTGATTTGTCTGTATCTAAGAGAACCTCCTAAGTGAAGGGTCATATCAGAGTTGCTAATAGGTAAGTACACATATCTACCTGTAAGATTCCAGCTCTGGTTTCCTGCAGGTTTCTTTTGTTCTAATACATCTTCTGTAAATAAACCTTGGTCAGAGAAGAATCTGTTGTTGAAGTATTTATAAGTAATACCAAGAGCTCTGAAGTTTCCTAATGCATTTACAGATGAAGGACGATTCATGAACTTCATAGCGTATTCACTAGTGTTTAAGTTCATAGAGAAAGGCTCCGCATAGTAACCAAACTTAATACTCTTAGAGCTTTGTTCGTCATTTTTTAAGAAATATCTTACGAATAAGTTTCTTTGATGAAATTTACCACCACCAAAATCGAAGTCTCCATAGAAATACCATTTTTTATAATTTAGAGATGTTCTGATTCTAGCATCAGAAATATCAGCTCCAGATCTTACTGGGGTGTATTCACTAGAACTAAATGATAAATCTGTAATAAATCTAGCCCCCAACATTACTTGAACATCGTTCTCTTTATCTTCATATATAGTATATGGTTTGATAGCTGCCTTATCCTGAGCGTACAGATTACCTAACGCTCCTAGAGTGAATAAAGAAGCTAATATAATATTCTTTTTCATGAGTTTAATTATTTAATATATTATGGTTTGTTTTTATAAAGTTTAGTACCCTAGCCTTTTAAGTAGGTCTGAAGAGTTTTCTACAGATTGAGCTGCGTTTTTATCTCTAGCATTTTTTTCTATGTAGTAGTGTAATGTTTCTTCAGCTCTATTGGTAAACATAGCGTCACAATAAGGTGGAGCAGAAAGATTACCTATACTATTACCATAATTATAATCACCGAAGTATTTTTTCATTTGGTCTTTAGTGTCAAATGAATATGGGTGAATTTTCATGTTAGAGCGTCTGATAAGATCTGCTTGCCAAGGTTTTAACATCTCAGGGTAGTTGTTAGGTGCTCCAGAGATAGATGGTCCAGCGAAGTGAGCTAAGTTCTCTACACCTAGATTGATAAAAGAAGCATATCCTTCTGGAGAGTCATCAGACATATCGGTAGCTCCATTTCCTTTCCAAAGTAGGAAGCACATAGGTACCTTACCTTGATAGAAGTCTTTAATTCGTTTTAAACTTTGTAATGAGAATGTTTGTAGGATAACTTTACCGTTAGTATTACCTACATTAACTTTGCCATTAACATAGAACGGAGTATTTTCAGCTTCAGGCTTAGTGATGATATTCATACCGTAAAGGTCTAACTCATCGTAAACCATTTTTTCGAATTCAGAAGGGTTTAACCAAGGTTCTTTAAACTCAACATAAATACCAGGTCTATGCCCTGTGTCTTGTTCGTCTTTTACATACTGAGTAGTATATTTTACGATTTTTTCTTTAACACCAGAAAGTGGGTGTGACATTGTTTTGTCAGTCAGCTTTTTAGTTGTTTCAGCTCTCGTACCATCTGCATTTCTTTTTAATTTATATCCTCTAGAATACATAATCATGTCCTCTAAAGAAGATATATATTGGCGTTGAGTGGTAAATCCAGCTCTTGCTTGTTCAGGGTTGGTTTCATTAAACCATGTTCCAGCGTCTAATTTTAACAATTCTTCGTATGTGTAAGAACTTGGAAGGTTAGGGTAGAAATTTTTTCTGTCTACTTCCACCATTTTGTCCGCTTCATCAGATGAATACCCTAAATCTAAATAATATTGCTTTCTAGTGGAAGGGAGATGTTCTCCATACACTATTTCAATGTTGGTAGTTCGTTTTAGGTTGTCATCGTGTAATGCTAAAACAACTCCATCTTTTGATACCTGCAAATCTGCCTCTAGATAATCTGCCCCAATTTCTCTACCCCATCTAAAAGCAGCCTCCGTTTCTTCAGGTGTCCAAAATGTAGAACCACGGTGTGCAATAACAGCATTTTCAGGAACATAATCTCTCACTTTTATCATTTCAGGAGAGAGTTGTTTTACTTCTACTTTACTTACATCAATATCAGGATTACTTACTTCCCGATCTGAATTACACGCAAGCATGGTGAAAACACACGCAGCCATGCTAGCTCTAAATACATTTTTTAACATAATTATCTTTTATTTTAAGGGTTTAAATTTTTCTCATCTTTTATAGTAAAGCTTATGAAAATGATAGATAGCAAACATGCTATAATAAGTAGGATAAAGCCAAAGTCCCAACCAAAATATTCTACAAGGTAGCCCATGGTAATATTAGCTAGGATAGCCGTTCCTAAGAGATAACCTAGGAGACCTGTGAGTCCAGCAGCGGTACCAGCAGCTTTTTTGGGTGCTAAATCTAGAGCTTGAACACCAATCAGCATTACTGGACCATAAATTAAAAATCCTATGGCTATAAGGGCTATCCCATCAAGAACTTTGTTATCCATATTTTTCCAGTAGATAAATACAAATACAGTAACTAGAGCCATATAGATTATGGTAATTAAAGATCTCTTACCTTTGAAAATTTTATCACTTAACCATCCACATAAAATGGTTCCAGGTATAGCAGCCCATTCGTAAGCAGAGTATGCCCAGCTAACTTCTTTTATATCATAGTGTTTTACGGCTTGTAAGTAGGTAGGAGCCCAGTCTAAAACACCATATCTTACTAAATAAACAAATGCATTAGCTATAGCTATAAACCAAAGGGTTCTATTGTTTAAAACATAAGTGAAGAATATATCTTTTGTCGAAAGTTCTTCCTCTGAGTTTTTCGAGTAGTTTTTAGGGTAGTCATTTCTATATTCTTCAATAGGAGGAAGTCCACAAGATTGAGGCGTATCTCTTACTAATAAAAGAGAGATGAGGGCTATCGCAATCCCTACTATAGCAGGAACCCAAAATGTACCCACTTGCCAAGAGCCAAACCATAGAGTAGCATATCCTACTAATGGAGCTAATAAGCCACCTCCAACATTATGTGCTATATTCCAAAAAGACATTTTTGTGCCTCGTTCATTTTGAGAAAACCAATGGGTCATTACCCTTCCGCAAGGAGGCCAACCCATACCTTGAAACCAACCAATTAAAAATTGTAAAATAAACATGATGGTGATGGAAGAAACCCCAAGACTAGTCCCTAAGACTAAAGTAACAAGAGATGATAAAATAAGACCTAGGGCTAGAAATTTTCTAGCATCACTTCTATCGGATACACCTCCCATGAAAAATTTGGATAAACCGTAAGCTATTGCGTTGGCAGAAAGAGCAAAGCCTAGACTTGCTTTTGTAAAACCTTCATTCTCTAAATAAGGCATTGCCAGAGAGAAATTTTTTCGGACTAAATAATAGCCAGCATATCCTATAAATATACCTATAAAAACTTGAAAACGCTTACTCTTATAAATGCTATCTATTTTCTCTTTTGGTAGAAGAGGCAGATGTTTAGCAGGAGATAAAAAAGATTTCATATACTGTATTAAAGTGTTTATTATTTTTTTTGTGTAAAATACTTTTGTGTTATTTCAAAAAGTTTTTTGCAGCTAAAAATTTAGACCACAAATATACATTATCGAAACTAATCGAAACAATATGAAGTTTATCATCTTGGATTACATTTTTTCCATATTGTAGGGTAATGAGAAAATATTTATATTTGGCAAAATCGATGAAAAATTAGGATATGAGCACAGCTAAAAGGCATCAGTACATTTTAGATAAGATAAAAAAAGAGGGACATATTTTAGTTTCGGATATTTCAAAAGAATTATCGGTTTCAGAAGTTACTATAAGAAAGGATTTGCGAGGGCTAGAAGATAAAGGGTTGTTGTTTAGGAATCATGGGGGTGCAAGTTGGGAGAACCCTTATGTGTCTGATAAGCCATTGAGTCATAAACAGCAAATCAATACATTGGAAAAAAATAAAATTGCTATAAAAGCAGTTTCTTTTATAGAGGATAATGATGTGGTTATTTTAGGCTCAGGGACAACGGTGCTGAGTATGGTAGAAAATTTACCAATGGATAAAAAACTTACGGTTATCACATCTTCTCTAATAGTGTCATCGCTTTTATGTAAATATGAAAATGTTACTGTGATTCAACTGGGAGGGGATGTGAGGCGTTCATCACAATCGACGGTTGGTCCTATATCGCAATACCAGCTCAGGTCACTCTCTGCAAATAAATTGTTTATAGGGGTAGATGGTCTAGATATAGAGTTTGGAGTTTCTACTTCGAATACGGGGGAGGCTTATCTTAACCAGCAAATGATAGAATGTTCTAGAAAAGTATACATCTTGTCTGACCATTCAAAATTTGGTAAAAGAGGTCTAGGTAAGGTGTGTGATTTGAAAGAAATAGATTTTCTTATCACAGACCAAAAACCGAACGCTGATATTTTAAAAAAACTTGATGAATACGGTGTTCAAGTTGTTGTTTCTGACTAATAAAGAGTTATTATAAAATACTGATTTTTAAATACTATAAATAAGAGTTTGTAGATTAAAATAAAATTATTATTTTTGCACCTTGAAACTAAAAATAAATAAAAGCAATTAAATGCCTACTATTCAACAATTAGTAAGAAAAGGAAGAGCCACACTTGCCAAGAAGAGCAAATCGGCTGCTTTGGATTCTTGTCCACAAAAGAGAGGTGTATGTACAAGAGTATATACAACTACACCTAAGAAACCTAACTCTGCACTTAGAAAAGTAGCAAGGGTAAGACTTTCTAACGGTAAAGAAGTAAACGCTTATATCCCGGGCGAAGGACACAATCTCCAAGAGCACTCGATAGTATTGGTAAGAGGCGGAAGGGTGAAAGACCTACCGGGAGTTCGTTATCACATTGTTCGTGGTGCTTTAGATACCGCTGGAGTTAACGGAAGACTTCAGAGAAGATCTAAGTACGGTGCTAAGCGTCCTAAAGATGCTAAAAAGTAATCATTAAATTTTAAGAAACAGAACAATGAGAAAAACAAAAGCGAAAAAAAGACCGTTGTTACCAGATCCAAAATTTAATGATCAGTTGGTAACTAGATTTGTGAATAACCTAATGCTAGACGGTAAGAAGTCTATCGCATTCAGAATTTTCTATGATGCACTAGACATCGTGGAAGCTAAAAAAGGAGAAAACGAAAAAACTTCATTAGAAATTTGGAAAGATGCTCTAACTAATGTAATGCCTCACGTAGAAGTGCGTTCAAGAAGAGTTGGTGGTGCTAACTTCCAAATCCCAATGCCTATTAGAGCAGATAGAAAAATCTCTATGGCAATGAAGTGGCTTATTAAGTACGCTAAAGCGAGAAATGATAAGTCTATGGCTCAGAAATTAGCTGCTGAAATTATTGCTGCTGCTAAGGAGGAAGGTGCTGCCTTCAAAAAGAAAACTGATACTCACAAAATGGCTGAGGCTAACAAAGCATTCTCACACTTTAGATTCTAATAGGAAATGGGAAGAGATCTTAAATACACTAGAAATATTGGTATTGCAGCTCACATTGATGCTGGTAAAACCACTACTACTGAAAGAATTCTATTCTATACAGGTAAAACCCACAAAATAGGTGAGGTACACGATGGTGCTTCTACTATGGACTGGATGGAGCAAGAAGCTGAAAGAGGGATTACAATTACTTCTGCAGCTACAACTTGTAACTGGGTATTTCCTAGACATGATGGGAAGCCTACAGCAGACGCTAAAGATTATCACTTTAACATCATCGATACACCGGGACACGTAGACTTTACCGTAGAGGTAAACCGTTCTCTTAGAGTATTAGATGGTTTAGTATTCTTATTTTCTGCAGTAGACGGAGTAGAGCCTCAGTCTGAAACAAACTGGAGACTAGCAGACAATTACAAAGTTGCTAGAATGGGGTTTGTAAACAAAATGGACAGACAGGGGGCAGACTTCCTTAATGTAGTAAACCAAGTTAAGGAAATGTTAGGTTCTAATGCAGTTCCTATCGTACTTCCTATTGGTGCAGAAGAAGACTTCAAAGGAGTGGTAGACCTTATTAAGAACAGAGCTATCATCTGGCATGAGGAAACTCAAGGAGCTACTTTTGATGTAGTGCCTATTCCTGATGATATGAAGGATGATGTATTAGCTTACAGACAAAACTTGGTGGAAGCTGTTGCTGAATATGATGAGTCTTTATTAGAGAAGTTCTTTGAAGATCCAGATTCTATTACAGAAGAAGAAATCAACGAAGCACTTAGAAAGGCTACTATCGATTTATCTATTATCCCAATGACTTGTGGTTCTTCATTTAAGAACAAAGGGGTGCAGTTTATGCTAGATGCAGTTTGTAGATACTTACCTTCTCCATTAGATAAAGATGATATCAACGGTACAGATCCTAATACAGATGCTGAAATCAGCAGAAAACCTGATGTAAATGAACCTTTCTCTGCATTAGCATTTAAAATTGCTACTGACCCATTCGTGGGAAGATTAGCATTCTTTAGAGCTTATTCAGGAAGATTAGATGCTGGTTCTTATGTACTTAATACAAGATCTGGAAACAAAGAAAGAATTTCTAGAATTTACCAAATGCATGCTAATAAGCAAAATCCTGTAGAATATATCGAAGCAGGAGATATTGGTGCAGCGGTAGGTTTCAAAGATATTAAAACAGGGGATACACTTTCTGATGAGAAGAACCCTATTGTTTTAGAATCTATGATTTTCCCTGATCCAGTAATCGGTATCGCAGTAGAACCTAAAACTAAAGCAGACCAAGATAAATTAGGTAACGCTCTTGCTAAATTAGCAGAAGAGGATCCAACTTTCCAAGTGAAAACCGACGAGGCTTCTGGACAAACTATTATCTCTGGTATGGGTGAGCTTCACTTAGATATCATTGTAGACCGTTTGAAGAGAGAGTTCAAAGTAGAGGTTAACCAAGGTCAGCCGCAAGTAGAGTACAAAGAAGCTCTTACTGCTACAGCCAACCATAGAGAAGTTTATAAGAAACAATCAGGTGGTAGAGGTAAGTTTGCGGATATCGTATTTGAAATCGGTCCAGCTGATGAAGGTAAAACAGGTCTTGAATTCATCAACGAAATTAAAGGTGGTAACATTCCTAAAGAATTTATCCCTTCTGTAGAAAAAGGATTCAAAGAAGCTATGAAGAACGGTCCTTTAGCAGGATTCGAAGTTGAGGCGATGAAGATTACCCTTAAAGATGGATCTTTCCACGCGGTAGACTCTGACCAACTTTCTTTCGAATTAGCAGCTAAGTTAGGTTTCAAAGCGGCTGGTAAAGCAGCGAAAGCTGTAATTATGGAGCCTATTATGAAGCTTGAAGTAGTTACTCCGGAAGAATATATGGGGGATATCGTAGGAGACCTGAACAGAAGAAGAGGTACTATTAACGGTATGGACGATAGAAACAACGCTAAGGTTATCAAGGCATTTGTTCCTCTTTCTGAAATGTTCGGTTATGTAACATCTCTTAGAACGCTTTCTTCTGGTAGAGCAACATCTTCTATGGAGTTTGAAAAATATGAACCAGCTCCTCAGAACGTGGCTGACGAAGTAATAGAAAAAGCAAAAGGTTAATCTTTTAAAATTTAGAATTAAAATGTCACAAAGAATCAGAATAAAACTAAAATCTTACGATTACAATTTGGTAGATAAGTCTGCTGAGAAAATCGTAAAAACAGTAAAATCTACTGGTGCTGTAGTGAATGGTCCTATACCATTGCCTACTCACAAAAGAATCTTTACGGTTCTTAGATCTCCGCACGTTAATAAGAAAGCGAGAGAGCAGTTCCAACTTTCAGCTCACAAGAGATTGATGGACATCTACTCTTCTTCTTCTAAAACGGTAGATGCTTTAATGAAGTTAGAGCTTCCTAGCGGTGTAGATGTAGAAATCAAAGTTTGATAAATAAACTTTGCTATGATATCAACTCCTCCTTAGATATAAGGGAGGAGTTTTTTTATAGGCTTTATATGATATGCAATTAAGTATTTTGATAAGTCATATATATTTTCAAAAAAGTTTCTAATTTTTTGAGAATTGAAGGAAAATATTAAACTTTAGAAGGGAAAAGCTACCGATATTGGGGGGCTTTATTTTGTTAAAATATTATTTATAAATTATATAAATAAATTAAATATGATTTTTATCATGTAGAAATTTTTGTATTTTAAAAAAACATTTATATTTGTACTGTGTTTAACAATTTAAATTTTTCTATTATATAAAAAACTATTATTAGTAGCAATGCTTGGCGTTGCAGGAGTTATGAGTGCAAAAGGTAAACAAGTAAAGAATGTACAAAATTTGCAACGAGCAAGCGAATTGGCAATGGATTGTGAGGCAAAAAGTTGTGGAAGTAATTGTATCGAACTGAATTGTACAGTTAGAAGAAAGTAATAACCCCTTATTAATTTAGGGACATTTGTATGTCCCTGAATTCTTAATTTTTGTTATGAATAGAATTTTTATTTTAATACTTTTGGCTATAGGTTTAGGTTTTAAGGCACAAATCAAAACCTATAAAATTACATTTCAAAAGGTTTATAATCTTGAGGAATACAAAAATGATAGCCCAGAGATGCATGAGAGAAGAAAAAACGCAAAAGATTTGTTCTATCTATTTGTTAACGAGAAACACTCTTTATTTATTCCCGCTAAGGAAGATAATATTAGCGAATTGGAATTTGTGGTAAAAGATTATGATAAAGATTTTTGCCTTTATCAATATACAGATGGGGTACAATATACAAAGCGTGCCAAGGGTATGCATCTCTACACTGATACAGATGAAAAGAAAATCATATTAGGGCATCCGTGTAGAAAAGCAACTTTGGATAATGGGCAATATGCTTACTATGCGGAAGACATTGCTTTGCAAGGGACTCCTGCTGAGATGGGTATGATGCCTGGGATGATACTAGATTTCCAATTAATGGAAGCACGATATACAGCTATTGCTATAGAAGAGATAGACGAAAATATAAACATACAGCCGTATATGCAACAATATAAAAAGAAAACAGATGAGTAAGATTCTATACTTTTTATTGTTTATTTCAATACATTCTTATTATTCACAAAGTATTGTGGTTCAGTATGAAGTCATGATGAAACCCCAAGAAAGTTTTTTGAGTAATGAGCAGGTTCCTCAATCTGTGAAACAAAATTATTTAGCTTCTATTAAGCAACCTTCACCTTTCGTTTTGCTCGTGTCCAATGGTAAGAGCTTTTTTGGATATGGTACCTATAATTTTAAAGAGTCTAAAATAGAAAAACCATTTTCAAAAAACAGCTTTCAATCTAGAGATGATGAATATTTTAGAAATATAGACGCTGAAGAATTACTTCAGTTTCAAAGGGATGTAAAGGGTGCTTTTTATGTCGTTTACAAAAACACATTGCCAGAAAATATTCAACCCATAGGTTCAGAAAAAATTGATAATTTTCTTTGTAAAGTATATGAAAGAAAAGACGATCCGAGTGTGTATTGGGTGGCAGAAGAAATACCAGTGAACGCAGGTCCTAGTTTCTACTATGGTTTTCCAGGCTTAGTACTAAAAGCGGAATCGTTAGTAAGTACCATCTATGCAACATCTATCAATTTTCTTGATGAATCTATAGATGTTCCATTGCCAGATGACACCCTGAGAAGAGTATCTGAAGAAGATTTTGTAAAAGAATTGAAATCTAGACCTACTATTAGGGAGCTTTAATAAAAAATTATTTTATCTATTTATTAACGAGAAACACTCTTTATTTATTCTCGTTAAGAAAAATGATATTAGCGAATTGGCATTTGTGGTAAAAAATTGTGATAAAGATTTTTGTCTTTATCAATGTACAGATGGTGTACAATATAAAAAGAAAGCAGATGAGTAAGATTCTATACTTTTTATTGTTTATTTCAATACATTCTTATTATTCACAAAGTATTGTGGTTCAGTATGAAGTCATGATGAAACCCCAAGAAAGTTTTTTGAGCAATGAGCAGGTTCCTCAATCTGTGAAACAAAATTATTTAGCTTCTATTAAGCAGCCTTCGCCTTTCGTTTTACTTGTGTCCAATGGTAAGAGTTTTTTTGGGTATGGTACCTATAATTTTAAAGAGTCTAAAATAGAAAAACCATTTTCCAAAAACACTTTTCAACCTACAAACGAAGAATATTTCAGAAATATAGATGCTGAAGAATTACTTCAGTTTCAAATGGATGTAAAGGCTTCTTTTTATGTTGTTTATAAAAATACATTACCAGAAAATATTCAACCCATAGGTTCAGAAAAAATTGATAATTTTCTTTGTAAAATATATGAAAGAAAAGATACTCCAATAGTATATTGGGTGGCAGAAGAAATACCAGTGAACGCAGGTCCTAGTTTCTACTATGGTTTTCCAGGCTTAGTGCTAAAAGCGGAATCGTTAGTAAGTACCATCTATGCAACATCTATCAATTTTCTTGATGAATCTATAGATGTTCCATTGCCAGATGACACCCTGAGAAGAGTATCTGAAGAGGACTTTGTAAAAGAATTGAAATCTAGACCTACTATTAGGGAGCTTTAATGAAAATTTGGTTTGTCAGTTTTATTATTTTTATTTCTAATCTATGCTTGGGACAATCAAGCGTACAGGTTAGTATTTTAGATGCCAATAACGCTAATGCAATTTCTTCGGCTACCATCATCTATCAAAGCCAAGGAAAAGAAAAATTTACAAGCACCAACCAATCTGGTAAAGTTATACTTGATAATGTAGATATCCCTTCTACTTTGGTGGTGAAACATTGGTCTTATCAAACCAAAACCATTCAATTAGATGGAACGATAAAAGCTCTTGTTTTTGAACTTACGCCTAGGTTTAATAATATAGAGCAAGTACTTATAAAATCGAGACCAAAGACTGCTAGAATTACCAAAGATACTGTAAAATTTAATATTAAATCTGTACTCACGGCATCTGATAAGACTTCAGCGGATGTTATCAAAAAACTTCCTATGATGGATGTTGATAAGGATGGAAATGTTAGTTACCGAGGGATGCCTATTGATAGAATTGTTATTGATGGTAATGAATTTTTTGGAAAGGTGCATAAATTATCTACAGAAAATATAACCGTTAATATGCTGGATGGCATTGAGCTAATTGAAAAATACACCAATATAGATGGTGAAAAAACTAAAGCACTTAATTTAAAATTAAAAAGTCAATACAAGAAAAGATTATCGGGTGCTTTGGATGTTTCTGGAGGTTTTAAAAATAGATTTGCACTACACTCTAATTTGTTTAAATTCTATGAAAATGGTAATGCTGCACTTATTTTAGATGCCAATAATATTGCAAAATCACAACTATCTGCTGAAGACTATAAACGCTTAAAAGATATTCAAAATAATAATACCAATGTCTTTCAACAAGAGATAGAGAGTCTCTACAACTTTTCACAAGAAGATTTGAATTACAGAAAAGAAAACAATGATAAACTTATTGCACTTCAGCTTAATAAAAAGATGAAAAAAAGCCAAGTGTATTTGTTTAGCGTTGGTAATTATACTTCATTTCAAACGCTTGTTGATAAGAAGGTTAATTATTTGGAAGGAGGAAATGATTTTTCAGAAAGCCTTAAAAAAAACATTAAAAACTTACTACTTACAACACAATTAAAAATCAAGCAAAACCTAGGAGACAATAGCCATATTGTATCAACTACAGGCTATATACCATCAAGAAATACAGGCGATATTTATTCTGAAAATAGTCAAATTTTATTACCCATTTCCTTTCCTATGGTATCTCAATCTCATGTTTTCTATCAAAATTTAAGTTTTCATTCATCGTTTAAAAACGATAGCCAATTAAAAGCAGATTTTTCGTTCTCAAAACAGTATAATAATTATGAATTTCTTATTGATAAAAGTCCAATCTCTATATTTTCCAATGATCTTACAGAAAATAATTCATTAAATAAGAAGATTTTAGCCTTGTCTATCCAATGGGACAAGAATTGGGATAATGGTTTGTTTTTAAAAAACAATATTTCAATGGGCAATTCTAATGATAGTTTTAATGAATTTGCAAGAAAAGTCCAAACTTATACGGTGTCTTCTGCCTTTGGTAAAAATATAGGGCAGTTTTGGTGGAATATTGGTTTGGAAACCACAAACTATTCTTTATACTCTGAAAATAAACTCTATATCAATCCCAATTTAGAATTCAAATACAACCTAAATACTGCTGAAAAACAGAACTTGACGCTTACTTATCGAAAACAGCAAACATTACCAAGCGTAGTTAATATGCTTAACTTTCCTATAATTAATAATTATAGAGAGATTTTTACCCAGAGTTTTTTGCCGAAGAATTTTATAATAGACGAACATCGCCTGACGCTAAGCTATTTTTATGGAGATTTTTCAAAACAAAAGTTTTTTTGGCCATACATTAGTCTGAGTATAAAGCCTAAAACCATATTCTCAAATATTGATTTTAAAGAAGCTATATCAAAAGTTAGTTACAATTTGTTTCCTGAAACAAAAGATTTCTATTCAGGCATCAATTTTGACCACACGATTTTAAAAGGCAAAATAAAATCTAAATGGGATGTAGTCTATACAAATAGTGAGTATTATAGCTCTATTGCTGATGTATTGAACTATCAAAATATTTCCAGTTTTGGGATAAAGAATAATCTTTTAAGTGTTTTTAATAAGAGTAAAGTCAATTTTAGTATTTATCAAAAGTTTCAAAAAATTTTCGCCAAAAACACATTGAATAATGGCTTTGTTCAAACTAGCTTTGAGGGGACTTATACCATCAATTATCATTTGAAGAAGTTCTCTTTCAATTGGAATTATTATGTTAATTTACTTAGTATTAAAAATCAAGCTATTCAATCCTTTGGAATGATGAATTTAGAAGCCTTATATAAAGTAAATGAAAAGTTTAGTTTGTATGCAAGAGCCAATAATATCTTAAATCTTAATAATTTTATTATCTACAGTCAGCAATATAACCCATTATATACAGCATTTTCAGAACACACTGCTCAATCTGGCTATGTTATTACAGGCTTTAACTATAATTTTTAAGTTTTTTATATTTCAAGGATAATAAAATGAAAATATCATTTATTTGGCTTTTCTGTGAGAAAAGCCAAAGGTAGTTTCGCAGGTAGGGATTATATGGTATGGTTTTCGGAGGAAATCCAAGTTCCCGACGGTCTGTATAAATTCAATGGGCTTCCGATATTTTGTTAAATATCATTTGTAAATATTAATCTTTTCGTTATATAAAAAATTTTTATATTTGAAAAATTTGTTTACATCAGCGATATTCTAAACAACTAAATTTTTATGTTATGAAAAGATTAATATTTAAATTATTTTTACTATTAAGTTTTAGTCTTGGTTATCCTCAGAGTGTGCAGTATGTAGGGAAGGAGGATATTAGGTCTATTGCTAGTAAGTCAGAAAGAACTTTACTTAAAACCTTTACTATATGGTGTGAACCTTGTAGAATGAATATGAAGAATTACATAGATGTAGAGAGTCAGTATAAGAATACCCAGTTGTATTATGTTTTAATAGAAACGGAAGGGAATAGAAGACTTCAGCCTACGATTGACTATTTGATAGGTAAACACCCTAAAGCAAAGATATTGGTGCTAAAAGATGAAGATTTTGGAAGAGGGGTTAGGCGTAAAAATAAAAACTTTTTAAAAACTTTTAATTATAATGACCAACCAATAGACGAAGGTATTGGAAAAGATATTGTACTAGATAAAGGAGCTAATGTCTTAGCAGTAACGAGTTGGCAAGATAGACTTTCGGATGAAACTTGGCAAGATAATATAGGGATTTTGAGAAGAAAAGTATTTCCTCTGCTTAAATAAATTTTTTAGCATCTCTCTAAAAAAGTAGAGGGATGTTTTTTTATTGGATATAATGAATAATTAGAAATTTTTTATATTTGGGCAAAGATATATAGGCTTTAATAATGATAAAAATAATTAAAAAATGGTTTGGTTTTATAGCTAGTTTACTATTTGTCAATTTAGCTTACAGTCAAGTTACGGCTTCTGGTAACTTAAATTTTTCGCCGGAACCGTTTGTACAGAAAGAAATTGACCGTGTGCGGTATCAGGTATTTTATGAACTGAAATTTTTGCCTAATGCAGACCAGCCATCGTCTTTTAGGGAAGCTGTAACGATTTTGCAAATAGGGGATAATTTCGTAAAGTTTGCAGATGCTAATACCTATAAATCAGATTCGCTTAGGAATGAGTTTCAGTATCTAAAATCTATAAGAACTAAGGAGTTTAACCAACTTTTGGCACTTAGACCAAAGTTTCCTTATACGATTTACTCCAATCCGAAAGAGAATGTCTATACGCTTAATAATAGGCTGTCTCATGCTTATACTTATACGGCTCCTATCCCAAAGTTAGAGTGGAACATAAGTTCTACAACTAAAAAAATAGGCGATTATTTGGCTGTAAAAGCAACCACCCGCTATTCGGGCAGAAATTATGAGGCTTGGTTTACCCAAGAAATACCGTTTTCTTACGGACCTTATTTGTTTCAAGGTTTGCCGGGTCTGATTTTGGAGATTAGAGATACCGCAAATCATTATGCCTTTACGCTGTTTAAAATTGAGAAATCTGATACAGCGATGACCAAAGGAAGCGGGAAAGAGGTGCTTGAGGTTACGCGTGAGAAATACAAAAAGCTGGAGCGGGTGTATCACGAAAATCCTGGACAATTCATTAAAGGAATGGCTTATGATGCAGGAGGAAACCCCATCAATCTTAGGAATAAACCTCGTCCGTACAATCCCATAGAGTTGGAGTAAGGGGGAAGTTATGATAGAAAACTATTAAGCTTTTTATTTTCACAGGGTTTATTTTATTAAACTAATAGAAATTTTATCTTCGCCTTCATCTATAGGGAATTTGGATGAAGGCGTTTTTTTGTGTAGAATATTTTTTGTAACATTGTCTTAAATTCAATCTTATGAATGCTATTATGAAAAAACTAATCGGAGCCTTTTTATTCTTTTGTGGTTTCGCTGGACTTTCGGCTCAAGAGTTAATGGTGTATTATAATGTGAGTTTTAAATTGGATTCTCTGCAAGAACACTTCAATAAGGAAGAAGCCGTATTGGATATTTCTAAAAATGAGGTGAAATTTTATTCCGTAGAGTATCTGAAAGCGGACTCTATCCAAAAGCAAACGAATAAAGCAAATTTTGCTTATCCCAAATTAGAGTATAAAGTTAAAAGGGCTCTTAATACTTCTGAAAATACAGAGTATGTTACGGTTTATATGGATTATTATGCGTTATCGTCTAACGATACCCAAAATTGGACGATACTAGATGAGACCAAAACCGTTAACGGTATTGTATTGAGAAAAGCCGTAACCCGATTTGGTAAAAGAGATTGGGAGGCTTGGTTTTCGGATAAATACCCAGTTTTAGAGGGACCATATAAATTTAGAGGGTTGCCTGGGCTTATCTTTGAATTACGAGATACAAAGGATAATTTTATATTTTCCGTTAATAGGATTGTGCCTAAAAAAGAAAAGGTAGAAACCGATAATTTTTTAGAAACCAATTATGGCAAAAAAGCACTTCCTATTAAATTGGGCGTTTATCAGAAATTAAAGTTAGATGATTATCATAATCCACTAAAGGGGCAGGAAAACTTGATAGTAATGGATAAAGATGGTAAACCAGTAAAAATTGATAAAAGAGAGCAAATCTTAAAATATCAAAATCATCTAAGAAAATATAATAATCCGATAGACTTAAATTTAGCAGTTACTTACCCTGATAAGAAATAACATTGCTATTGTATACAAATTCCTTCTATTTATATAGGAGGAATTTTTTGTATTAAGAAAAAACACTTACTTTTCATTTTTGTTTAGTGATAGAATAATCTGTTTAGTTGAGATGAAAATAGTTGTTAAAATAGGTTGTATATTGTTATTTTGCCATTCTTGTAATGTGTTTGCTCAATCATTTTTAGCGAAGTATCAAGTGACTTTTGTCAAAGATACTTTAAGTTTCAATCCGTTAGAGGAAGTAATGGATTTGCAAATTGTGGGAGAGCAGTCTATTTTTAGGAGTGCTGTAAAATCATTGTCGGACTCTCTTTCTAAAAAGGAGATTAGGAATGCTTTAAGCATCGTAAAAGATGGGCAGGTAGTGCTAGATATTACAAATGTCCCAAAACCCAAATTAAGACAAGAAGTTATTCGGCAGAGAGATGAAGTGTCGGTGTATGATAGGATTTTTACAGATGATTTTTACTTCCCATTAACGGATAAGGTCGTTTGGAACATAACTAATGAGAAGGAAGTTATCAACTCTTATCGGTGTATAAAGGCGGTATCTCATTATAGAGGTAGAGATTATGAGGCTTGGTTTACAGAAGAGATACCCATTTCAGAAGGTCCTTATATATTTAAAGGTTTGCCAGGATTGGTAGTTAAGGTTTATGACAAGAAGAAATATTACACTTACGAACTTACCTATTTTGCTAAGAAAGATAAGTTGGAACTTGCTAAACCCAGTTCTAACGCCGCTAAGGTGAATATGGAACAATTTTCGCAAATGAGAAAAGCTCTGCCAGAAACCATAATCCAAAGATTTGAACAGAGGTTGAATAAACCTTTGCCAGAGGAAAGGAGAAAATTGGTTAGGCAGAATGCTTTGAAAGATAACAATCATATATTCTAAACGGATAAATAATAATAGGTTAAAACTTCTCTTTTACTTAGGGTAGGAGAGAAGTATTTTGGTTTGTGGTTTTAAAAAAATAAAATCTACAATATTCAAAAAATGTTTATCTTCGTGGGTATGAATAAAATACTGATGTTTCTGCTATTAGGGCAGATGATTTTTGGGCAGAATATAAAAAGCATTCAATTATTTAACCCTAAAACTAACGATGGTACACCTGTCATCAATATTGGGGAGCAGTTGGTTTTAAGGTTTGATGATTTGTCGGGAGGGAGTTCAATCTATCGTTATACGCTGAAACATTATGATAGGAATTGGCAGGAAGATGGTCTATTTTTTACCGAGTATGCCAGTGGCGATTTGAATGGGATTATCAACAACTTTCAATACTCTTTTAATACTTTACAAAGATATACGCATTACGAACTAGTATTTCCTAACGAGCAGATAAAGCCTAAGATTTCGGGGAATTTTGAAATTGTAATTTACAAAGATTCTCCCTCTAAGCCTTTGTTTAAAAGGAGGTTTTGTGTGGTTGAAAATAAGGCTTCTTTAGCACTTAATCTTAGCCGATTTTCGGATAGCAAAAGGCAAGAGCTTAATCAAAGGGTAGAGGTAAAGGCTATGGGAGACCAAACTTTGCTTAATAATGTTAATTCTGTTTCCTTGAATGTAATTCAAAATAATAATTGGGAAATTGGAATTTACAATCAGAAGCCTAGCAGTACTTTGGGTAGTGGGCTAATGTTTCAGCAACTGAATTTAGCTTTTGAAGGGAATAACGAATTTTATTACTTTGATAATAAGAATATGGGTAGAGCTTTTGATATGGTAGCAGGGGCTGAAACGATGGAAGGTACTAATTATACTTACTTGCACCCTGTTTGGGCATATCCACTCAATTATCAGTATCAGCCAGATGTTAATGGAGCATTTTATTTCAGAAGAAATGATTTAGGTTTGGAAAGAGATGCTCATAGAGAAGCAGACTATTCTTGGGTACATTTTTATTTAGATTCGGAGCCGATACAGGGTAAAATTTATGTATTGGGACAGTTTAATGATTATACTGCTAACGAGGAAAGCCAAATGTACTATGATGAAAATAGGCATCAGTATGTAGCAAAAATTTATCTGAAGCAAGGATTCTACAACTATATTTTAGCGACACAAAAAGAGGGAGCAACGCTAAACTATGGAGAAATAAATGGTAATTTTTGGCAAACCGAAAATCTTTATCAAGCGTTTTTGTATTACAGACCTTTCGGAGCTAATTATGATGGGCTTTTAGGCTACGGAGAGTTAAGAGCTCCTGTTCAGTAGAAAAGGGTTTTATACAAATTTTGTAGGGTCTGGATAGCGGTAATTATAAGGGATTTCTATTTCGGAGAGGCGAGAAGAAATAATTCTCCCAAATGTTTCTTGTGGGGTTGTTGGGACAGCTTTCCCTATTTGTTGGTTTAGGATTTCTAACTTGATAGGGTGTAGAGGAGCTACAATATTGTATATTTTTGAGGTTAAATTTCGGTTCAGCATTTTCTCTATAACAAGGCAAACGTCTTTATAATGAATATGATTAACCACTTGATTCAGGTTGGTTACTTTGTAGTTACTTAGCATTCGGTTGCCGCCCATAAGTCCGCCCAATCGTAAAATATTTAGATGTGGAAAATTAGATTTCATTTGCTTTTCAATGGATAGAATGTGCTGGTCTAAATCAGCTTCGTCTAATGTGTTTTCGTTGATGATTCCTTCAATTTGAGGATAAATACCAATAGAACTCATTAAAAAAATAGGCTTCTTAAATCCGAAAATAAAGCGATTGATATTATGAAACCTCGTTTTAAGAAGGTGTAAATCTGTGCGTTTTGAAAACGGAACCGTAATAATAATAGCATCTAATTTTGAGAGAATTTCCCAAGGAGCATCAATGGGATTATCAAAATTGATGATACTCGTTTGGCAACTTTTGTTTTTTAGTAAGTTGGTTTTACTTTCGGAAGTATTAGTAGTGTGGATAGAGTAGGCAGGAGCAAAATGCTCTACCAAATGTTCGCCTAGCCAGCCGCAACCTATAATGCCGAGATGTTTCATAACTAATGGATATAAAAAGCCCCACACTTATCAAGCAAGTGTGGGGAATATTTTAGCTTAGATAGAAATTCTTTAATTCTTCTTCACAAAGTGTTTTAATGACTTCTATCCAGCGGTCTTCATCATTAAGGCAAGAGATGTAATGAAACTGCTCTCCTCCTGCGTGTAAAAATTCTTCCTTGCCCTCTTCGGATATTTCTTCTAAGGTTTCTAAACAGTCCGATACAAAGGCAGGGCAACAGATAGCCAATTTTTTAACTCCTTTTTTAGGGAGATTTTCTAAAGTTTCGTCTGTGTAAGGCTCAATCCACTTGTCTTTTCCTAAACGAGATTGAAAGGAAACGATGGTTTTCTCTTTTGGTAAATTAAGCTGTTCAATGACCAATTCTGTGGTTTTAAAACATTGATGACGGTAGCAAAACGAATGACTAGGGTTGCTCTCACGAGAACAACAATCATTAAGGTTGCATGTTTTGGTAGGGTCTGTTTTGTAGATGTGTCTTTCGGGTACGCCGTGATAAGAAAACTGTAAAGCATCAAAATCTTGAGGTAGTTTTTCTCGGATACTATCGGCTAAACATTTAATGTAAATATCTCGGTTGT
Organism: Riemerella anatipestifer; assembly: GCA_037861325.1. Classification (GTDB taxonomy): domain Bacteria; phylum Bacteroidota; class Bacteroidia; order Flavobacteriales; family Weeksellaceae; genus Riemerella; species Riemerella anatipestifer_F. The sequence goes on from JAFELW010000007.1 coordinate 34,535, forward strand.
AGAAAGGCTGAACATAATTAACTCTCACATTAGGAAAGTTTTTTTTTCTTACCTCTTCTGCCTTGTCTATTACGGTTTCTGTGGTACTCATAGCGTACTGCGGATACAACGGAAACAGAACAATATCTGTAACGCCTTGTTCTATGAGTTTTCTCATACCGTTTTCTATACTAGGCTGGGCGTACCTCATACCTATTTCCACAGGGATATCTACCAATTTTTGTAGTTTGGTTTTTATTTTTTCTGTGATTACGATAAGGGGAGAGCCTTCTGGAGTCCACACCGTTTCGTAAGCTGCTGCGGACTTTGGAGGTCTAGTTTTGAGAATAATACCTCTTACCAATAATGCACGGAAAAACCAACGATAATCAATGACCTTTTCGTCCATCAAAAATTCGTCTAGATATTCTTTAACATCAGACACTTTGGTGGATTTAGGTGAACCTAGATTAACTAATAATATCCCTTTTTTTGACATAGTTTTGTTTTAGTGTGATTAAATTTTAGCCATTCACGGCTTCTACTTTCTCTACCAAATCAGGAAGAAATTGCTTTAATACATTCTCTATACCGCCTTTTAGAGTAGCTGTAGAACTTGGGCAACCACTACAAGCACCTTGTAGTAACATTTTGGCAGTTTTGGTGCTTTCATCGTACTCCATTAAAGAAATTTTACCACCATCGTTTTCTACTGCAGGTGCTACATATTCGTTTAGTACATCACTTATTTTCTGCTCTGTATCAGTATATTCTCTGTTAATGATTTTCTCTACTGGATTTTCGTGTTTTTGTGGTTCTTTCTGGGAAACCTCACCACCATTTTGGAGATATTCAGCAATAAAAGCTCTGGTAACCACCATCACTTCGTGCCACTGTACAGAATCATCTTTGGTAACCGCAACAAAATTATCTGAAATAAAGACCTCTTGAGCAAAATCAAACTCTTTGAAAATAGCTTGAGCCAAAGGCACTTCTGCAGCTTCCTCACGAGATTTAACCTCTACAAACCCCTCTAATAATAGCCTTGAGGCTACAAATTTCATCACCGAAGGGTTGGGCGTCATTTCGGCGTAAATTTGATACACTTCTTTCCTTTGTTGGCGATAAATTCTAGGGTTAGCAAGAAGCTCGTCTTCGATAACATTTTTAAGACTTTGTACTACATGCTCCCATTCTACGGTATCTTGCTTAGCAACAGCAATAAAATTAGCCGTAATGAATATCTTATCCACAAAAGGATAATTAAAAAGTTCTTGGGCTAGTGGTATCTCCGAAATATCCGAATTTCTATCGAGTTCCAATGAGCCTGGGATTAAGTTGTAATCCGCAACGAACTTCATTACTCTAGGATTTTCTGTGGCTTCTATGATGATTTGTCGCATTTTTAATATAAATTTGGAACTGCAAAAATACGGAAACCAACTTAGACGATAGAATACTAGGTTTAGTTTTTTTCAATGATTGCAATTTATAGAAAGAAACCAGTTTTAATAGATTAAAATAAAACCGAAAATATGACACTTATAAGACCTCTTTTAGGGAAAACTCCACAGATAGGAGAAAATACTTTTTTAGCAGAAACCGCTACTATTATAGGCGATGTAATTATGGGAGAGGAGTGTAGCGTTTGGTATAATGCCGTTATTCGTGGAGATGTGCATTATATCAAAATGGGGAATAGGGTTAATGTTCAAGACAATGCTATGCTGCATTGCACTTACGAGAAATATCCACTTGTTATAGGCAACAATGTATCTATTGGGCATAATGCCATTGTGCACGGCTGTACCTTGCACGACAATGTACTTATAGGTATGGGGGCTATTGTGATGGATAACTGCGTGGTGGAGTCTAACTCTATTGTAGGAGCAGGTTCTGTGGTTACACAAGGCACACATATTAAATCTGGTGAGGTATGGGGCGGAATTCCTGCTAGAAAAATTAAAGATATGTCTCCTGAACTTTTAGAAGGTGAAGTAAATAGAATTGCTAACAGCTATGTAAAATATTCTAGTTGGTATAAAGATGATGAGTAAAAATAAACCTACCTTAGAAACGGAGCGACTAGTGCTTGATGATATTATTAGAGATGATCTTGATAGAATAGTTATGCTTCTTAATCAGACAGAGGATTTTTCTAAAAATACGTCGAATATAGCTTATCCATATGAAAAACATCACGCTGAGTTTTTCTATGAAATAGCCAATAATAATAACAACAGCTATATTTTTGCAATAAGAGAAAAAGAAACAAGACTAATGATAGGAGCAATAGGTATTCATAATGTAGATGCTCATAATAAAGGAGAAATTGGTTATTGGATCGGTTGTGATTATTGGAATAAAGGTTACGCTAAAGAGGCACTGGCTCGTGCTATTTCGTTTGCATTTAATGATTTAAAACTAAATAAATTATATGCTTCTCACTTTTCTCATAATCTTGCATCGGGTAAGGTGATGGAGTCGTGTGGTATGCAGTTTGAGGGTATTCTAAAACAAGAAATCTTAAAACAAGGGGTTTATTTAGATTTGTGTAGATATAGCATATTAAATTCTCACAAAACTTAATCCTCCAAAAATTTGTACTTTTGGGGAATGAATAGCGAGGTCTTTCAACTCATAGAGCATACCAATAGAAATATATTCCTCACAGGTAAGGCAGGGACTGGTAAAACTACCTTCCTCAATCATTTTGTGAAAAACACTAAGAAAAGTCATATTGTGGTTGCTCCTACGGGGATAGCGGCTATCAATGCAGGTGGTGTTACCATTCACTCGATGTTTGGGCTTCCGTTGAGACCTTTTTTTCCTACTACCGAAAGGATAGATAGTCATCTAGGAAACAATATACCAGACCTCGTAAAACACTTTAAATACCGAAGTTCAAAACTAAAACTACTTAGAGAGTTTGAAATCATTATTATAGATGAGGTTTCAATGTTACGAGCTGATGTTTTGGATATGATGGATTTTTCCCTTAGGCATATTCGTAGAAATGGGCTACCGTTTGGTGGAGTTCAGATGCTTTTTATTGGAGATTTGTACCAGTTGCCACCAGTGGTAAGAGATGAACATAGCCTACAAAGGTATTATGCTTCACCATTTTTCTTTAGTGCTCACGCTCTTAGTGGGATAGATTTAGTAACGGTGGAGCTGACTAAAGTTTACCGTCAGCAGGACGAAACTTTCCTTAATATTCTCAATGAGATAAGAGAGGGCAATCTTGGCGAGGATAATTATGAAAAACTCAACTCAAGATATATCAGCGATTTTGACCCTAAAGATGAGACTTATGTTTATTTAACCTCCCACAATCGTATGGCGGACAGCATCAATAAAGAGCGGTTGGAGGCTTTGGGTGGGCGGTCTTATTTTTATAGAGCGGAAGTACGAGATGATTTTAATGAACACCAATATCCCAACGAGGAAATTCTAGAACTGAAAGTAGGAGCTCAAGTGATGTTTATTAGGAATGATGCTAGTCCAGAGAAGCGTTATTTTAATGGTAAATTGGCAGAAGTTACAGCATTAGACCAAGACGAAATCAGAGTGATTATAGACGGCGAAAACGAAGAGTTTACTATAAAACACGAGCTTTGGGAACAAAAACGCTATTTTCTAGATAAAGACAAAAACATTAAAGAAGAAGTTTTGGGGAGTTTTAAACAATATCCTATCCGTTTGGCGTGGGCGGTTACCATACACAAAAGTCAAGGGCTTACTTTTGATAGGTTGATTGTAGATGCGGGGCAGTCCTTTGCATCGGGGCAGGTATATGTAGCGTTGTCTAGGTGTCGTACTTTGGAGGGCATTGTTCTTAAATCTCAAATATCCAAAGCGGTTATTTTTAATGACCAAAGGGTTGCCGAGTTTCAAAAAGAAACCAATGCTAACGACCGCATCAGCGAAATTATAAAATCAGAAAAGCACGATTATAGCGTAGGCAAGGTACTTAGACGGATTGATTGTAATTGGTTTACTAAGGCTTTGGAGGAGTGGTATAATCAGGCTTTGGTTACTAGGGATTTAGATAAGAATAAAGCGAAGAAAATTTATCTATCAGTAAAACCTCAAATAGAAAATTGGGTAAAGATATTTGAGAAACTAGAACGAGTGTTAAAGCAAAAAACGCAAAAGTTCATCAAAGGAGAGGAGCAATGGGACGAAATAGAAGCTAAAGCCAAAGGAGCGGTTAATTATTTTTTTACTCAAACTTTGGAGCATTTTTTCACTCCATTTAAAGATTTTTATGCTGAAACCAAAGGTGTTAAAGGGCTTAAAACTTACAACGCTGAAATCAAACTATTGCTAGACGATTTAGAAGATTATCTTAATGATTTAAAATCGGTATTCTTGATAGATACGCCTCTTTTTGACGAAACTAATGAGAAGAGCATTACTACAGAGATTAAAAAAGTGCCTACCCATGTACTGACCTATCAACTATTTGAAGACGGTAAAACTATTGGCGAAATTGCGAAGGAAAGAGGTTTGGTAATATCTACAGTTTATGGACATTTAGCGAAATTTGCAGAGCAAGGGCTATTAGATTTGTCCAGATTGATAAGTGCTGAAAAAATAAAAACCTTTGAAGAAACCTTTAAACAAGCACCACAAGGCACTCTCTCCGAATGGAAAAAAGTCCTCCCAGATGATTTTGAATATCACGAAATAAGATTGCTAGACAATCATTATCGCTATTTAGAACACAAAGAGGAAGACTAAATTGCGGAACTTTACCCAAAATTTAAAGTTGAAAATCTGCGGTTTTCAGTTGTTTAATCACTTGTTTTAGTTCTGGGAAGTTTGGCATTTCGTCCCATTGTTCGGAGAATTGGTAGAGGTTGTCTATACCTTGATGAAGACTTTCTATAAAATGAGCCTTTCTTTGTATTAGTCCTCTAAAGCCATAAGCTCCCAAAACTTGCATAAATCTAATGAGTTTTATTAGTTCTATACCATTTTTAAGTTGGGCTTGAGTTTCTTTGTCGGAGTATAGATTGAAATAAAAATCTAGCATTTCTTGTCTAAAGTCTTCAGCGAAGTTGGCTTTTGCTTGGTAAAGCATAGAAATAACATCATAAATCAGAGGTCCTTCCATTGCGGACTGGTAATCTATGAAAAACACCTTATCCGATGCGTTTACCATAATGTTTCTAGATTGAAAATCCCTTATCATCAGTCCACGAGGTTCTATGCGTTCTATACGCTTTACAATTTCTTTAAACTCTTTAAGAAGGGTAGATTTATGGTAATGAAGTTCTAAAGTATCTACCAAAAAGTTTTTGAAATAATATAAATCGTGGGTGATGGGCAAATCGTCATAGGCTTCGTATTCAAAAGTTTTGGAGTAGTCTATTTGGTTGAGAGTGCTTTTCTGAAAATGGTACAGAGCCGTTAAGGTTTCTTTTACCAAAAATTTCACTCTGTCGCTTAGTCCTTCTTTACTTATGATTTCCGACAAAGTATGGTCGCCTAAGTGGGTTTGGATATAAGTCGTCCTATCTTCGGAGATTTTGAGAAGTTGTGGTGTGTTCAGTTTTAAATCAAAAAATAAAGAAGAAAAATAGAAGAACGCTTCATTTTCTCTTAAGTTTTCGTTGTAGGTGATGATGTATTTTTCTCCCGTATGACTTATGCCTACATAGTTTATCCGAGCAGAACCACTGGCAGGTAAGGCTTCAAAATGTTGGGCAGGATTGCCAAGATGGGTTTCAAAGAATTGTTTTACCGACTGAAAACTCATAAAGTATTATTTTTTGATTTAATGGAATTAAAACTATTTTTGGCGTTGAGGTGTTTTGCTCATCAGCTTTTCTATCACAAGGTAACATATCAAAAATCCTAAAACAAAAATGGAAATTCTAGATAATAAATCTCCTGTTCTGGTGTAGAAAGTAGTGCTGTCGTATAGGTTAATGTCGGCAACCAAAGCGGTTTGGTCTCCATAGAAAGTATCGGCTACAATTTCTCCTCTGGCATCTATATGGGCGGATATACCACTATTTGCCGAACGAGCCACCTCTCGTCTGGTTTCTATGGCTCTTAGTTTTGCATAAGCGAGTAACTGGCGATGTCCTTGCGTAACGCCCCACCAAGAGTCGTTGGTGAGAATCCCTAAAAAGTTAGCTCCTTTCTTTACATAATCGGTAACGAACTCACCGTAAATGCTTTCGTAACAGATAATTGGTGCTATTTTACCTTTATTATAAGGATTGGTAAACACCGCTCGTTCTTTATCCATACCCAATGACGAAATTGTGCCTCCAAAATTAAGCATAGCTTCTCCCAATAAAGGTTTTAACACAGAAATATAAGGGAATATCTCTACACCTGGGACGAGCTTGGCTTTATGATAAAGTTGATAGGGCAAAGAAGGAGCAATCTGTATAGCAGAGTTATAGTTCTCCACCCAAATCCCTTGGGACGGATAATAACTTGCCGTTTTGGGAGCTTCATTCTCGTTATAGAATACATTATAAGTAGAAACACCACCTACAAAAACCGATTTAGGCTGATGGCTAAGATAATCTTCTACCTTTTTAATGAGGGTACTTTGTTTCAATCCTTTTTCTGACAATCCTCCATATCCTGGGAACGCTGTCTCTGGAGCAAGATAGAAATCTATATTAGAGGTCTGATGTTCTTTAGCGAGATGGAGCAGTTCATCTACTATTTGGAGACTGTCTTTTTGGTATTTTTCGGTATAAGGGTTGAGGTCTGGTTGTAGCATCATAGCTCTAACTTTCCCAATAGGTTTTTCATTAAAGTTGTGATATTTAACTAAAGAGATAAGCATAGGCACAACAATAACAGCAGAAACAATACTAATGTTTTTTATTAAATCTTTTCGTACTCTTCCTGCTTCCCAAATTCTTAGAGTATAAAATGCGAGAACATTGATGATTAAAATCCAAAAACTACCGCCAGTAGCTCCTAATGTATCGTACCATTGTATGAGTTTTGGATAGTCGGCAAAGGCATTGCCTAGATGAAGCCAAGGCCAAGAAAATTCCCATTCGAGGTGGAATTTCTCAAAAGCCATCCATACCACAATAAAAAAAGCTAATCCCCAATAGGTGCTTTTAGCATTTTTGTACCAGTGATAACATTGAAAGGCCAAACTCATCAGAAGTGAATTAACTAACACTGGAAATAATACAGCGAAAACGGCGTGAGAGCCATCGGGATTTCTGGCTTCATATAGCCAACCTGTGGTAATGCTATTCCATACTAAAAAGGCAAGGTAAGAACTGCCAAAAACCGCCCAGCCTTTTCTTTTAATACTACTAAATTTAGAAATATCATGCTCTACCATAAGTAGAGGCACAAAGGCGAAAAATATAAAAAACGGCACACCGTAAGTGGGCCAAGAAACACTAAATAAAAGTCCTGATATAAGGGCCAGAATAACATACTTCATTCTATTATTTTTGGAGAAACAAATTTAGTGTTTTAAAATTGAATATTTTTGCAACCTATGTTAAAAAAGCTGTATCAAATTTCAATACTACCATACACTTTGTTGCTTTTGTATTTTATGTTTGTAGGATTTGGGCGAACGCCTTACGATTATAATATAGTACGCCTAACGCCACTGGTATCTACATTAGAATTTGTGCAGAAATCGGTGCTATGGCAAAATGTAGTTATTAACATTTTTGGGAATATCATTATGTTTATTCCGTTTGGATTTTTGGGGTGGTGCTATCCTAAATATCAAAACCTAAGGATACTCTCGCTAGATTTTATCGTTGCCATTACCATCGTTGAAAGTATGCAATATTTTACACGGCTAGGCGTGTTTGATATAGATGATATTTTGCTAAATACCTTTGGGGTGCTATTGGGTTATTGGATTTATAAAACAAAGATAGATTTTTCTACTTCTTAAGAATTTTAAATAAATGAGTTTCTTTATTTTTTGTTTTAATACTAATAAAGTAAACCCCTGACGGTAAATAAGAGAGGTCTATAGACTTAAGGCGAGAGGTTTTAAGTTTCTTCCCTGAAGAATCATAGATATCGGTGTAGTTTATATCTGTTTCGATGGTGTGTATGTTAACGAAATCTGCTGTAGGATTAGGGTAGATAGAAATTTTAGATTTAGAAACTTCTTCAATGCCAAGTTCTCCATCTTCAATACTGATGGGTTCTCTAAACAAAGATATATCAATATCTTTATCAGATAGATAAGCTTCACAAGTAAAAAGTGTGAAATCTTTATCTGTAATATTATTTAGTCTTAGGTTTTCAGAGCTAACATTGGTTTTAGTGTCTAGGCTTTTTAACCATTGGAAAGAATACCCTTGGCTAGATTCTAATGATTGAGTTAAGTTAACAGAAGCTCCAATTTTAGTTTTTATAGCAGTGGGTTCGTCATATCTCTGTGGAGAGTATGTAAAATCTACTCTTTGAGAGGAGTGTATTAGATACTGTTTTATATGAGCTGATGTAAATCTATTATTACTAATATCCGTAATAGGAGGTAATGGGTTAGGCAACTCTCCTGTAAGTTGATTTCCGCTTAGAGATAAAAACATAAGTTTCTCTAGTTGTGATAGTTCGTTAGGGAAATTGCCTTCGATTTGATTGTGTGAAAGGTTTAGATATTGTAGAGAGGATAGATGTTTAATAATGGCGAAATTCTCTTTCAGATTATTACCCGACAAATTGAGATATACTAGATTTTCTAATTTTCCTAATGCAGGAGGAATACTATTTAAATGGTTTTGGTCTAATGAGAGCCATTCTAATAGATTAAGGTTTTCAATGCCGTTAATGCTATTTTCTTTTAAATTGTTTTTGCTTAAATTGAGTGAGATTAGCTGTGTTAATGAGTTGACTTCTGCAGGAATAGCTTCCATTTGAGTAGAAGATAAATCTAGTTTTTTTAATGATTTTAGTTTTGATAAATGAGAAAATCCACTCTTAATGGGATTGCCAGATAGATTAAGCTCCTGAATAAAATTTAAAGATGAAACTCTAGATGGTATTTCCTGTAAATTAAAGTTAGATAAATCCAATACTTTTAAATTTAAAAATGAGTTTAAAAAAGTATCAGGTGTAGACAAAGATAGTTTATTGTTGCCTAAACTTAGTGTATGGAGTTGGGTTAAATTTGTAAATTGATTTGAAACATCTCCTTCAAAATTATTATTTGATAAATCTAGTAGTTCTAATTGATTCAAATTATTTATAGAAGGTAGATCTCCAGATAAGTGGTTACTACTTAGGTCTAAAACTTTGAGGTTTTTTAATCCTGTAAGAGAAGGGAGCTTTCCGTGAAGCAAATTTCCGTTCAGTCGTAGTTCTGTAACACTTCCGTTATTTGTATTGACGCCAAACCATTCTGACGGGTCGGCAGACAAATCCCAAGTTCTATTCCAGTTTTTGCCATCAGTTTGCTGATAAATTTGAACCAACACTTCCTTCTCAGAGGCTATTATGCCTTGAGCATTTAAAAAAGAGTAAAATGTAAAAAATAGAAAATATAGAAATGTTTTCAATAGCTTTATTTTTTGGCAAATATATGAATTTTTAGTTCCGCTATCCATTAAAATACTGCCATACTATACTGCCTTTAGACTTACCTAAAATTTCCTCTAAGGTTTCCTGTGAGGCTTCTTTAATACGCTTTACTGATTTTAGTTTACTTAGCAATAGCTCTATGGATTTAGCTCCAACGCCTGGGATTTCTTCCAATTCTGATTTTATGGTGCTGTTGGTTCTTCTGGTGCGGTGGTGCTTCACTCCAAAACGGTGGGCTTCGTCTCTCACTCTTTGTAAGACTTTAAGTGTTTCCGAAGTTTTGTCTAAATATAAAGGAATGGGGTCGTTAGGGAAAAATAGCTCTTCTAACCTTTTAGCAATACCTATGATGGAGATTTTACCATATAAATCTAACTTTTTCAAACTTTTAACGGCAGAACTCAGTTGCCCCTTACCGCCGTCTATCAATATCAGTTGGGGTAGAGGTTCGCCTTCATCTAAATATCTTTTGTACCTTCGGTAAATTACTTCTTCCATAGAAGCGAAATCGTTAGGACCTTCTACGGTTTTGATGTGAAAAATACGATAATCCTTCTTGCTTGGTTTACCATCTTTAAAGACGACACAGGCAGACACGGGATTAGTCCCTTGGATATTAGAATTGTCAAACCCCTCAATGTGTCTTGGCTCTTCAGGAAGTCTAAGGAGTGTTTTCATTTCTGCCATAATACGGTTGGTATGGCGGTCGGGGTCTACAATTTGGATTTGCTTTAGTTTTTCTAGACGATATTCTCTCGCATTTTTTTCGGAGAGTTCTACAATTCTCTTTTTGTCGCCCACCTTTGGAACGATGAGTTTCACTTGAGGAATTTCGGTGCCTAAATGGAATGGTAGTAATATTTCCTTGGATTCAGACTGAAACTTGTCTCTAATTGCAACTACGGCTTCTTCTAGTATTTCCTCGTCGCTTTCTTCTAGTTTTTTTCTGAATTCGGAAGTATAACTTTGAACAATATTTCCATTTCTGATTTTAAAATAATTGATGTAAGCCGCCGTTTCATCGCTTACCATACCAAAGACATCTACATCGTCTATACTAGGATTAACTACAGTGTGTTTAACCTGATAATCTTCCAAAAATTCCAATTTTTCCTTTACCATTTGAGCTTTTTCAAACTCTAGGTTGGAGGCGTGTTTTAGCATCTCCTCTTCTAAGTGAGCTTTTGCCAAACGGAAATCTCCTTTTATAATTCCTCTTACAGCATTGATTTTCTTTTCGTAATCTTCCTCGCTTTCTAGACCTTCACAAGGACCTTCGCAGTTTTTAATGTGGTATTCTAAACAGACTTTATAATTAGCTTTTTCTATCCTGTCTTCAGAAAGGTTAAGCGTACAAGTCCTGATTTTATAGAGGTTTTTAATGGTTTCTAGAAGTACCTTAGCTGGTTTTACTTTAGCGTAAGGACCGTAATATTCGGAGCCATCTTTAATGCGTTTTCTAGTGAGAAATAGCCTAGGGAAAGGTTCATTTTTGATGCACAACCAAGGGAAACTTTTGTCGTCTTTCATCATAATATTGTAGAAAGGCTGATGTTCCTTGATGAGGTTGTTTTCTAAAAGGAGGGCGTCGTATTCGCTGGGAACTATGGTAACCTCTAGACGATGGATTTTTTTAACCATAATTCTGGTCTTGTAACCCACTTGACTTTTATTGAAGTAGGATAGTACCCTGTTTTTAAGATTTTTAGCTTTTCCTACATAGAGCAGTTGTCCCGCTTCGTCATAATAACGGTAAACGCCAGGCTCTTTTGGTAAAGTTTTTAGCTGAAGTTCTAAAGTCTCATTCACCTCGCAAAAGTACAAAATTTTACTTTTGACCTAGTTGATGTTTTTCTACCTGTGTAGTGGTATGTATATCCCAGTGGATTTGTTTCTGAAAAGGAGCCGAACGAAATGGGCAATCCAGCTGGCAAATTTCGCAGGAGAAAGGCTTGCAATCGTCCATATGGAAGTTAAACTCTACCGTCCGTTCCGTGTGTGCTAAGAGTAGTTTTATGGCTTTTTCCATTTCTTGGTGAGCTTCTCTTAGGGTATAGTAGTAGGGGAGTGTAATGTGGGCATCTATATGCAGATGAGCTCCAAACTGTTGCACCTTTACATTATGTATGTCTATCCATTCGTTGCGACGGAAATCTTGCAGTACTTTTACAATTTCGGAGAGTAGGGCTTCGTCTTTTTCGTCCATAATGCCACTTAGGGCTTTCCTTACAATTTTGTATCCCACAACAATAATGTATCCCCCAAAGAATAAAGCCACTACGGCATCTAGCCAATACACTTTAGTAATATAAACCAGAATTAAACTCAATACAACGCCTAGAGTGGTTAGCGTATCAGACTGGAGATGTTTTCCCGAGCTCATAAGCACTAGAGAATTTTCTCTTTTCCCTTTTTGGTAAGAGATATATCCCATAATGTAATTGATGAGTGCGGTAATAGCCACAATAGCAATCCCCCAATCTAGCTTCTGAAGGGTATTTTGATTAAGGAGTGAGTTGGCAGACTGTACAATAATCAATATCCCTGCGAAGATGATGAGCATACCTTCAGCTCCTGCGGTTAGAAATTCTATCTTACCGTGCCCATAAGGGTGGTCGTGGTCTTTGGGTTTTGCCGCAAGATAGAGAGAGTAAAGCCCCATAAAAGCAGAAATGATGTTCACAATGCTCTCCATAGCATCAGAGAAGATGGCGTCGGAGTTGGTAAGATGCCACGCAATAAGTTTTCCTACGAATAAAACCACGCCTATAAAGGCAATGCTCCTTTGGAAGGTAAATTTATTTTTCTCTGGTGTCATATTTATAAAGGGTTAAGCGGAAGTGAGTTGCGTGATAACGGTGATGGTGTTTTGTTCTAGTTCTTCTAATGTTCCATTATTATAGATGATAAAGTCGGCTAACTTTATTTTGTCTTTTTCGGGCATTTGTTGTTTAATGATGTTTTCAACCTCTCGGTAGGTCTTTTGGTCTCTATCCATCACTCTTTTAATGCGGAGATTGTCCTCACTGGTTACCAAAACGGATTGATAGCAGGACTGATGCAGCCCTAACTCAAACAAAAGAGCCGTTTCTTTAAATACAAATTCGGTATTCTGCTGATTGACCCATATCTCAAAGTCTTGCTTTACTGCTGGATGGATAATTTTGTTTAGACTCTCCAATAGGTCTTTATTGTCAAATATCTGCTCTGCAACCCATTTTCTATTATAAGTACCATCGGTAGTATAGGCTTCTTTACCAAGGAGATTGATAATCGTATTTTTCAATGTTAGGTTATCATTAACAATAGCTTTAGCTCTAGCATCTGAATAATAAACAGGATAGCCCATTTTCTCTATGAAATGGGCTGCCGTAGATTTTCCAGAACCAATACCGCCTGTGAGTCCAATTATTTTTTTCATTTATTGGTTTAATGATTAGTAGCCAAATACTTCGTTGAAACTAAAAATCTCGTCTAGTCTTACACCTTTTTCGGTCATTTTTAGAGAGGCGAGTTCGTGGTAGGCATCGTGTTCAAAGAATAGTAGATACTCATTATCCACACATTGTTTTAAAAACTTTTCTTTTTCTTCCATCGTTAGAAGAGGGCGAGTGTCGTATCCCATAACATACACCAACGGAATATGTCCCACGGTAGGAATTAAGTCTGCCGCAAAAACAATGGTTTTATCTTGATACTTGATGATTGGGAGCATCTGTTTTTCGGTATGTCCATCTACGAAGATAATGTCCATTTTTAACTCTGGAGCAAAACCGTAGTTTCCTGTTTTAGGAAGTGGTAAAAAGTCTAGCTGTCCACTTTCTTGTATAGGCAAAATGTTTTCTTTTAAGAAAGAAGCCTTTTCTCTAGGGTTAGGATTAACCGCCCAATCCCAATGATTTTTGTTAGACCAAAATTTAGCATTTTTGAATGCAGGGCGATAGCCAGACTTGTCGTCATTCCACTCTATAGCACCTCCGCAGTGGTCAAAATGGAGGTGAGTTAAAAAAACATCTGTAATATCCTCTCTTACGAAACCATATTTTCTGAGGTTTTTGTCCAAAGAATCATCGCCCCAAAGAGAGTAGTGTCCGAAGAATTTATCATCTTGTTTGTCTCCCAAACCACAATCTACTAAGATGAGTTTTTTGCCGTCCTCTATCAGTAGTGAACGCATACCTAGTTCTATGAGGTTTTTCTCATCGGCAGGATTGGTTTTTTGCCAAAGCGATTTAGGGACAACTCCAAACATAGCACCGCCGTCTAGTTTAAATTTTCCGCACTGGATAGGATATAGTTTCATATAGTGATGTTTTTTAGTGTTTAAATTAAAAAATAGAGTTAGAAAAGCTCTCCCATATTTTTAGCTCTATTGATGTTAAGGTGTTGGTAAGCCTTATCGGTAACTTCTCTTCCTCTTGGCGTTCTGATGATAAATCCTTCTTGAATTAAAAAAGGCTCATAGACTTCTTCCAAAGTCTCTGGATTTTCTCCGATGGAAGTGGCTAATGCAGAAATTCCCACAGGTTTACCTTTGAAGTTTTCTATCATCACTCTCATAATTTTGTTGTCCATGTCATCAAGCCCAAACTCATCTACATTGAGAGAATCTAGTGCGAATTTGGTTATCTTTATTTCTATCTCGCCATTGCCTTTTATTTCTGCAAAATCTCGCACGCGGCGAAGTAGAGCGTTGGCAATTCTAGGAGTGCCTCGGCTTCTTCTAGCTATTTCTAGTGCAGCATCTTCATAAATAGGAACGCCAAGCACTCTAGCACTTCTTTCGATAATCATACCTAAAAGTTCTACTGTGTAGTACTCTAACCTAGATTGTATCCCAAACCTTGCTAGCATTGGTTTGGTAAGCATACCACTTCTTGTAGTAGCTCCAACTAAAGTAAACGGATTAAGATTGATTTGCACTGAACGAGCATTAGGTCCTGTTTCTAGCATAATATCTATCTTGTAATCTTCCATAGCGGAATAGAGATACTCTTCCACTACGGGAGATAAACGGTGTATTTCGTCTATGAAAAGAACATCGTTTTCTTCTAAATTGGTAAGGAGTCCAGCCAAACTTCCAGGTTTGTCTAAGACAGGACCAGAGGTTACTTTAAAACCTACGCCCAATTCATTAGCAATAATGTGGGCTAGAGTGGTTTTTCCTAACCCTGGAGGACCGTGCAGAAGTGTGTGGTCTAGTGCAGAACCTCGTTTTTTGGCAGCTGCTACAAAGACTTCTAAATTATCTAAAGTACGCCTTTGTCCCGCAAAATCTTTGAATGATTGAGGGCGTATTTGCTCTTCTAATAAAAGCTCTTCGGCTGAATAATTTTCTTTATCTGGATGTAAGAAGTCTGGCATAGCTTACTAATATCTGAGGTCAAAGATAAGGTTTTGTTATAAATTAAACTAAAGAATAAATGCGAAATTGAGTTTGGGAGAAATACAATTGGTTAATATAAAAAATCCTCACAGTTTTCATTCTGTAAGGATTTTTGTGTTTAGATTTTAATTTAATAAAACTATTCAGCTCCCTCTTGGAAAGTACGCTGACCTAATTCTTGGTCAAAAAGATAAAGTGCAGAGTTGTTATCTTTTACCATTTTTATCTTAGCAACTAGCTGAGATGCAGATGCTTCTTCCTCTACTTGCTCATTGATGAACCATTGTAGAAAAGATGCCGTAGCATAACTTCCTTCCTCATTAGCAATTTTATAGATGTTGAAGATACTTTTAGTAACTTCTTTCTCGTGGGCTAAAGCTCTTTCAAATATATCTAAAGCATCTTTAAATTCATAAGGCGGAGCATCTACTTGTCCTAAAATTACTCTTCCACCAACATCATTAAGGAAATCAAACATCTTATCCGCGTGCATCAATTCTTCCTTAGCTTGTACACGAAAATAGTTAGCAATACCATCTAAATCTTGGTTATGGAACCATGCTGCCATAGATAGATAATATTGTGCAGCGTATTGCTCTTTTGTAATTTGTTCGTTAATGAGTTGTTCTATTGTTGTACTTATCATAATTTAAGATTTTCTACAAATTTAAGGAAAATATTGTAACTTATTTTAAGAGAGTAATATGTAATTTCTATAGAGTGTTTAGACTAAATGTATTGATTCCTGAAAAAATCTTTTTTGTGAGTCAAAGGCTAGATTATCAAGGTTTAAATCATTTTTATTTATCCAAATGACTTCATTTACTTCATCTAGTTCTAGCTCTAGTTTGGGCTTTTCAGTGAGTTCGTATTGAAAGAATAAATCCATAGTGTTATAATCTATACCTTTATAGTGGTAAATGTTATCTTGGCTAGAAAGATAGCGAAGTTTGTTTAAGTCTATATTTAGTTTTAATTCTTCGTAAAGTTCTCTTTTGCAAGTGTTTTCTGCAGTTTCTTTTGGATCGCAAAAACCACCAGGAAGGTCTAGCATTCCTTTTTTAGGGTCTTGGTTTCTGCGAGTGAACAAAATTTCATCTCCGTAAGTAATGATTACTGCTACGGCAGCGGCACAATTGTGATAAAGCACGAAAGAACATTCGTTACAGGAGAATTTTCTAAGGTCGGTAAAAACTAATGTTTCTTTTCCGCATTTGGGGCAATATTTTAGTGTCATATGTTTAAAAATTAGTATTGTTTCTTGGGTGATATTTCATAATGGTTTCTCGGAGGTCTTCGTTGTCTAGATGGGTATAAATTTCTGTGGTTGTAATGCTAGAGTGTCCCAGCATTTCCTGAATGTATCTAAGGTCAGCACCGTTTTTTAGTAGATGCGTAGCGAAAGAATGTCTAAAGGTATGTGGAGAAATATTTTTTTTGATGTTGGCTTGTAGTGCTAAATCTTTAATGATGATAAATACCATCACACGAGTAAGCTTAGAGCCTCGTCTATTCAAAAATAAAATATCAGAATGCTTTGGGTTGATTTTTATTTCTGACCTAACTTCTAAAAGATAATCCTTGATAAGTTCCGCTGTATATTGAGCTAAAGGAACAAGGCGAGTTTTGCCACCCTTTCCGTCCACAATTATAAATTCTTCTTCAAAGTTGAGGTTAGAAATTTTTAGTTCTACCAATTCGGAAACCCTCAGTCCACAACCATAGAGAGTTTCTATAATGGTATGGTTTCTTTTACCTAAAGAGGTTGTTTTATCTATAGCCTCTATAAGACTTTCTATTTCCTCAAAACTTAGAGTATCAGGGAGGTATAAACCTAGCTTTGGAGTTTCGAGTAGTCTTGCAGGGTTATCAGCCCTTAATTCGTCTTCGTGTAGAAATTTAAAAAAAGCTTTTATAGAAGAAATCCATCTAGATTGACTTCTTTCATTGGTGTAGTTTTTAGATATTTGGTAAAGATATTCTTGTATTTGTTCGTAAGAAATATCTAAGGCGGAAGTATCGTTTAGTTTATTTTCAGCGAAATATTGCAGTTTTTTTATATCTCTAGTATAGGCATCAATGGTGTTGTTTGAAAGGTTTTTTTCAAACTTTAGAGCATTTGCAAAGTCTTGTATTCGCTCGTTCCAATCCATTTAATTTTCTAGCAAATCTTGCGGGATTTGAGTTACCTCCACTCCTGCATTTTTAAGGAAAGTAAGTCCTTCTTCGTCAGAATAATGGTCTATATAAACTAATCTTTTAATTCCTGATTGATAGATGAGTTTGCTACATTCTTTACAAGGAGAAAGAGTAAGGTAAAGTGTAGCACCTTCTGCAGTTTGTGTGGTTCTCGCGAGTTTTAGAATGGCGTTGGCTTCGGCGTGTAATACATACCATTTGGTTTGCCCTTGCTCATCTTCACAGCAATTTTCTAGTCCAGAAGGCGTGCCGTTGTAGCCGTCTGAAATAATGGTGCGGTCTTTTACAATAAGAGCTCCTACTTGCTTTCTTTTGCAGTAGGAAAGCTTGGCCCATTCTTGAGCCATTTTAAGGTAAGCGATGTCAAATTTGTTATGTGATTCCATTAAAGATGTTTTTGGAATTTTTTGTTTAAAAGTTAGGTTTTCTTTTTTCTAAAAAAGCAGAGACTCCTTCCTTTTTATCTTCCATTTCAAATAGCTCTCCAAAAGCTTTTATTTCCACTTCGTAGCCGTTGTTACTATCTGATGCATTAACGGCTTCTATTGCTTTGCTAATGCCTTGTGGTGAGTTTTTAGCAATAGTTTCGGCTAGTAGTTTAGTTTGAGGTAGAAGTTCTTCTTGAGAGAAAATTTCGTTTACCAAACCAATTTCTTTGGCTTTTTCTGCCGAAATCATTTTTGCGGAAAATATCATCTCGTTAGCAATACCTTTACCTACCAATTTAGGTAGCCTTTGGGTACCGCCATATCCAGGAATAAGCCCTAAGGTAACTTCTGGTAAACCTAACTTCGCATTATCCGAAGCGTAGCGGATATGACACGCCATCGCTAACTCAAGTCCACCTCCAAGAGCGAATCCATTTACAGCGGCTATGACAGGTTTTTTGAGTTGTTCAATTTTGTTGAATAATGTACTTTGTCCTGTTCTTGCTAATTCTTCCGCTTTTGGTGTGTTGAAATCGCTAAACTCTTTAATGTCAGCCCCTGCAACAAAAGATTTAGCTCCACTTCCTGTGAGAATGATAACTCTGATATTTTGGTCAGACTCTAACTCGTCTAAAGCGGTGCTTAGTTCTTTTATAGTAGTAGCATTAAGGGCGTTAAGGCTCTCTGGCCTATTGATAGTGATGGTAGCGATTTTACCTTCTTTTTCTATGATAATATACTGATACATAATTTTTGTTTTTAAATGGTTGGAGTAGGAGCATTTTTCTCAATTAGTCCTAAAGTTTTTAACTCACTCCAAAAGGCTTTGTGGATGATTTCGTTTCCATGTAACGAAATGAAATTCTTGTAAATCTGTTCTGCATTTCTACAACCTGTGAGTACAGAAACTACGGCAGGGTGTGCCATTGCAAATTGTAGAGCAGCGGTTCTTAGGTTAGCACCGTATTTGGTAGCTACGGCTTGTAGTTGTTTTCTTTTTTCTGCAATTTCTTTAGGAGCTGGGTTGGGAGAGTAGTTCCAAGTTTCATTTCCTGCAAGATAACCACAGTTTAGTGGAGAACCGAGTATAATTTTCACCTTGTTTTTTTGTAAGGTAGGGAAGGTTTTATTTAGTGCTTGTTTGTGGTCTAGCAGAGAGTATTGTGTTGCCATTAGACAAATGTCTGGTTGTGAGAAATTCAATGCTTCCAAAACCGCATCAGGCTGATTGATGCCAAAGCCCCAACCTTTGATGATGCCTTCTTCCTTCATTTTGGCAAGCTCGGGGATAGCTCCTTTTTTAGCTTCTTCAAAATAGTTTTGATACTCTTCTTTAGAGCTAAAATTAGCAGGGTTTAAATCGTGAATAAAAACAAAATCCAACTTCTGAACGCCCAACCTTAATAGGCTGTCTTCTATTGATTTTCTAGCTCCACTCGCTGTATAATCGTAATTGAAAACGGCATTCATTGGGTTTTTCCAAAGATGTTTAATTTGTTCCTTTGGAGCGATGCCAGGTTTTAAAATTCTTCCCACTTTGCTAGATAAAATATATTTATCCGAAGGCTTACCATCTAAAAATACCCCAAATCTCCTCTCACTAATTCCGTTGCCGTATCTAGGAGATGTGTCATAATAACGAACGCCTAGCTCCCATGCTTTTTCTAGAGTTTTTAGTGCGTCTTCCTCCGAAGTTGGTTTCCAAGCTCCTGCTAACGGAACGCCACCAAGTCCTAATACTTTATTAAGGCTGTTGCCATCGTTTAGAGGAGGCATTTCTTCATTATATTCATCAATGTTTTCGTTGTCTTCATTGTTTACAACAGTGCTTTGACCTAACAAAGTAGTAGGTACTGCAGCTGCTGATAATACGCCTAAACCTAAATTTTGTAAAAACTCTTTTCTTTTCATATTACTGCAATTTTGTTTGGAGCCTAATATACAAAAAAATAATTAAGAGTCTTATCTCTGCTGATGCATTTCATTGAAATTGATGCTGATGCCAAGTCCAGAAGCTACTTTCATTCCTAAGTCTAAATTAGCACGGAAGAAATGGCAGAGCTGTCTATTGATGATTTCCTCTCTTCTTTCGCCATCAATTTTTTGCATATGGTTTATAATATTTTTTACAAGGTTGGCTCTAGCTTGGTCGTCCATCGCTTTGGAATAAAGTAACCCTGGTTGTGTAAAGTGGTCATCATCATTTTCATTTCGGTTGAAAAAAGCCACTTTATTATTATCTAAATGATATTCGTGAGCTTTGTAGGACGAGTCAGGTTTTATATTATCAAAGCTGTTTGGGTAATAGTTAGGACTGTCTTTATAGTTTGAAGCATCTGCCATTGCACCATCTCTATGATAATGATTTACCGAGAACGGACAACGATTAACCTGCAACTGATAAGCATTAACGCCCACTCTATAACGATGTGCATCTGGATAGGAGAAAATGCGTCCTTGTAGCATTTTGTCAGGAGAAAGTCCAATACCATCAATAATATTGCTAGGAGCAAATATAGACTGCTCTACTTCCGCAAAATAATTATCAGGAATTTTGTTGAGTTCCATTTCTCCAACTTCTATTAAAGGAAACTCGCTATAAGGCCAAACTTTGGTTATATCAAAAGGATTCCAGCGGAACTCATTAGCTTGTTCTTCAGTCATTACCTGTATGTAGAGTGTCCATTTAGGGAAGTTGCCACTTTCTATTGCATTCACAAGGTCTTCTTGGGCAAAGTCTGGGTTTTCACCTTTCATTTTCACAGCTTCCTCATCGGTAAAGTTTTTAATACCTTGTTTGGTTTTAAAATGGAATTTTACCCAAACTCTTTCATTATTAGCGTTAATCATAGAAAAGGTGTGGGAGCCAAAGCCGTGCATATGACGATAGCCGTAAGGTGTACCTCTATCTGACATCAGTATAAGCACTTGATGAAGAGATTCAGGGTTAAGTGACCAAAAATCCCACATCATGGTATGGCTTTTGAGGTTGGTTTTTGGGTGTCTTTTCTGTGTATGAATGAAATCAGAGAATTTTTTGGCATCTTTAATGAAGAATACAGGTGTATTGTTGCCTACTAAATCCCAATTTCCGTCTTCTGTATAAAATTTAAGAGCGAAGCCTCTAGGGTCTCTTTCGGTATCGGCACTACCTTTCTCACCACCAACCGTCGAGAAACGAGCAAACATCTTGCAGGTGTTACCTACTTTAGAGAAGAGTTTAGCTTTAGTATATTTGGTAATATCATTAGTTACGGTAAATGTTCCGTAAGCTCCTGTCCCTTTTGCATGTACTACTCTTTCTGGTATTCTTTCTCTTACGAAATGTGCCAGTTTTTCCTGTAAAACAAAATCTTGTAATAGGACAGGACCTCTAGCGCCTACAGTCTGTGAGTCTTCGTATTCGTAGTAAGGACTTCCAGAGGCGGTGGTGAGTTTTTTATGAGACATATTTTTATCTTTATTTTAGGTTAAAACTACACTATTGTAGATTCGTAAAATTAAACAAATTTAGGTATAAAATGAATAAACATTAGTATATTTGCGTAGAAAAATTTTAGGGAAGCCTTATTTACAATTCTATAAAATAATGAATGTTCAGCAATTAGAATACCTCATTTCTGTAGATAAACACAAGCATTTTGGTAAAGCAGCTCAGGCTTGTTTTATCACTCAGCCTACACTTAGTGCGATGATACAGAAATTGGAAGAAGAGCTAGATGTTAAAATATTTGACCGCTCGACTCATCCAATAAGAACCACAGATGCAGGTAAGGAAATCCTGCAACATGCTTATAGAATTATTGATGAGATTAATGAGATGAAAAATAAGGCGAACAGTCTTAATAATATTTTGGCGGGGAAGGTGGTGTTGGGTATTATCCCTACGGTGTCTCCGTTTATACTTCCTGTGGAAATTTTTGATTTTCTATCACAAAATCCCAATATAGAAATGGAAGTAAAGGAACTCAATACGGATAGTGTGATAAAGGCATTGAAATCAGGCGAGATAGATGCAGGTATTATTGCGACACCTCATCACGATGCTGATGAGTTTTTTAAAGATGTTTTGTTTAATGAAGAATTGATGCTGTACTCTTCTGAGTATGGTGGGGAAAATGAGAGTAAATTTGTACTTCCTCAAGATATAAAAGCGGATAAAATATGGCTTTTGGAAGAGGGGAATTGCCTGACGACTCAATTTGAGAATATATGTAATCTTAAAGAGAATAGATTGAAACCTAATAATCTTGATTTTAAAGCAACGAGTATCAGTTCTTTACTTCAAATCGTGGATAGAGTGGGAGGAATTACGCTGTTACCTGAACTTGCGGCTAACCAGCTAGAGAACACTCAAAAGGCTAAAATATCAAGGTTTAGAAAGCCTTTTCCTTATAGAGAAATTAGTTTAATCTATTATAAACCTACCTATAAGCAGAAAATTTTAGATGAGTTTGTAAAAGTGGTGAGAGAGTCGGTTCAGCCGAAACTTAATTACACGAAAGCTCCAAAAGATTATGTTAACATTAGACCAGATTAAATAGTTTTTGCTATAAATAAAAACTTTTATAACTTTGCAGACTCAAAGTAAAGAGGAAAAATTTGACTGATTGCAACCTCATTAAAAAATGCTAAAACAGATTTCTATTTTAGTTTCTTTTTGATGTTCTTCGGTCTTATTTTTAGTATTAAATTTTAATTAAATAATAAAAAATATGCCGTATTTATTCACATCTGAATCCGTTTCAGAAGGACATCCTGATAAAATTGCAGACCAAATTTCTGATGCTTTAATAGACCATTTTCTTGCCTACGATGAGAAGGCAAAGGTGGCTTGTGAAACTTTAGTAACCACAGGGCAAGTTATTTTGGCAGGAGAGGTTAAATCTTCGGCTTACTTAGATGTGCAAACCATTGCCAGAGAGGTTATTAACGAGATAGGCTATACTAAAGGCGAGTATATGTTTAATGGAGATTCTTGTGGGGTTTTATCTGCTATCCACGAGCAGTCGCCAGAAATTAATCAAGGGGTTGATAGAGTGGTAGCTGAAGATAATTTTGAAGCAAAAGCTCAGGCTCAAGGTGCGGGCGACCAAGGAATGATGTTCGGTTATGCAACCAACGAAACCGACAATTATATGCCTTTGGCTTTAGATTTGGCACACGCTATTTTGAGGGAACTGTCTGCAATCAGAAGGGAAGGAACAGAAATAAAATACCTTCGTCCCGATGCTAAAAGTCAGGTAACCATAGAGTATTCTGATGACCATAAGCCTATCCGAATTGATAGCATTGTAATATCCACTCAGCACGATGAGTTTTCTGATGATGATGCAATGTTAGCTCAGATTAGGAAGGATTTAACAGAAATTCTCATTCCTAGAGTGGTTGCTAAGCAAAAACCAGAGATACAGAAGTTATTTAATAATGATATTAAATACCATATCAATCCTACAGGGAAGTTTGTAATCGGGGGACCACACGGCGATACAGGGCTTACAGGTAGAAAGATAATTGTAGATACTTACGGTGGTAAAGGGGCTCACGGAGGCGGTGCTTTTTCGGGTAAAGACCCTTCCAAAGTAGACCGAAGTGCAGCGTATGCCACGAGACATATTGCTAAAAATTTAGTGGCTGCTGGGGTGGCAGATGAGGTGCTGGTTCAAGTCTCTTATGCTATTGGTGTGGCAGAGCCTTGTGGGCTTTACATCAATACCTACGGAACCTCTAAGGTGCCTTATAGCGATGGGGAAATAGCGGAAAAATTAAAAGGTATTTTTGATTTGAGACCTTACGCCATAGAAACTAATTTAAAACTAAGAAACCCTATCTACAGAGAAACGGCGGCTTATGGGCATATGGGTAGAGAGTCTTATATCGCAGATAAGGTATTTAATGAAGGTAGAGAAAACGAGCTTGTGATAAAAGATTTAGAGTTCTTTACTTGGGAAAAATTAGATAGAGTAGAGGATATTAAGAAAGCCTTTAATCTCTAAACATAAATTACATTTATTACTAAATGATAGACTCTATCTATGTTAAAGTTTTATAAAATTTTAAATAATCATTCCTGAATAGAGGAATAATTACTTAAATTTGGAGGCAAACATTGATAAAGTTAAATTAAAAAACAAAATTATTATGTCATTTGAATTACCAAAACTAGGATACGCTTACGATGCTCTAGAGCCGCACATTGATGCAAGAACGATGGAAATACACCATACTAAGCACCACCAAGCCTATATAGATAACCTCAATAAAGCAATTGCTGGAACGGAGTTAGAAGGCAAGTCTATAGAGGAAGTTTGCCAACAGGGAAGCGATAAGCCAGCTGTCAGAAACAATGGTGGTGGACACTTTAACCATACTCTTTTTTGGGAGGTTTTAACTCCAGGAGGAAGCAAAGAGCCTGTAGGAAAAGTGAAAGAAGAGATTGAGAAAATGGGAGGTTTTGATAAGTTTAAAACGGATTTCTCGGAAGCGGCAAAAACAAGATTTGGTTCTGGTTGGGCGTGGCTTTGCAAAATGCCAGATGGATCTTTAGAAGTATGTTCTTCGGCTAATCAAGATAACCCATTGATGCCAAATGTAGGCTGTGGTGGTACACCTATCTTAGGATTAGATGTGTGGGAGCACGCTTATTACCTTAATTACCAAAACAGAAGACCAGACTATGTAACGGCTTTCTTTGAAGTGATTAACTGGGATAAAGTAGAAGAAAACTACAATAAATAATCCTTTTTAGAATTAAAAATAAAGAAGCATCATCTGACTAAGGTGGTGCTTTTTTTGATTTCAAGTTTTCGTTGGTTGGGCATTTATCCGTATCTTTGCCACCGAAAAAGACCTTTGAAATGTTAGGAAGAAGACAAATACGAGAAAAAGTAGTACAAACCCTTTATGCTTACCAGCAAAATCCACTTAGCCAAGATGCGTTGCAGAGAAAAATGTTCTCAGAAATAGAGAAGATTTATCATTTGTATGTTTATCAGCTTAATTTTTTAGTTGGTCTAAAACATTTGGCGGAACACCAAATGGAAATAAGCAAAGGTAAGTTTTTAAAGACCGAGGAAGACCTTAATCCTAATCAGAAGTTCATTAGAAACCAAGTCTTAGAAAATATAGAGAATAATCAGGAGCGACTTTCGTTTACCTCAAAACATCAAAATTTAAAGTGGGACTTAGATGATGATTTGTTGGTAAAGACTTTCCAAAGGATGAAGGCTGGGAAGCGTTACCAAGATTTTATGCAGAGCGAAGAAGTGTCTTTTGAAGACGACCAAAAATTCCTTGGGAAATTGTTTTTGAGATATGTGGCAGAAAATGAGGCATTCCATGAGTTGATGGAAGAGAAAGAAATTAGCTGGGCAGATGACCTACATATTTCTAATACGATGATACAAAAGACCATTGGTTTTATAAGAGAAGGCGAACCAAGCCATACACTTATCAAAATTATTAAAGATGAGGAAGACAGAAGTTTTGCACAAAAGCTATTACAATACAGCTTAAACCATTGGGAAGATACGGAAGTAAAGCTAAAAGAACGCCTTAAAAATTGGGAGCTAGACCGAGTTTCTCTTATGGATAGAGTGATTTTGATAGCGGCTATCACAGAATTAGATCATTTTCCATTAACGCCTTCTAAAGTGATTATCAACGAATATATAGAAATTTCTAAGGCGTTTTCTACAGATAAAAGTCAAGTGTTTATCAACGGACTTTTAGGTAAATATGCAGAAGACATCAATCGTTTTTAAAATAAACATTTAGTCAAAAAGCAAAATTATGAAAAAAATCATAATTAGTTGTAAAATAAGAGATTAATTGTTTATTTACCTTTAACTTGCAGACTGTGATTTACTGAGATTTGACCTCAAATGACAAAGTTGAGTTACTTATCAGTTACTTGATTTGTATAGAAAGTTTTTCATTAAAGAGGTTATATTTCAGTAATTTGCGTAAAATTTCATCTTTCATTGTTACTCAATAGAAACTAATTTAGTAACTATAAAATATGGAGTGATGAAACAGACCAAAAGAACAACATTCACAGTATTGTTTTACCTAAAAAGAAAAAATCCGAAAGCCGATGGAACTATTCCCATTATGGCAAGGATTACCATTAACGGAAAAAATGAACCCTTTTCTACCAAGTTGAGTTTATCTCCTTCGTTGGATTTGCAAAACAGTCAGGTTTGCGGAAAAACCGACGAAGCTAAGCAAATCAACAAAAAATTAAAAGCCATTGAAACCAATATCCAGAATATTTATAGCGATATGCTAAAATACGAGGGGTATGTAACTGCAAAAAAAGTAAAAGATAGATATTTAGGCAGAGAACATTCGGGGCACACCTTATTAAAATGCTTTCAGGGTTTACTCAAAGATTTTGAACTCAAAGTTGAGAAGAAATTGAGAGCCCCAGGAAGTTATAATACTCATAAAAATGCCTATGGAAATTTAGAACGATTTCTTAAAGAAAAACTTCACAGAGACGATATAGAATTGATAGAGCTTGACAAAACCTTTATTGATGATTATGACTATTATCTTAGAATAGAGAGAGGGTTAGACCACAATAGTATTTATGGTAATATGGGACCGCTTTTACGAACCATAAAAAGAGCTTTAAATGACAACATTATTATTGTTAATCCTTTTCGGCACTATAAAAATACACTTGTACCAAAAGATAGAGGTTATCTCTTAAAATCAGAGATTATAAAACTCATTGAATACACACCTTGTGATGATTTTTCTGAAAGAATGAAAAAGCTCATAGAATTAGTTAGGGATTTAGCCCTTTTTAGTTGTTTTACAGGTTTTTCATATATTGATATATACCAACTTAGTTCTGTCCATTTGCAAGAGTTCTTTGATGGTCATAAGTGGCTCATCAAACGACGACAAAAATCAAAAATACCTTGTAATGTCCGAGTATTGGAAATTCCAGAAATGATTTTAAAGAAGTATGAAGGCTTAGGAAAAAATGGTGCATTACTTCCCGTACCGAGTAATAGTACCTGTAATAAATATCTCAAAATAATTATGAATGAATGTGGAATTTTTCGAGATAAACCCATTACCTTCCATTGGGCAAGACATAGCTTTGCCACCTTGATGCTGACTGAAGATATTCCAATAGAAAGTATCAGTAAAATGCTTGGACATAAACATATTCATACCACAGAAATTTATGCAAAAATTACAAATACAAAGATTAGTAAAGATATGGAGTTAGCTTCACAAAAGTTGCAGAATTTATCTTTGAGTTATACTTAAAAATGATGTGTTTTATTCTTAGTAGCACATTAGTTATGATTTTCCTGTGAAAAACCCTATAAGAGCTACCAAGAATTTTTATACTTACCCTAACTACCGCTACAAAACATTCCCTTTTTTCCTGTTTTGTAGCGGTAATTTTATTTAGAAATAAACCTTAGTAATAAAAAAATATTCGGTAATCGATGCAGAGCTTATCCTTTCGATTGTACCCATTACCGAATTTGTCTTTTGTATTTCACTTCCTATTTCCACCTTTTTTTCGAGAGTTAAATAGCCGTAATGCTGGTTTCGTACTCGAAGGGCAAAAGTATTTCCGTGTTCTTAACGCCTCCACAAGGTCAAGCCCTACGGGTTTTCAAAAAAATCTTCCTCCAAGGAGCGTATTTTTTTGAAAAACCTTGTGGAGGCTAAACACTACTTTTTATAAGCCCTCGAAACGAAACCAGCATATTCCGGCTCTTTAGACGAATAAAAAAAAGGTCAATATGAAACATACAAAAGTAGATTTATTAGTAATGGATTTTAAACGAAACAGCTCTTCCTCTCATTACCGAATAATAAAAAATTTCAACACAGCCTCGCAAGAGAGCAAAGCGTGGGCAGAGTGTAACAAACGAGTAATTAACAATTAAAATTAAACAAAATGAACATCACAGGACGATTAACAAGAGATGCGGAGGTGAAAGCACTTCCTAACGACAGAAAAGTAGTAAACTTTTCAATCGCCGTAAACAATCACTATCGTAACAAACAAGGCGAAGACATACAACAGACCGCTTTTTTTGATTGTGCGTATTGGCAAGGTACAAATGTAGCCAAGATATTAACCAAAGGAGCTTTGGTTGAACTCACTGGGCGAGTGAGTGCAAGGGCGTGGCTTAGCAAGGACGGAGAACCCAAAGCGGGGCTTAATTTTCACACCTCAAAAATCAAGTTACACGCAAGTGGACAAAGACAGAACACGGAAACAACTAACGGACAGGGAACACCACAACCGTTGGAGGAAACCGAAGACGATTTACCATTTTAATTAACAGACGAACAAAACAATTTAAGAACATTTAAATTTTAGAACAATGGCACATAACATTAATTACAACAGCAGAACAGGAAAGTACAGTTTTTTCAGCGTAAAGGAAAAAGCGTGGCACGGATTGGGGCAAATCGTAAGCGAACACCCAACAAGTGCGGAGGCGATAAGACACGCAAGATTGAATTTTGAAGTCAGCAAAGAGCCTTTATATACTAAGGGTAAAGGATTGAGAACCACCGAGCAGGGAATAGTGTTTTACGACAACGAAATCGAAGTGCCGAACGCCTTTGCCACGATGCGAGATGATAACAATGAGATTTTGGGCGTAGTAGGTAAAGACTACCAAGTCGTACAAAACCACGAGGCATTCGCCTTTTTCGATGAGATTGTCGGAGGTGGCAATGGAATTTTGTACGAAACCGCTGGGGCTTTAGGCAAAGGCGAGAAGATTTTTATAACCGCCAAATTACCAAGTTATATCCGAGTGGGCAATGGTGATGATGTAACTGAAAAGTACATTTTTTTAACCACAAGCCACGATGGAAGTGGAAGTATTACAGCCGCCTTTACGCCTATCCGAATAGTGTGTCAAAATACGCTGAACGCTGCATTTAAAAATATGAATAATGTGGTTCGTATCCGTCATACATCAGGGGCAAAACAGCGATTAGCCAACGCTCACAAGGTTATGGGATTAGCCAATAAGTTAAGCGACCGATTAGAGGGAACATTTAACGAGTGGGCAAAAATCCGAGTAAACGACCGAGAAGTACGAAAGTTAATAGAATTGGCTTTGTGTCCTAATAAAGAAACCTTAGAACACTTGAAAAAAGGTAACACCGATGAACTATCAACCGTGTTTAAAAATACCGTAGATGATGCTTTTATGTATGCAATGGTCAGCGATAGCCAACAAATGGAAACCACGAAAGGAACTTTGTTCGGTGCATACAACGCCGTTACTGGGTACTATCAAAATGTATGTAATTACAAGGACGATGAAAGCAAATTAAAATCCTTAGTAATGGGCGGAACTGCACAAAGCAGAGGACAAAAAGCCTTTGACCTTTGTAATGTTTTTGCAGAACACGGAGCCGAGATGTTTAGTTACAACTAACAGAGGATAACGAAAAATTAAATACTAACCCAAAGGCGGTTATATCATAGTAACCGCCTTTATAAACCATAAAGCAATGAAAAAATCACACACACCAACAAGGCATATTTTAGTAAGAGCCTACACAGGCAGCGAGTGGGATAGTTGCGACTTTGCGATTATAACTATTTCGCAAGGGTGGAAAGAGCAACAAGCCCAACGCCTTAAAGTGTTGGACAATATAGAGAATGATGATTGTTTTTTGTCGGTTAATTACCGAGATACCTTTGTGGATTTTTACAAGACCACACAACCGAAACTAACAGAAGAACCAACCTCAAATTTAGAGAGTTTATTAGGTGATACGGATTGGACTTTTGTGGAGTTAGAGAATGAAGAACAAGAACAATTTTCAGCCCCTCAAAGCACTTTAAATTGTTACCGATTGAAACTTGACCGATATGGAAATATATACTATACCGCTCACGGGAAGCATACGGGCGAGGAATTTTGGACAGCTGAAATGGAATTAACAAAAATTTTGAACAGTTAAAGAGTAAAATTATGAACACAATCACGATACAAATTTACAAATACGAGGAGTTAGACAAAGAAGTCCAAGAGCAGGTATTAGACAAGTACCGATACAAAGAGGTCGATAGCCATTGGTGGTGGCAAAATACTTACTTTGATTTTGTGGTGATATGCTCAATATTGGAGATTGATATAAATCCGTCCGAAATCTTTTTCAGTGGTTTCTATTCACAAGGCGACGGAAGTAGTTTTGCGTGTAACATACTTGATATAAGGAAGTTTATACAAGCCGTTAAAGCTGAAAAATGGAAAGATTATGCCCCCAATCAAGAGTTTAATTTTGATGTTTTGGATATGGATAAAAGAGTGCTTAATCTTATCCAAAACGGATATATAGATATTTATTTTAAGACCTATAACAGACACCGATATTATTATCTGCACTTTGATTGGGAGTACACTTTTAACGA
This sequence comes from Riemerella anatipestifer, assembly GCA_037861325.1. Lineage (GTDB taxonomy): Bacteria > Bacteroidota > Bacteroidia > Flavobacteriales > Weeksellaceae > Riemerella > Riemerella anatipestifer_F. The sequence continues at coordinate 64,503 of JAFELW010000007.1, forward strand.
TGATAGTAAGGAATACCCACACATTGAGTATCAAGTTGAAAAACTATTGAAATGGGTGGAAAGTGTTTTAAATGATTTGAACCAACATTTATACAAAGAACTACAAAAAGAATACGAAAGATTAACCGCTGATGAATACATTATACAAATGTTTGCGGAAGAAAATTACCAATTCACAGACAAAGGGTATCCAATAGATAAAATAACCCACTTAGAAACCTCAATAATATGAAAAACGCATATATCATTTTCACAACCGACAAATGGCACAGCAATGAAAGTAAGACAATAGAATATGTTACGGACAACTTTCAAAAAGCCATTGAATTAATTGCTGAAATTAGCAGGGAGAGATACCGCAAAGAACTATCAAAATCCGATTTGTATATGCTTAAAAATAAGAAGCAAACACAAGGGTTTGACGAAGAAGTAGAATATATGATTGAAGAGTACAAAGTAATTTAAAATTTAGAAACAATGAATACAAATTTTTTTAAACAAATAGCAGGATTAGAAATTGAGGGGACACTCAATCTAACGATTAAAAAAGATACTGAAAACATAGTAATATCCATATTATTGAACAATGATGCGTGTGGCGATAAGGCGAAGCATCTTATTCCGCCGCTAACAATCAAAGGTACAGCCGAAGAATTGGACGAGCAGTTTTTTGCAACCATTACACCGCCAATTGAAAGCACCTCAAAACTTATGGTAAATATGGAGAGTTACTTAAAGGCACAAGAAGAAGCTCAAAGGCAATCGGCAATGGAAAAGGAAAAAGCAGATAAGGAAAAGAAAGAGAAAGAAAAGCGAGATAAGAAATACAAGGAACTTATGGAAAAGGTAGAGGAACTTGCAGAACAAGGAAAACCGAGAGAAGCGTGGACAAAGTTGCCAAGTGTGGACGAATATCCCGAATATGCTGAAAAGATTAGAAAGCGTAGAAAAGAGCTTACAGTACTCTTTCAACCCGACTTATTTGCAACGGAATAATTAACCTTAAAAAATAGAAATTATGTTATTAACGACAGAATTAAAGAGAGTATTTAAACTCAAAGATAACGGACAAGAAATAACACTTACAGACCCTAATCCCCAATGGAGTGTGGAAAGTGTGTTAAATTTTTATTCAAACCAATATCCGATACTTACCACAGCGAAAGTGTCCACCCCAAAAATTGAGGAGGATAGTGTGGTTTACAAATTTGAAAGTATTATGGGTACGAAAGGCTAAACAGTATGAGTATGTTATGGAAACAAAAGACAGAGCAGAAATCCACCAAAACGGACAATGGATATTAAAGGGCGATATAACATCAATTAAGGTAATTTTTAAAAACCTTATAGGCGAGAATTTTCAAGGCAAAGCATATGATGATTATATCAAATATATAGCCTTAAAGCAAGGCTTTGAAAAAGGAGAAATCAAACTTTACATAGACAAGAAATTTATTAACAAAGGAACAATCAAATAAAACAAAATGAATTATGCAAAACAAACATATCATCAAGGGAATTTTATCTCAACCACAGAAGAACACCCAACGCAACGAACTATTGTGCCGACAACTTGCGGAGTTTTTGGAATGGATACACCGCCCCAAAGACCACAGCGAAGTCCAAAAAGACAAGCAAAAAAGCGTACCCAAAGAGCAAGTTCCGATGCTATTCTAAGAAATGTTTTTTTACCTAAAATGGTAGAAATCCAAGAAGTAAGTATCAACGAAAGGGATTTTTTTAAGTCCCTTTCTAAACTTGCCGAGCATTATGGATTTGAAACTCCTAATGTTAAAAGTGAACCTTATCCGTATAATGTTCATTTAGCCTACCATCACACAAAAAAGCAGTTACATCAAAATAAATTTTATGCTAATTTGAGGGTATTAAAAAACGAAGAAGAAACTTATTTATCCGTTGAAGAAACTTTTTATACAAACCATTCATTATATCATATACCGATAAAGCCTTTGTATTTAATGTTTAGAGATAAAAAAACAAAACCTTTAGCAAAATTGCTTTTGTCTGTTTACGCTTACTTTTATAAGGTTGGAGTTCCCTATTATAATGATGATGATTTTTTATGTTACCGATACGAGATATTGACCGAATGGGTTAGGTATGATGAACCATATAACGAGGAAGAACGCCAGGAACAAAAAAGAAACTTACAGACCCTTAAAGAATGTAATATAATGGGCGACCTTATGTATGAAAAAATCAAAAACGCTAATAATTTGGATTTTTTTGAACAGCGATTAAACACTTTTAAAATCCAAACTCCATTTGATTTGGAGTGCAAACAAATTGCCCAAAAAGTATATCAGTTGTATAAAGATTATCCTAATGAAAGTATTTTTAGATATAGCACTTACCAATACCAAGAAGATGAAGAATATGAAACTATAACAATGGATAAATACATTGGCTTTGTAGCGACAGCTGATGATTGGATAAGCGACCAAATAAACGAAATGCTCAATAACGAATTTAACGAGTGTGCCGATATTGACGAGCCTACTATTTATAGAAACTTTACGAAGAATTACAAAAAAGATACACGCAACTTTGATTTTGAGAGAAGACTATTTGAAAGTATTTCAGAAACCTATCATTTATTCAATTAAAAACCTAACAGAAAATGAAGAATATACAAGATTTAACCGAACAAATAGAGCCTATTTTTTACCCCAAAAATGCTTTTGTTATTTATCAAAACGAAAATAAATCACAAACTTATATAGAACATTTTGATATTGACCAGCAAGGCAGAATGATGAATGCCCACCCTTTGAGTGTAAGGGAGAGCGAAAATTTATCGAAAGCCTTAACCACCAAAGAAGAAAGAGATAAAACTTTTTTAAAGCCAAAGGGAATAATCCCCACCAATGTACTGCACATCAACCCAAGTAAAAAAGGCAGTTTGATATGGTACACCAAAGAACAAAAGAGAACCCTATATTTTGTGGAAAGTTTAGAGATACCAAGCGGAACGGCTTATACTCCTCCGTTATTATGGAAAGCGACTAAGCAAAGTTTGAGTATATACGCTTTAAAATCTAACCGCAGACCCACAGCCAAAACAAAATTGTATTATGCTCCTTTTTTTAATGTTTATCAAAATGGTAATGTATGTATGGGGAGTGTGAATATAGATATTAAAAAAACGACCTCATTAGAGGACTTTATACAAGCGTGGGAAACCTATTTTTTTGAAAGTTATTTCAGTCATTTGCAAAATTTCAACCCTATCAATGGTAATTGCGTAAGCCTTTGGAAAGAACTCATCAACACAGATAAGCCATTCCCAAACGAACAGCTTAGACCAAATAATAAAACTCTAAAAGATATTTTATAATGGAAACGAAAGATAAAATACATTACACAGATAATAGCCTCATCAATGCGACTAACCCTATTAGTATCAACTTGATTGGTGCAGGTGGCACAGGTTCGCAAGTCTTAACCGCCCTTGCACGAATGAATACGGCACTTATAGAATTGGGACACGCAGGATTATCCGTTACTTTATGGGACGATGATACCATTAGCCAAGCCAATTTAGGCAGACAACTTTTTGCCGAGAGTGAAATGGGTTTATATAAGTCGGTGGCACTTATCAACCGAGTAAACCGCTTCTTTGGGACAAATTGGAAAGCCAAGACTATTAAATTTGCAAAAGATTGTCAGAAAACCAATTCTGACGAGATTGTCAGCAATTTATATATTTCGTGTGTGGATAGTGTACAAGCAAGGTTTGAAATTGCGGACATCATCAAGGATTGTTCACAGAATACCAATCGGTATCAAAGAAATAAACCTTTGTATTGGTTAGATTTTGGTAATAGCCAACACACAGGACAAGTGATTTTATCCACGATAGGCAAACACGAGCAACCAAAGTCAGAAAAATTCACGACCATAAAAAAACTCCCTTTTATTACCGATGAATTTGCCAGCTTATTAAAACAATCCGAAGAAATAGACGACACGCCGAGTTGTTCACTTGCAGATGCTTTACACAAGCAAGATTTGTTTATTAACTCAACCCTTGCTCAAATGGGTATTTCTTTGCTTTGGGATATGTTTAGAAACGGATTTATCAAGTATAGGGGGTTCTTTTTGAATTTAAAAGAGTATAGAACACAGCCTTTGCCATTGTAAGGCAAGGGCGGTTCAAAAAAGACTTTGCATACATTCGTCATTAAGCGATAAATCTCTGCAAGGCAGGTTTATCGCTACACTCCTCATTTCTTTAAAGACTTTTTTGAACCCAACCAAAGGATACAAGCCTATGGCTTATAACGCCGTACAAGTACGACTTTTTATAAGCAAAACGCTTGAGATTTTTTGCGGACTTCTTTTTCTTTCTGAGGCAAAGAAAAAGAAGCAAAAAGAAGCCCAATCTTAGAAATGGATTAGCGGTTGGTTTTTGAATATTCAATGCCTTATAATCATTGATGCTAAAAAACAATTCGTAAACTTTTGGATAATCGTTATATTGCCTTATAGTTATTCTCTAATATTTTTAGTACATCGCTCTCTTTGTACAAAATTTTACCCTCAATTTGAATGTAAGGCAAAAAGCCATCATCTCTATATTGTTGGAGGGTTCTTTGGCTTATATGCAATAATTCACACAATTCTTTTCCAGATAAATAAATTTCCCCATTAAATACAGGTTTAAAATGCTCTAACAAAAACTTTACATATTCATTAAGCTCTTGTATTTGCTTTTGGTAAGAAGCCATTTCTTCCGTTTGTTCTGTATAGAGTTCCATTAGATTTCAGTTTTTGCAGTTTGATTTTCTAATAAATGAAGTACATCGCTACGCTTGTAGTAGTTTTTTCGATTGATGTACGAATAAGGCAGTAAATTTCGGTCTTTGTAATTTTGAAGTGTCCGTTTGCTAATGCCCAACAACTGACAGACCTCTTGTGTGTCCAACCATTTTTTGTCCTGACAAATGGCTTGATGTGTTTCTACTACGGACTTTGTTTGTCTGAGTAAGTCCCCTAATTTTTGATTGATTTGTTCAAATATTTTTTTTTCAATAACTATCACCTCCATAATTTGGTATCTTTTTTAGCGAAGATACTTTGAATGCAATTCGGTGAAGTAAAGATGGTCGCTTTTGGAAATGGGTGGCAGTTTTTGGAAAGGTTTATATTACAATATTATGCTCTGCGAGTACCCTTTGGGTTAATTTTCTATTGGTTTCTTGCGAGATTTTTTTTATGAAAGAAGCCTTGCTTTCTGTCGTTTTTGTAGACATTTCTTGGTCAATATTAACCACCTTAACTCCTGATTGATTTCTAAACAAATCAACCATCTCCAAAAAGGCTTTTCCTTTTTTGGTATTTGGATTCACTTCTATGGTTAGTATTTTAGGCAACAGATAAATCTTTTAACAAAGATAAAAAAGATGTTCCATAAAAAATAAAAAATTGAAAAAATATTAGTTTATAATCATTTATTGTTCTTTTGTTCAATTCTCTCAGGTTCTTTTTTATCTGTTTCTTTATTTATACTTCTATAAGATGCAATACTCATTAGTAAACCAAGTAAAATAAATGCCCAAGCAATCAACTTACCAAATTTTTCTAAAATCCTTACGATAACTGCCTTTTCGTAACTTGAAAAGCCTTCTATTCCAGCGGCATTTCTGCGATAAAATCTTCTGCGGTTAATCCAATAGCGTAAAGCAATTCCTGCTAACAAAATTACTATACCAAAATAAAGCCCAAAAGAATCTGTATTAATTGCTAAAATCATAACTTACAAAAATTGATTACTTAACAAAAATAATACATTACCTATAAAAAAACAAAACCCTTGATAAATTCAAGGGTTTGTAGCTATACTAAGTTTTATCTGTCATTTTATTCCGTTTTCTCTTCTTTCTTAGCATTAAATTCAAAGCGCAGCTTTTGTTCTTTGCCTTTGCTGTCGGCAATCCAAACCTCAAAACTTTGCGTATTGTTAGACAGAGAAGTGTAATACAATCTAAAAGTTCGGTTAGGAATTACATACGTATCATTCGGTAAAAAAGGCTCTTGGTTAGCCAACTTTAGCCTACCATTACCCTCAAACTGAAAGTATCTTAATGTATAAATTTCATCTTTGTACTTTTGTTCTGATACGATTTGACAGCGAATTTCTACCGTCTGTTTTTTTAGAATACTCTTAGGAACAGGCATTGTTTTGACTTCAAACGGAAAGTTGGTTTGTATATTCAGTCTATCTTCACAAGCCGTAAGCCCCAATAAAATTATTATTGCTATACTAATTTTTACAAAATGTTTCATCTTTTAATTTTTTTAAAGTTTATAAAGTCATTCTAAATCCTAGACCTATATGCGGACGCAGCTGTTCTCTCTGTGTTCCCCATAGCATTTGTGTTTGCCCTTGTAGGAAGACAAGTACATCTCCTACCAGATAACGCTCTAATCGTAGCCTTGCTAATCCTCCATAAACCACAGCATCTTTATTATTGATGACCGCACCATCAAATAGCGTATGATTTCCTTGATTGATGAGTTCGTAGCCTACTACACCACTCAATCCAACATTTAGGGATATATTTCGGCTACTATTCCCAACAAGGTTTAACGAGTAACCACCTTCGGAAGTAAAGGTTTCAATGGGTAAAGACTGTTCTCGATAGGTGTAAACATTACGAGTGTAAGCCACTGCAAACTGCCAATAATCCCCCTCACGGGTATAGCGAATGTAGCCCAATCGAATATCATAGGCTTTAGTATTGAGTGTTAAGGAAGTTGGAAGCAAGTTTATACTTGCCTCCAATCCTTGTTGCCCAGGGAATAGTCGTTGAGCGTTCAACAGACTTATTCCTCCAAGCCAACCACACATCACTAACAATAATCTTTTCATCGTATTATAATTTTAGGTTGAATTGTTGTATTTCTCTTGCGTAAATTAAGTCCTCATTACCAATGGTAAAAGCTTGGTAGCGACTGCCGTTTTTCTCAAAGATTTCTACTTTGAGTAGTTTATCATCGTCTAAGGTTAATTGTTCTAACATATACACGGCATTGGCTTTACTTCTTGCCTCTACTCTTTGTAGTTCTTGATAAGTGCGTAAAGGCTGAATGGGAATTTCTTGAGCGACTTCCTTTTTTCCTGTGGATTTATCGACGATTTTAAAAGTGATAAAATCCACTTGATAAGGCAGACTACTTCGATTTTTCATACGCATATCAAAGTATAATTTTCCCTGATAAACATAGATTCCTCTAAGTAGAAACTGAATACCTGCATTTTTAGAACCGATATGCTTGATAAAGTTTCGTTTTTGCTGATAAATAGATTCCATAATGAGTTGAGCCACCGCAGGGGATTGGTTTCCGATATCCGTAAACAAAATATCCGTTTTGGCACTAAAATCTTCGGTATTATACTCATTCATAATGCGTTTAAAATCCATTGTGGTCGTTTCGGGAGTCGTGTTATAGAAAATATCAAAATGGTAAAAACGACCGTCTTGGGTAATTACGGATAAATTGGTTGCGGGATGAAAGTCGGGGGTTGTGGCTTTCACACGCAGAACATTTTCCGAATTTTGGGCTTTGTCGGCAATGATATGCTCACTTCCTAAATCTACATAAGTGATGGGCGAAGGAAATATCAAATGTGTGGTTTTGTCATAAGCTACTTCTAAAAAATAAGGTTCAATTTTGCCGGGCGTTTTAGATGTAGATACTTTTGTTTCTGGTATTGTATCATTTGCGTAGTAAATACTGTCCGTTTCAGAAGTTGGCGTTTCTGTTTGTGCATAGACATTCCCGATTGTAAGGAATAAGGTTGCGATTAAAAATGGGTGTAAAGATTTCATTTGTATATATTTAAAAGTTAAAAAAAATTAAGGTTTTGATACTAATAAGACTTGATACCCTGCTTTGACCTTGATTTTAGGGTGGGCTATCTTTTTGGAGATGTAGGAACTGGTACCTTGAAGCAGACCTTTCCCTGCCTCGGATAATATTTGGTCTTTGGCAGAGGAACTAAAAGTGTAATTGGTTCCTGAAGATTGACTCAATCCTGCGGCGATTTCACGAAAAGCATTAGCTCCAGGTGTATAAGGAATATAAAGCCCTCTTTGACCGTCTAAATCGTAGGCAGTTACCGATACGGGAACGATACGCCCTTGATATTCCAATGAACTAATATCTAACAATAGCCGTCCCTCATCTATCTTTGCCATAGCGGTCAAAAGCGTACCTTTGGGCAGTACCATTCCTGCCACTCGGATAGGCTCTAAAAGTCGCAAAGGAATGCGGTTGTTTTTATCAATGCGTTGTTCGGTGTGAATACAGGCTTTAATACTGTTTTTGAGTATCGGTTGTTCTTCCTTTTGGCTTTCCATAGAATGAAAACCTCTTTGGTTTTGTTGTACCCAATTTTCCAATGATTTCTCATCGGATAAGGCTCTTGGAAGTTGGCTGACGACCTTATTAGAAACGCTATATACGGGCGTAATATGAGCTTCTTTATCACTCCCTATATAGGCATTGTCGTTGGCTTTTGTTTCAGAGGTTTCATCAGAAATTTCTGGTTTATCTTGTTGTAAACTGTATTTGTTCGCCAGTTGATAGGAACGCTCCATAAGTTTCATTTGGGTTTCCAAAGGGTCTTGGGGCTTGGGAGCCGTCAGTTGTTTTTTAAGCTGGTCGATTTCTTCTTGCATTTGTTTTTTTTCCTCATCAGAATCCTCCCTGTAAAAATCATCTAAGTTTCTATGAACTTTTTGGTAAGAGGTCATAGACGCATTTATGGGATCATCTTCTGGAGGTACACTTTGCGAAAAATCTCCTAAAGACTGCATTGCCATTTGCTTTTCTTTACGCTTTTGCTCTAAAAGGTCTTGTTCGTAGGCTTGTCCTTTATCTTCGGGGAGTGAAATTTCAGCCGGTTCTGGTATGAGGTCTTGCTCTACTTTTAGTTTATCATCAGAGGCATTTCCCATAAAAAATAACAGATACATACACCCCAAGAAAACTAAGCCCATCAAAGCGAAAATGAGCCATTTTTTGAGTTGTTTTCGGGTTTCTTCTCTTTGAGCTTCGCTTTGTTCTTCTTGTGCCTGTTGCTTCTCATCAGTGAGCAATACATTGTATTTTTCTGGCTCTTCTTGATTGGTTTTATTCTCTTCCATAGATTTTATTTTTAATGTAGATTAGCGTTCAACGGTTTGTATATCTTCGTTTTGTATTACTCGGAACTGCTCTATAATAAATCCTTGAGGATTGTTGTCTGAACGAACCGAATTAACCAACTGACAAGCGGTTACCAATTGCCTCTCGGTCCTATTGCTTGCTCGGGTAATGTATTGCTTGGCGTAGGTTTGTACTTGATAGGGATATGTGTTAAAATCGCAAACAATACTATCCACTTGTATTCTTTGACGAATATTCCCCGAGATGATTCGATTGTAATAGCCTTTCTCCGCTAAGTCATTGTAATAATTAAAGGCAGTTTTATCTGCTAAGAAAAAGGCTCTTTTCATATTGCTTTCAATAGCAGCTTTGTCAGGTGCGATATTGAAAAAGAACTCGTGAAACCGTCTGATATGCTCACGAGCTTCCACAGGACGGTTTTGTTCGGCATCTTGGGAAAGGGCTAAAATGAGGGATTTTCCATTGTCTAATACATAAATTTTTTCTCTTTGTTGTTCTGCGAAATAATACGCATAACCAATTGAAAAAAGTGTGATGACAAGGCACAGACTGGCGAAAATAATCGCATACATTCGGATTTGTTTAAATCCTGTTTCAATATTTCTTAAAATTTTAAATTCCATAATTTTGATTCCATTTGAGTTTATAATATTTTAGACAGAGTAATTATGTTTCTAAATTACCCTCTGTGCTTTTATCACTATCATTATTTTCCTCTCTACTAAAAAGTTTTCCTGCAATATATCCCGCAGCTGCCCCTGCTCCTGCGGAAGCAATGTTTCCAGCTTTTTGTGCAGTTTGGTTAATATTTCTACCAAAGTTGCCCATACCTCCTGCCTGAACTACCCAGCCTGCCACTGATGGAATCGTAAAGTATCCCACGATACCAATAATCATAAAAATGATATAAACGGTATTGGAAGTGTCAGGAATAAAATCGGGGTTGGATAATTGTTCAATATCATTGGCAAGGATTAGGGTTTGCATTTTGGCAAGTAACGCACTGAATAAATCTGAAATAGGCAACCATAGATATACGCTAATATACCGAGTAAACCACTGGCTCATAGTAGATTGGAAACCGTCCCAGACGGAAAAAGCAAAGGCAATCGGTCCGAGAATAGAGAGAACGACTAAGAAAAAGGTTCGTATCGTATCAATCACCAAAGCAGCAGATTGAAAAAGAATTTCTAAGAACTCTCGGAACATATTTTTTATTTGCTGACCTATTTTATACATACTTCGTTCGGCATACATCGCTCCCGTAGTTGCTAAATCTTTGGGCGACCAACCCAATTCCTCTAACTTTTTATCAAATTCTTTATCATCGACTAAATATGAGGTTTCAGGATTTCGGAGCATTGCTTCTTTTTCTAATAGGTCTTTTTGCTCTTGTAGCTGATGTAAATTCAAAGTTTGTCCTTCCAAAATACTATGGGTTCCTGTTACGATGGGATTAAGCACAGCATTGAGCGTTCCAAGAACAATGATTGGAAAAAACATAATCGCCAGCCCAATGGCAAAAGGGCGAAGCATTGGATAAACATCAATAGGTTCTGCTCGTGCTAAGGATTGCCAGACACGCATAGCAATATAAAATAAAGCACCTAATCCAGCAATCCCACGAGCCACAGAACTCATCTGAGATGCCAAAGGCATCATCTCATCATAGAGATTGCGAAGCATCTCGTGTAGGTTGGTAAAATCAACGGCTAATATCATTGGTATAGAATTATGTTGTGAATAAATGGGAAATGATTACCAATACCTTGATTCGGTTCCATATAAATCCAATACGCGTTTGGTATCGTTTTTCTTTTTCGCTCTTAGGTAACTTACCGATATGTTCTTCTTCGTATAGTAGCGAATAAGACTATGGTATTCTTTCACTTCTTTATAGACTTGGTCAATAATATCCATTCGCTCTTTATCATTCATAGAAAGCGAAGTGGCATTGATGATTTTTTTTAAATCACCGAGTAAGCCTGAACTTTCTTCCAACAGTTTGGAATAACCAAAAGCAATGGCTTCTAATTCTTCGGGGCTAAAATTGGGGTCTTGGGTCATCTTCTTGAAGTTGGTTACATAGATTTCGGAAATATCCCCCACCATTAAGACGGTTTCTCTAACCTTTCGTGCGTCTTTCACAATGGCTTTTACTTGCTTTAAGGCATCGTAGTATTTTTTTCCCTGTTTGTAGATTTTCTCCACTTCTCTAAAGTTATTGAGTGTATTGGCAGCAGTGGAAGAAGTCTGTACGATTTCTTGAGCTGTGTTCACAATACTTTGAGCTAAGTTCCCAGGGTCGCTTACCACCCATTGGGCATTTACCGATACACTGGTGCCGATTCCTAAAACGGCTAATGTGCTAATAATAAATCGTTTCATTTATTTTTAAATTTAAAAGTTATTAAATGGGTAAAGTATTAGAATCCTAAAGACTTTCTCTTCTCTCCTGTGCTTTTTGGCGAATGGCTAATTCCAAGTTGCCATCGAGTTTTTTAGCCAATTGCATTACTTCGTATTTCTCAGATTCTTCGGTGGTATAAGCTAAATATTCTTCGGGGCTTACCTCAGTAGCATAGACTGCCGAATGGGCACCGCCTAAGCCTATCCACACCTCTTTGTATAATCGGTTAGGAGCATTGTTTTGATTGATAGAAAGAATTTGAGATTTTTCTTTTTCGGTAAGTCCAAGCATTCTTTGAATATCCTCAAACTTGTTCATATATTTCCTCTGGTCGAGCAATATTTTACAATCGGAGTTATTGATAATGGACTCTTTTACTATTGGAGAGTGAATAATATCGTCCACCTCTTGGGTTACAATTACGGCTTCACCAAAGTATTTACGAACGGTTTTAAATAGATACTTAATATACTCCGCCATTCCCTCTTTGGCAATGGCTTTCCAAGCCTCTTCAATCAATATCATTTTGCGAATCCCTTGGAGTCTTCGCATCTTATTGATAAAGACTTCCATAATGATAATGGTAACGACAGGAAACAATATCGGGTGGTCTTTAATGGCATCAATTTCAAAAACGATAAATCGTTTATTGAGCAAATCCATTTCTTTGTCCGAATTTAAAAGATAGTCGTACTCGCCACCTTTGTAATACGGTTCTAAAACATTCAAAAAGTTCATCAAGTCAAAATCCTTTTCTCGGACATTCTTTTTTTCTAAGACTAGTCGATAATCTTTTTTTACAAACTCATAAAAACCATTGAAGCAAGGTTGATGCTCTGGGTCATCTTTGATGTATTGGATATAGAGATTAACCGCATTAGATAGTGCTACTTCTTCTGAACGCCTTGCGGGTTCGTCTTCGCGTTTCCAAAGGGTCATAATGAGGGTTTTGATACTTTCCCTTTTTTCTATATCGAATATATTATCGTCCGTATAAAAAGGATTAAAAGCAATCGGATTGTCTTCGGTATATGTAAAATACACGCCGTCTGTACCTTTGGTTTTAGCGTTAATCAGTTCACAAATACCTTGATAAGAATTTCCTGTATCTACCATCAATACGTGTGTGCCTTGCTCGTAATACTGGCGTACCATATGATTGGTAAAAAATGACTTCCCACTTCCTGACGGACCGAGAACGAATTTGTTTCGGTTGGTGATAATGCCCTTTTTCATCGGTAAATCCGAGATGTCCAGATGAATAGGTTTGCCTGTCAGCCTATCCGACATTTTTATTCCAAAAGGACTGGGCGAACTATAATAATTGGTTTCTTGCGTGAAGAAACATAAGGCAGGTTCTATAAAAGTGTAAAAACTTTCTTCACTCGGAAAATCCGCAGCATTTCCAGGAATACCCGCCCAATACAAAGTGGCAACATCAACCGTATTATGATGGGGTTTACATTCCATAGAAGCTAAAGCACTTCCGCAGTCATTTTTTATATTACGGAGTTCTTGCGGATTGTCTGACCACGCCATAACATTAAAATGAGCTCGAATAGAAGCCTGCTTAAAAGAATGGGCTTGATTGAGATAACGGTCAATCCATTGTTTGTTAATTTGGTTTGCACGGCTGTACCGAGCGAGTGAGTGCATATTACGAGCAGACTTTTCAAATTGTTTCAAATTCTTTTCAGAGTTATCAATAAAAAGGTATTGATTATAAATATGGTTGCAACTCAATAATAAACCCACCGGACTTGCAAAGGATAGTCGGCAGTCGCTTCTATCAGTCGATAAGCCTTCGTAGCGACTATCAGGGGATACTTTGGCAGGTAAATCTTCTGTATTAGACAAGGTGTGTAAACATAGGCGTTGGTTGCCAATACGCATTTCTTCTGGCGATAGACAAATGTCTTGTAAACTTTGATGGGTGTCTGGGGTTAAACTAAAATAGCGTTCCCATAAGCCTTTGGAATTTTTATCGCCGATATAGTCTTTTTCGGTCAATCGAGTGAGTTTTAGAAATCCACTATCATTCAAGATGCGTTCAAATTGTGCAACGGCTTCTAAAAAGCGAGTGAAATGTTCCTTTTTGGTTACTTGTTTTGGAAGAAAATGCCCTTTGCAAAGAGAGGAAAAGTTACTTTGGGTTTGCATTCTCTTTTCAGTGGTTTGTGTTATGAATAGATAGCAACGATGATTTAGAAAAGGGCGTTCATTAAAATGTCTTTCGTATGAACGCGTTAAAAAACTTAGATTTTCTTTTTGAATATTAGGTTCGTAGTTTTCCTTAGTGAACCAATCTTGTTTATGTACAATACAAAAGTCGGGTAAGACTTTGACGGCTTTGTGCCACATCGAATGTAGATGATCGTAATCATTAGAAGATAAAGTAAATAATTCGGGGAGAGCAATCTCAAAACCGATACTAACATCGGCTTCTTTGGATAGCACACAAGCATCTTCAATGGCTAACAAAGGAAATTTATGCTCCAATGTTGCCGTTTTGGATATATTTCTCATATACTTTTGGATTTATGTTGTGAATTGTGTAGAAATTGCTGAATCGTTTTACGGTGGATAAGGTATTTCGGATGTCTTCTATTAGCGGCGATTTTCATCAAGCCGTGTTCGCCATATTTTCGGTTCAGCGAAAAAGTCTGCCAGATGACTAACCCCGCCAATAGGACACCGAGACCAATGGTGATATAAGGACTTACGCCCACGATATAGAGTATCATCGTAAGTAGCAGGACACCCAATAAACCACCTGCGAAAATAAACAGGTATTGGGCTTTGAGTCCTTTGAACTCTACCGTTCTGCCGATGCCTTTATTGATGGCAAAACTCTTTTTCTTTCTTTCCATAGGACTATCGTTTATAAAAAGAAAGACCTTAGAATGGTAGCCGCTACAATCAAGAAGATACAAGCCCCAAACCACGAAGCGGCGGTTTTACTTGTATCAGGATCTCCATTGGAAAATTTATTGTACACTTTTACGCCGCCTATCAATCCTACGACTGCACCAATGGCATAAATGAGTTTAGTAGCGGGGTCAAAGTAAGAGGTAATCATTTGTGTGGCTTCGTTGATACCACCCACGCCGTTACCTTGGGCAAATAGGACAGTTGATGCGAGGGTACAGCTCCCTAATAAGACTGTTTTAAATACATTTTGTTTTGCCATTTTTTATTGTTTTATGAATTTTTGGCAAATGTATAAGCACCCTCTCAACGGGTTGTATTCTTGGCTTGTTTTGGAATTTTGTGGCGGGGAATGGCTGATTTATAGGGAGTTTTTTGTATTTTTGTTGAAATAAATCTCTTATCGAAATGTATATAGAAAATATCAAAATATGGAATTTTAGAAAATTTGGAACAGATAGTGAATTTAATATAGAAAAACCGAACTTAGACTTAAATTTAACAAAAGGATTAAATGTAATCATAGGAGAAAATGATTCAGGAAAAACCGCTATTATTGATGCTATAAAATTAATCTTAAAAACTCATAGTTATGAGTTTCTAAGAGTAGAAAATGATGATTTTTACGAGAACACTAACAGATTTAGGATAGAGCTGAAATTCTGTGACTTATCTGATGATGAAGCTAAAAATTTTACAGAATGGCTTACTTGGGAGGAGAGAGAAGAAAACATAACTCCTATTTTAATAGTTAATTATGATGTAAAACGAGTGGATGGTAAAATTTTTCCATCAGAAATAAAAGCGGGGGCAGATGAAGAAGGCTACTCTCTAACTGTAGAAGCTAAAGAATATTTAAAAACTACCTATCTTAAACCTCTCAGAAACGCAGAAAACGAATTAATTGCAAAACGCAACTCTAGGTTATCTCAAATACTATTAGGAGATTCAATATTTAATGAAGAACACCAATTTATAGATTTATTTGCAGGGGTTAATACTAAAATAGAAAGTTATTTTATTGAAGATGAAAAAGGAAAAATAATTAAGAATAAAATAGATAGTTACATACGAGGCTTTTATGGAAAAGAAAAAGAATCTATTTTCGAAGCTTCTTCTAATAATATTAAAAGTATCCTCGAGAAATTAAGTCTCTCTCTAAAAAATGAAAAAAATGTAGGGTTAGGTACTTTGAATAGGCTTTTTATGGCTGCAGAGTTACTTCATCTAAATAAAGAAAATTGGAGCGGATTAAGATTAGGTTTGATAGAAGAAATTGAAGCTCATTTGCACCCACAAGCTCAAATGCAAATCATAGAAACCTTACAAAAACAAGAGAAAATACAACTTATTCTCACTACTCATAGCCCTAATTTAGCGTCTAAAATACAACTTGAAAATTTAATCATTTGCAATAATGGGAATGCATTTCCTATGGGAGAAGATTACACTGAATTATCAAGAGAAAATTATACCTTTCTAGAAAAGTTTCTTGATGTGACAAAATCCAATCTATTCTTTGCAAAAGGAGTAATTTTCGTTGAAGGCTGGGCTGAAGAAATATTAATTCCAAGTATAGCAAAGGCAATGGGAATTAATTTAACAGAGAAAGGCATATCTATTATTAATATTGGAAATGTAGGTTTTAATCACTATTCAAAAATATTTTTAAGAAAATCAGAACCTTATATGCAAATCCCCATTGCTGTTGTTACCGATTGTGATGTGAGAGAATATGAGATGAATGAAGGTGAATATGTGAAAAGAGAGAATATTCAAGAAGAAATTCGTAATAAGATTAAACAAATTGATTCAAAATCAGATAGAAATATAAAATATTTTGCAGCTCCTCGATGGACTTTAGAGTATTCATTATTTTTATCTGATAGTATGAAAAATTACTTTATAGAAGTTACTAAAGAAATCCATCCCCAAATAGATAGTCAATCTTCATTTGAGGTTGGTTTAGCAAAAAATTTGCTAACAAAGTATTTAAAGAAAACAGAAATAGCTTATAAGTTAGCCAATAAAATTGATTCTATAAATCAACCCCTAGAAATTTCAGAAGGAGACACTCTTAATTATTTACAACAAGCTATTCGTTATGTTACATGAAATTAGTATTACAGATGAGGATATTTTATATGCAGAAAAGATACTTTTACCAGAAGGGAAAAGTTTTGATTCTGAACGAAGAGAGTTTATTAAAAACCTAGAAACTATTGATTTACAAGCAATACCCGGAAGTGGTAAAACTACTGCTCTATTAGCAAAATTAGTTATTTTAGAAACCAAGTTACCCCTTTCTAATGGAGGTGGTATATTAGTTTTATCACATACCAACGCTGCAATAGATGAAATTAAATATAAAATAGAGAAATTTTGCCCTAAACTTTTCACATACCCTAATTTTATAGGGACAATACAAAGTTTCGTAGATAGTTTTTTAGCTATTCCATATTACACAACAAAATTTAAAAAAAAGCCACTCAGAATAGATAATGAAGTTTATGAAGAAGAAATAGAAAAAAGGTTAACTCAATTAAGGCGTTATAGCTTTGAGTTAAATCCAGATAGCTTTAAAAAAATATATAGTATAGAAAAGAGTAATCCTTCTGTGTTTTATAATATCAGATTCGCTATTAATGAAAACGAAATCATCCTCTTAAAAAACCTTAATGGTAAAAAGTTAAATGTAGAAAAGCCAAGGGGAAGAACAAAACCTGAGAACTATCAAGATTATCTAGAAAATGAAAAGGAAATTTTGTACAAATGGTTTTATGACTTTAAATGTAGCATAATGGAAAAAGGTATTTTGCATTTTGACGATGCCTACTTTTTAGCAGAACGATATTTATATGAAATTCCCAAAATAAAAAATATTATACAAAAGCGTTTCCCATATGTTTTTGTAGATGAAATGCAAGATATGGATAATCATCAATATAATTTACTAGAGAAATTATTTTACAATAATGGGGAAAGTTATTCAAAATTTCAAAGAATTGGAGATAGAAATCAAGCTATTTATAATAATGTGAAAAGTGAATATGTATGGAAAGATAGAGATGCTGTATTATCTTTGCAAAATAGTCACCGACTAAGTTCTCGTATAGCAAGTGTAGTAAAAAACTTTGCTCTGAATCATAATACTGATTTTAAGATTAATGGTAAAAATAGCTGTAATATAAAACCTCATATTATTTTATTTGAAGATACAACAATAAAAAAAGTTATCCCTAAATTTTCAGAATTGGTAAAATATTTTAGGGTAAAGGGAGAATTAATTGATTTTGAAAAATATCCTATAAAAGCCATTTGTTGGAGTACAGAATGGAAATCAGAAGCTGACAGACAAAATATTAAAAAAATTAGACTAGAAGATTATTTCTCAAATTACAAAAAAGAAAGAAATAAAACTAAAATAGATTATAATACATTAAAGAGCTATCTTATATATTATGATAAAGAATCAAAAACATTAAAACCAATAAAAAATAATATTATAAATGCTTTTTTAAAAGTTTTACGTTTAGAAAATATCTTGTCTATTGATGAAAAATATTTTACCAAAGCGTCACTATTAAAGTATTTAAAGGATGAAAATATTGAATTTTATGAGGAGTTTAATTTGAAACTATATAATTGGTCAATGAATATTATAAAAGAGAATATTGAAACAGTATATTCTGAATTTAAAGAATTTATTTACCATTTTTTAAAGATATTCAATAGAAGTTCTTATCAATCAAGCGTTAATTTTATTGAAGATGATGAAGTACAAATATCTATTGATGGATTTGAAGTAGATAGAAATAACATCTATGTAGAAGATGATATAAGTGTAGAAGTAGTAAGTATACATTCAGTAAAGGGACAGACTCATTGTGCTACATTATATTTAGAATCCTTTTATAAAATAGGATATGGGCATTATGAATCAGAGAGACTCAGAAATCAATTTTTAGGAACACAAACTATTTGTGAAACTCTCTTATCTATTTCAAGTGGTCGCGAACGAGTGAAAGAATCAGCACAAATGGCTTATGTTGGTTTTTCAAGACCTACTAATTTATTATGTATAGCCATTCATAAAGATCGATTTAACAAACATCTATCTGAAATAGATAGAAATATTTGGGAAATCATAGAAATATGACACTATCCCGTAAAGTGTGTAAGTTAAAATTACCGAGGGTTTAACTTTTTTAAAGTTGAACCCTTTGTTCAAAAATAGTTAAAAATTGATTTAAAATCAAGCCCCAATTATGAATAGGTTTCGACCATTTCTTAGTAGCTTCTCTTAAAGCCAAGAAAGTTGATTTCATAACCGCCTCATCTGTAGGGAAAGACAACTTATTTTTAGTGTATTTGCGTATCTTTCCGTTAAGATTCTCTATCAAGTTTGTGGTATAGATAATTTTTCTAATCTCTATAGGAAACTCATAAAAAGCGGTGAGTTCATCCCAATTATCTCTCCAGCTTTTAACGGCATAGGAATATTTATCATTCCACTTGTTTGCAAAGTCCTTTAAGGCGGCTTCGGCAGCTTCTTTAGTGGGGGCATTATAAATATCTTTCATATCTTTGGTAAAGGCTTTTTTATCTTTCCAGACGACATACCTACTAGCGTTTCTGATTTGATGTACTACGCATATTTGTGTAGTAGATTTAGGGAATACATTTTTGATGGTTTGGGTAAATCCATTCAGATTATCAGTGGCTGTAATAAGTAGGTCTTCTACTCCTCGAGCTTTTAAATCTGTAAGTACATTCATCCAAAAGGCTGCTGATTCATTCTTCCCTAACCACAAGCCTAATACCTCCTTTTTACCATCTCTACGCAAGCCAACAGCTATATACATTGTTTTATTGATAACCTTTGAGTTCTCCCTTACCTTAAAGACCATACCATCCATCCAAGTAATTAGATAAACAGGCTCTAAAGGTCTGTTTTGCCAAGCTATAATATCGTTGGTAATTCGGTCTGTGATTCTAGAAATGGTAGATGTTGATATATTAAAGTCGTACACCTCGCTAATCTGTTGTTCGATATCAGCATTACTCATTCCTTTAGCATACAAACTAATGATAACATTTTCAATGCCATCCACCATATTGGTTCGCTTAGGAACAAGCATAGGATTAAAAGAAGCGTCTCTATCTCTAGGGACTTTAATTGTGGTTTCTCCTAAGGTAGTTTTTATCTTTTTTGAACTATAACCATTACGAGAATTACTATGGGTAGACTGCTTATGCTTATCATAACATAAATGAGCATCTAACTCACCTTCTAGCATCTTTTCAATCCCTCGCTTTTGAATGGACTTCAAAAAATCGGTAAGTTCTTCACCGCTTTGGAATTGTTTAAAAAAATCGTCGTTTAAAAAATCTGCTTTGTTCATCGTGTATAAAAATTTAAAGTTAATAAAAAAACTATCGAGGGTTGCAACCCTCGATAGTTTAAACTTTACACACTTTGTGAGATACTACTAGAAATATAGACATTCTCACACAAAATCCCCAATATCAAAGTCCTCTTTACCTTTTGTAGGAGGACTTTTTAAATCCCTATCTAATAGCTCAGAAACTCGTTGTCTAGCTTGTGGCAACACCTTTTCAATTTCGCTTAGTAATTCGGTATCACTGAGTTTTTTGGCAATTGAGGTAGCTTGTTGTTCTTCCTCTTTATCCAATTCTTTCTTTGTGAACAAAGGCTCTACCTGTGCTAATTCCTCAAAAGATAGTCCCGTAGCAAAATCATCGTCCTCTTCGGGAGTACGCATCGCTCGGAGGTCCTCTTCCTCGTCTTCATTGAGTTCTTTACTGAATATCGCTTCTAAATCCTCATCAGGAATTTGTGCAGGAATAGAGGTTTTTTTGAGCTCTGGTTGTGCCTTTATTGATTCTTGGTTTGAGGGTAATGACTCCTTAGTTTCTCGTGCTGATTCATCAACTTTGGGAGCAACAAATTTACTCTTACCTATTACAGTATAAGGCTCTTTCTCTTTGGACTTTAGGGGATTGCTACTTTGGGGAGTAGAATTTTTACTTTTGGGTTTTAAAAAATTTCTTTCCCATAATAGAAAGAATATGATGATAAACAACAGGATAATAATTATCTTTTCCATAACTTAAAATATTGGTTTGTATTTATCTTTAAACGCTTTTTTAATTTCTTTTTCATAGCGATTAAAATGGTCTTCTAACAGGTTATCGAGATAGTTATAAATGGATATTTTATCCTCTCCAATTATCTGTACAATTTGTACAATCCTACGATGAAATTCAGGACGGATATATACTGACTTTCCATTTCTTGCTGAAGTTTCTCCAGAACTGAAAAATAAACTTTCATAGGTTTCTATATCAGTCTTCTTAATCTTTGTTGGTTTTTGTTCGGGTTCGGGTATATTTTCAGGTTCAGATTCTTGGGGAGCTTTATCTAAAACAATATCTTCAGTGATTGGCTCCGATGTTCTAACCGAATCTTTAACAACTGACGCCTCCTCTTTTTTTCCTGCCATTAGCTCCATTAACTCGCTTTCGTTGATGGGGTTTCTTCTCTTTCTCATACTTCTATTATTTTTACAAATTCCTTAATAAAGTCGTCCAAATGACAACCACTCATTAGTCGTTCGTCTGCGGGCATCAAAGTGGAACGAAATACATACTTTTGATTACCGCTTCCATCTTTGCGGAAGCGTTTACTATCTGATATATAGCTCTCCATCATCGTCAGTTGGAGTTCTGCGATGACATTTTCGTAAATTCTATACAATGGCGATTTTTCTCGCCCATCGACTTGGTTCCAAAACAGATGGACTGACTTTATTTCGCTATCCATATTTTTAGCAATGATGTTGGAAAGCACCTCTGTAAAACTGAGGGTACTTTCAATGACCACCCTATCGGCAGTGATGGGTGCGAAAATATGGTTGATATGGGATAGAACGGTCAAAATCCCTGCGGTATTAACCGTTCCTGGCATATCAAATAGCACTACATCAATATCATAAGGCGTTTCTTTGATAAATTCTTCTGCCTTTTGAATCGCCTCATTGGATTTACAAGTGATAATCGGATAGGCTTTTTTGTTAATCTTACTGAATTGCTCGTGGGCTTTCTGTTTGAAATGTTCATTCTGCATCACGATTTTCAAATCCTGTTCCCGTAGATTACTGATACTATACTGTGGATAATCACAATCGAATACTACCACATTATAGCCCATTCGGTAATGAAGCAAACTGGCGACTAAAATCGTAAAACTAGTTTTTCCTACACCGCCTTTTTGGGTGGCAAAGCTGACAAATTTGGGTTCTTTTTTCATACTCATTTTTAATGGATATTTAATTTATGTACTTACTTATCTATATACTTATATGCAGGCATATCTATCTATACACATACATATTTACTTACTCATATACATCTGTATTTAGGTACATTCGTACTTATGTAATTGAATACATAAGTACTTATACATTCACCTACATCTATACATCCATATCTACATAGTTGAATACATACCGATTTATAGATATACATACTCACTTATGTACTTATTTACGCATATACTTACCTGCGTAAGTAGGTAGCTATGTAGGTATGCACATACATTTGTACGCACAAAGGAACACCAAATAGAAATATGGCTGAAATAGGCGGTATTTATTGGCATTTTGTGGCTCTTTATGGCACTTAAAAAATCATTGTCAGTCTATTGTTTATCCGTTGTTTTGTTATGAAAACAGAATAATGAGTAGCCTCAAAAAAAGACAGGAGTTTTTTACCAAAAATAAAAGCTATTCACAACACGAACAGTAGTGAGTGTTTTCTGTTCACCCGAACAGAGCAAGTTGTGTTTTGAGATGCTCAAAACCTTCTGAGCATCTCAAAACCAACTTGTCCTTGCAGGAGGCTAAAACCCCTCCGAAGTCGGGATTTTTTGATATTATAAATGGATTGTATATGGATAAAAAACATAAAGGAGGGCGTAAACCCAAAATAGATAAAGCTATTCATAGATATACTATTAGCTTTAATTCAGAAGAACACGAGAAATTTCTATCTCTATTTGAACAATCAGGTATGGCATACAAAGCTCGTTTTATCATTTCTGTCCTATTCAATAAAGAAATTAAAATGGTAAAAATTGATAAAACAGCCATTGATTTTTATATCAAACTCACCGAATTAAACGCTCAATTTAGAAAAATAGCCGTCAATTATAATCAAATAGTCAAAATACTTTACCGTCATTTTTCAGAAAAAAAGGCAGGGGCATACCTTTTTAAACTCGAAGAACAGACCAAAAAGTTAGTGGCTTTAAGTGAAGAAATCAAACAGGTTACACAAAATTTTGAGCAAAAACACTTAAAAAACTAAGTGATATGGTGGCGAAAATTGGACGAGGGAGTAATCTCTTAGGAGTGCTTTTGTACAATTATGAAAAAGTGGAAGATGATAATGGCAATATTCTACACGCACATCGTATGATACATCCTTTGGATGGACAATGGGATACTTCTGTTTTGGCTCGTTCGTTTGAACCGTATTTGATAGCCAACCAAAGAACCGAAAAACCAATCCTGCATATTTCTATCAATCCCGACCCCAAAGATGAAGTTTCAGACAATGATTTCAAAGAAATCGCTACCGAGTATATGCAGAAAATGGGATATGGCAATCAGCCTTTTGTGGTATTTAAACATACAGATATTGAAAGAACGCATATTCATATTGTTTCTGTTTGCGTAGATGAACAAGGCAAAAAAATCAATGATGCTTTTGAGAAACGAAAATCAATGCGAGTGTGTCGTGCATTAGAAGAAAAGTTTGGGTTGCAATCCGCCTTAGATAAAAAGGAAGGAGAAGACAAAGTCTTATTTCAACCTGTGGATTATCGCAAGGCAGACCTCAAAAGTCAGTTGGCTTCTATTGTTCGTTATATCCCTCAGTATTATCAATTTCAAAGTCTGGGAGAATATACCGCCTTACTTAAACTGTTGAATATTGGTACCGAAAAAGTAGAAGGCGAATTACACGGAGAACATCGGAGAGGATTGGTGTATTTTGCTTTGGATGAAAACGGAGAAAAGGCGAGCAATCCCTTTAAATCCTCATTATTTGGCAAAAAGGCGGGACTTCCATCACTGGAAAAACAAATGGAACAACATAAGCCTCAACTAAACAAACAGGATAAATCAAGGCTTAAACAACATATTAAAAACGCTTTAAAAACCACCCAAAGCAAGGCAGAATTTAGAAAGGCTTTAATACCGCATAAAATATCGGTGATTTTTCGTGAGAACGACCAAGGTAGATTATATGGTGTAACCTTTATCGACCACAATACCCGTTGTGTTTGGAATGGTTCACGATTGGGTAAAGACTTTTCAGCAAACTTTTTTCATCAATATTTTGCTGGACAGAATGACCAACAAATCACAGAACAGACCACAGAACAAAGTCAATTTAGTTATCCTGAAGAATTGAAAAACTCAAATGATAACAATTTTCAAGAAATCACCTATTACGAATATGAATACGATTACCTAACGATTAAGGCTTTATTCAGTCTTTTACCCGAAAATCAGGGAATTGATTACGAAGAAGAAGCCTTTATCAATCGAATGAGGCGTAAGAAAAAGAAAGTTAAAAAACGAAAAAAATAATTTTTCAATCAATCATTTTTTAATCTTTAAAATCTATATAAAAATGCAAAACGAAGACGATTTAAGAGGCTTGGCAAAAATAATGCAGATGATGCGTGCCGTAAGTGTTATTGTGGTGCTAATGCACCTCTATTGGTATTGTTATGGCTTTTTTGAACGGCAAGGCTGGACGTTAAGTATTGTCAATAAGGTATTACAGAACTTTCAAAAACACCCCGGATTATTCAATCATCAGCTGTACACAAAAATCTTTGCAGTTGTATTATTGGCATTGAGTTGTTTGGGGACAAAAGGCGTAAAAGATGAAAAAATTACTTGGCGACAAATTCATACCGCTTTGGCGTGTGGTATTTTGCTATTCTTTGGTAATTTTTGGATTTTGAATTTGCACCTGTCTTTTGGCGTTCGAGCCATACTCTATATATTGACTACTTCCGCCGGATTTATATCGCTACTTATGGCTGGAGCTTGGATGAGCCGATTATTGAAAAGTAATCTTATGGAAGATGTTTTCAATATCGAAAACGAATCTTTTATGCAAGAAACACAACTTATGGAAAATGAGTTTTCTGTTAATTTACCTACTTTGTTTTATTACAACCAACAATGGAACGAGGGTTGGATCAATGTAATCAACCCTTTTCGTGCAACTATTGTTTTGGGTACGCCTGGTTCGGGTAAATCGTATGCCATTGTAAACAATTATATCAAGCAACAAATTGAAAAAGGTTTTTCAATGTATATCTACGATTTTAAATTTGATGACCTTTCTACCATTGCCTATAACCATTTGTTAAAACACTTAGATAAATACGAAATTAAGCCTCAATTTTATGTCATAAACTTCGATGACCCTCGTAAGAGCCACCGTTGTAATCCTATCAATCCTCAATTTATGACAGATATATCCGATGCGTACGAGAGTGCTTATACAATTATGCTCAACCTAAACCGAACTTGGATACAGAAGCAAGGGGATTTCTTTGTGGAATCGCCCATCATTTTATTAGCGGCTATCATTTGGTTTTTGAAAATCTATGAGAATGGTAAGTATTGTACTTTCCCACACGCCATTGAATTACTAAATAAGCCCTATGCGGACATCTTTACGATTTTAACTTCCTATACCGAATTAGAAAATTATTTATCGCCCTTTATGGACGCTTGGCAAGGCGGAGCCCAAGACCAATTACAAGGACAGATAGCGAGTGCAAAAATCCCTTTATCAAGAATGATTTCACCACAGTTGTATTGGGTGATGACGGGCGATGACTTTTCTTTGGATATTAACAACCCCAAAGAACCTAAAATTCTTTGTGTAGGGAATAATCCCGATAGGCAAAATATTTATTCGGCAGCCTTGGGGCTTTATAACTCTCGTATTGTAAAACTCATCAACAAAAAAGGACAGTTAAAGTCGTCTGTGATTATTGATGAGCTCCCAACGATTTATTTTCGTGGGTTAGATAATTTGATTGCCACAGCAAGGAGTAACAAAGTGGCGGTGTGTTTAGGTTTTCAAGATTTTTCACAACTAACAAGGGATTATGGCGATAAAGAAAGTAAGGTAATTCAAAATACAGTGGGGAATATTTTCAGTGGGCAGGTTGTGGGTGAAACAGCGAAAACCTTGTCCGAGCGTTTCGGTAAAGTCTTACAAAAACGCCAAAGTATGACCATTAACCGAAGTGATAAATCGACTTCGATTAGTACACAAATGGATAGTTTGATACCACCGAGTAAAATATCGAACCTTACACAAGGAATGTTTGTGGGTTCGGTATCGGATAACTTCGACCAGCGTATCGACCAAAAGATATTCCACGCTCAAATTGTGGTAGATAATGAAAAGGTCACCAAAGAAACTAAAGCCTACAAAAAAATACCTAACATTTTATCCTTCAGTGATGAAGAAATGAAACGACAAGTAGAGGCGAATTACAAGCAAATCAAAGCCGATATTGTAACCCTTGTAGAAAGTGAAATGGAGAGAATTGCTAATGACCCAGATTTACAACATTTAATTGATAATGAGCAATAAACAAATGTGTTTTGTGTAATTTAATATTATCATCACTACTATTTTTATTTAAACCATTTTTAAGTTTATACTTTACCTAAATTTTCTTTAAAAAAATCATAAAAAAGATTTGTTCATTCAAATTTATTTTATTTCCTTTGTTAGAGAATAAATTTAAGAAATGAAAAAGTGCAGATTATTTTTTTTATTACTCGTTGTAATATCTGGTGGCATCAATGTTTACGCCCAGCAATATCAAATTAAAGGAAAGGTAATTGGAAATTCATCAAATAAGCCAGTTGAGTTTGTAAATGCAATGTTGATGAAGAAAGATAGTGTTTATAGTGGTGCTGTAACGGATAGTTTAGGGGGATTTATAATAACAGCTCCAAAAGGAGACTACACGCTAAAATTGGAGCAATTTAGTCAAGTTTTCTTAAGTAAAGACATATCACTTTATAAAGATTTAGATTTAGGAATATTACCGATAGAGCAATTTATAACTTTGTCGGAAATTGTGATTGAGGCGTCATCAAAAAAGCAGTATTCAGATAGGGCAATTTATTCTTTTGATAAAGAAACCTTAGAAAAAGCCCGTTATGCAAAAGATTTATTGGTTTCATTGCCTGAATTACAGTTAGATCCCATATCTCAAGCAGTAAATAGCACTAGAGGGGGGAAAGTTTTATTTCTTGTTAATGGAATAGAAGCAACAGATAATCAAATTAAAAGTATCGCTCCTACTCATGTGAAAAGAGTAATATATTACGACATCCCTCCTACACGATGGGCAAATAGAGCAAATATAGTGGTTAATATTATCACACAAAATCCCGAGGTAGGATATTCCTATGGAGCAGAGGTGTTCTCAGCCTTTACCACAGGTTTTGTAAATGGTTTTGCTTATGCAGATTATACCAAAGGAAATAATAGTTTTGGTTTGGAATATAAGATAAATGTAAGAAACTATAATAATCGTCAGAATGAAAACACTTATACCTACCAATTAAATAATAAAAAATATCATATTCTTAATCACCAAAAGGATCACTTTGGCTATACTAATCAAGATATAGCACTTCGTTATACACGAGCGATTCCTGATGATTATACTTTTCAAATAAAATTTACAATTACGCCTTTTAGTAATTTTTTAGATGGGGAAGGTAAGAGCCTTTTTCAAGAGGGTAATACTAAAACAAATCATCAATCTATACAAGAAGGAAACTCTAAATATACTAATCCAACTTTAGATATCTATTATTCTAAGAATCTCGGAGAGAAAGATGAGTTAATTTTTAATATTATTGGTTCTCATTATAAAACTCAATCAACTCGCCTCAAGCGTGAATGGAATATTGCAACAAATACAAATGTATTTAATGACAATATGAATTTAGAAACTACACAAACAGGTATTGTGGGGGAGATTGCTCACACACATAAGTTTGAAAAAGGACAACTAAATTCAGGTTACCTTATACAAAACACAGCTATTTCCAATAACTTAAAGAATCTTTTAGGAAATTCACAATATGATGTAAATTATTTAGAACAATATCTTTATACCGAATACTCTTCTAAATGGAAGAATTTGAATTATCGTTTGAGTATGGGATTAACGAATATAAATAATAAAAGTGCCGTTGAAACAACTAATTATTGGATACCTAATCCTAAAATAGTTTTATCTTACTCTTTAATGAAAAATCATACACTAAGGCTTTATTCTCAATACAATACTAATAACCCTAGTGGAGCAGAATTAAGCCCTAATGTAATTCAAGTTGCACCTAATTTAGTGTCAAGCGGTAATCCCTATTTAAAACCTTCAAATAAATGGTCAAATGATTTAATTTATTCGTATTACAATAAGTATTTTGATATAAATATGTCTGCTTTTTATGAGTACACTAATAACCCAATCATTAGTTTATATACTTATAACTCTACACAAAATTATTATAATTTAAAAAGTGTAAATAGCAAACACTACAAAGAATACGGACTTAATTTTATTGGGAGAGTGAAACCATTTGGAAATAACTTATTATCTATAAAAGCCATTGTAGCTCCTATTTATCAGTCTATTTTATTATCTAACAATAATGAATTGAAAAATATGCGTTGGAGTAATATTTTTACTATTAATTCTGCATATAAGAATTTCAATCTCCAATATCAATTTAATATTCCTACGTACTCTTTGAAAGGATTGTTTTTATCTACTGATGAAAATAAAAGTCATTTATTTGTAGGGTATAAAAAAGATAGCTGGTATTTCTCAGCAGGAATGTATTGGATAGGAATGCCATCAAAATACGATACTAAAACAATAGAGGGAAGTTTAGTTAATTATACTTCTCATACAGAAATATTCAATAACAAAAATATGTTCGTCCTCGGGTTGAGTTATGATTTTTCAAGTGGTAAGAAACTACAAATGAAGAAAAAATTGAATAATCGTCCAACAGATGCCGTGACATTTTAATAAACTAGAATCACAAAGAGAGATTCAAATGGCGGAAACTGAAAAGCCAGCAATGAGTAAGTATAACAAAAAAACTGTTCGTATGAAAAATGAAAAATCATTTCAAGAAATTCTTCAGAAAATGGAAAATCTGAAGGAAACAGAGCAAGGAAAACTGAAAGGTGGTATTACAGTTATTAAGGGAGTTGCTACAGCTCTTGACAGAAATTCTGGTGATTGCCATAACCATGGTAATTGTTCAGGTGAAGAAAATACTGGAACTTGCCACAATTATCCAGAGACTATGAAGTGATAAGTGTTTTCCAAAGTATTAGTTATCTCTAATACTGAATAACTCCACAAGCAATGCTTGTGGAGTTTGTTTAAAACAAATAAATATTTATAAATGAAAAACAGTCAATTTAATACAAGTTTTTTTTATAATGAAAAGTGGGTTATTTATAATTCATTAAAAGATAATTTCATATTACTGGAGCCTTTATTGTATGAATTGTACCAAGCTGCTACTAATGAAAATAAACTAGACGATTTAACTAACTATCATGAAACCCTTTACGATACATTAGTTGATAAGGGTATGATTGTTGATGATTCAGTTGATGAATTACAGTTGGTAAAAGATTTAAGGGCTAAAGTTGATTTTAATAAAGAAACATTCCTTTTAACGATTAACCCTACAATGAATTGTAATTTTAAATGTTGGTATTGTTATGAGAGTCATATAAAAAATTCTAGGCTAAATGATGTAAACTTAAAAAAAATACAATCTTTTATAGACAATAAAGTCAAGAATAAAGAGTTAAAATATTTTAGGCTTTCATGGTTTGGAGGAGAACCATTGTTATATTATGACAAAAATGTATTTCCTATAATTGAGTATGCTTATAATAGATGTATTGAGAATAATGTTTCTTTTTCATGTTCTTTTACCACAAATGGCTACTTAATTAACGATAAAATGATTCAAGATTTTAAAAAATATGGTGTAAAAGGTTTTCAAATAACACTAGATGGAAATGAGGAAGAACATAATAAAGTTAGATATGTTAGCAAAAGTAGAGGCTCTTATAGGGAAATAATTAATAATATATTTAAATTATGCAGAAATAATTTCCATGTATCTTTAAGAATAAATTACACTAAAGACAAATTAGATACAGTTAAAGATATCTACAATGATGTGTTAGCTTTGGAAAAGAGTTATCGTAAAAACATGAAAGTTGATTTTCAAAGAGTTTGGCAAACAGAGGATACATTTGAAAGCAGACAAAAGGTTATTGAGTTAATGAATTTATTCTCGACAAAAGGGTTTAGGGTAAGTTCCGTTATTAGTAATGTTGATAGCGTTAGGAATTCATGCTATGCAGATAAAAGTAATCAGGCAACAATTAACTATGACGGAAATGTTTTCAAGTGTACTGCCAGGAATTTTGATAAGCAAAACAGAGAAGGTGTTTTAACTGAAGAAGGACAAATTAGATGGAATGATAAATATTACAATAGATTAAATGCTAAATTTAAAAACACCCCTTGTTTAACATGTAGATTATTACCTATTTGTAATGGAGGATGTAGTCAGCAAGCATTGGAACATACTGACGATTATTGTATGTATGATTTTGATGAAAATCGAAAAACTGAAGTTGTAAAAAATAAATTTTTATTACTCCTCAATAATTTTGAATAAAAATTCCTTTGTCCCCCAAAAAGACCAGATGGATTGTGGTCCAGCCTGCCTTGCTATGATAGCAAGATATTACGGCAAGAAATACCCAGTAGAATATCTCAGAGAAAAAGCATTTATAACTCGTGAGGGAGTATCTCTATTAGGAATTAGTGAAGCTGAAAAAAAAATAGGATTTTGAAGCGCAATCTATAAAAATTGATGTACAAGACCTTATAGAACAAAGAGAATAGTTTCTTTACGTATACAATTCCAGAATTGTAAAACTCATCAATAAAAAGGGACAGTTAAAGTCGTCTGTAATCATTGATGAGTTACCTACGATTTATTTTCGTGGACTGGATAACTTGATTGCTACAGCAAGGAGTAACAAAGTGGCGGTGTGTTTAGGTTTTCAAGATTTTTCACAACTAACAAGGGATTATGGCGATAAAGAAAGTAAGGTAATTCAAAATACAGTGGGCAATATTTTCAGTGGGCAGGTTGTGGGTAAAACAGCAAAAACCTTGTCCGAGCGTTTCGATAAAGTCTTACAAAAACGCCAAAGTATGACCATCAACCGAAGTGATAAATCGACTTCGATTAGTACACAAATGGATAGTTTGATACCACCGAGTAAAATATCGAACCTTACACAAGGAATGTTTGTGGGTTCGGTATCGGATAACTTCGACCAGCGTATCGACCAAAAGATATTCCACGCTCAAATTGTGGTAGATAATGAAAAGGTAGCCAAAGAAACTAAAGCCTACAAAAAAAATACCTAACATTTTATCCTTTAGTGATGAAGAAATGAAACGACAAGTAGAGGCGAATTACAAGCAAATCAAAGCCGATATTGTAACCCTTGTAGAAAGTGAAATGGATAGAATTGCTAATGACCCGGATTTACAACATTTAGTTGATAATGGGTAATAAACAAATGAGTTTTTGTGTAATTTAATATTATCATCACTACTATTTTTATTTAAACCATTCTTAAATTTATGCTTTACCTAAATTTTCTTTAAAAAATCATAAAAAAAATTTGCTCACTCAAATTTATTTTATTTCCTTTGTTGGAGAATAAATGTAAAAAAGAAGATGTACAGACTGGGTTATTTATTATTTATTATGGTTTTAGGAGGTGTTAATATTTACGCCCAGCAATATCAAATTAAAGGAAAGGTAATTGGAAACTCATCAAATAAACCGATTGAGTTTGTAAATGCAGTATTGATGAAGAAAGATAGTGTTTATAGTGGTGTTGTAACGGATAGTTTAGGGGTATTTATAATAACAGTTCCAAAAGGAGACTACACGCTAAAACTAGAGTATTTTGGGGCAGCTTTTACAAAAAAAGGAATGAATATTTCAAATGATGTGGATTTAGGGATATTAAAAATGGAAGAGAGTACTGAATTGCAGGAAGTTGTTATCAATGTGAAAAGAAAAATAATTAAGCAAGTAGGAGATAAACTTCAATTTGATGTAGAAAATTCTCCTTTTGCTAAAGGAAACTCTGCGGGAGAGTTACTCTCAAAAACGCCAAAAATTATGTCTGATGGAAGTAGTGGGTTTAAAGTGAAAAATAAAGCGGCTTTAGTGCTAATTAATGGACGTAAAATGAATCTTTCTCCCGAGGATTTACAAGCGTACCTGTCTACCATCAATTCTGAAAACATAAAGCGTATTGAGGTTCAAGAAACAGCAGATGCCACTCAAGATGGTTCAATCAAGAATGGAGTGATTAACATTGTTTTGAAAAATAATCCTAAAGGCTTACGTTTGGTTTCTAAGCAATATATGAAATATTATACGAAAGAAAACCAACACCATGTATCGGGCTGGAATGCTCAATATGGCTCAGAAAAATTATATATGTACACCAATTTGAATTTTCAAAAAGAAACAAACGGGGGTGCTTCCTTTACACATTTCTTTCATAATGATGGAACGAAACAATTTTCTGATGGCACCTTTGAGAATAATCAAAAATATTTTAACTCGCAAATCGGTGCTGTTTATTACATCAATCCTAAAAATGAATTAGGTATTTCACTTACTTATAATCAATGGAAAAATGATTATGATGAACCTGGGGAATTTACAGTTACTAAACCCAATCAAATGCAGATAGTTTCTGATGGATTGAGTTTAACAAGAATGTTGGTTAAAAATAGATTTGCACAATTTAATTACACCTTAAAACTAGATGAAAAAGGAAGCGATTTACGTGTTTTATCAGATATGGGGGAGAACTATTTTAGTAACTCTTCTCAAGTTGATACTCGTTATCCAAACATTCCTGCAAAAGACAATCATATACAAACTAATGGACTTTCTAAATCCCGATATCTCAGTAGTCAGGTAGACTACAATCAAACATTTGACGATGGTTTGGGACTGCTTATTGGGGCAAAATTTAATACCATTTTTAGAGATAATGAGCAAAAAAACTTTATCCTCGAAAATCAAAAGTGGAATCCTCAAAAAGATAAAAATCAGGACTTTACAAGTAATGAAAAGATTTATGCCACGTATGCTAGTGGTAGCAAACAATGGGGAAATAATTTCTTAAAATTAGGTTTAAGAATGGAATATACCAATATGAATGGCAACGATAATATCACAGGAAAAGGTGTTGGAAAACGCTATACTGATTGGTTTCCAAGTTTTTACTACAAATACGATTTTAATAAAAATATTTCGGCAAATGTAAATTATAGACGAAGCATAAGTCGTCCAAGTTTTAGTGATTTAACACCATATATCTTTAAAACAAATGATTTTCAATATTCAGAAGGTAACCCTGAATTAAAACCTTATTATACCAATAGCTATAAATTAGGATTTGATTACAAAAAATATTCATTGACATTTGGTTTCCAAAAAACGATAGATTACATTAGAGATATTTATATCACAAACTCTGATAAAATCAATATTGTGAAACCCGTAAACTCAGGAATGGAAGAATTATGGAGTGTCGATTATACCTATGCAGATAATTTAACAAAGTGGTTGTATATAAACTTGTCAGCCGGCATATTTAACGGCAAATATGATTTGCCAGAAGGAAGATTTCAGGGAACTAATTGGTATGAAAACATTTTTGCTAGAGTAAAATTACCAAATGATTGGAGTATAGAAGCTGAACATCGTTTTCAGAGCAATGAAACCTCATTCAATAATCGTAGTAGATACAATACTTCTACAGATTTTTCGATTCGCAAAACTTTGCTAAATAATTCTTTGCTTTTATTCTTCCGAGTACAAGATGTATTCAATTCTAAAAGAACAGATTTAGTGAGTTATTATCCTGACTTTTATTATCAATTCTATATGAAACCTACCACAAGAAATTTTACTTTGTTGATACAATATACTTTCGATAACAAAAACAAAATAAAAAAACAAAGTATAGAAAGTTCTGACGAGGTTAGAGGAAGGTTATAAGCTTTTTTATGAAAAAGACCATGAGGAGTTAATGTCTTAAAACTTATAACTCATATTTATTAACTTAAAAATTTTGAAATATGAAAAATTCAAAATTTGATGCGAAGCGTTTTCTTAATGCGAAAACGTTAAACCCTCTAGAAGAAAATACCATCAGAGGGGGAGTAGCAGAAGACAATGTCAAAGTTAGAGTGACTGTGACAGTCAAAGAAACAGTAACTGAGACAGAATCAGGAAGTGGTTGCGGCTGCTAAAATCGCTGTAATAGAGCAAATCATAAAGATTTGCTCTATTACTCTTTTCTTTATGGTTTAATAAAAAAAATATAAATATGACTTTTAGTAAAGAATGGTGGAATGATTTTTTAAATATCAATGACTCTTTCAAAAAGACTTGTGTAATAGAAAATGTCTTAAGTAAGGAAGATTTGTTCCATTTCAATAAAGCAGTACAAAACGCACTAATTAATAAATTGAAATCTGGTGAAAAAGGTGGCTTCAGACTATATTTTCCAGAAGAAAACGTTAGTAAGGTTAATATAGAGTTTAGAGACAAAATGTTTGAAAATCCTATTTCAGAAGATGAATCAATAGAAGCCTACTGCAATAGATTATTTAAACAAAAGTTTGGTATTATATTCAATGCTTCTGAAAGATATTCTTCATATATCTCGGAAAAATTGATAAAAATAACAAAACCTCTTACTGAAGCGGTGGGGTTGCCTGTAGCAGGTATGCATGCTACCATTTTTATTGGCAATTATGGTTGGACTCCTTTGGGAATACATCAAGACCATCGAGGAGCTAATGTTATTCATTTTCATTTAGGTCCAGGTAGAAAAACAATGTATACTTGGGAGGAAAAAAAATATGATGAGTTAACAGGAACAAAACATAATAATCATGATATAGCACCATTGCTTAAGTATGCTGAGAAATTTGATTTTGGATCGAGGGATTTATATTTTATGCCTTGGAATCAGTTTCATATAGGTAAAAGTGACGATTTTTCAATTGGAATTACATTTTGGTTTAATAATCCTACCAAAATTACTTACTTAAATAACATATTTAATACTTTTTTCACTCAATATGTAGATGATAAAAATGAAGAAATTATCAATCCAAATCTGAATTATTTCAATAGCAATTCAAATTTTGAAGATTTTTTATCAATAGTTAATCTCGGAGATAAAATATTAAACTTAAATTTTAAAGATTTTTTATTCATGTTGTACGACGAGTATAAAAAGGGACTCATAAGTAATTGTGGTTGGGAAGACTCTCCAATAACATATGAAAAATCTAAAGGTGAACTTATTGAAGATAGAGATTTATCGGGTAAGAAAATAAAACTTACATATCCTTTTAAAATTATTTCTGAAAAAGATGATGATAACTTTAGATTTTATGTTAGAGGATATAAAATGGAGATTAAATATCATATGGAGTTGTTAAATATTATTGAGAAATTAAATTCTTTTGAAACACAACTTGTTGATGAATTATTAGAAAATCTTTGTGATTCATGGCCTAAAGAAGCTGGATTATATTTTTTGTCAATGATTTATGACAAAAAAGGCATAAAAATAGTTGAGTAATATTCTAATGGCATTTTTTTTTCTTCCCCAAAAAGATTTGATGGATTGTGGGCCTGCGTGTCTTGCAATGATAACAAGACACTATGGTAAGATATATCCTATGGAATACCTCAGAGAGAAAGCATTTATTACTCGTGAAGGAGTATCCCTTTTGGGGATTAGTGAGGCAGCCAAAAAGATAGGATTTGAAACACAATCTGTTAAACTCAATATTCAAAGTCTTATAGAACAAAAAGAATTATTACCTTGTATATTGCATTGGAATCAAAATCATTTTGTTGTATTATTTGCTATTAAAAAATCTTTTTTTTCTAATAGAGTTGATTTTTACATTGCTGACCCCGCTTATGGCATCATAAAACTTTCAGAAAATAAATTTAAAAAATCATGGCTGTCAGAAGAGAATACAGGTGTAGCTATGTTTCTAAATCCTACAGAAGAGTTTGAAAAGAGAATTCCACCAAAACAAGAAAAGGTATCCATAAAATATCTACTAAGCTACCTAGCACCGTATCGAAAACAATTGAGTCTTATGTTCTTGCTTTTGTTGTTCGGGAGTGGTCTTACTCTTATTTTTCCATTTCTAACAGAAGCTCTTATTGACAAAGGAGTTAATGCCAAAGACTTAAATTTTATTTTTATAATTTTATTAGCTCAATTAGGCGTTTTCTTAGGCTCCATTACCATTGAAATTATTAGAAACTGGTTAATGCTTTATGTGGGTACGCATCTAAGTATAAAAATTATTTCAGATTTTCTCAAAAAGATGCTTCAGCTTTCTGTCAAGTTTTTTGATACCAAAACTATGGGGGATTTTAATCAACGGATTCAAGATAATGAAAGAATAGAAAGTTTTTTAACCTCACAAAGCCTAACAACTTTTTTTTCTATAATTACTTTTTCAGTTTTTTTTGGGGTGTTATGGTATTACGATATTAAAATACTTTTGGTTTATTTAGCACTAACAATATTGTCTGTGGGGTGGTCTTTCTTTTGGCTAAAAAAGAGAAAGATTTTAGATTATTATAGTTTTCAACAGCGTTCAGAAAATCAAGAGTCTATTTATGAAATGCTCAATGGAGTAACCGAAATGAAACTTAACCAATTTGAGGATTTTAAGAGAAAGGAATGGGAAAATATTCAAAAGAAATTATTTAAACTAAATATAAGAATACTTAAATTAAATCAAGTTCAACTATCGGGTTTTGAGTTTCTTAATCAACTGAAGAATATCCTAGTAACCTTTTTAGCAGCTAATTATGTAGTAAAAGGAGATATGACTTTAGGGATGTTACTTTCTATATCCTATATCATAGGTCAAATGAATTCTCCAGTTAATCAATTAGTTAATTTCTTCCGTTCTTTACAAGATGCAAAGTTAAGTTTGGAAAGACTTAATGAGGTTCAGAATAAGCCAAATGAAGAGCAAATAATTCCAAAAGGTCTAAGCAGGCTAAAGAATATTGATTTTGGAACCTCAAAAAAGTGTATTCAGCTCAAAAAAGTAAGCTTTCAGTATGAAGGACCTAGATCACCATTTGTATTGAGAGATATAAACTTAGTTATCCCTGAAGGAAAAATTACAGCAATTGTTGGGGCAAGTGGAAGCGGTAAAACATCACTCATAAAATTATTGCTCCGATTTTATGAATCTGTATCGGGCAGTATAGAATATAACGGAACAAATATCTTAGAAATCTCTCCTCAAAATATCCGAGAAAATTGTGGTATCGTCATGCAAGACGGATATATTTTTTCTGACACTATAGAGCGAAATATAGCCACAGGAGATGAAAATATTGATTATGATAAGTTACAAAAGACCATTAAAATAGCTAACATAGGAGATTTCATTGATTCGCTACCTCTAGGTTTAAAAACAAAAATAGGTGCTGCTGGAAATGGTATTTCAGGCGGGCAAAGACAGCGTATTCTAATTGCAAGAGCAGTGTATAAAAATCCACATTATATATTCTTTGATGAAGCAACTTCTGCTCTGGATGCTGAAAATGAGAAGATAATTCATGATAATTTACAATCTTTCTTTAGAGGAAAAACAGTGGTTATTATCGCTCATAGATTATCAACAGTAAAAAATGCTGATCAAATTGTAGTATTAGATAAAGGGGAGATTTCGGAACTAGGAACTCATCAAGAGCTTGTAGAGAAAAGAGGAAGTTATTACAATTTGGTTAGAAATCAATTAGAATTAGGTAGTTAAACCAACTACCTAATTCTATAAATGATTTCTTTTATTTGATAGAAATATTTACTTTTTTATTCACATATTCAAAAACATTCAGTGCTTTATCCAGTTGTTCCTTTGTGTGAGTGGCCATTATACTCATTCTTATTCGAGAATTTTTAGCAGATACTGCTGGATAAGTTATTGGATTAGTATAAATTTTATTTTCTAATAAAATTTTACTTGCTTGGAATGTTTTTTCAGTATCCCCAGTTTTCACAGGAATAATAGCAGATTCTGTAGTACCCAAATCAAACCCTAATGCTTGCAACCCTAATTTGTAATAGTTTATATTCTCCCATAGTTTCTGCTGCCAAAAAGGTTCTTCGTCTATAAGTTCAATTGCTTTAGATACTCCTAAAACTGCGGGAGTAGCGGATGCTGAAAAAGCATATTGTCTTGATTGATAGCTTAAATAGGAAATTAAACTAGGGTCAGCAACAATATATCCACCAACATTACCAAATGTTTTGCTAAAAGTACCTGTGATAATATCAACATCATTTAAAACATCAAAGTATTCCATAGCTCCCCTTCCTGTTTTTCCTATTACTCCTATACCATGTGCATCATCAACCATTAGAACAGCATTATATTGTTTACAAAGACTAACCATATCTTTTAAGGGGGCTATATCTCCATCTTGTGAATAAACTCCATCAACAATTACCATTTTAGTTCTATATTTATCTTTCACTCCTTTCAGTATCCTTTCGAGATGATCTAAATCATTATGTAGAAATCGTTTTACTGTAGTTCCCATAATTCCTTCATACACACTAGAATGTACTGCCATATCTACAATAGCAATATCTTCTTTTTTAAGTAGACTAAGAAGAGACGCACTATTGGCTGTATACCCTGTAGTATAGATTAAGGTAGAGCCCTGAGGTTTTCCGAAAAAACGGGAAATTTTATCTTCAACCTCTTTGTGAAAATTAAAATAACCTCCAATTAGAGGAGAAGCACCTGCACCAGTACCATATTTATTAATCGCGTTAATGACGGTTTCTTTCACTTTAGGATGTTGTGTGAAACCTAGGTAATCATTGCAAACAAAGCTTACATAGTTACCTTCTGATAATTGCTTTTGTTTTGCCAATTTAATTTCTGAGTTACACCCTGAAGTTGCAAGAATTTTATAA
Organism: Riemerella anatipestifer; assembly: GCA_037861325.1. GTDB lineage: Bacteria > Bacteroidota > Bacteroidia > Flavobacteriales > Weeksellaceae > Riemerella > Riemerella anatipestifer_F. Next base: position 103,342 of record JAFELW010000007.1, read on the forward strand.
TTCAAGACTCCTCTGTCATCTAAGAATTTTAGGTACTCATTATTCAATTTAGCTCGTTCGAAAATGTTTAAATCTTCCACATTTTCAAAATCTTTCAAAGTTTTTTTAGTAAAATCCATACGACTTCTTTTGTTTTTAATTGTTAAAATATGTATAAAGATAAGAAATATCCTTAAATAAGGATAAAATTAAATAAATGTTTAAATATAATTGTCATTTAAAGCAAAAAATACTACCTTTGGAGGGAAAATTTATATATTAGTAGTTTATATGAGTGAAGGAAAAAAAAGAAAAAGATATTCTGGATCTATTAGAGATAAAGCAAGAACTCAAAAAAACCTTATTGAAGCCGTTGGTAAAGTACTAGAAAGTCAGGGGTATGCAGGTTTAAAAAATGCTAAGAATATTGCAGATGCTGCTGGAGTTGATAAAAGACTTATATGGACTTATTTTAATGGAGTGGAGAACTTAGTAGAAGAATATGTTAAAAAAAATGAGTTTTGGCAAAGTGGTTTAACTAATAATACTTTCAATAATTTAATCACGAAAGAAGAGGATTTAGATGAGGATAAAGCTTTTTTTCTACTCAAAAATCATTTTGAGAAATTCAGAGATGATACGGCTCTACAAAAAATAATCACTTGGGAAATTAGTGAAGAAAATGAGATGTTAAGAAAGGTAGCCGACCGTAGAGAGCAGCTTGGTGAACAGCTATTTTCTTTAATAGACGAAAAATTTGCTAAATCTAATGTAGATATTAGAGGTGTTGTTGCTCTATTATTAGGAGGAACATATTATCTTAATCTACACGCTAAAGCTAATGGTAGTTTATTTTGTGGTATTGATTTGAATACAGAGGAAGGAAAAAATTCAATCTTAAATGCTATCGAATTCATTATAAATTCTTCTTTTGATAAATTAGAGAAATAAGAAATGTTTGCTAAAAAGATTAAGAAAAAGCCTTTTGTGATTCACAAAAGGCTTTTTTAGGTTGTTAATTTATTGAATGTAAACTTTATCCAGCATCTTTATTTTTTTACTTTTATTTTGTTAGTATATAAGAAAATCCAACACCAACTTCAGGATAAAAAGCTGAATTTCTTGTATTAAAGTCATTTACCCATCCGACTCCCAAATGAAGATTGAATAAAAAGTTCTTATTAAGACTTCTTTGTAACCCCCAAATTCCTGCAATACTTAAATTATTTCCACTGTAGAGGTCATTTTTTTTATTTAGTGATTTTAATTGATAATTTGTTTTGATCCCTAAAAAAGAAGCACTATTGTATAAGGTGTTTTTTCCTAAATTTTTCCGTTTATTGTAACTATACAAATAGCGAAGTTCAGATGAGAAAAATATAGCGGATCTTAAATAATCTAAAATAACCTCGCTTTTTTCAATTCTAGCACTAGCACCAATTCCTAATTTAGAATCCAAAACAAATGAATTTGCTACAGGAGCCTGGTAGTCAAAAGATATTGATCTTATACCAAGGCTAATTTTACTAATAGAAGCCAAATTACTTTCCTCTTGTGCCAGAACAAATGTGCAAGAAAGGCAAAAGGAAATAATATATATGAATTTTTTAAGCATAATTATTTTCATTAAAATTAAATAAAACTTATTTTTAATCCCTTTTTACCGCAAATGAGGAACCGCCCCATTTACCTTCATATTAGGAATCTTTTCCTTTACATAGCCTTTTAACTGATCTTTGCTACTAAACGATAAGGCATTATTTACTTTATCAAAAGTAACCTCTCTCTCTGATCCAAATGAATTATCATTTGAATTTAACATATCATCTTGCCTACACGCTGTAACGACAAGAGATGCAACAGCGATATACGCTATTGACTTTCGAAAATTTAAAATTCTGTACATATTAAAATTTATTAAAAATGAACAGGCAAATTTAATCATTATTTAGAGATAAAAAAAAAGATATATATCTTTTTTTTACAGTATGGTATTTTAATAACCTGTATATAAAGTTTTTAATTAAATTATATAAGTGTTAAATTATCTTTATTGAAGGATTTATTTCAATTATTAAGCAGTTAATGTTTTTGTTTTTTTACATTTTAAACTTTCTACTCGATGGAGTTACTTCATTTTTTAAAGACTGAATGTTTTCTCCTTTAGTTTCTGATACCTCTTGAGATTTTTCATTCATAGTATTTTCATTTATCGACAAATGAATTCTCCTTTCAATGGAAGCCAGCTCATTTTTAAGCTCCGAGAGTTCCTTTTCTTTACTCCATTTACTATTTACGACTTGTTGGAGTATAGGTAAATCTTTATCTATTTTATCGAGTTCTTCTTCTCTTTTTTGAATGAGGTTGGGGATTTTTTCCAATGCCTTGATAAAGCTCATAGAGGCTAATATAGAATCCTGTGCCAGTTTTCCGTTGTTATGCGTATAACGAATGCCACCTTCTCCTTTCACAAAGAAACGATTTTGACGAATGTCCACCCCTTCTTTTATCGTGAGCTCTGTTTTAACCAAAACTTGAAAACCATATATATTCCCAATTTCTTCATAATCGCCTTTTGTTCGTGCTTTTTTAGCATAGGCAGTTAGTTTTTCGCCTAATTGCTCCAAACTTGCACCTTGTGACACTTCGTTCAAATGCAAAGCATTAACAAAATCGCCATTGGGTAGTTTCTTAGCTCTTGCATTGAAGTTATCCCAATCGGTTTTTAAACGCTTCAATTGGTTTTCGACAGCAGCTTTGTCTTCTGTCAGCATTTCCAACTTAAATCGTGAGGAAGATTTATTTCGTAAAAAGGCTTGGCGTTCACTCTCCAAAGCGGTTATTTTCTTTTCTATTTTTGCTTTTTCTAAGAGGTCTGTATTTCCTGAAAGGATAGCCACATATTCTGAAAAATTCATTCCTGATTGTTCGTCCATACTGCCCTCATCAATGGTTCGCTTACCGAGTTTATTGGATTTTAGCTGGTCTATAAATAATTGTTTGTTAAACAATAAATTAAATTTATACGAATCCAATGTTCTTTCTACGGCATAGATGAGAACATCTACTTTATTGCCCGCAAAATATTTAGCCACTTCATTCCCTTTTCGGATAGCCCGACCATCTCTTTGTTGTAAGTCGCTCGGTCGCCAAGGCGTATCAAGATGATGAACGGCAACTGCTCTTTTTTGAGCATTGACACCTGTTCCCAGCATATCGGTAGAACCAAATAGCACTCGGATTTTCCCCTCATTGGTATCTGCAATGAGCTTTTTTCGTGATTTATCGTTTTTGGCTTCTTGAATAAAACGAATTTCTTCTGGTGGAACGCCATAATCTTCTACCAATTTTCGCTTGATTTCAGAATAAGGATTCCACTCATTAGGCTTATAAGTCCCTAAATCTGAAAACACAAACTGTGTTCCCTTTTGAGCCTTGTATTTTTCGTAATACTTATAGATTTTTTTGGCACAATGGGAGGTTTTATTATCAGGGTGGTCATCATATTTACTATCTACCAATCGCATATCTAATGACATCTTTCGAGCATAGTCGGTAGCAATCAACATTTTTGCTTTTTCTTCTCTACTGGAAAGTTTTGGTCTTCCAAGTAAAGTAGCATCTCCGTTTTGAGCAAATTTCATCAGTTTCTCGATAAAAACTTCTTGCTCGGGTGTAGGTGGAATATGGTATAAAATCTCATTCTTTTCTGGGCGATCGATACCAATATCTTTTGCCGTTCGATAGTCTGTGATTTCCGAATAAAATTGTGCTAATTCTGGAACTTTGATAAAATAGCGGAAGCGTTCTTTTTGTACAATATTATTCGCCACTGAAAATTCGTAATCGATGGTTTTACGGGCATAAATAGCCGCCCAGGCATCAAAACAGGTAATTCCTTGTTTTTCCAAAGCCTGTGGACGCAAATATTTAAAAAGTAAATAGAGTTCCGTTAATGAGTTAGAAATGGTTGTACCTGAGAGAAAAGTAGCCCCTAAATCCTTACCAGACCTTTTTTGAATGGTGCGAATGGCAAATAATAAATTCATCGCCTTTTGACTTCCTTGCATATTGCCCAATCCAGCCACTCGGTCGTGCCGTGTGTTAAATATTAGGTTTTTGAACTTATGGCTCTCATCAACTAACAAATGATCAATCCCCATCATTTGAAAATCAACAATAGCATCGGTTCGTTGATTGATAGAAAATTCCAAATCTTTTAACTTTACTTCTAAATTTTCTTTCCGCTTAATCATACCTTTTAGCATTCTATTTGAAACTTCTTTGCCTTGTTGTTCCAATGCCCATAAATTTTCTTCCACATCGTCTAATTCTTGCTGAAGAATTTCTTTTTGTATTTCGTAAGATTGAGGTATCATTTTAAATTGGTCATGCGTTAAAATCACACAATCCCAATCATTATTTTTAATATCCCCAAAAATACGTAGTCGCTTATCGGGTTTAAAATCTTCTTTGCCCGGATATAATATTTTTGCAAAGGGATAGGCTTTTCGGTAAGTTTCAGCAATTTCGTGAACATTGGCTTTAAGTCCGATAATCATTGGTTTATGAGCCAATCCCAAGCGTTTCATTTCTTGGGCAGCACAACACATAATTAAGGTTTTCCCTGCACCAACCTCGTGATCACAAATAGCACCTCCATTGAGCTTTATCATCCAAATAGCATCTTTTTGACTCCTATATAAATCCTCAATGCCTAAACTTTTACGGTCTAAACCAGGGAAATCTTGATGCGAACCATCATAATTCGGACGAACGAAACAGTTAAATATTCGATTGTATTCATTTGCTAAGCGTTCTTTAAAAGCTGGACTTTGTTCTAATAACCAAAGGGAAAAGTTTGTACGAATTTCATCAATTTTGCTATTTGCCATTTGTATAGCTTCCATATCCGGTACCGTAACTTCTTTATCATCAACTTTTATCTTCTTAGTAATATTTGGAGTGGTGTTGATAAGGGCATATTTGAGTAATGCAATTCCATCATAAGTTCTACTTTCCGATTTTACGGCATATTGGTCATAGATACGGGTGTTTTTTCTAAAACATTGAACATCGAAATCATCCATTGTCTTGGAATAAGATACTTGTACCTCTGTATCAAATAAATGAGAGGCAAAATGACTATATACCTCTATAGGAATCCACCGCTCTCCCAGATTAAAATCCAGCTCTTCAAATGCAATAGGCTCTGGAATCACTTTTTTAAGTGCTTCTAAAGCATCTAATACCTCTCGATGTTCTGGAAATCCTTCTAAATATTTTTCAACAGCTTCTTTCTTTTCTATTACATTCCCTGCCAACCAAGTTTCTCCTGTTTCGTACTGCATTTCTATGGGATTGTAGTATAGATATTCCTTTAATTCATTTTTCATACTATCTATACTCTCTCCAGAAAGTCTACTCATATAGGGCAAATTTACCTTACCATATACATTCAACGAGTGTATTAGGGCTTCTTTTGGTGTAACATTTTCTACTGAGGTTACAGAAAAGCTCACTGGTTTTTCAAAAATATCGGCTTTGCGGTAAACTCCATTGACTTTCCGCTCTAAATAAGGAATTTCATTGCCGGCTCCATCTGTTTGGATAAATCCTATATTATTTTTACTATTCAAAGCCCCATAATTTCCTATAAATTCATTGTATAAGGTATTGAGCTTTGTTCTTTCGTCTGGATAGAGCTTTCTATTTTTGGCTTCTTTGTTGTATAAATCGAAATAACTATCTCGAAGTTCAATATAAGCCATTGCTTTTTTACGCTGAATATGCCCAACTTCAAGCGGAACAAAAGTGGCGGTTCCCTCGTCTTTACTTACATTTCTTAAATACCCTGGTTGTTCATTTTGAATTACTAAAGCATCTTCTCTATAATGACTTAAAATATCCCCTTCAAATGGTGTAGGCTCAAAACTAATAGGAGTTATAGATACACTTTCTGTATCCTTGGTTGAGTTGTTATCACTGGGGTATGAAAAAGAAAAAAGGTCTTTGGGAAAACTTTTTTGTATTGCTTTTTTCGTCTGCCTGTTGGTCTTAGAGCTTTTTGTATTGTTTTGAGGTTTTGGAATGCTTGGCGGCTCTTGAAAAAATGTATCAAATAAACTTAATTGTACCCCACCATCATTTGTGATTTTAGAAGTTACTTCTTTATTTTCAGAAATAGGTTCTTTTGATATTGATGTTGGTGGCTCAGGTGTTATAGGAGTTGAATTTGTATTGATTGGAGCTTTCTCATTTTTTTCTGATATTGTAGTTGGTTGGTTTGAAAAAGAATCCGCAAGATATAAGGGCATTCGTTGTTTATAATTACCAAAATCAAGGTTTAATTTTTCTTCGAGGTCACGGGCTATTCCAGATACGCCATTTTCGTGTATATAAATCCTTGATGGTTTTCCGTATAAGTCGGTATCTAATTGTGATGTTGTATGAATAATCTGTTGTGGATTGTTTTCAAATAAAGCGTTGATTGTATAACCTTCAATGTGCTCTATCGTATCACAAAAAAGTAAATCCTCGGTAGAAAGTGCTTGTTTCTGTGAGTCTTTTTGTAGGATAATCAAATCACTTCCTACTTCCGTCCCTGCGTAATCCGTAAACAGATTATTGGGTAATCGAATAGCTGATACCAAATGAGCTTGTTTTATCATAGCTTCTCTAATAGGGCGGTTTTGGGGGCTATTCAGTACCCCCTGAGAGGTGATATAGGCTAATAAGCCACCTTCTTTTAAAACGTCCAAACCTTTTAAAAAAAAGTAATTATGGATATTTTTTACAGCTTGTTGCTTTGCCGAATCCTTACTCCTTGAAAAAGACAAATCAAATACAGATATATCTCCAAACGGTATATTACTGCTTATTACATCAAAGGAATTATTTTGTCGTTCTTCTATATTTTCAAATCCCTTAATTTTTATTTGGGCGGAAGGATGTAAATGTTTTAATATTTTCCCCGTTAGTAAATCTTTTTCAAAAGCGGTTATAGACACATCATTTTGTTGTAACTGTTCAATAAAATTCCCTGTTCCTGCGGAAGGGTCTAATGCTTGTTGGTATTGAAAGTTGTGTTTATTAAGTACCGCTGATAGAGCTTGGATAATTTCTGGCGGGGTATAAAATGAAGTGAGTACCGAACTTTTAAGACCATCGGTCATACTTTTGTAATCTGAAAAATCAGAAGCATTGACACGAATAAGCTCATACAACTTTTGAGTGGCTTCAAAGTAAGGTTCGTCGGACTTTGTCCAAAAACGACGGTCTTCTTCCTCATTGGCAGGATTTAGGATAAATTTTAACCCTCCAAAACCTGAGTATTGTTTTAGGATTTCTTTTTCGGCATCCGTAGCCAGTCGCTTTTCTTTTTCTAACTGAAAAGCGACTTGTAAGGCTTGGATATTTTGTTCTAAGTGCAGCTTCTTATTGAACGCCATTTTCCTCAATCCATATTTGAATTTGTCCTGTTAGCTCTGTATAAAGCTCGTTATACTCCTTCGTTCCTTCAAAATCTTGATGTAAATCGTAATTCTCAAATACTTCTACACAATAGGGAAACACTTTAAGTGCAAAGGCACGGGCTTCATCGGCAGGAATTTCTCGGTCAAACTCATTACAAACCACTTGATATACTGTATCAAATGGGGAATAATACAATCCTTCAAAAAGGGCTTCATTAGCAATAGCACGACATTCTAATATTTTATGCCCTGCATCAAAGGCTTTTTCATAGGCTTCTGCTGCTAAATTGCTTCGTTCTTTGATAAACGCTTCATTAGTTGCCAGATTAGGAAAGCTGGTGTTTAATAATTCTCTTAGTCGTAAATCGTAATACGAAATTTCTTTTTCTTGTGTTGCCATAATTTTTATATTTATTATTGATGATTAATTATATTTTTTCAATGAGTTCAGTTCGTACCTTTTCGTAGGCTATTAGGTGGTCGTAATTCTCACTAGGGTGTAGCAGTAAAGCTGTGTCCCCCAAAAATTCACTATCCTCTAATTTCAATTCTAAATTTCTTAAAAATTGTTTTTGAGTAGGACTTTGTCCTTCTGAAAAATTCATATATTGATGATAGATTTGAATTATTTTTTCAACATCAAGATGAGTTTTGGTCAAACATTTATATAAATCGAACAAATCTCTACCTTTTCGCCTTTGATATAAAGCTCTTAGTTTAGTAGCAATTAATTCTTCTAATGAATAAGTAACAATATTTGCCTTATCTTTATACCAAGGACTGTCCACTTCAAAAGGAACTTCTGAAAATCCTAATGCTGTAAAATGCTCTTTACAATTGATTTCTATTTTTAATCGAATGGGAACCACAGGAGGAATCTCTGAGGCTACTTTAAAAATTAGTACATTGTTATTTCTTTTCTGACGAACATAAGGTTCTCCTAAAAAGGACAGGACTTCTCGAAGTCGGTCGATAGTTTCTTTAATAGGTTCGGCTTTGATTTGAACTAAGTCAATATCTTCCGAGTAGCGAGGTTGTGGCGATAAATATAACTTATGCAAGGCAGTTCCTCCCCGAAAAGCCAAATGTTTTGATAGAAAAGCATCTTTATAAATTTCTACCAGAGCTTTGCAGATAATTAAATCTTGTTCTACTTGTTCTGGTGTCTGCCACGGAACAATGGAACGCCAATAAGTAATTGCATTTTTAGGTATCATTCGTCAATGTATATTTGTTCATTTATTATTATTTTCCAAACGGGATGATAGTCGTCTGTATCAGATATTTCTTTACCTGTTTTTAGAGGTGTTTTCCAAAAGTTTAGTCCAATTTCTTGGGATTTCTTCCATAGTATTTTCTCCAACTCTTTTTCTTCTAAAATAGAAAGTACATAACCTAAACGCTGGATACTTGCTATCGGAAACTGAGATATTAGCGTATTAGGCATTCTCTTAAAATCCATTTCAGCACAAAGTTCCTGTATGACTTCAGTCGCTCTATTCAAACCACCTATTTCATTCTCATAGATAAGTAGGTCCAAGGCGGTAACTTCAGGAGTGGATACTTTTACATAACCGTTTTGCGTTTTATGTAATGTCCATAATTCCTCGGTGATGAAACGCTTAACTGGAAAAACAATCTGTACATTATTCTTTAAGGTTGTTCTTAAAGGCGGTAATTCAGTAAGTACAGAAAAAGTTTGTGGGCGTTGATGTGCAGCTCCATAAAAGCTGGCAGCACTTAATAAGCCGATATAATAATTCCTTTCCAGATAATTCATTAGTTCATCTATATATAGATAGGGCGGCACTTGTTTGCTCAAAGCATATTCAACAGGAATAATTACATAAAATCCTTTCCAAATAGATAAAATTTTTCCTTTACAACTTAATCGGTGCAAAGCATTGGAAATACTTTGTTCTTTTAAATTTGTAAATTGATTTCGTACTTGTTCAATACTAAAAGTCATAATCCCCTTTTTAGGTAATTCTTCTACCCAGTCCTTAATCGTTATTTTCGTAATAAACATTCCTTTTAATTTGATTTATTTGCAAATATACTCACTTTTTGAGTATTAACGCAAACATTTCAAAGAAAATAAGTTTAGATGTTTATCCATTGACGGCATTTTTCGCCGTCAAATACTTATTGTTTAAACCTGTTATGCTTTGATTATTTTCATTTTCCTTTTTTATTTTTAGAGCGAGGCGGAAACTCAAATGAGGTAGAACTGTCTTCTTGAAGAACCAAATAAGCATCAAAACTTTTTCCCGCCTTACTTTTTAATCCTTTTAAAAGCGTTGTTTTTCCATTTTCCAGCAAAGCCATTATCGCTTCATCATTTACCTGTTTTCCGCAAACATTTCTGAAAAATAACCACTGACAATCTTCTTCCATACATTTAGCAACTTTCTTGTATAAACGAACACTTTGTTTTTTACAAACAGGGCAAACGAATGCAGGTGAAGCAATTCCTTCGATTTCCATCGTTAAAAAATCTTCTGTAATTTTTTGGGTATAGTCTTTCATCGCTTGTAGGAAATTTTCTGGAGGGAGTTGCCCTTCCTCAATTTCATTGAGAGAGGCTTCCCATTCGCCCGTTAATGCCACATCAGCGATTTTTCGGTCTTTGACCCATTCATAGACTTTCAACCCTTTTTCGGTAGGAATTATGCTTTTCTTTTGACGTTTGATATAGTTTCGTTTAAGCAAAGTTTCTATTATTGCCGCTCGGGTAGCAGGAGTTCCAATACCTGTGCCTTTGAGTAGTTGCCGTTGATTTTCGTCTTCCAAATCCTTTCCTGCCGATTCCATAGCCGACAATAAAGTCGCTTCTGTATATAATGCTGGAGGGCGGGTGGTTTTGGATAGAATTTGACTGTCCATTACTTTTAAAGTATCTCCTTTTTGTAGTTCGGGAAGCTCTTGCGGAATTTCCTCTTCTTTTTCTATTTCTGAAAAAGAGCCATTGACTGCCCTCCAACCTGCAGATTGTATCGTACAACCTTTAATTTCGTAATTTTTATAACCTGCTTCCACAGTTATTATCTGCGTTTCCTTGATACAAATTTCCGATACCGCTTCTAATAAACGCCCGGCAATCATTTTGTAAATGAGGGCTTCTTTCTTAGGGAGTTCGGTCGGTATTTTGTCAGTAATGAGCAGTCCGTGATGGTCGGTTACTTTAACGTCATTGACGATACGCTTGGTAAGAGAGGAGCGTCTGAGTTGTTGTGCATATTTTGCATAGTTCTCATAATGCTCTAATTGCTGAATCAATAAAGGAATTTCTGCCCATACATCTTCCGAAATGTATTTACTTCCTGTCCGAGGATAAGTGATGTATTTCTTTTCATACAAACTTTGAGCGATGTTTAGGGTTTCGTCTGCCGAAAAACTATATTTTTTATTTGCCTCTTTTTGAAGTGCAGTTAAATCATAGAGTAAAGGCGGTTGCTCTTTTACCGTTTTCTTTTCTACGGAAAGCACTTCAGCATTTGGATGGCGTTCTACGGATTTTTTCCATTCTTCTACTTCTTCTTTTTGTTCTGTTTTCAGAGTGGAAAGACTATTAAATTTGAGGTGTCCTTTTTGATGCACTAACTGCAATTGCCAATACGGTTTTTTCTCAAATTGGGTATGCGTGAGGTATCGTTCACAAACCATAGACAAAGTAGGAGTTTGTACCCGCCCGAGGGAGTATACACCGCTTCCAGCGGCGATACTCAGGGCTTGGGTAGCATTGATGCCTACCAGCCAATCGGCTTGGCTACGCATTTGGGCAGCGTGATATAAAGGGTCAAATTGCTTTCCTGGACGAAGTTTTTCAAAGCCTGAAAGAATGGCTTTTTCTGTGAGTGAACTAATCCAAAGTCGCTCAAAAGGTTTTTGACAATTTAAGTAATCATAGATGTATCGGAAAATTAACTCTCCTTCTCTTCCTGCATCGGTAGCTACTACAATTGAATCGCATTGCTCAAATAAAGTTCGTATCACTTTAAGTTGTTTTAATACGCCTGCATCTGCTACATATCCTTTATCTTTTCTCACTTGGCGGGGTTGTAGTTCAAACGGTTCCGGGAGTATGGGAAGATGTTCTTTTTGGAATCCTACACAACCATACGCTTCAGGCATTGCCAATTGTACTAAATGACCAAATGCCCAAGTAACGGCATAACCATTACCTTCTATATAACCATCTTTTTTACTATTAGCCCCTAATAAATGAGCGATTTCTCTGCCTACACTGGGTTTTTCCGCTAGGATTACTTTCATAGATTTTTGTTTTTAGATAAATGAATTGCATCAATATCGCCATCGCCCTACATTTTGCGTCCACTTGTAGCTTTTTTTGTAGGCGTTTTAGGCTTTGCCGTACGCTTGGTTGTAGTCGTAGTGGTTTTCACTCCTTTGTTTGTCGCTTCTTTTTGGGTTTTTGTTGTAGTTTGAGTGGTAGTTGTCGTCGTTTTATTTTCCTTGGCTTTTTTGTTGATTTCTTTAGCCTGACGTGTTACCTTATCCTCTTTCTGTTGTTTATTAGGATTTTGGAAAGTGAATTTAACTTTACCTGTATCTTGGTTATATGTAAAGTAACCATTATACACTTTACCTGTACCCTTACTTTCTAAACCTTCCAAGTACAGCGGTTTGCCTTGCGAAAAAACTTTGTATTGCTCTTCGGTAAGTTTTCTACCTCTTAATTCTTTGGGAGCTTCTTCAAAAGTAGGTTGGGTATTGATTTTCTGTGTAAGATTCTCATCAAACAAAAATGTTACATAACGCTTTTCTGCATTGAATTGTACATTTGCATTAAAGGGTTCGCCCTTGTTTGAGATCATTCCCTCTAAAAACAAGGGTTTACCTTCCATAAGGGTTTGCTTTTGTTCTTCATTAAGTTTGATTCCTTTGATTTCATCAGGTATTTTGATGTATTCTTGACGCAAAGCAACAATTTCATTCGTCAATTCATCAATACTAATAATAGAGGGGATTTTTTCACCCGTTTTTACATTGGTAAGCTCTACCACGCGTCCCATATTTCCTGTCTTCAATAGGTTTTCTTTATCTTCTTGGGTAAACTCATGCCCAAAAAATGGATAATCTAATTGAGGTTCTTTACGAATTCCGTGGATAGCGACACTTACTTTACCTTCGTTATCTTTTCGTAAAGATAAACGAGCATCAAAACGAGTAACAGCACTCCCTAAATTCATACTAATAGGTACCAATCGGTCGGTTTTATAACCTTTTAGTAACGGTTCTAATAAGTTGCGTTTTTCTAAATACTCTTTTGAGAGTCCTAAGCTGTTCATCGTATTCCAATCAATATCGTCTACTTCGTAACGATGTTTTTGTTCTTGGGTAGCCTCATCGGCAGTATTTTGCGATGGGGTTTCATTGACCTCTTGGGTAGTGTTTTTTACTTCCTGAGTATCTTTTACTTCTTGGGGTTCATTGGTTTGTTCCATTGTATTTTGATTTAAAGATTGATATTCTTGTGGTTGGATTTTATAAGGCTGTAAATCCTCTGGCGTGAGCTGAACTTTTAGTAGATTGGGAATGGGAATTTTGAAAAAAGAAAAATGACTTGGATTTTTCACTTGTCTTAGAAAATTACTAAAGAAGTTTGAGAGTATATTTCCGTGAGGATCCACCTTCATAAAATCTTGTTCGTGTGCCGGGACTGGAGGAACGGTTTCTAACTGCCCGTCTTTATCCAATCCTTTTACGGCACGAATCTGTTGTTCCTCTTGGTCATACACAAGCAACAAATCCGTCCATTGCTCTTCTGCAACGGACGTATTCTCTTGTGGATTTGTTTCAGTGGATGCATTAGCCATAGTATATTATTTTTTGATGGTTTAAATTCAATTCATTAAACTTTAAATTTAAATCTTAAAAATCGCAGAACGAAGATAGAAGCAGTCTATTAGAATTTAATATGGCAGTGTTATTTTGGCTTTGATTGTCCTTTTTTGGCTTTTACAGGGACACTAAAGTGCTCTCTAATGAATTGGTGTACATCTGATAGTTTGTAGTAAATTTTTCCAGAAATTGTGTAATAGGGTAGTTTGCCTTCAGAACGATAACGCTGCAGAGAACGAGCGGATATTTTAAAAGTTATCATTAAATCTTGATTGTCGAGTAATTCTTCTCCTTCGATGGTACTTCGTTTCTTTTCAGCTTTTTCAAAGCGTTCTGCAAGTAGATCGAGGCGGTCCATCAGTCGCTCCATCCACATTACAAATTCCATTCGGTCGATATTCATAACGGGTAAGTTTTAGTGTTTTATTTTTGATTGAGTATTTTTTTCATAAGTTTACCAATGCTTAATTGCTGTGGATTTTGGCTGTCCACAATCAATAATTCTTTGGCTTTGAGTTTTAGGATATAGTTTTTCGCCGTTCGTTCCTGCACCCCCGTTAAGGCTTTAATTTCTTGCACCAATTCACTATATTCCCATACTTCTTTCTTTCTAAATAGAGGAGATACGAGAGTGGCTAATTCTGTGGTCTTGTCTTTCTTTTCAGTTTTCTTTTGAGTACCGCAATAACGGTGCATTCCACTCTCTGCCTCCCATCGAAACAATATCTTAGGCAATTGGTTGGGGTCCCCTTTACGAATTTTTTTCGGTAAGACCACAGAGCAAGCACTGGCTCGATCTTGTTCTACCGAAAGCACCGCAGAGGCTTTTCGTTGTAGCTCCGACCCTAAATGCCCCCGAAGTTTTAATCCTCCTGGCGTTAGGTGTAATACACATACCATACAGGTTTGATAATGCCCTGCCAATGCGTACAATTCCTCTATCATTTCAATACTTTCACTTTCATTATTGGCGGAACTAATTAAATCGGCAATACCGTCAATGACTACCAGATGAATCCCTGAATACTCGTAGTATAAAGTATCCATACATTGTCGAATGATTTTCATACGCTCTTTTCTTGGAATTTGAGTAAGACAATAGGCTTTAAAATTTAAAGGCATAGCATCGAGCTGAGCTCGTTTTAGTAATATGGAAATGTTGTCGTACAATTGATCTGCGGATTGTTCCGTATCGAAAAATAAAACTGCTTGATGCTCACAGTAAGTTACGCTAAGCCCAAGTAAGTCTATTGGATTTTTACCTTGATATAAACTCCCTGCAATCATTGCAGCCACATAATGACTTTTTCCCGTTCCTTCACCTCCTGTAACCCCTAAAAGACTACTTTGCAATCCGATAGCTGCTCCTTTTAAGGTGATGATAATCTTTTGCTTGGCGGGTGGTTGATGCCATTGAATTTCACAGGATTGTAATAGTGAAAGCCCTTGCTGATATTTTTTTTGAAGCATTTTCAAAAACAATGTTTTTAAATCCTTAGCGGTATAGCCTTGCTGAAAATAGTTCGATATGTCTTTATCGTCTTTAGTTCCTGATAAAGGAAGTTCTAATACCTCTACCAGATCCTTTAATTTTTCTAAATGACTTTGTACCGCCTTTTTTCCTGCCTGATCCACATCATACAATAATACGATATGACGAAAGCGACCTTTTAAAGATTGAATGAGAGAGATGGGAATATGACTATTTTCACTATTGAAACAAATGGCTGAAAAGCCTTTTGCATACAAACTCATCACATCTTTTTCACCGCCCGTAATAAACAAAATATCATCACCATCTAACGGTAATTGTTCCAATCCAAAACAATAATCCGTAGCGATACCTGCATATAGAAAACGATGTTTGGAAAGGGGACGATAGATTTTTATAAGTTCCGCATTTTGATAAGAAAAAATGGGTTCATCATCATTGGATTCTATTCGATAGGGTTGTCCTTTTTTATTGATACTTTCAAAAGATTGTAAGGATTTTACTCCAAATATATCTAAAACTGTTTTCGTTATTCCAAATGTTCCCCAATAGTCAAGTTCTATTTTACTGAAGTTCTTATCTACTATCATATAGGGGCGATAGCTGGGCGATTCGATAGTTGTTGCGGGATTAGCCTCCACTTTGATTTTTCTTTGGGGGCGTTTAGGTGTATCAGAATAAGAAATATCTAATCCTAAACTTAAATCTTGATTGATAATTTTTAGGATTTCTACAAAGTCGTGAGGCTGTGTGCAATCCAAACCATATAAATAGCCAACTAAGGAAAAACAATCGCCATTAAAACGAGGATCCCCAAAATCTTTAATCCGATAGATGCCTGTTTTTTTATCCTTGTAAATATTACAAGAGGGATTTTTATCATCATAAAAAGGGTTTTTAAAGTTTTGTCCCACTTTCCAATTCCCTGAAACATAATAACGAAATACTTCCAGTCCGTCATTCGTTTTACTTAATAGGTCTTCCTTTTTTAACATACGAATGTGCTTTTTGGGTTAGGTTTTCTAAATAATCCTCTGTACTTTTTACTACATTAAATTCCATAAGTTTTCGGATACTTCCCAGAGTGTAAAAGTATTGTCCGTGAACTTTAGAGTAAGTGATTTCATTGTTCTGTCGCATACGCCAAAGTGTTTTTTCGCTTAAATGGAGGTATTGGCATACTTCGTGGTTATTGAGCCATAATTGGTCAATAATTTCTATGGACTGGGATTGCTTTTGAATATACTCCCGAATAAATTGAATCTCTTGGCGTAATTGCAGCCATTGGTTTTCTTCAATAGTGATTAGTTTCATTTCTTCTGATTTTATCGTTTATCTGGGGACAAAGTTCAGAAGACTCAGGCGATGATAACGCCAAGTTTTACCAATGGGTAGATAGAAATTTAACACATTTTAGCACATTTTGCCTATGCCTTAATAATCATAAATTTAGAGCAAAAAAAAGACGCTTAAAGCGACTGATGATCATCTTGAAGTTAGTAAAGTAAGTAGTGAGAGTGTGGTTTGCCAATGGGTAGTTATGAGCAAAGGTCATTCAGCCCCTTAGAAGGCTGGTCATTTCTTAAACATTTTTATCCATATAAGTTTCTAAGGAATTGACTAATTGATTTAAAAATAAAGTTCTTGAACCTGAACGACTTTTCATACGATGAAAGGTGTGGTGGACATCTTGTAATTCAACTTTGAATAAGGCTTGAAAAGTTATGGCGATTTTATTTAAACTAATTTGTCCACTTGAGATGGCTTTTGCAGCGTGAAGAGCATAGAGGAGTTCAACTAAAGCGGCTTTACTTTCCGTCCAATGAATCGGACGATGGTTTTCGTTGGCGATTTTATCAAATTGCGTGGTTGTGCGAAAGTGAAGGTATTCGTAAAATAACTCTCTGCCAATAATTCGAGCCGTTAAATAATCATAGTAAGTTGAAAACCGTCGATCTAAATCAAAAGCATGATTTTCTAACCCTTCTTGAAAAAGAAAAGAAGACCTTAAAAAATATTTGTGGTCTTCATCCGTTCTCCCTGAATAATAATAAGTATAAAACGCATTGGTTTTCAAAAAATGATTGTGCCTACTTTTTAGTCTTTTTTTTTCTTTAGTGAAATAATCTTCATAAATTTTTCCTTTTGTAGTAGGACGAATGATTTCCATTTTGTAAATACGATTGTAGTACATCAACTTTCCATAAATATGAGGTTTGATGTTTCTGAAGAAATGAATTTCCTCCTGTTTGTCATTAAATCCTCTTTCAAGGATATAGTTCCTTGTTTCTTCTAAAACTTTGGATAGATAGCGAATCATTTCTAAAGCTTCGGGGATAATGGTTTCTACGTGTAATGTTACCTTTTCCTCTTCTTTGTAAATGTCTTGAAAGACTTTTCTGAAATACTGTTCCATATTGCTTAAATATTTAAAATTAGTTGTTACAAAATTACGGAACTATCGCAGAAAATCCTTTGGTAAGGAAAGCATATCTATCAACTTACATTGCTTCGCCCTGCACGGTGCAAGTCGGCATCTATAGAGGAGCACGCTTGCACCGTGCAGGGCGAGGCAAAGTTATAAGAATTTTGTGAAAAAGTAAATATATCGTACCTTTGTCGTATTGAGTTCCGATGAAAATCAATGAAATCAAAAGAAGCAAGTTGAGTTACTAATTCGTTACCTGAAATTGAAAAAATGCTTATAATTTTTTGTATATCAATAACTTAATGAATTAGTGTGAATTTTAAAATAAATATACAATGAGAAAAATTACAAAAATAACTGCCCTTTTGGGATTTAGTGTATTATCTCTAACGGCTTGTAATAAAAATGAAAAGCCAGAAGTGCTTAATCCAGAAACGGAAGTTGCAGAACAAATTTCTGTTGAGGAGCAACTACACGCAGAGCAATCTGATATGGTAAAGCAGGCACAATCTTCGCCATTAACATCGGTGGCTTTATCGGCCCCAAGTTTTGATTTTGGTGTGGTTAAATCAGGTTCTATAGTAGAGCATACTTATGAAATTACAAATACAGGTAAAAATCCACTAATAATTTCTAATGTTAAGCCTACTTGTGGTTGTACTGTTCCTGATTATACTAAAGAGCCTATATTACCGGGTAAAGTAGCTAAGGTAACTCTTAAATTTGATTCAGGTAGTTTCCAAGGAATGCAGCAAAAATTTGTAGAAGTTTATGCTAACACAGAAAAAACACCTATTGTATTAAGTTTCACAGCAGATGTACAGTAGTCGTCTATCACTAAAAATAAAACTAAATAAAAAACAATGAATTTACTTATTTTACTTCAAGCACAAGCACAACCATCTATAATGCCGACTTTCATTATGATAGGAGGTATGATAGTTTTCTTTTACTTTTTTATGATTCGTCCACAGATGAAAAAACAGAAGCAAGAGAAAAATTTTCAAGAATCTCTAAAACCTGGTAGAATGGTGGTTACCACATCTGGGATACACGGTAGAGTTTCACAGGTAACAGAGGATGGTGTGATACTAGAAACTATGGCAGGTAAACTTAAATTTGAAAAAGCCGCTATATCACGAGATTTTACACAAAACAGATTTCCAGATACTAAAGAAGTAGCGGACAAAAAATAATTATAAGACAGATTGGTAGCTATATCAATCTGTTTTTTTTCATAATATGGAGCATGGTTTAGAACATAACAAGCAGTCTATAACTACACTAGCAAAGCTTTTAACAGAGGTGGCTACACTTCTCATTTCTAATGGTGCTAACTCTACGAGGACAAAACGAAATGTAGTGCGTATTGCGGAAGCTTATGGCTACCATGTGGAAGTGTTTTTCTCTTTTTCGGGGATATTTCTGTCCTTGTATGATAAAGATGGAAATAACACAGAAACATTGGTAAAAACTATCAATAAGCACGGTATAGATTTTAATCTTATTTCGGATATTAGTGTTCTCAGTTGGGATATAGCAGCACATAAACTGCCTTATGAGGAAGTAGAAAAAAGATTAGACGAAATAAGAAGTAAGCCTCACTATTCTGTGTGGGTTAAAATGCTGTGGATAGGTGTTGCAACGGCGGCTCTTAGTCAGTTGTTTTCAGGGACTTATTTAGAGTTTTTGGTGGTGTTTTTGGCGAGTAGTATTGGATTTTGGGTAAGATTATTTTTAATTAAAAAAGAATATAATCTGTTTATGCAGAGTCTGGTTGCGGCATTTGTATCTGTATCAGTAGTAAAAATAGCGTTGCTCTTCGGTTTGCCAGAAGGTCATGCAGCACTTACGGCGTGTGTGCTTTGGTTGATACCAGGAGTGCCTTTAATCAATGGATTTTTAGATTTGTTGGAGGGGCATATTGTTTCAGGGTGGGCTAAAGCCGCCTTAGGAACGATGATTGTTTTTATGATAGCGGTAGGTTATTATTTGTCAGTATTTGTATTCAGACTATTTTATGGACTATAATATCTTAGAGAAAATATTTTGGGCGGTATTTGTATCGTTGGGCTTTGCGGTACTTTTTAATACTCCAAGAAGGGCACTTTGGGCGGTGGCACTGCTGGGAGCTTTAGGTTTTGGAATTAAGACGATACTGCTAGTTTATGTGCTGAATGGACAAGTGGTAATGGCAACGCTTTTGGGTGCATCTGCAGTGGGATTATCAGGGTTGTACTTTGCTCACCGAGTACACACACCACCTATTGTGTTTACAATACCTGCGGTTATCAATATGATACCTGGTACATTGGGCTATAATTTTATGATGGGGATTATACGCATTGTATCGTCTAAAAAAGAAAATTCAATCACAGTGGAGAATTTGATAGAGATTATCAATAATGGGCTAAATGCAGGATTTACTATTTTGGTGTTGGCGTTTGGAGTTGTTTTTCCAATTTTGATATTCAATACGAGAACGGTAAAGAATAAAGACTTAAACAGGTATCTTAAATATAAAATGATTAAACTTAAAAGAAAAGGTTTTAAATAACAATATTTACTTATGGGAAGAACGGTATTTATAACAGGAGCTACATCGGGCATAGGGAAGGCTACGGCAGAACTTTTGGCTCAACAGGGATATAGACTTATCATTTGTGGACGAAGAGCGGAAGTTTTAGAAGAGCTTAAAGAAAAATTATCTTTAAAAACAGAGGTATATGCTTTAGTTTTTGATGTTAGAAACGCTGATGAGGTAGAACGCTCCATAACTTCTTTGCCTGAAAGTTTTAAGGATATAGATATACTCATCAATAATGCAGGGAATGCTCACGGATTAGAGCCTCTGTCCGACGGTAATATTTCCGATTGGGATATGATGATGGACGCTAATGTGAAGGGTTTACTTTATGTCTCAAAACCGATTATTACTAGAATGAAAGAGGTTAAGAAAGGACATGTCATCAATATTTCTTCCGTTGCGGCTCGCCAAACTTATGCTAATGGAGTGGTGTATTGTGCTTCTAAAAGGGCGGTAGATGTGATTTCGGAAGGTATGAGGATAGAGCTTACTAGTTTTGGTATTAAAGTGACTAATATTCAGCCTGGAGCGGTAGAGACCGATTTCTCTAAAGTGAGATTTAAAGGTGATGAAGCAAGGGCTAAAGCCGTTTATGAAGGCTACGAAGCCTTGAAAGCCGAAGATATTGCAGATGCAGTAGCATATTGTATTAACGCTCCAGAGCGTGTTTCTATAGCGGAGCTTTGTATTTATCCTAAAGCACAAGCGGAGCCTAGAACTATTTGTAGATAAATGAAATTAAAAGAAAAAGGGACATTTTATAAAGTGTCCCTTTTTTATTATTGAATTAGCTCAAACTATAAGCTGTTCCTTCTTTACCATCTTTTAGTTCAATGCCTTTTTCTAGCAGTTGGTCTCTAATTTGGTCACTTAACTCCCAATTTTTAGCTTTTCTAGCTTCGTTTCTAAGGTTGATTAGGATTTGAAGGGCTTGGTCTAGCTTTTCGTTATTATTTTCTTCTATTTTTTGAAGCCCTAAAACATCAAATACTAGACTATTTAGAGTTTCTTTTAATAAAATTAAATCGGTTTCACTTATACTTTCTTTGCCATCTTTTAATGCAAAAATAAATTTAACTGCCTCAAATAAATGGGCAATAAGTATAGGAGCGTTAAAATCATCTAGCAATGCAGCGTGGCATTTAGATTTCCAATCTTCAATATTAAATGTGGTATTGTTACCGTTAGCTGATAAATTTTCTAAAACATTCATAGCTTCCATAAGTCTTTGGAAGCCTTTTTCGCTGGCAATCATCGCTTCGTTAGAAATGTCTAACACGCTACGATAATGGGCTTGCATAAAACAAAAACGCACTACCGATGGATGAAATGGTTTTTCAAAAAAATCATTTTCGCCAGAAATAAGCTGCATTGGGAGGATATAGTTTCCTGTGGATTTGCTCATTCGTTGTCCATTCATTGTCAGCATATTGGCGTGCATCCAATAGTTTACGGGTGAAGTTCCATTACATGCTTTGCCTTGAGCAACCTCACATTCGTGGTGAGGGAATTTTAAATCCATTCCACCTCCGTGTATATCAAACTTTTCACCTAAATATTTAGTACTCATAGCGGTACATTCTAAGTGCCAACCAGGGAATCCTTCTCCCCAAGGAGAGTTCCATCTCATAATATGGGCTGGAGAGGCTTTCTTCCATAATGCGAAATCTTGTGGGTTTTTCTTTTCGCCTTGTCCGTCTAAATCTCTAGTGTTGGCAAAAAGTTCTTCTATGTTTCTTTTAGAAAGTTCGCCGTAGTTTAGTCCTTTTTCGTTGTAAGCCTTTACATCAAAATAAACTGAACCATTACTTTCATAAGCGAAGCCTTTGTCTATTAGTTTTTGTGTAAGTTCTATTTGTTCCACAATATGCCCCGTAGCGGTAGGCTCAATGGTTGGAGGAAGTAGATTGAAAAGTTCTAAAACTTTATGGAAATCCACAGTGTATTTTTGTACAATTTCCATGGGTTCTAGCTTTTCTAATCTTGACTGTTTTACGAAACGGTCGTTGTTTACATCGCCGTCATCGGTAAGGTGTCCTGCATCAGTAATATTTCTTACATAACGCACTTTGTAGCCTAAATAGGTTAAAGTACGGTAAATAAAATCAAAGGACATAAAAGTACGCACATTGCCTAAGTGTACATTGCTGTACACCGTAGGACCACACACATACATGCCTACATTATGGTTTAAAATAGGTTTAAAAATCTCTTTTTCTCCTGAGAGAGAGTTATATATTTTAAGCATATCTTTTTCGTTTTGAAAAGATTAGATTTAATCTAGTTTTGCATGACTACCAACATAGTGCAGAAACTCTTGCCTAGTGATAGGATTAGTTCTAAAGATACCACTAAGTTCCGCTGTAATGGTAGAACTAGCCGTGTCTTTGATACCTCTACAATTAACACAGAGGTGCTTAGCATCAATAATACAAGCCACATCATTAGTGCCGAGAGCTTCTTTTAGAGCGTCTACTATTTGCATAGTGAGTCTTTCTTGCACTTGTGGGCGTTTGGCATAGTAATCTACAATTCTATTGATTTTGGATAATCCAATCACTTCTCCGTTGGAGATATAAGCCACATGAGCTCTACCGATGATAGGCAAAAAATGATGCTCACAAAAAGAATAAACTGTAATATCTTTTTCCACGAGCATTTGTCTGTATTTATACTTGTTGCTAAAAGTAGAGATACCTGGCTTGTTTTCTGGAAGTAATCCGCCAAAAATCTCATTTACATACATTTTGGCTACTCGCTTAGGAGAGTCTTTTAGGGAGTCATCTGTCATATCTAGCCCTAAAGTTTGCATGATTTCGGCAAAATGTTTCTCTATAATGGCAATTTTTTCTTCAGGTGTCTTCTCAAAGGCATCAGCTCTTAAGGGTGTGTGCTCTTTGCCTGTAAACACATCGTCATCATTATCAAAATGGTTATTCATGATATATTGCTATAATGGGAGCAAAGTTAAGAAAATCTTTGGAGTAATAAATTTTCGATATTATATTAACGACTGATCAGCTAATATGTAGATTTTAATTTGAAATAGGAGGAAAATGTATTTCTAGCTATTTTTTGGTGGTATTTTTTCTACTCTTGATAATGCCGAGCCTATGATTTGATGCATGTCATAATATCTGTACTCTGCCATTCTTCCTCCAAAGATAACATTTGGTAACTCATCAGCTTGTTTTCTATATTCATTGTAAATTTTCATATTTTTATCGTCGTTAATTGGGTAATAGGGTTCTTTGCTTTCATTCCAAGTATCGGGATATTCCTTAGTTATGTAGGTTTTTTCTTGAGTGCCAAACTCAAAATGTTTGTGCTCAATAATCCTAGTGTATGATTGTTCTAAGGAGGTGTAATTTACAACGGCATTCCCTTGGAAGTTATCGGTATCTAGAATTTCATTCTCAAATCTCAGACTTCTATATTCTAGCCTTCCTTTATTGTAGTTAAAGAATAGATCTATAGGTCCTGTATAAATAATATTATCTGATATTTTTTCAAAATACTCTCGTTTTTCAAAGAAATCTGTATTTAGCTTTAAATCTGTATTTTCTAATAGTTTCTCAAATATCTTAGTGTAACCACCTATTGGTATTCCTTGATACTTATCATTAAAATAGTTATTGTCGTAAGTAAATCTTAGGGGAAGTCTTTTTATTATAAAGGAAGGTAATTCTTTGGCTGATTTGCCCCATTGCTTTTCAGTATAATCTTTTATTAAAAGGTTATAAATGTCTTCACCAACTAGTTTAAGCGCTTGTTCTTCTAGGTTTTGAGGGGTTAAAGAGGCGTACTTTTCTGTTTGTTGTGATATTTTCTTTTTTGCTTCTTCGGGGGTGTTAACTCCCCAAATAGCATGAAAGGTATTCATATTGAAGGGTAAGTTGTATACTTTCCCATTGTTAATAGCAATTGGAGTGTTTGTATAACGATTAAACTCGACGAAGTTATTGATGTAGTCCCATATTTTTTTATCATTGGTATGGAAAATATGTGCACCATATTTGTGAACATTGATACCTTCTATATTTTCAGTATAACAGTTTCCACCTATATGGTCTCTTTTTTCTATCACTAGACAGCGGTAACCTTTCTTTGTTAATTCGTACGCCGCTATAGAGCCAAAAAGACCAGCTCCAACAATGAGATAATCGTATTTCATAATTTTGCTTTTTACTGTGTAAAAGTAGTGTTTTTTTGTTACTTTTGTCAAAATAAAATAAAAACAATGTCATATTTTATCTCAGTAATAGTGCCCATATATAATGTGGAGTGCTATTTAAGTAAATGTATTTCTTCTCTTATTAACCAAACTTATGATAACTACGAAATCATATTGGTAAATGATGGTTCTCCTGATAGTTGTGGAGAAATATGTGATAGATTTGCAAAAGAAAATGACAGAATAAAAGTTTTACATCTTGAAAATGGAGGTGTATGTAATGCACGGAATCAGGGAATGCTTTTAGCAAAAGGTGATTTTTTCTGTTTTGTGGATTCGGATGATTGGGTGGAACCACATTATATAGAAGATTTTGCTAAAGGGATTGAAGATGAGTATACTATGGTGGTTCAGGATGCTTGTAGAGATATAGATGATGACTCTCAAAGAAATTTCTTTAGTTTTGATAATGACGCCTTTATACTCAAGTCAGATTTTGCAAAAATGATAGATAAAAATATATTGTATGCACCAGGGGGATATCCTTGGAATAAGCTTTATTCTAGAAAAATTATTTTTGATCATCAGCTGAAATTTGATCCTGAAATAAAACTTGGGGATGATGAAAAATGGAATTTAGAGTACTTTAAGTATGTAAAGAAGGTGGTTTTTTCAAAAAGACCAAACTATCATTATATCTATAACCCCAATTCTATATCTAATCAGAAAAGACCTTTTGAAAGGGAGTTGTTAAGGTATGTTTTTAGGGCGGACTATTATAACTTTGTTCTCAATAATTATGATAAAAGAAATGAAAATTTACCAATATTAATTTCTTTTGCAGAAGAGTTTTTTAGAATCAATATCTTTGATAGAATATACAAAGGTAAATTGAATAGAAAAGAAAGGCTAGATCGTTTGAGAGAGATATCTAAGCTTCCCAAGAACTATTTATTTTTTCTTCAATCTAAACTAAGGTTTAGGAATTTGGATTATACTTTATTGAAAAAAGGAAATATACTTTTTATGGATTTAATTAAAATGGTTAGGTTAAGTTTAAATAGGTAGGGATGTTGGAGAGCTTATCAAATAAAAAAATATTACTTATTTATCATCCGTGGAGGATGTTTAAAGGAAGCCTCCATGAGCAGTTAGTGAAGGGGTTGATTGCACTAGGACTGGACGTTACTTATCTAGATATAGAAAACCCTCCTAAGTTTAAGAATAACTATTTACTAGATAAGTTTAGAAATATTTTTGAAAGAATAGTCAGGAAAAATAAACAGTATTATCTAATTGCTGAGAAAAACCATTATAACCGTTTTTTCTATAATAAACTATTTGAGCTGAAAAAAAAAGGCAAAAAATATGATTATGTTTTAATTATAAAGCCAGAAGAGTACTCTTCAAAGTTGGTAAAACTAGCTTCTGAAATGGGAGATGTTACGGTAGGCTATATTTGGGATGGGCTTAGGTTGTTTTTTAAAAAAAGTCTTGTTAAAAGTGTAAAGCATTTGGATAATATATACTCTTTTGATATTAAAGATATTAAAAATCATCCCGACTTAAATATGTCTTTTTGTACTAATTATTATATTCCAGACAATACAGACTTAGTACCATATGATAGCAGAAAAATAGATGTGTTTTATGTAGGGGCATTAGCGGGAACTTTGCCTGAACAAAGAAGGGATGTCAAAATAGATAATGTAGCAAAGTATCTTGATGGTAATGTAGAACTTAATATTTTTGTGTCGCAGTCTTTTTTGGAAGGGGATAATAATTTAGTTAAAAATCCCAAGGTGCAGTATATTACTTCTCCCACTAGCATAGAGGAAACTTTACAAAAGACTCAAAATAGCAAAATAGTAATCGATATATGTAAAAAACATCATATTGGTCTTTCTTTTAGGTTTTTTGAATGTATGCTCTATGAAACTAAAATGATTACAAATAACACAGATGTTATCAATTATGATTTTTATCACCCAGATAATATTCTAGTGGTAGATTTTGATAATATAGATATTTATGCAGAGGATATAAAAGCATTTCAAAATAAACCATACCATAAATTATCAAAACAAATTACACAAAAATATGCTTTGGATAATTGGATCAAATATTTATTCAAAGAGCAGCCTTATGAGGAAATTAAACATTTATAAGAGATGAGTTCATTAGCAAGAGAAAATAATTTTGATTTTTTGAGATTACTGTTTGCTTCATCTGTAATAATTTCACACTCTTATCCGCTTACGGAAGTTAGAGATAAGGAGATACTTATGGTAATAACCAATGGACAATTGGATTTAGGAGGTTTTTCGGTAGCTTGTTTTTTTATTATTAGTGGGTATTTAATATATCAGAGCTTGGAAAGAAGTTCCTCTATAAAAAACTATATATGGAAAAGAGTTCTAAGGCTGTATCCAGCTCTTATAGTAATGCTTTTGCTGACAGTGTCTGTGGTTCCCTTTTTTTATCAAGGGGAAGGATCTATTTTAAATAATACCAGTTATTTCACTTATTTACCAAGACAACTAAGTTTGTACAACTTGCAACACAATATCCTTGGAGTTTTTGAAGATCTACCGTATAAAACAATAAATGGTAGTTTGTGGACTATTTGTTATGAATTTACGATGTATATGCTTTTAGTGCCGTTTTATTTTATTAAATCTAGGTGGAGATTAGGAATGCTACTGATTTTATTTTTTTTGTTTTACTTACTTTCTATTTTTTTTCCTTTATTTTTAAACAACAGGCTCTTTTCAAAGTTTTTTTTGTTTTCTCCTAACTTTTATAATTTAGGATGTTTTTTTTCTGCAGGAGCATTACTAACATATTTAACTTCAAAAATAAATAGTTCAACTAAATGGTTGATAATAATTATAGGGTTAGTAGCTCTTATAGGAAGTATCTATTTTGAACAATATAAACCATTTAAATATTTTGTATTACCCTTTGTGGTTATCCTTTTTGGGACATCATCTACACCAATAATAAACAAGGTAGGTAAAACAATAGGAGATAATTCTTATGGTATATACATATATGGTTGGCTAGTGCAACAATCGTTATTGTATGTTTTTGGATTGAATACTTATTGTTTAATGTTTTTTAGCCTTGTTATATCTTTTGTGTTGGGTTGGCTATCGTGGCATTTTGTGGAGAAAAAGGCACTAGAGTATAAAAACTTAATAAGATAATTATGGGAAATAAAAAATCTATATTATTTGTGGTAGATAAACCGAATTGGGCATATCACTTTATTGTTAAGACATGGTGTGAGTACTTGTCCAATTATGAGTGTTATATTACATTTTCTGAGAACTATTTGCTAAGATATAAACAGTTTGGTCTAAAGGATGTTTTTAAAAATAAGCTAAGCCAATGGATGAATAATGGGAAGGATGTCTTTTTTCGAATTCATTCTTCAAAAAAATATTCGTTTCCAGTTTATAAAACTCCTCCTGTATATGAAATTCACTCTGGAAAACAAGTTAATCAATTGAACTTTGATTACATAATAGAGATGGCTTATTATATTCAATATACTTCTCAGTTGCCTTTTAACTCAAAAAAGAGGTTTGTTGGTCTTTTTACAGACTCATTTCCTCATGATGGGCCTTCCTTTGATATTAAGAAGAATATTGATGTGAAAACATTGAATAGAGAACAGTTTTATAGCAATTATCTTAGTCATTATGATGGTGTTATTGTTGGAAATGAGAATTTGTATTTGGACTATTCTATGTTTCCAATTCATTTAGTAAAAGCAAATGGTATTTATCGCCAAAATGAATTTATTGAAAACAATAATGTAGGTAATAAAGAAGGGTTAACTATTGGTTGGACTGGGACCCCAGATAGACCTATGAAAGGTTTTCGGCAGTTTATAGAACCTGCTGTAAAGATAGTTCAAGAAACAGGACGTAAGATAAGTTTAAAGACTAGATTCTCAGGAGAGTACGAAGGGCTTTTAGATTTTTATAAAGATGTAGATTTAGTGGTTATTGCATCTAGTGCTGATACAGGACCTTCTCTTTTCGCAGAGGCTTCTCTATCCAATGTGCCTTCTATATCTACATCGATAGGTTTCCCCAAGATGATAATTGAAAATGGGCTGAATGGAATTATCGTTGATCGCTCAGTGGAGGATATAGCATCTGCAATAATGGATTTATACGATAATAGAGAAAAATTAAGGCTTTTTTCTTCTAGGATAAAAAAAGATTATTTAAAGGTATTAGATAATTGTATTTCTGCTAATTCTTTACAACAGTTTTTGGATAAAGTATGATAATAGGTAATGGACTTATAGCTTCTCTATTTAAAGAAGCTGACTTAGATAATGTGGTGTTTTTTGCTTCGGGAGTTTCTAATTCTTTAGAGACGAATGAAGCTCAATTCCAGAGAGAGGAGGGTTTGGTAAAGAAAACAATAGAAGAGAATTCGGATAAGATATTTCTCTACTTTTCTACTTGTAGTATTTATGATTCCTCCAAGGCGGAGAGTCCTTATGTTTTACATAAACTTAAAATGGAGCAAGTGGTTGTAGAAACTTGTTCTCAATATTTGATTTTAAGACTAAGTAATGTGGTGGGAAAAGGAGGGAATCCTAACTTGTTAATGAACTACCTTGTAAACTCCGTGAAACGAGGGGAGGTAATAAATGTTCATACAAAGGCGACAAGAAATTTGATAGATGCAGAAGATGTTAAGGCTGTTGTATTTAATTTACTCAAACAAAAACAGCTTAATAGAGTTGTTAATTTAGCCTACATAGATAATTATACTATTATTGAAATACTAGAGATATTAGAAAGTGCTATCAAACTTAAACCAAATCTTAACTTGATAAAGGCAGGGGCAGGCTATCCAATTAGTATTTCAAGTGAAGTAGAAAACTATTTTGTAGAAAACAGTCTTAATAACAAACATTTGTACTTGAAAAATATTTTGTCCAAATATTATCTTTCGTAGCGGTACTTAAAAATCTTCATACCAAGCCAGGTAGGTAGACTATTAAGAAAATCTTTCTTTTTGGTGTCAATGGTAAAGCTAGTGGAGAAGTAGTCTAATAGGCTCAAAGAAGCTAATGTTTTGTAATTAGAGTAACTCTCCTTCCAAAGAGTTTCGTTTTTTTGAGCCTTCCAATTCATTAGTAAGGTGGTGGTTTTATAGTTGGTAAGGTATTTTAAAATGAGGTTCTTTCTTTCTTTTTTGGTTTCATTCTGTAAAGCTTCGTTAATGTGTTGTCCTATGGTAAACCAGTTGTCAAAATTTCTTTTATTTCGGTTGTGAATAACGGATTTTTTATGCAAATAGTAAGTATAGGTTATGTCTTTGTGGATGGCAATATGGTTCATTTTTAAGACTAAATGAAAGGTCCATAGCTCGTCCTGTGCAAATAGCCCTTTTACAAAGTATAACTTGTTGTTTTTAAGATACTCTGTTATAAAAAGTTTATTCACTGCATAGCTTACTAATTTGCTTTCTGAGAATGCTTTTAAGATATTATCATTTCCTTTAATTTCTGTTTCAGAGGCTTTTATTTTGATACAGATAGATTTCTCTCCAGTCTCAAGTTGCTCACATTCAAGCTGGGAAATTACCATTTCTGCATTAGTGTTTTCGGCGATATTAACCAAGGTTTCTATACAGTTGGGTGTTATGGTGTCGTCACTATCTAAGAAAAAAAGATATTTCCCTTGTGCAGTATCAATTCCTTTGTTTCTAACAACAGATAGACCAGAGTTTTCCTCCAAATGATAGATCTTCCAATTATTAAGTTGATGTTTAGAAATAAAGTCTTCTGCAATTTTTACAGAGTTATCAGGTGTCTGGTCGTTGATGAGGGTAACTTCCAAGTTTGGATAAGTTTGGTCTAATACAGATTGTAAACATTTTTCCAAAAAATCCTCACATTTAAAAATAGGAATGGATATCGTAACCAAAGGAGTAGATGTTCTATTTTGCATAGATTTATTTTTGGCAAAAATACGATTATTTTTTATACATTTGTAGGTGCTAAATTCTGCTTATGGGCTTCTTTTTGAGACTTATTTATTTTTTAATTAAATATCCTAACTTAAAAAAAATAAGAAAATATTCGTCAAATTTAAAATTTGGGGATTTTTGTAATTTTTCGTTTTATCCTAACCTAAAAAATGTTAAGTTAGGAAATGGTATTAGTATTAGAAATTATTGCAATGTTTTGGTGGGGAATGGGGCACAGCTAATAATAGGGGATAATGTATTTATGAATAATTATTGTTCTATCAATTGTTTAGATGAGATAGAAATAGGAGATAATACTTTATTTGGAGAGGGGGTAAAACTTTATGACCATAACCATCAACATACAAAAGGAAAAGTAGAGCATCACATTTTTACTAAAGCACCCATAAAAATAGGTAAAAACTGTTGGCTTGGGAGTAATGTGGTTGTACTAAAAGGAGTTACCATTGGAAATAATGTGATAATAGGAGCAGGATGTACTATATATAAAGATATTCCTGCGAATAGTATAGTGATTAATAAACAAGAGCTAATGGTAAAATCTATATAATTTTTTTAAAATTAAAAAATATGCTAAATGTAACAAAAACTTATTTGCCTCCAATAGAAGAATATATGTCTTTTGTTCAGAGGGCATATGACAAAGCATGGTTGACTAACAGAGGGGAGTTGGTTTTAGAACTAGAAAAAAAACTTAAGAAATATCTTAATGTTAAAAATATCGTATTAACTACTAATGGAACTCTACCGATTCAAATAGCGATTAAAGCACTTAATCTGAAAGGAGAAATTATTACCACGCCATTTAGCTATGTCGCTACAACCTCGTCCATTGTTTGGGAGAATTGTAAACCAGTGTTTGTAGATATAGAGCCTGATTACTTGACTATCGACCCATTAAAAATTGAAAGTGCTATCACATCAGATACAACGGCTATATTGGCGACTCATGTGTTTGGTAATCCGTGTGATGTAGAGGCAATAGAAAAGATAGCAAAACGATATGGTCTTAAGGTTGTTTATGATGCAGCACATGCTTTCGGAGTTACATATAAAGGTGAGAGTTTATTTAGTTATGGAGATGTAAGTACTTGCAGCTTTCATGCTACCAAAATATTTCACTGTGGAGAAGGAGGTTGTATGATTGCTAATGACGAAGAACTTATGCATCGTTTATTCTATATGCATAATTTTGGACATGAAACACCCACGAGTTTTTACGATGTGGGAATTAATGCAAAAATGAGTGAGCTCCAAGCAGCCATGGGATTAGCGGTATATAACCATTATGATGAAATTTTGAATGGTAGAAAAAGGGCGGTAGATTTATACTTGAGTTTGCTTGAAGGAACAGGAGTTGAGGTGTTGAAAATTAGAGAAAATACCGAATGGAATTATCATTATTTCCCAGTGGTATTTAGAACTGAAGAAGAGTTGTTAAGGGTTCAAAAAGAAATGAATAATAAGAATATTTTTCCAAGGAGATACTTCTATCCAAGTCTTAATACACTTAATTATGTTGATTATGTGCCGACTCCTATATCCGAGAGTATCAGTCGACGGGTGTTGTGTTTACCATTGTTTGATTCAATTTCGAAAAAAGAAATATTAAAAGTAACAAATATAATAAGAGAAATATGTTAATAGTAGGAGCAAAAGGATTGGCAAAAGAGGTACTTGAAATTTTTCATCAAAAAAAAGCTATTGATAACTTATATTTTTATGATGATGTTAGTGTTGATGTACCAGATTTAATTTATGGGAAGTTTAAAGTGTTAAGGTCTTTAGAAGAAGCTGAGGAATTATTTAAAACGGATACTAGTTTTACAATAGGAGTGGGAAATCCTATCCTTAGGAAAAAAATGTATGAGAAATTTTCTTCAAAAGGAGGAAAGTGCTCTATGGTATTAAGTAGGAACTCAGAAATAGGTAGCTATGGTAATGTGATTGAAGAAGGTGTTATCATAGCTTCAGGTACAATTATTACTAATGATATAACAATTAAAAAAGGAACTTTAATAAATTTGGGCTGTACTATTGGACATGATACAATAATTGGAGAATTTGTTGAAGTATGTCCTAATGTGAGTATTTCAGGAAGATGTCAAATAGGTGATGGGGTATTTATAGGTACGGGGGCTACAATATTACCAGATGTAAAGATAGGAAGTGGTTCTGTGATTGCAGCAGGTTCTGTGGTTACCAAAGATGTACCAGATAATTGTTTAGTTGCAGGTGTTCCTGCTGTTGTAAAGAAAACAATTAATAAAAACCATGAATAATTTGGTAAGTGTAGTAATGATTACCTATGGTCATGAAAATTATATTTCTAAGGCTATAGAGGGGAGGATTTACGACCATAACTATCAATATACAAAAGGAAAAGTAGAGCATCACATTTTTACTAAAGCACCCATAAAAATAGGTAAAAACTGTTGGCTTGGGAGTAATGTGGTTGTACTAAAAGGAGTTACTGTTGGGGATAATGTGATAATAGGAGCAGGGTGTACCATATATAAAGATATTCCTGCAAATAGTATTGTGGTTAATAAACAAGAGTTGATGGTGAAATCTTTATAATAATGAATAATTACTATAAATTATTTGAAAGGTTAAAATGGAAATTACACTTTCATTTTGTTGAAATAAATTTAGTAGATTTTATAAGACAGAAAATCATCCTTAGGTGAAAGTTTATTGTTTTTTGCATAATAGTGTAAAAGAAGAAATGCTGCTGTTAATAGAGCGGTATGGTGAAGTAGGAGAGCTTTAACAAGATTTATTAAGACATAACCCATATCAAAGATATTTAAGATGATATCAGTTGTTGTTCCGGTTTATAATGCATCTCAATATATAGGAAATTGTATAGAAAGTATTATAGCACAAAGCTATAAAAATTGGGAATTACTTATTGTTAATGATGGTTCTACTGATGAAACAGAATATGTATTGGAAGCATATTTAGATAATGAAAAAATAAAGTATTTTAAACAATCTAATTTGGGGGTTTCTTTTGCAAGAAATTTTGGTATAAGTCAAGCTAAGGGAGAGTTTATTTGTTTTTATAGATGCAGATGATACTGTAGATGCAGATTATCTAAAGGATTTTATAGATAATTATATAGATGATTCGGTGTTAATTATACAAGATATTAATCGTTGTAGTATTACAGGAATAAGGAGACTTTTTAATTTTGAAGATAAAATTATATTTTTGGAAGGAGCAGAATATGCTAAGAATGAATTTATGGGGAATCCTTTTAATAAGTTTTTTGAGAGAGAAATTATAGTTAAAAATAAATTAAAATTTAATGAAGCATTAAGGTATGGAGAAGATGAGAATTTTTTTCTTGAATATATTCAATATATTTCAGCGATAAGAACGATTGGTAAGGCTAATTATAATTATTTTTATAGGGATAATTCTGCTGTAACAAAAAAATATGACACAGAGACCTATTTGAAAATAATAACTTATTTAAATGATTTTAGGAGAAAACAATTAGTTTTTACAGATACTCCTGACTTTAGACAACGATATACGTCTTTTGTAAATCAGTATTTAAGAAGTATTAAGGGAAGTCATCAAATAAAGATTAAAGAGAATTATAATTTAATAGATAAAAGATGTATAGAACAAGAATCTAAATTTCTAAAGTTTGTATTTTTATTTTTTAGAAAACCTTTACTAAAACTGTTTGTTTATTTATTTTACTCAAGATTAAAATAAAATATATGAAAATAGCAATATTAGTTAATGGTAAAAATAAGGTAATGGGGCGATTTAGTAAGCCTTATATAGAAAAATTACCATACGAAAAAGTGGTGTTCTTTGGAGGGTTAATTCCTGTTTTTAAGGAAGGTACACCTAGTTGGAAACAGAAAATGATACTTTATTGGATAGCCCTAATATCGCTTAACAATCCTTATCTTATTGAAAAGAATAAGATTAGACGATTGTCTAGGCTTTTGAAAAAAGAAAAAATAGATATTGCATTATTTGAATTTCTGAACACTGCTGCATCTTCTTTTTTAGCGTGTAAAAAATTGAATGTTCCTGTTTTGTCTAATGTTTTAGGATATGAGATAAATCAGAATAGTGTTGTTGAGCATTTCTCAAAAAAGTATAGAGAGCTTGCATTGTATGGTACAAGAGTCGTTCCTGTTGCTAAAGATATGATTACTAAACTCAAACGATTGGGTTTTGGTGAAGATCAAATTACTTACTCTCCGATAGGACCTAGTAAAGATTTTTTCAATATTCAACCTAATTATGACTCAAAACAGTTTTTGGCTATTGGGAGGTTTTGTGAAACCAAGGCTCCAGATTTAACAATTCTTGCTTTTAATGAGGTGGTAAAAAAGTATGCTAATGCAAGATTAGTGATGGCTGGTTCTGGGGAACTTCTTAATAAATGCATGAATTTAGTAAATCAGTTAGGGATTAGTTCAAATGTTAATTTTGTGGGTTGGATTGACGAGAAAGAACAAAAACAGTACCTTGCTGATAGTTTTTGTTTTGTTCAGCATTCAGTTACAGCATCTAATGGAGACAAAGAGGGAACACCAGTTGCAATTTTAGAGGCTATGGCGGCGGGACTTCCGGTGGTTTCAACAAAGCATGCGGGAATACAGGAAACAATAGTGCATGATGAAACAGGTTTTTTAGTAGATGAAAAGGATTGGAAAAAGATGGGGGAATATATGTTATTTCTATACGAAAACATGGAAAAAAGTATAAAGATTGGAAATGCAGCAAGAGTAAGATGTCAGAGAAATTTTTCACAGGAACAGCATTTAAGTGTTGTTCAGTGTTTAATAGAACAATTCATAAAAGTAAAATAATAAGATGGTTTTATTCTCAATACTCGTAGCTCATTATAATAATTATAATTATTTTCTAGATTGTTATAATAGCATCATCAATCAAACTTATCAAGATTTTGAAGTTATACTTGTGGATGATTGTTCTAACGATGGTTCTTTAGAAAAAATACAAAATTTAGTAAAAAATGATACTAGGTTTAAAATCTTTAAAAATGAGGAGAATAAGGGGGTAGGCTACACCAAAAGAAAGTGTGTAGAACTGGCAGCTGGTGATATTTGTGGTTTTGTAGACCCTGACGATGCCATTATTTTTGATGCTATTGAAAAAAGTATTCAAGAGTACCAAAAAGGAGATAATAGTATTGTGGCCACTCATTCTAATATAAGTGTTTGTGATGAGAAACTAGCCTATGTTAGGGATTTTAAGGGAACTAAAGCGGTTAAAAATAATGATTCTTTTTTCTTCAATATAGACTTTTCTGTTAATCATTTTTTTACGTTTAAAAAATCTGTATATGATATGACAATAGGCATAGATGAGAGTCTCACTTCGGCGGTAGATCAAGATTTGTATCTCAAGCTCTATGATGAGGGCAACTTTGCTTATATTAATAAAAATTTATACCTATACAGAATACACGAGAAAGGAGTCTCTCAGGATAAAAATAAAAAGGATAAGCTTAATCATAATTGGCATAAAGTTTTGCTAAATTCTTTGAAAAGAAGGAAGATGAGTAGGATTTATGGGAAGAATATAGATGAAGTTAATAATCTTCCAAAATTCCTTTTTGAAAAGGAAAATTCTTTTTTAAAAAAACTAATTAGAAAGCTTATCAAATGATAAATATATACATAAAATCATTCAATAGAGCATACTATCTAGACCGTTGTCTAGCGTCTATTAAAAGAAATGTGAAGGGAACTTATTCTATTACGGTTCTAGATGATGGTACTCCTCAAAAGTATTTGGATAAAATAAAGGAGAAGTATCCTTATATCAATGTTAGAACTTCAAAATCGTATTCCCAAAAAGTAAAGGCTGTAGAAGATAATATTTTATTGGGGAAGGATATAGATGGTTTTAGTATTCCAACCGATTTATGGATAGAAGCAGTTAAAAACGGAGCGGACTACTGTATCGTTACAGAAGATGATGTGTGGTTTACGGAAACGATTGATGTAGATGGGTTATTAAAAGAGGTGCGGAAAAATAACATCAATCTTTTAAAATTAGGCTGGCTAAGTAACTTTAAAGATGATAAATATCTCCAGATAGGTAAAATTAACGAAGACATCAATTTTAATAGACCTAAGGATTTGTTTTTAGGCTCAAAGTGGTTAATGGATTTGTTTTTTTATAATAAATATAAATTCTTTACAATAGGTTATAAATTAGGAAAATTTGATAATTATACCAAAAGAAAATACTGGTCGCTCAATTCTATCCTGATGGGACTATGGAAAAAAGAATATTGGCTAGAAGTCTGGAAAGATGCAAAGGGTAAGGTGGACGAAAAACAACAATTAAGAAACGCTGCCACTTACTATAATAAACATAAAAATAACCCTAACTTTATAGCAAGACTTTCTAAGGAAGCAATGAAAACAACCTTTCAAAGCTCTGCTACCAACTCTTATCATGAGTATGGGTTTAAGATGGATATTAACTGCATTAACTACCTTTTGAATGAGGCTTGGTATAATGATAAGTTAGATAGTATGCAAAATTATCCTAATGACTTTTCTATTGATTATTTAGAAACTTTCTTTAATGATAAGGTGGATAAAAACGAATATCGTAAGTGGGTAGAGCAGTTCAAAAATCAATACAGAAACCTAGGCTGTAGTATAGACTAGAAGTTTATATTTTCTATATCTTTGCAGAAATTTTTGCTTTGAAAAAATTACTCAACGAGACTATCATTTACGGTATTGGAGCCATCTTGCCGAGGGTTATTTATTTCTTACTTAATCCTTTTTTCATTTACTATATCTCTAGGGAAGAGTTTGCCCAGTTTACCAACCTGTATGCTTGGATGTCTTATGTAAACATACTACTTACACTTGGGTTTGAAACATCTTTCTTTCGTTATTCGGCAGAGAAGGAAAACGAAAATAAAGCATTTTATACTTCGTTTTGGTTTCTGTTTTTCACAGCAAGTTTATTTTTAGGTGGTGTTTATATTTTTAATCAAAGTATAGCAGATTCGTTAGGGTACTCCGCTTACCCTGAGTATATTAAATGGTTTGCTTGGATTGCCTTTTTTGATACTATTTGTGTAATTCCGTTGGCGTGGCTTAGATTTAATAATAAACCAATAAAGTATTCTGCTATTAGAGTGGCACAAGTGCTGATTCAGGTATTGAGTGTTTTGGCGTTATTTTTATTTGTGCCTAAAGAACTTTCCCAAGATTTGGGTATGGAGACATCTGTGTCCTACGCATTTGTAAGTAATATTATAGCGAGTGTGGCGGCGTTTGTAATGTTGCTTCCTGTAGTTAGCAAGATAAGGTTTAAGTTCTCTATAAATTTGTTTAAACGAATGATAAAATATTCATATCCACTGATGTTGGCGGGATTAGCATTTGTTGTAAACGAAAACTTTGATAAAACGGTACAATATAACATTATTTCCAAGGCAGAAGCAGGGGCTTATGGAGGTTGTTATAAGTTGGCGGTTCTAATGACGCTATTTGTTACGGCTTATAGAATGGGTATTGAGCCATTCTTTTTTAAACAAATGAATAATGCAGATGCGCCAAAAACTTATGCAAAGATCACGGAGTATTTTACATTATTTGCATCTGTGGCAGCTTTGGGTATTGTAGCGAATATCAGTTGGTTAAAATCAATTTTTATTACAGATAGCTCTTATTGGATAGCTATGGATATAGTACCTATTATCGTGGTGGGTAATTTGTGTTTCGGTATTTATTATAATTTATCTACTTGGTATAAAGTTACGGATAGAACCTTTGTTGGTACGCTTATTTCTTGGTTGGGGGCAATCATTACTATTGTACTGAATTTGGTATTGCTCAAAGATTATGGCTTTATGATATCGGCGTGGGTAACCTTGTTGGTTTATTTCTTAATGATGTTAGTGTCTTACTTTTTGGGACAGAAATATTATCCAATTCCTTATAATATGAAAAAAATAATGTTGGTGCTTTTGGTGTTATCTGTATTTTCATTTTTGTCGTATCAGATATTTGAAGCAAATGTATGGATTGGTAATATTTTATTTTTAATTTTCGGGTTTGGCATTATTTTTTCTGAGAGGCATTTGCTTTCTTCTTTGCTTGATAAATTTAGAGTGAAAAATTAATTTAATCAGTCGTTTATTTTTGGGAGAAGAAAAATTAAAATATTATATTTGAAGTCTAATTAGTAATTTATATAAAATAATATGAAAATAATAGTACCTATGGCGGGGCGAGGCTCCCGATTGAGACCACATACTCTTACAGTTCCAAAACCACTTATACCTATTGCAGGGAAGCCTATTGTACAAAGATTGGTGGAAGATATTGCAAAAGTAGCAGGGCAACCCATAGAGGAAGTAGCTTTTATCATTGGAGATTTTGGTGATGAGGTAAAAGCGTCTCTTATCCAGATTGCAGAAAAATTAGGAGCTAAAGGTAGTGTTTATACTCAAGATGAGCCTCTAGGTACAGCTCACGCAATAAAATGTGCAGAAGATTCTATGCAAGGCGATGTGGTAGTAGCGTTTGCAGACACTCTTTTCCGTGCCGATTTTATTTTAGATACTAATTCGGACGGTGTAATTTGGGTAAAGAAAGTAGAAGATCCTTCGGCTTTTGGTGTGGTTAAGTTAGACGATTATGGTTTTATTACGGACTTTGTAGAGAAACCACAAACCTTTGTTTCAGATTTAGCTATTATAGGTATTTATTACTTTAAATCTGCTGAGAAATTAATGGAGGAGATTAATTATATTATGGATAATAATATAATGCAGGGAGGAGAATATCAGTTGACCGTAGCTTTAGAAAATCTAAGACAGAAAGGTGCTAAATTCTCTTTAGGTAAGGTAAACGATTGGATGGATTGTGGAAATAAAAATGCAACGGTAGAAACCAATAGTAAGATATTACAGTATGAGAAAGACGCGATGTCTTCGTTCCCATCGTCTGCTAAAATAGAAAATAGCCTTATTATTCCTCCGTGCTTTATAGGGGAAAATGTGGTTGTTAAAAACTCCAAAATAGGACCTAACGTCTCTTTAGGCAATAATACTGAGGTAGTTAATTCTAATATAGATAACTCTTTAATACAGGAAAAAACCCTGATTAATCATGGTAATTTGAGTAACTCTATGATAGGTAACTCTGCTAAATATTTTGGAGTATCTAGAGAAATTTCGCTAGGAGACTATTCAGTGTTAGATTTTCTTTCTAAATAGAGTATAAGTTTTTAACTATTTTTTCCGTTATAGCGAAATAATTAACATTCAATATTATGAATAAACTTTGGTTATTAGGGATAGCTGTACTTATGTTAGTGTCGTGCAAAACACAGCAGAATATTCCGTCCACACCACCTGTGAATACACATAAAAAGATAGAAAAAGACCAAGTTTTTTTCAATAATATCCTTAGAGAGTCTGCTTTTAAAAATTTAAAGATTTCCAGTAAAATTAAGATAGATAATGGGAGTCCAATTCCTACGTTGGACGCATTAGTTTATATAGAAAATCAAAAGAAAGTTTGGGTAAATCTTTCAGCGTTGTTCTTTAATGTAGCAAGAGGTGTCGCTACGCTGGAAGGCGTTAAAGGCTATGAGAAGTATAATAAAACTTACATAGATTCGGATTTTTCTTATCTTAATCGACTTCTAAATGTTAACTTTATCGATTACTCTGCTCTTCAGAATTTATTGGTAGGGAGGACTTTTGTTCCTATTAAAGATGGTGATTTTGATTTGACTAAAAATGCACAAGGTTATCATTTAACATCGGCTAAAAATCAAAAAATAACAGTAGATGGTAAGGTAAGTGAGTATAAAATAGAGTTAGATTATGATACCATGTTTAATCTTAGCAGGGTAAAATTATCTGACGCCAAAACACCTGATTATCTAGAAGTTTTTTATACCAATTGGGATAATTTTGAAGGAAATTATCTGCCTAAAAATGTTAAAATTATTATAAAAGCAAAAAAAACAGACCAGATTTTCATAGAAAACACGAAATTTGACTCCTCTACTATGGATACACCATACACGGTGCCAAGTAACTATACAAAGAAGGAAATTAAATGATATTTAGGAAGTTAAGTTTTTTATTGAGTGTGTTGTGCTTTGGGTTGTTTTTTTCTCAGAAGAAAGAGCAGCTTCAGAGAGAAAGTGCTGAACTGAAAAAACAAATTGCACTTATCAACTCTAATCTTGCTAAAACTCAGAAGGAGGCAAGGCTTTCGATAGCACACCTTAACGAAGTTAATAAAAAAATTCAGCTAAGAGAGAAGGTTTATAATAATACACAAAAGGAGAAAAGGCTGATTGAAGATGATATTTATCTTCGTCAAAAAGAAATTAATAAGTATAAAAAAGAACTGGCTATACTAAGAAAAAACTATGCTGAAATATTAGTAAAAGCTTATAAGAATAAAGGTATTCAAAATAAAGTTACATTTATTCTATCGGCTAAAAATTTGGGAGAGGCTCTAAGAAGAGTACAATATCTTAAACAATACTCTGATTATCAAGATAAAAAAGCTAAAGAGATTAGTAGTAAAGCGGCAGAAATTCAGCAAGCTTTAAAGCTGAAACAAAAATCAGTAAAAGAGAAAGAAAATATTCTTACTCAGCAACAGAAAGATCTTTTAGTAATCCAGAATGATAGAAAACAAAGAGAACTATTATTAGAAGACTTCAAGAAAAATGAGGCAGCTCTTACGGCTGAACTTAAACAAAAGCAAGCGCAAGCTAAGAAAATAGAAGGAGAAATCCGAAAGATAATAAACGAAGAAATAGCCGCTGCTAAAGCGAAAGAAGAGGCAGAGCGAAAGGCTAGATTGGAAAGAGAAAGACTTGCGAGAGAGGCAGCCGCTAGAGAAAAAGCAAGAATAGATGCCGAGAATAAAGCTAGGGCAGAAGCATTAGAAAGAGAAAGAAAAAAAGCGGAAGCAGAAGCTGCTAGATTGGCAGAAATTGAAAGAAAGAAGCAAGATGATGCTAGAAAACAAGCTGAACTTGCAAAAGCAGAGGAAAATGCAAGGAACGAAGCTCGTCGAATAGCCGCAGAAAAAGATGCTAGAGAAGCTGCTGCTAGAGCTAAGGCTGCAGAAGAAAAAGCTAAGGCAGCAAGAGATGCTGAGGCAGAACTAGCCAAGAGAAAAGAAGAGGAAAAGAAAAAAGCGGAGGAAAAAACGAAGACCGCGTTTGGTGTAGGAGCAGCAACAGGGTCTAATTTTGCTGAAAATAGAGGGCGAATAGGCTTTCCAGTGGAGAGAGGGCAGGTAACACACCGTTTTGGTAGACAGCCACACCCGGTATTTAAGAATATAGTTGAGGAGAATAATGGGATTAGAATTGCTGTTTCTCCTGGTACTAAGGCAAGATGTGTTTTCCCTGGTGAAGTGTCAAGAATTTCTTTTGTCGGGGGGACTAAAACGGTTATTGTAAAACATGGTAGCTATTTTACCATATATAGCAACTTATCTGATGTTTCGGTTTCTCCTAATCAGAAGGTTTCATCAGGAACTACAATTGGGACTATAGCACAGGATTTTGAGGGAGCTTACTCTCTAGACTTCCAAATTTGGAATGGAAGTACTCCTGTTGATCCTATGGGATGGGTCTCAAATTAACTATAAATTGAATAAAAATATAAATAAATTATGTTAACGACTATTTTAGCACTATCAGTACAACATATACTTATAGTGTTGGTTATACTACTCTTATTGTTTGGAGGGAAAAAGATTCCGGAGCTGATGAAGGGCTTAGGTTCAGGTATTAAGGAATTTAAAGATGCAGTAAAGGAGGAAGAAAAACCTTCAACAGAAGAAGAGAAAAAGTAGAGCAAATCTATTAGAGGGTTAAATTTTGGTAAGGATAGCGTATTAGTTTATATGTATAAATTTTGCTATCTTTACCAAAATTTTGTTTTAATACTATAAAGATAAATATATGTTAGTAGCTATTCTTGGGGCAGTAGGACCTTGGCAGATTGTTGCCATCGTGGTTGTATTATTACTTTTGTTTGGAGGAAAGAAGATTCCAGAACTTATGAAAGGCTTAGGCTCAGGTATTAAAGAGTTTAAAGACGCGGTAAAGGAAGATGATAAAAGCAAACCTTCAACAGAGGAAGAAAGCAAAAAATCATAATTAAAAAGTAAGATTTTAAATTAAATGAGTTTTTCTGAAAAAGCTTGGAATATTTTTAATCAAGCCATTATAGACTATCATAAAACAGATGATGTAGATGCAGTTGAGTCTAATCCGTTCTCCGAAAATACTTTGGAACGACTTTTGTATTCAAAGAATTGGATTGATACCGTTCAGTGGCATTTAGAGGATATTATTCGTGATGAAAACATATCTCCTGAGGAAGCTCTAAAGATTAAAAGAAGAATAGATTCATCTAACCAAAATAGAACCGATTTGGTAGAGTATATAGATGATTATTTTCTAGAAAAATATAAATCTGTGAAGCCTAAGGAAGATGCTAAAATCAATACAGAAAGTCCAGCATGGGCTATCGACAGATTGTCTATATTAGCTCTTAAGATTTATCATATGAAGATAGAAACCTTAAGAGATACAGCAGACGAGAAACATAGACTGAAGTGTTCTAATAAATTGGCTGTTCTTGAGGAGCAGAAGCTAGATTTGAGTACAGCTATAGATAGATTATTATTTGATATAGAGAGCGGTAACAACAAAATAAAGACTTATAAGCAAATGAAAATGTATAATGATGATAGTCTAAACCCAGTTTTATATCAAAAGAAAAATGTTTAAAAATCTCTTACCCTTAGTATTCACTATATTTTTACTGGTTTCTTGTTCCGTAGAGCAAGTTAACTTATCTCCTCTTTCGCAAGGGATTGTTTCTAAAGGAGAGGCAAAAACTTCACCTGATGCCATAGTTATGAATGCAAGTGTGAATGTTAGCCAAGTAAAGTATGCTTCTGAACTATCAACAGCGGCAGATAAACTTCCGAGGTTTTCAGATGCAGCAATAAATAAGCATATAGATTTAATAAAGTTTAATGTTTCTGAGTATCTTTACGCACTTAGGGAACACAATGAAAATAGAAAGGTAAGAACGCTAGACGGTTTGCAAAAGAGTTACAAAAAACTTCAAGGGCTGAGGAAAAATCTTTCTTTGGAAGAAGATGAAGCTCTTAATTTTTATTTGGTTAAAATCAAGACCAACATCACACTATTAGAATCTATTAAAACATCTTCTGATAACTTTTAAGTAAAGGTACGCTTATTTTATGTTGAAAATACAGGCTGAGGCTAATATCCCTACCGATTTTGGTGTTTTTAAAATGATTGCATTTTCTGATAATGAAATGGATTGGACACCACATGTTGCGTTGATTGCAGAAAATACAGACTTTTCTAAAGTGGTCAATGTGAGGTTTCATTCTGAGTGTATTACTGGAGAAATATTTCATTCTAAAAAATGTGAGTGTGGGCAGCAACTAGATGCTGCGATGCAGTATATGCAGAAGAATGGTGGTATTATTCTTTATTTAAGGCAAGAAGGTAGAAATATAGGGATTATCAATAAGCTTAAGGCTTATGCTTTACAAGAGCAAGGAATGGATACTGTACAGGCAAATCTACATTTGGGATTACCTGCCGATGGGAGAGATTTTGGTGTAGCGATTGATATGTTAACCAGTTTGGGTATAAAAGAAATTAATCTGCTTACTAATAATCCAGATAAATTGAAATTTGTAGAGGATAGCACAATAAAGCTTAATGAGAGGATTCCTTTACAAATACCATCTAATGAAGTTAATGCGGATTATTTAAAAGTAAAAAAAACTTACTTTGGACACCTGCTAGAAGATAATAAATAATCATAATATCAATTATATAAGGTTAAAGAGCTCTTTTTTACTAAAAAGATGCTCTTGTTTTTTTAATAGTAGGCTTATAATAAAATTGTATATTTGTTGTGGTTACAACTAATTTCTTTGAGTATAATGAATATAAATGTTAGAACAGTCTTAGTTTGTGCGATGTTATTTTTTATTTTTGGGAATAATAAAGCACAATATATACCTAAAAATAATACTGAAATACTAAAAAAAGAAGCCAAAGTTTATGCTGAAAAAACTTATCAACAGCTTTCTGAAGACGAGAAAATAGGGCAACTTTTTATAGTTGCATTATATACTAATAAAGGGGAATCTTTCATCAATCAAGTCAAGACATTGGTAGAGACGGAAAATATAGGAGGGCTTATATTGATGCAAGATGATACACGTAGGCATATAAGTTTAGTAAACGAACTTCAAGGTAAATCTAAAATACCTTTGATGATAGGTATGGATGCAGAGTGGGGACTTTACCAAAGGCTTCCAATAGCACACAAATTCCCTTGGGCAATGACGCTTGGGGCGATTCAGGATAATACGCTTATTTATGAAATGGCAGCCAAAATAGCTGAAGATTGTAAAAGAATGGGGATTTATTGGGATTTTGCTCCTGTGGTAGATGTTAACACCAATCCTATCAATCCCATTATAGGTAATCGTTCTTTTGGGTCTAATGTGAAAAAAGTGATAGAGAAAGGGTTGGCTTACAGTTATGGTTTGCAGGATAACGGCGTTTTGGCAAGTATTAAACACTTCCCT
Organism: Riemerella anatipestifer; assembly: GCA_037861325.1. GTDB lineage: Bacteria > Bacteroidota > Bacteroidia > Flavobacteriales > Weeksellaceae > Riemerella > Riemerella anatipestifer_F. The sequence continues at coordinate 148,042 of JAFELW010000007.1, forward strand.
GGACATGGAGATACCGATACCGATTCTCATTTAGATTTACCTGTGGTTAATCATTCATTACACAGACTTAATAAAGTGGAGTTAGCCCCATTTAAAGCACTTATGGATAAAAAAATAGGCGGTGTTATGGTGGCTCATCTCTATGTTCCGTCTTTGGAAAACCAAAAGGGAATTCCTGCTTCTATTTCGCATAATATTGTAACTAATTTGTTGAAAAATAAGTACGGTTATCAAGGGCTTATTATTACCGATGCTCTTAATATGAATGCGGTTGCAAAAAGATTCAATCCAGGAGAGTTAGATTTAAGGGCTTTTAAAGCTGGTAATGATATTATGCTGTTCTCTCAAGATTTACCTTCTGGTAAAAGGTTAATTAAGAAGGCTTTGCAGTCTGGCGAGATTTCTCAAGATAGACTAAAAGAATCGGTAATGAAAATTCTAGAAGCAAAGTATCTACTAGGTTTACAAGATTTTAAACCTATTGATGCCAATAACATAGAAAGAGATTTAAATAATGATACTCATCAAAAATTAACGGAAAAGTTATACGCCAACGCTTTAACATTGATAAAAGATGAGGCAAAGGCTCTACCTTTAAAATCATCAAAATACTATTATTTACCTTTGGAGGAAGCTCCTTATCAAGACTTTATTAAAGAGCTTCAAAATGAACGAGAAGTGGAGCTTATTACAGAAGATAAACTAAATACTTTACCTCAAAATACTTCAATTATTGTAGGGCTTCATAAGGATAACAGCACAGCATATAAGCCTTATAAAATATCTGCTAAATCTAAGGCAATTTTGGATAGAGTAGCAGCTAAGCATCAGTTGATATTAGTAGTGTTTGGTAGTCCTTACGCCTTGAGAGATATAAATATAAAGAATTATCCAACGGTACTTGTGGCTTATGAAAATAATGAATTGTCTATGAAAGCTACTGCCAAAGGACTTTTAGGTAAAACTAAAATACACGGGCGACTTCCTGTGGTGGTAAATCAAGATTTAAAAGAAGGAGAGGGAATAGATGTGGAAGCAGTGAATAGCGGGATTGAATGTAGTACTAAAGTTAAAAACTAATATTAAAAGGCAAATGAAAATAGGTATTTTATGTTATCCTACTTATGGAGGAAGCGGTATTGTGGCTACCGAGTTAGGAATGAGTTTAGCTCAAAAAGGTTATGAGGTACACTTCATTAGTTCTAACCTTCCCGCACGGTTGGATATGACCAACCCTAACATTTTTTTTCATAAAGTAAATGTTGAAACCTATCCATTGTTTAAATATCAGCCGTATGATATTGCATTGTCTTCGGCTATTTATCAGGTAGTTAAACTTTATAAATTAGACCTCATACATGCTCATTATGCTATTCCATATGCTTATGCAGCTTTTGTGGCAAAGCAGATGCTGAGAGATGAAGGTATTTTAATTCCCATAGTTACCACACTACATGGCACCGATATTACTTTGGTGGGGCAACATCCTAGTTATAAGGCAGCGGTTCAGTTTTCTATCAATCATTCAGATGCGGTAACTTCCGTTTCGGAAAGTCTTAAAAAAGATACTTTAAAAGCCTTTACTATTAAAAAAGAAATACAAGTTATTCCAAATTTTATTGATAACGATTTATATAACAGTTTTGTAGGCTGTTGTAGAAGACAATTTGCAGAAGATAACGAAAAACTACTGATTCATGTTTCTAATTTAAGAAAAGTTAAAAGAATTCCTGATGTGTTAGAGGTATTTAAAAGAGTGCAGGAAAAAGTGCCAAGTAAACTGGTTATTATTGGCGAAGGTCCTGATATGGAGCTTATTAACGACTTTCTTATGGCTCACCCACACCTTATAGACAAAATAAGGATTTTAGGTAAAACTAATGATTTGTACCAGATTTTAAAATGTACTGATGTGTTTTTGCTTCCTTCTGAGCAGGAGAGTTTTGGTTTGGCAGCGTTGGAAGCAATGGCGGCAGGGAATGCGGTGATTAGTAGTAATGCAGGAGGGATACCAGAGGTAAATATACAAGGAGAAACAGGCTTTTTGACGGAAGTGGGCGATGTGGAAACTATGGCTAAAAAGACCATCAATCTCTTGCAAGACGATGCTTTGCTCCAAAAAATGAAAGAAAGAGCAAAAGAAGTAGCCCTGCGTTTTGATTTAAAAAATATTCTTCCACAATACGAGCAAATGTATCGTGAAACAATAGAATCTTTTAAAAGCTAACTTTACTCTTCGTATGACCGAGCAACTACTGCAATATCTTTGGAATTTTAAACTCTTTAAAACTTTTGATTTTAAGGATACTAAAGGTAATAAGGTAGAGGTTTTAGATTTTGGTCAGTGGAATTCCGACGAGGGAGCCGATTTTTTGTTTGCTAAAATTAAATATCAAAATATTGTTTTAGCAGGAAGTATAGAATTGCATTTGAAATCTTCGGATTATCAACAGCATCAGCATCATTTGAATAGGCAATATGATAATATTATTTTGCATGTGGTCTATACTCACGATAAAGATGTGGAAGAGCTAGTTGAGAAAAATATCCCAACATTAGAGCTTAAAGATTATTTGGAAATTTCTACACTAGAGAAATATCAGCAGTTAAAGGCTCAAAATGAGTTTATTCCGTGTGAGAAGTTGATAGAGGTTTCTAAAATTCCGTTTCAGTTTTCAGAGGAAACTTTACTTAAAAAACTTGACCAAAAGTCTTTGGAAATAGAAACAGAACTTACTAAAACTAAAAATAATTACGAAGAAGTTTTGTTTCGGAATTTAGCGTATGCTTTTGGACTTAAAATCAACGCTTCCATTTTCAAACAAATGGCGGAAAGTGTAGGTTTTGCTATTGTAAATAAAATAAGGCACCATCAAAATCAATTAGAAGCCTTATTTTTTGGATTGAGTGGGTGGCTAGAAATGCCTTCCGATACTGAAACAGAGATGTGGAAAAGAGAGTTTGATTTTCTGAAAGCCAAATATCAATTGAATGATGCTTTTGTGGCTCCTAAATTTTTAAGATTAAGACCTGCGAATTTTCCTACAATAAGGTTGTCTCAGTTGGCTCATCTTTACCATTTGCATCAAAATTTATTTTCGAAGGTAATTAAAGCGTCTTGCCTTGAGGAGCTTTATGAATTGTTTACGCCAATTAAAGCATCGGAATATTGGGATAATCATTATAATTTCGGAAAATTAACGAATAAAAAATCAGTTAAAAAATTGACGAAGAGTTTTATAGATTTAGTTATTCTTAATGCGGTTCTCCCTTTAAAATATACTTATCATAAACATTTGGAGGAAGAAATTTCCGAAACCATTTTAGATTTTTATCAAAATATTAAACCAGAAAAAAATAGTATCATAGAGCAGTGGGAAGTTTTAAAAGTTCCTATTAAGACGGGTATGGACAGCCAAGCCTATTTATTTCAGTATAAAAACTTTTGTAGTCAGAAAAAATGTCTAACTTGCGGCATTGGATATCAACTTTTAAAAAGATAGAGGCTTATGTTTGAAAATTTAAGACACAGATTTGAGCGTGAATGGTTTGGTGTACTTACTAGAATGGGGTCTAGACTAGGGATTCCTGTGTCAAAATTAAGGGTCTTTTTCATTTATTCTACATTTGCGACGGCAGGTGTATTTTTCCTTCTTTATTTAGGGTTGGCATTCCTACTTTGGGTAAAAGATATTTTTATCGTAAGAAGACCTAGCGTATTTGATTTATGATGAAGATACAAATAAAGCCTGTGAATAGTAATAATATTACTAAACTACAGGAAATCTATCGGTCTTATATAAATACTTTTCCAAAAGACGAACGCAGAGATGAAGCGGGTTTTTGGGCTTTAGCTAGAAAAGATTTTTCTCCTATAAGAGAAATTATAAGGGGAGAAGATAGTGTAGGCTATATTATTGTGTGGGATTTATCATTATGCTTGTTTGTAGAGCATTTTGAAATATATACTTCGTTTAGAAATCAAAATTTAGGTTCTCAAGTATTGAATTATTTAAAGAATAAATTTCCATTGGTAATCTTGGAATCAGAACCTGAAAATTTAGGAGAGCTAGCATCTAGGAGGTTGGAGTTTTACCAGCGTAATGGTTTTGTAATTTTGGACAAAAATTATATTCAACCAGCTTATTCAAAGGGAAAAGTGCCTGTAAATCTATATTTGCTAGGGACGAATAACTCTGATGATTTATCCTTTCTTGTTAAAGAAATAAGGGATATAGTTTATAAGTGAAATTTTCTTAAAAAAATATGATATTTCTTGTTTTTTTTAAATAAAAAAGTGTATATTTGGAGAGCATAAGAAGAGAGGAGTAAATTTCTCTTAAGCAATAAATTTTTTTCATCATTTGTGTTTTTAGAGTCATATTATCCCAAAAGATAGTATGACTCTTTTTAATTAGTGATAGAAAGTCGCTCGTATTTGATTAAAAGTTCAATAAAGTAAGAGTAAGTAACTCTACCTTCTTGCTGATTAGATTTAAGAAATAAGTGGTTAGTTAATCCAAAAAAATCAGAAACGAGTCCTGTATGTTTATTTATGAAATCTTTCTCATAAGCTTGGTCTCGTCTCATTCCGTCGGAATATTCACTAAGAATTTTTTCAACAAATTGAGGTTCTGCATCTACTAACGAATTAAGCAAACTCTTGAGGACAAAATATTGAGTGCTGTATTTCAGTTCGGTATTATCACTATTGATTCCTATGAGATAACCTATGAAATTAGCTTCTTGCTCCCTTGCGTAACCTAGCTGGTGGGCACTTTCGTGGGCTAGAGTGAATGGCAAATAAGTATCGGGAAGATTAGGGTTATATTGAGCTTCTGTAGAAAAGGGGTTGTAATATCCTAAAATACCTGTATCATTCATTATAAAAGAAAAAATACTAGGTTTGAAATTGGATATATCAGTTGTTATTTTAGAGTTTAAGCCTAAAGGAAGTTGCCTCTGTTGATTAAGAATTTCAGAGGTTACGATACTTAAATTTTTTATTTTAAAAACCCTGTTAGAATCTTCGGAAACCTGCATTCTACTTTCTTTGCATAAGTTGAGGTATTTAATAGCGAGAGTTTTAGCTTCGTTAATACTAGGTTCTTCTTTGGGCAAAAGATTTATTATTGGTGGTTGAAAATAAGTCATTCCCCAAAAACTTTGATAGATGAAATAGAATATATTAACTCCTACTAATAGTTTTAGTAATGATTGTTTTTTCTTTCTAAATCTTAGAACTAAGCTATAAACGAGAGCTATAAATAAAACAATGTATAACACATCACCAATAGAAAAAGGAAACAAAGATGAAAGATATTGATGTATTTCTTTTTTTAGTTCAAAAAAAGAGTTGAAGAATTTAACGGCTAAAGCAATTTTGGAGAAAATATAGAATAAAACAAATTGGGCAAACAAAACGCCTGCCCAAAATCTTTTCTTTTTATGTAAATCACTAGTGTGCATTACTAGAACTTTCAGAAAGAATAACGCCTTTCTTTTTTAGAATTTTAGGAGTGATAAAACCATAAAATGCCAAGTAGCTGAAGCATATTACAGGAATAATGTACGAGAAATGTGTATAAGTCATTCCTAAAATTCCGTTTGGAGAAGTAAGGTCGTGGTCGCAAACCCACCCTTGTATTAGAGGGATAACACCACCTCCTAGAATCATCATTACCAAGAACGAAGAGGCTTTACCTGTGTTTTTACCAAGCCCTGCGATTGCCAAGTCAAAAATAGAAGGCCACATAATAGAACAAAATAATCCACCTGAAATAAAGAAATATTTGGCAATTTCTTTGTCTGGGTAAAATAAGCCTAAAATCATCATTACTGCACCAGCTACGCCAAAAATCATTAGTGTTTTTCCTGCGTTTTTGCCACCTAGGAAACTCATAACGATAAAAATCAAAATCCAAATAGGGTAAATGTAAAATGCAGAAATATCTTTTCCACTTAGATGGTTAGCACCTAAAATAATTCCGAATGCTATGAACGGAACAATAAATTTTAAAGCTAAATTAGTAGAAGACGAGGTATTGAAAACATTGATGCCTCCATTCCATCTTCCAATCATCAAGCTACCCCAATAGAGCGATACAAAAGGAGCAATATTATGTTCTAAAACATTACCAAATTCTGCTGTGTGTAATAAAGCAGGTAAATTACTAATAATAGAAACCTCAACACCTACATAAATGAAAATGGCAAGCATTCCTAATAGGAGTTGCGGATAATTAAAGATATTGAAAGAGGAATCTTTGTCTGTATTATCTACTTCATCTGAAGTGAGGTCTTTAGAAGGGTCTTCTATTTTAGAAAATAGCATAAATACCGCCACGAGTATAAAGGCAATACCAAGTATGATAAACGGTAATTTAACATCGTTGAGGTTTAGGCTAGTATCTCCGTTGCCTTCCGTTCCAAAAAGAGCTAATCCTAACAAAATAGGACCGATGGTAGTTCCCAAAGAGTTGATGCCTCCTGCTAAGGTTAGTCTGTGAGCACCAGTTTCGGGGCTTCCCATTTTAATAGCAAGAGGATTGGCAACAATCTGTTGAACAGAAAATCCTAATCCTACAATAAACAAAGCTGTTAAAAAGAACCCAAAACTATGATTACTAGCTGCTGGTACAAACAAAAAGGCACCAATCGCAGAAATTACCAACCCGAAGGCTAAGGTCTTTTTATAGCCAAATTTTTGCAGAATATCACTAAACAAAGAAATGATGAAAAATATAACCGAACCTATGAAATAAGCAGCATAGAATGCCCACGCGACTAGTTGAGACTGCACCTGAGAAAGAGTAAAACTCTTCTTAAAAACAGGAATAAGAATATCGTTACTTGCGGCTACAAATCCCCAAAAGAAGAATACAATAATTAGGGATATAAATTGAGACCATTTGGTTTGTGCTGTATTTTGTTCCATTGTTAAAAATTATAAGAGCAAAGATAATTTATTATTTTATATTACAGAGTGTTTTCTTCTAGTGTGTTTTTGATAAGTTGATGTGCCTTTACTTTAAGTTCCTCTACATTATAGGTTATAGGATTATCAATAATCTCATTCAAGAATACTTTTATTTTACCAGGATAACCTTTAGAATTATCAAAAGGGAACATTTCCTTAAGCCCGATGAACGTAAATATAGCTAGTGGCATACTATGTTCCACCGCTAGGGAGAAGGCTCCGTTCTTAAAATCGTCTAGAATAATGCTTGTGTCATCAGGAACGCCACCTTCAGGGAAAATCACCATATTTTGTCCACTTCTCATTCTTTCGGCAGACCTTGTGTACACTTCGGCTCTGCTTTTCGGGCTGTTTCTGTCCACCATCACCGCCACTCTCTTGTAAATAGTTCCGAAAATGGGGATTTTTACCAATTCTTTTTTTCCTACAAAACAAATAGGGTGATTAGGTAATAAGATAACCATCAGCATAACATCAATCACAGAAGTATGGTTGGCAATTACAATGTATTGCGTGTTAGGATTGAGGTTTTTTGAAGTTTTTTTAATTAACTCGTATCTAAAGCCCATACCATAAAACAATCCTAAAGCCCAAAGTCTAATAAAAAAATAGCAGATTTTATAGTGTTCTTTTCTGAAAGAAAAAAGATAAACAAACGGACCTAATACTAATACTAGAAAAATACCTAATATCACAAACCATAAACGCCATAAATAAACCAAAATCACCATAATTTCAAAATTTTATCCGTTGAATACCACTCGTTTTTTCACACTATAGTTGAGTATAGATACTAGAGCAATGGCAGATACTTTGCTAAGTATTTCTCGGCTGAAAGTGAAGAACCATATTTTAAGATAAGTATCAAAAACCCACCAAAAGAAAACTTGGAAGAATATAAGGCTCAAAAAAGTAGAAAAAACAGAAACCCCCATAAAGTAAGCAAATTCTCTCTTTTTAGAATGTTTGCCCCTCTGAAATACAAACCAAATACTCAAGAAATAGTTGGTAATAATGCCACTACTAGTAGACAAAATATTACTCAACGGATAGTGTACTCCCATAAAATCTACTTCCATAGAGAACCATTGAGGAATAAAGATACTAAACAACTTAAAAGAACCTATCTCTACTATAGCACTCAAACCACCTGCTATAATAAAGAATAGAATTTGTTTTTGTTTCAGTAGATGCTGTTTCATAAAGTGGCAAATTTAACCTTAATAATTAAAGATGTAAAATATCCAGTGGAGTTTTTTTACAAAATGTAACAAAATATAGAAGCTTTGCGACTTATTGCATTATTAAAATAAAAACTATGAAAAAACAATTAATTCTGTTGTCTTTGGTGAGTTCATTGTGTGTGATGGCACAAGAAAAAGGTGGCTCAAAAGAGAAAAGGATAGAAGAAGTTACCATCACCAAAACCAAAAAGGCGGTAGAACAAAAAGCAGATAGAACGATTTTTGACTTTTCGGAACAGCCTCAACTTAATTCAGGGACAGCTTTAGAGGGGATTAAAAAACTGCCAGGTCTTATATCATCTGATGTAGCAGGTATGCTTTATCAAGGCAAAATGCTAGATGTTTTTATGGACGGTAGACCTCTGAATATCTCTAGTAATGAGCTGAATGCTTTTTTAGAAGGTATGCCAGCCAATTCTATAGAACGAATAGAGATTATCACACAGCCAGGAGCAGAGTTTCCTGCAACTTCTGGAGGAGCAATCCTTAATATTATAACTTCCAAAACGGCTAAAAATTACCTTACAGCTACTTATTCTGGCAATTACTCTTTTACTAACGAAGAAAAAGTGCGTAGCCGAACTAATAACTCCGTTTTGCTTAATGCTAAAAATAAATGGTTTGGTTGGCAACTTAATGTGGGACAGAATTATAGAGAATCCTTACTTAGAGGAAATACGGATAACATAGCCTCTGTATTTACCGACCGCTGGGGGCGTGGTTCTTTTATTAAAGCGGCAATGACTTTTGATATTGGTCAAGACAGGTTATTATTAAACTACGACCTCAATCGTAATAACAATGATTCTAGAGCAAATAGTAGCGGTATCTTTTCAGGAATGCCTTACGAAAGATTAGACGAAACCTATTCGTTAGGAAATAGGCATGAGTTTATCGCCACTTATCAAAAGAAATTTGATGATAAAAATAAGAAGCTAGATTTCCGATTTTTATTCAATAAGAATGATAATAAATTTCAGCAGGAAAATCAAATGCTTAATGGAGTTGGAAAAAACCAGTTGATATTAAACAATTTATCAGATGCTAGAATTTCTACTTTTAAGGTAGATTATTCTCAACCGATAAATATTTTAGATGAAGGTAAAATCAGTTTTGGTGGGTTGTACGAGAAGCTGAATTTTAATACCCAATCTGGAGGTATTACCAATTTAGATTATCAAAGACAAACGGCATCATCTTATGTAGAGTTACAAGCCACTTTAGGGAAATTTGATTTCATAGCAGGAACTCGTGCCGAAGATTACGATATTTCAGGAGAGGCTTACAATGTAACTACAAAGTCTAATAAACAACTAATTCCTTTTAATCAATTTAGATTTTTCCCTAATGCAAGCGTGCAGTACAACTTTGGTAAGCAGGTTTATTTTGCTTTAAACTATAACAAAAAAATTACGCTACCTAGCATTTCTGCTCTTAACCCTAACAACAATACTCTTGCTAATGGAAACCTTTGGACGACGGGTAACCCTAATCTCCAACCAACAATTTTTGATAACTATGAGGCTAAACTTTCTGCGTTTGACTATGCCTTTATTGGTTATAGTGTAAGTGTAGCTAAAAATCAGCTTATTCAGAAGGTAACTCGTCAGGGAGATGTGATTGTTAATAGTCAGGAGAATTTATCGCAATTTAGAATCCATGACTTTAATGTAGGGCTTCCATTGCCGTTTATGCTGTTCCATAAGCCGTTAAGCGAGGTGATGAAGATGAATTTTAATCCAGATAAAATCAACTTTATGTACCTCTATGCAGGTTATCAAAAACACGAAATTCCAGAAGTGAAAACCAATGGGTTTTGGATTTTGAACCTGATGTCGCAGTTTATACTTCCGAAAGATATTAAACTAGTGGCTAATTTTGGTTACTTTACACCGAACGGGAACTACTACTATTTTGTGGCCGATAAACCGTTTATGAACACGCTAGACCTTACGCTTTCCAAGAAGTTTATGCACGACCGTTTGAGTGTTTCGGTATTTGCTAATGATATTTTAAACGGACAAAGAATGCAAATACGTTCTATGACACAAACGCCCAATGTTGTACTCTTTAATAAGTGGGACAGCCGTAGCTTCGGACTTTCTGTAAACTACAAAATCCCAACTAAAAATCGTCTAGCAAAAGAAAATCCTAACCTTTTAAATAAGGATAAAAAAGAAGATACAGGGCTTATCCAAGGTCTTTAGAAACTAAGATTATAGATACTTTTAAAGGAAAAAAGGAGCATTTTTTGCTCCTTTTAATATTTATTATTTATATCTTAGCAAATTAAATTGTTTTTTATGATAGCAATTGTAGATGGAGGTTCCACGAAGTGTGATTGGGTAATTCTTAACCCTAGTGGAAGTTTCAAACTTAAAACAGAAACTGTAGGCTTTAATCCTAATATCATTCAGATTGATTTAATTCCGAAGGAAATCGTTAAAAATCAACATTTAAGTCAACTTAAATCTGAGGTTGCTCAAGTATTCTTCTATGGCTCGGGGTGTGGCATTGCAGAGAATAAGGCAGTGGTAGAGCAGCAGCTAAAAAAGGTATTTACTAATGCGAAAATAGTAGTGAGCGAAGACCTTACAGCAGCAGCCTATGCCGCTTATAGAGGCGTACCTGCCATTGTTTGTATTTTGGGTACAGGCTCCAACTCTTGCTATTTTGATGGGACAAATGTGAGACGCGATTTGCCCTCCTTAGGGTTTTTAATCGGTGATGAGGGGAGTGGCAGTGCCTTAGGGAAGCACCTTTTAAGACGATTTTTTATGAAGAAGCTCCCTGCCGATTTGCATCAGGATTTTGTAGATACCTATAACCTAAGTATAGAAGAGGCGATTAAAAATATGTATCATAACCCTAGAGCTAATGCGTATTTAGCTAGTTTTAATCAGTTCATTGCTGAAAGAAAACAGCACCCTTATTTACAAAATTTAGTCTTTGACGAAATGAAAAACTTTTTAGACTATCACGTGTTGCCTTACAAGGAAGCCAAAGAGGCCGAAATTAATTTTATAGGCTCCATAGCTTATGTTTACGAAGACTCTTTGAGGGCAGCAGCGGCAGAACTCAATCTTAGGGTAGGGACTATCGTGCAAAGACCCATAGAAAGTTTGGTAAATTATCACAAAAAATACATACTAGAAATTTAAACTTAATTATATAACGATTTATATGTCAAGTAAAACCAATAGAGACGAAAAAAACTTTAGACAAGCGGCTTTAGATTATCATAGAGCAGAGCCTAAAGGTAAAATAGAAGTAATTCCATCAAAACCACACTCCTCACAGAGAGATTTAAGTTTGGCGTATTCACCAGGGGTGGCAGAGCCTTGCCTTGAGATAGAAAAAGACCCTGCAATGGCTTATGAATACACAGGGAAGAGCAACCTAGTTGCAGTAATTTCTAACGGAACAGCCGTTTTAGGCTTAGGAGATATAGGTGCAGAGGCTTCTAAACCCGTGATGGAAGGCAAGGGGTTGCTATTTAAAATCTTTGCAGACATCAATGTATTTGATATTGAAATAGACGAGAAAGACCCAGATAAATTCATTCAGATTGTAAAAGCGATAGCCCCAACTTTTGGCGGTATCAACCTAGAAGACATCAAAGCTCCAGAGGCGTTCTATATAGAGCAAAGACTAAAGGAAGAGCTAGATATTCCGCTAATGCACGACGACCAGCACGGGACGGCAATCATCTCTGCAGCGGCACTCATCAACGCACTAGAGTTGGCAGGGAAGAAGATAGAAGAAGTAAAACTCGTGGTAAATGGGGCAGGAGCGGCAGCCATAGCGTGTACCAAACTTTATATGGAGTTAGGGCTTAGAAAAGAAAATATCTTGATGTGCGATAGCAAGGGCGTTATCAATCACAAAAGACAAAACTTAACGCCTGAAAAACTAGACTTTGTAGCCGAAACCGATTTAGAAACTTTAGAAGATGCGCTTAAAGGAGCCGATGTTTTTGTAGGACTATCCAAAGGCGATGTGATGTCGGCAGAAATGTTGAGTTTTATGGCAGAAAATCCTATTGTATTTGGCTTGGCAAACCCAACGCCAGAGATAGACTACAACTTGGCTAAAGCCACTAGAAGTGATGTAATTATGGCAACTGGACGAAGCGATTATCCTAATCAGGTGAACAATGTTTTGGGCTTTCCGTACATTTTCCGTGGAGCATTAGATGTTCAGGCGAAAGGGATAAACGAGGCAATGAAACTCGCTGCTGTAAAAGCCATTGCAGATTTAGCAAAAGAGCCAGTGCCAGAAGCGGTTATTTTGGCTTACAACCTTAAAGGGTTGAACTTTGGTAGAGATTATTTCATTCCGAAACCTTTTGATAATAGGTTAATAACTAGAGTGTCCGTGGCAGTAGCAAAGGCTGCTATGGAAAGTGGTATTGCTAGAAAAAACATAGAAGATTTTGAAGCCTACGAAAATCATCTTTTAGACAGAATGGGCAAAGATGAAAAGCTCATCAGAATGATGCAGAATAGAGCTCGTTCTAATCCTAAGAGGGTAGCATTAGGTAATGGGGAAGAGTACAATGTGATTAAAGCGGCACAAATCCTTTACGAAGAAGGCATTGCAGAGCCTATTTTATTGGGAGATAAAAAGCTCATCAAAGAGAAGATGAAAGAATTTGGAATAGAGCTTAATGTCAAGATTGTAGACCCTAACGATGAGGAACAGCAAGAAAACAGAAGAAAGTACAGAGAAACCCTTTGGAAGCTACGCAACAGAAAAGGAATCAACGAGTATAAAGCTAAGAGGTTTGTGAGAAACAGAGATTATTTCGGACCTTTAATGCTGAAACACGGCGATACTGATGCCCTGATTGTTGGTTTCTCAAAGAATTATTCTTCTGTACTAAAGCCTGTTTTGGAAGTGATAGAAAAAGAGCCAGGTGTGGATAAAGTGGCTTCTATGATGATGATACTTTCAGGTAAAAAGCCGAGGTTTTTTGCGGATACTTCCATCAACAAAAATCCAACAGCAGAAGATTTAGTTAATATTGCTAAAATGTCGGAACTTACCGTGAAATCTTTTGCCATAGAGCCAAGAATAGCGATGTTGTCTTATGAGAATTTCTCTAGTATTTCCGAGACTTCCCAAAAGGTAGCTAAAGCGGTAGAAATCTTACACAAGAAATATCCTAATATGGTGGTAGATGGTGAAATTCAACCAGATTTTGCAATGAATTCTGACCACTTAGCAGATTATCCGTTTTCTAAATTAGGAGATACCCCAGCCAATGTGTTTATCTTCCCGAATTTGGAGTCGGCTAACATTTCGTATAAGATTATTAGAGGAATGAGAGTGGCACAAACCATAGGACCTATCCTTATGGGACTGAAACAACCTGTACATGTATTACAAATGCGTTCTAGCGTAGATGAAATTGTAAACTTAGCCACAATAGCAGTGCTAGATGCTCAAAGGAGAGACGGTGCTAAGTAATGATGGCTATCCAAATATTAAAGTAAACTAAAAAACCAAAGGTAAAATCCTTTGGTTTTTTGTATTTATGAGAGGTAATAGCCATCTAAAAATTAGAAGGCAAAGTTTCATAGTAAATGCTTTTGGATAGGAACGAATTATTTTTGTTACTCTTGATGTCTTGCTTCATATATTCCTTATCGTGGAAATATATTTGTGGATTTTTACGGTAATAGTTATCAATAATTTGCTGATGATTAAAGTCAAGACTTTGAATAAAATCATAATCTTGCCCTTTTCCTGTATTTATATTATAGGTAGTAATTAGGCTTCCCCAGTTGATGAAACTGCAAACTAGAACAGTGCCGTAGAAATACCAAAACATATGGTTGAAAAGGTAGGCGTTAGTTTTTTTATTGATGACCTTGAGATAGGTGAAAAATAGTCCTATGATGCATAAAATAAGGAATGTATAAACACCTAATCTTTTGTAAGTAAGTCCAAAATGTAAGATATATTCAGTGTTTTTTATGCCTGCTGATATTACCAAAACAGCATTGAGTAATAGCCAAACTTTAGCTAATAGTTTTAGGTGTTTGGCTTTTTCATCAAAATTAAAGTGAGATTTAAAATAAAATAATATTACCAATACCGCCATAATAATGGAAATGATGATGGTGTTGATGCGCTGATGAGTATCTGAAGAAAGTTGACTTGCAGAGATTCTGTTTTCAAAAAATTGTTCATAATTAAAGGTGCAAATAAAGATGAGGAGAAGTAAATTAAGTACAACAAAAGAGGCTACACCGCTCATTCTTTCAGAATCTATATCAATAAAAGAATAGGTGGAAGTAGGCTTTTTTAAATGAAAATTTTTCTCAAATTGATTGCTAAGTAAACAGTTGTATTTTAAACTAAATTTTTCAGCAGAGAATAACCAATAGTTAAAAGTGAGGTAGAAACCTAAAGCACTTAGTGCAAGGATTTGAGGAAAATCTAGATTCCAATCAAAGTTGAGCAAATCGGAAAAATGTTTACTAGCAGTACTGTAGATGAAGAAAAAGGTAACAAAAAATAACAAAGGAATAAGCCAGATAAATAATCGTCCTTTTCTTGAGTCTGAAGAAGAAGATTTTACATCAAGCCAATAGTCAAAATTAAAGAATTTGCACACAAATGTAAAACCGTTTATAATGCCTATGGGAAGTGCTAGGATTGCCTTCATATTTCTGTTTTGAGCTTTATATCTAAGTAATAAAACGGAAATGATAAGTGCGGCAAAAGAAACAAAGTCCCCATACCAAGCAAAAGCAAAAGACGAAAATAAACTTAGCACAAAGAGAGTTAGGAAGGTTTTGGTTTTTCTTTGTTTTGGAGTGATGATGAGAGTAACAAGACTTAGTAAGACTCCCAAAATTCCTAGATTGACACCGAGATTCTCTTGGTAAAAAAGAATAACAAACACAAGTGTGCTACCGAAAATTAAATAATGTTTTTTCATAATATTTTTATTTTAAAGTTCTTTGAATTTCAAAGTTAAAGAGTAAAAAAAAGTTTATTTTTTTAAAAGTTGCTCTAATAAATTGATATGATTACTAAATGCTTCTTTACCTTCTAGTGTAGCGTGGTAAGAGGTTTTAGGCTTTTTTCCTACAAATTCTTTTTTCACTTCTATATATCCTGCTTTTTCTAGTGCATTACTATGGCTTGCCAAGTTACCATCGGTTACTTGTAAAATTGTTTTCATTTCCGTAAAATCAACCCATTCATTCACTATGAGTACAGACA
Organism: Riemerella anatipestifer; assembly: GCA_037861325.1. Classification (GTDB taxonomy): domain Bacteria; phylum Bacteroidota; class Bacteroidia; order Flavobacteriales; family Weeksellaceae; genus Riemerella; species Riemerella anatipestifer_F. The sequence continues at coordinate 163,504 of JAFELW010000007.1, forward strand.
TTATTCCTAGTCTTACCCTATTTTCAAATTCTTTGTTGAGTTGGTTAATATCAATCATAAAATAGATTTAAAGTGTAAAATAGACTAGTCGTATTTTTTATACATAATAATCCCATACACAATGTGAGCGACTCCAAAACCCAAACTCCAAAACAGTAATCCCCAGCCTAATAAAAACATAGAAAGTACTCCTATAATACACTCTGTAATTCCTAAAAATTTGATGTCAGAGTAAGTATATTTTGAAGCATTGATGAGTGCCAACCCGTAAAAAATAAGCGTAGCAGGAGCTAATAGTACAAAATAACTATGGTACATCAGTCCGATACAAAATAGTCCACCAATAACCAATGGCATAAATAAATTGTAAAGTAAATCTTTCGTAGTATTCGTCCAAATAGGGAGGTTTTTCTTTCTGCTCTTGTTTACGGTAAAAAATATTCCAAACCCAATGGACAGAACCAATACTACAATGGCGGTAATAATTAAATGAGGGATAAGTGGAGCAAGTTCAATATTCTGATAAGGATTAAAATATTCAATACCAGACTTTTTAAATAAGAAATAAACATAAGACGCTCCAAGTATTGCAAATAGCCCTGCTGAAATACCAGAAAAACCACTTAACGAAATGAAACGAGTACTTCGCTCCATCATAGAGCGGATATGAGATAAATCTTCTTGATAATTATTTTTAATCATAAAAGAACTTTGAGATGCAAAGTTAAATTTTATTTTGAAATAGACAAGCAAAAAATCAGTATTTAACAAAAAAAGCGATAATCAAAACTTGATTATCGCTTTTTTACTTTTATGATTACAAGGAGTAGTTAGGGGCTTCTTGAGTAATAATCACATCGTGAGGGTGAGATTCTTTAAGACCGCTACCTGTTATTTTTACCATTTTAGAATCGGTTTGGAGCGATTTAATATCTTTCGCACCGCAGTATCCCATACCTGCTCTTAGTCCACCTGTGAGCTGGAATACCACATCTTCTAACTTACCTTTGTGTGGCACTCTACCTTCGATGCCTTCGGGTACAAATTTCTTAGCTTCGCTTTGGAAATAACGTTCTTTACCACCTCTTTTCATTGCAGCTAAGCTACCCATACCTTGGTAAGATTTGAATTTTCTTCCTTGGAAAATAATTTCCTCACCTGGGGCTTCATCGGTTCCAGCGAATAGAGAGCCTAACATTACTGCATTAGCGCCACTTGCGATAGCCTTTACGATGTCGCCAGAAAGTTTAATTCCGCCATCTGCGATTACAGCAACATTTTTAGATTGAGCGTACTCATATACATTATAGATTGCCGAAAGTTGAGGTACACCTACACCAGCCACTACTCTCGTGGTACAGATAGAACCTGGACCTACACCCACCTTTAGAACATTAGCACCAGCTTCGATGAGGTCTTTGGCAGCTTCTGCGGTTACGATATTTCCACCCACGATGTCTAGGTCTGGGAAGGCTTGTCGGATTTCCTTTATTTTGTCTAAAACCCCTTTAGAATGTCCGTGTGCAGAATCTATGGCGATAATATCCACTCCAGCCTTAACTAAGGCGGTTACACGCTCCATCGTATCTTCGCCTACGCCTACACCCGCACCTACGATGAGTCTGCCGTTTTTGTCCTTATTGGCGTGAGGGTATTCTAGTTGATTGTCTATATCTTTAATGGTGATAAGCCCTACGAGTTTAAAGTTTTCATCAACGATAGGGAGCTTCTCTACTCTGTTTTCTAGGAGGATATTTTTAGCCGTTTCAAGAGTAGTATTTTTGTCCGAAGTTACTAGATTATCTTTAGTCATCAACTCTTCCACCTTCATATCCAAATTTTCTTGGTATTTTACATCTCTATTGGTAATGATGCCTATAAGCGTATTATTGTCATCTACCACAGGTAGACCAGAGATTTTGTATCTAGACATCAGTTCTTTAGCTTCTCTTAGAGTGTAGTCTTTAGAAAGTGTTACAGGGTCGGCTATCATTCCGTTTTCGGAGCGTTTTACCTTGTTTACTTGAGCGGCTTGTTCCTCTATCGGCATATTTTTATGGATAAATCCTAAACCACCCACACGAGCTAAAGCAATAGCTAAGTCAGATTCGGTAACGGTATCCATTGCTGCGGAAACGATAGGAACATTCAGCGTAATTTTGTCGGTAAGACGAGATTTAAGTGAAACTTGGTTGGGAAGTACCTCAGAAAAGGACGGTACTAGAAGCACATCATCGAAAGTAATGGCTGTTTCTACAATTTTGTCTTGTATAGGCATAGCACTTTCTTTGCAAAACTAAGATTTTTTATTTAATCTTACAAAAGAAAATCAACTTAGCTTCCCAATGTTAAGGAGATTTAATCAAAGTTTTGTAGCTCTACCAACTTTTTGTAAACACCGTTTCTAGCCATTAAATCGTTGTGGTTGCCTTGTTCTATTACCTTGCCTTTTTCCATTACTAGGATTAAGTCGGCTTTTTGTATGGTGGACAGTCGGTGGGCAATGATGAGCGAGGTTCTGTTCTCCATCATTTTTTCTAAGGCATCTTGTACGGCTCTCTCGCTTTCTGTGTCTAGGGCAGAGGTAGCTTCGTCTAAAATCATCACAGGTGGATTTTTGAGTACCGCTCTTGCGATGGATATTCTTTGCTTTTGTCCTCCTGATAATTTATTGCCATCATCGCCTATATTGGTGTTGTACCCTTCGGATAGGTGTTCTATAAATTGGTGTGCGTTGGCTATTTTAGCCGCAGCGATGACTTCTTCTTTGGAAGCATCTGGTTTACCCATTAAGATATTATTATAGACTGTATCGTTAAACAATACCGACTCTTGCGTAACCATTCCTAGCAGACTTCGGTAGTCTTTTAGTTTTAAATCTTTGATGTTGTTGCCATCTACTTCTATGCTTCCTTTATTAACATCGTAGAATCTTGCCAAGAGATTAGCGACAGTAGTTTTACCACTTCCAGACTGACCCACCAATGCCACGGTTTTCCCTTTTGGTAAAGACATAGAGAAGTCCTCTAAAATCTTATGGTCTTGGTCGTAGAAAAAGCTGATATTCCTAAACTCAATGCTGTGGTTGAGATTTTGGATAGCAACAGGATTGGCAGTTTCTTCCACTTTTAAATCATAATCTAAAACTTCCGAAACTCTCTCTAGACTTGCCATTCCACTTTGTATAGATGATATGGAGTTAGACAGTTGTTTAGCAGGAGCAAGGATTTGGTAGAAAATCCCTAGGAAAATAAGGAAGGTTGCAGGGTCGTTATTAGTTCCGTTGATAACGCTGATACCAGAAAACCAAGCGATAAGTAACATCGTGATAGACCCCAAAAACTCACTCATTGGAGAGGCAAGTTCTCGTCTTCGGCTCATACCTATGGCATATTTTTGCCAAAGATTGGTAGTGGTATCAAATCTTTTTTCTAGGATTTTATCGGCATTAAATATTTTAATGACTTTGGAAGATTTTAAGGTTTCATCTACTAAGGAGAATAAGTTGCCGAGTTCCTCTTGAGCCGAGTTGGCTTGTCTTTTTAAACTTTTACCAACCCACGAAATCAGCCAACCCATAATAGGGAAGACGATGAGCGAAAACAGGGTAAGCTGGGCATCTAGTAAAAAGAGTGCGATGAGAGAAAAAATAATCATAAACGGGGCGTTTACAATATCTACCAAGGCTCCCATAATACCGCCTTCTACCGCTCCTACATCGTTAGAGATTCTAGACATCATATCGCCTTTCCTTTGTTCTGTAAAGAAAGAAACAGGGAGTTTTAGGAATTTGTGATAGATGGCACTTCTTAAATCTTTAGTAATCCCCACACGGTAGTTTACAAGGAGAAAAGACCCAAAGTACCTAGAGATATTACGAAGCAAAAACGCTACTCCTGTAATCACGCATACCCATGCCAGAACGGTGCTACCGCCATAAATATCGTTATATACTTGTATTTTATAATAAACTAAATCTTTTAAGTAGCCAAAATAATTACTCATATTGCCATCGTAGATGGGTTCTTTGGTGGTGTCTATTTTATCTAATCTTAGGATAATCCTTAAAACAGGGAGCATAGAAAGCACCGAAAATATCTGAAGTACAGAGTACAAAATATTAAAAAACATACTTCCCCAAAGGTACTTTTGATGTGGTTTGGCAAAGCTTAAAATTCTATGTAAAGGTTTCATTAAATCTTTTATATATGCTACAAAAATAAGTTTTTTTATCTGTTGTAGGAAATCTTTAAAATTTGATAAAAAAAACAGTCTTAGAAAATGAATTCTAAAACTGTTTTCACTCAAAATAAAAATCGTTGTGAGTTTATCGAAGTCTGTCCACAGATTTTACAAGCCTTTCGTCTTTCGCTATATACACATTTGCGATAAGCAAACATACAATAGAGATAAACGCAAACAGTGGCTCAATACCTTTCTCAGGAAAATCTATTCCTCCAGGTAAGTTTAGTAACCAGTAAATCAATACACCTATCAACAAAGCGTTTATAAAAATGCTGATGCGGTTCAGCATCATTTGTCTTTTTCTATTTTTAAAACTGAAAATACTAAGAGATAGAAGTACTATCAGTAATCCGCAACCTAATAGAATAGGGAGATTCCCCATAGTCATAACCTCTACATCTTGAGATGATACAAAAAGAAATACAGCTCCCATAGTAGCCAAAAACATCCAAATAGTTTGTATTCTTTGAAGCATCGGTTTAGTTGTATAGTTTTAAATTGTAGTGCAAAAATAGGAATAATTTTTTGTATTTGTCAAAAATAATGTAGATTTGCAGTACAAATTCAGTATAAGCTCTTACTTAACTCTTGGGTAGAGTGACACTTTTTAGATTAAATAATCCACATTTTTAAATATTACAGAAATATAATTCAATTATGTTTGATATAGAAACCCTTGAGGCTAAATCTTCGGCTGAACTTACGAAGATTGCTAAAGATTTAGGCATTAAAACAGGTAGGGGGGCTACAATGAAAGATAAAGTTTATGCTATTTTAGATTTTCAAGCCTCTAATCCACAACAAACTAAAGACTATTATAACTCTACGGAGATAGTTAGTGAAAAGAAAGAGAATCATCAAACTCAAGAAGACTCTCAAGCGGTAGAGAAAACAACAAATAGGAGAGGAAAAAGGACTCCAAAAGCAGATAATACAGTTAAGGCAGTAGAAACTAAAGATGTTGAAACTTTACAAGTTGAAGAGGTTTCTACAGAGAATACTAAAGGGGAACAACAAGAATCTAACTCTCAGAGAAAGACTCAAAGAAAGCGAGTGAAGAAAAAAACGGAGCAAACATCAATACCTGAGAATGCTAAGGAGGCTGATACTCCAGTGGAGGTAGAGGCTAAAGAAGATAAACCTCACCCACAACAACAATCTAAGAAACACAAAAATCAATCACAGTCTAATACTAATCACAAAGAAAAGAACGAACAGGAAACAGAGAAGTCCTTTAATTTTGATAATTTAATCACTATAGAAGGAGTGCTTGAAATTCTGCCTGATAACTACGGTTTCTTGCGTTCTGCCGATTTTAATTATATTTCTTCTCCAGACGATGTTTATGTTTCTACTAATCAGATTAGAAGCTACGGGCTAAAAACGGGAGATACGGTAAAAGGAACAGTAAGACTTCCTAAAGAAGGAGAAAAATATTTCTCTTTACAAAAGCCATTAGAGGTTAATGGTAGAGACCTTAGTTTCATTAAAGACCGTGTGTCTTTTGAACATTTAACACCGTTGTTTCCTCAAGAGAAATTTAATTTAACAGGGGCTAATACTACTACATCTACTAGAGTGGTGGATTTGTTCGCTCCGATAGGTAAAGGGCAAAGAGCTATGATTGTCGCTCAGCCTAAAACTGGTAAAACTATGCTTCTTAAGGATATAGCTAACTCTATATCGGCTAATCACCCAGAGGCTTATATGATGATTTTGCTGATAGACGAACGCCCTGAAGAGGTTACTGATATGCAAAGAAGTGTAAATGCGGAGGTAATAGCTTCTACTTTTGACGAGTCTGCAGAAAAACACGTGAAGGTGGCTAATCTAGTGCTTTCTAAAGCTCAAAGAATGGTAGAATGTGGGCACGATGTGGTAATTTTGTTAGACTCTATCACGCGTTTAGCAAGAGCTTACAATACAGTAACACCTGCTTCTGGTAAGATACTTTCTGGTGGGGTAGATGCCAACGCTTTACATAGACCTAAAAGATTTTTTGGGGCGGCAAGAAAGATAGAAGGTGGAGGTTCACTTACCATTATTGCAACGGCTCTTATAGATACGGGGTCTAAAATGGACGAGGTGATTTTTGAAGAGTTTAAAGGGACAGGTAATATGGAACTGGTTCTAGATAGAAAGATAGCAAATAAGAGAATTTTCCCAGCAGTAGATATTACGGCGTCTAGTACTAGAAGAGATGACCTTCTTCATGATGAAATTACCCAACAACGCATGTGGATTTTGAGAAAATATCTTTCTGATATGAACCCTGTAGAAGCAATGGAGTTTGTTCAGAAACAAATGAAGGGTACTCAAAGTAATGAGGAATTCTTGATGTCTATGAATAAGTAAATTAATTTTAAATAATATATATTCGAAACCATCTTAGAGAAATACCCTAAGGTGGTTTTTTATTTTGACAGATGAGTAATCTTTACAGCAAATTAAATTTCTGTATTTTTGCAGTTGATATACTTTTGCAGTGAAAAATATGTTTATAAATAAAACTAAAACTATTTTGTTAGTTTTAGTATCAGTCTTGTTTGGATTGTTCTATACCAAAGCCCAAAATAAAATGGCAACACACCCGATGATATTTGTAGGGTATAATTATCAAAATGCTAATTTTGGAGAGGTAGGAGGAAGACTTTTATTTCTAAAGAAAGATAATATTATGTACCGATTGGGAGCTTCTGCTATGTCGGGGAATCCTAACGGAAAGTTTGCGGTAATTCCTAAATTACAGGGAGATATTTTATTTAACTTTCAGGAAGATAAAACGCTTAATCATTCTTATTACGGTCTAATAGGTATAGAAACTACCACTAAATATTTTGCTCCAAAGGTAGGGCTTAGTTTCTTTGGAATACTAGATTTTACCACGGGATACGCTTTCCAAATTCCTAATCAGACAGTTAATGATAAATCTTTAAAAGGGTTTAATGTGGGGGTAGGTTTAAATATTCCGGTGCATTTAAAATTAAAGCTTTAATTATTCTATCTATTTAATCAAAGTAAATGATTTTCAATATGAGGCAAAACCGTTCATTTTTTAGTTCTTATTTTTTTCTATTACTTATAACATTATTGATAAAAATACCTTTTTTATTTACACATCATATTCAAGAAGATGCGTTTATCACTTGGAATGTAGCACAAAACCTTATAGATTATGGTGTGATAGGTTTTAATGGAGAGGAGCCTATATCTGCATCTACCACGCATTTGTATGTGTTTTTGTCTGCTTTTTTTCAGCTTATTTCGGGGGAATACTTTGTCTATGTTATCCTACTAGTAAATTCGTTTTTGTTTGGACTAGGTAGTATTTTTTTAGGTAAAGTTTTCTTTTCCGAAAGAAAACAGCTGTTTTGGTTTGTAATTTTACTCAACCTATTACCACCTTCTATTACTGCTTCTGTACTAGGTATGGAGTATGGCTTGCTATTTTTTCTTTATACCATTTTTATATACTACGCTGTTGTTAAGAATAAAAATATAGTATATTTCATTTTGCCTATTTTATTAATATGGACGCGACTAGACACGGTAATATTTTTAGGGATTTTAGGATTACTTCTTTTAATATTTACTCGTAAAATAAATCCTTATTTCTTTTTTGGCGGTCTTTTAGGATTGGGAAGTGTGTTGTTATTTAATTATTTGTATTTTGGAGATATTGTTAATCACACTATTGTAGCTAAGAAAATAGCTTACCCTGCACCTGCTGAATTTAGTATTAAAGCTTTTTTTCATCAATTAGCTTATTATGGAGGATATCTTAAAATATCAGGGACTCTAATGATGGCTGTATTTTATCTTTATTTTGTATTTGCAGTGGGGCTTTTAATATATGTTGTACAAAGAGAATTTGATACTAATAAAAGAAGAGTATTGCTTATGATATTTACATTCGCGGTTACAAAAATTACCATATTTGTGTTTTTGAGAGCTCATTTTGATTGGTATTACTGGTTGCCTAGAGTATTTATGGCAGCCGTTGTAGTGTATTTTATAGTAAGGTATTTGCTGAGTTACAAAATCAGCCGATTGTTATTGCCTATATTATTTTTAGGATTTGGAGCATTTCAGTATTTGCAATCACTAAGTATTGGTTATATGGAATATACTCAAAGAATACAAATGGTGAAAGATTTAGAAAAAATGGGTGCAAATAAAAATGAAAGTATCGTTCTAGAACCTGCAGGCAAAATTCCTTTTTATACAAGGCTTAAAACTTGGGACGAGGTAGGATTAGTAGATAAAAAAATGACTAACGAAATGATAGCTAATTTTGATTATGCGTGGATAAATCTAATTAATAAATATCACCCTACTTATATACTAACCATAGGCGTAAAGGCTGGAGAAAATGGACTTTATAGAATGTCTGCTACACAAAAAGAAAAGTTTGATAAAGAATATACTTTACTTAAAGAATATCCTATTAAAGAGGTTCATCAATCTGCACCTTTTCTTATTAACACTGTGTATAATATTCGTCCTATAGGACAAAACTATTTTTTATATAAAAAGAAGTGAAATAAAAAAGGCAGCTCACTCCCACAAAAGAGTTAGCTGCCCATTTACAATGAAAAAACTATTTAAAATAAAGGGTTTATATTGTATATTACCGATGGTTTATTCTCTAATATCCTTTTGCAGAATTCTTTCCTCAATATCTCGCCAATCGTAGATGTGAAATACTTTGCCATTGCTCATAGCTACAAATATGCCTTTGGGAAATTTGTCTCCAAAGTTTACAGCTGAAGCCTCAGAACCATCACTTTCTTTAGTAGATACTGGGATTTCTGCTATTTTCCCTGTCGTTGGTTTTTCTCTTCTATAAACATTAAAAGTGTCAGCCTGTTGGTTAGAAACGAGTATATAGCCAGTATTAGATGAGGTAGGATAAATGGAAATACCTTCTATATCCGATAAGAAATCTCCTTGTCCAAAAACGGCTACAGATTGGTTCCCTTTTTCAGGGTCTGCATAGTATTGGTGTATGCCGTATTGCTCATCAGAATAATAGATGTAGCCCAGCTCGTCATCTACAGCTATGGCTTCTATTTCTTTAATGCCACTATATTTCCCAAACTTTCTTACAAGTTCTCCTGTTATTTTACCGTTTTTTTCTACCAATTTGTATTGCCAAAGATAATTGTCTTTTGGTCCTGATTTTCTACCTACAATAGCATACATAATGCCTGTAGATGGATTTTTATAAATAGATATTCCCATTGGGCTACGATGTTCCTCACCATCGAAAACAGAGAATGCTCCAACTTCTTTCATACTCGGTAGCGAAAATATTCTTACTTGATTTCGTTCTCGCTCGGTTGTAAGAGCAATATCTATTGTTTGGTCTCCTAGTTTAAAACCATATTCAATATCTACATTGTTTGGTCGTTTAATATCTGTAACTTTATTTACGATAACTCCATCCAGGTTGAAAACAAATAGCCCTCCATCAGAGTCTTTATCTGTTCCTATAATTAGGCTTTTGCTCGTATCTTCAGGGTGTACCCAAATGGCAGGGTCGTCTGTATCGTGTTTTACTTGTTGAGTAATAACTTTAGGTTTAACAACATTTACTCTACTTTCGGTAGATTTGGATATAGATGTACATTGGTGGCTAGATAATAATAAGGCTAATACGGCTGTTGTGATTGTAGTTTTCATTTTGCTAAATTACAATTTAATAAAAATTAAAAATCAAATTTAAGACCTATGGTATAGCGTGGTCTATAGTATTCCATTTGCATTGTTCTAGAACTTATGCCTTGATAATATCTTAGAGGTTGATTTGTGAGATTATTAGCTTCTACAAAAACTCTCATCCATTCTTTAATAGCATAAGTTGCATTTATGTCTAGAAAACTTTGTTTGTCGTAATAGCGGTCATAGAAATCATTATCGCCTAATTCATCTAAATAAGCTGAGGTGTGATTAAACGATACTCTGGTTTGGAATTTTTTGTTTTCCCATGATAAGGAAGCATTGAACATATGTGGGGCTGTACCTGGTAGCATAAGTCCTTCTCTCATTACTCCTTCATCTGTATAGATGCCTTTTGCGTAAGATTTGGTATGGGTATAATTGGTGTATATTCCTAGATTGGATAAGAAGCCAGGTAAGAAGTCAAGTTGTCTTTGGAAGGCAATTTCAAATCCATAGACATTTACAGCATCACCATTTCTTGATTGTATAAAGGTATATATATCAGTTTGATTTAGCTGATTAGTGATGTCTGGGAAATCGTTAGAAAATTTATTGTACGAGTATTGTGAATCTCTATAATCATAAATAAAATGATTGATTTTTTTATAGAATCCGCCAATAGAAATTAAACCGACAGATTTAAAGTAATATTCTCCCATAACATCAAGATTGTGAGCGTAAGCGGCTTTTAGGTTAGGATTTCCCGCGGTAATATCTCTGTCTTCAGGAATTACACTTACAAAAGGAGATAACCTGTAATAGTTTGGTCTTGCTATTGCGGTGGTGTAAGCCCCTCTGAGAACTAAATTTTTGGTAGGCGTATATTTAATACTTGCGTTTGGTAGGTAGTTGGTATAGTTGTTAGAAACGGTTCTTGTACCCTCTAGGTTGTTTTCATCTTGTACGATATTTCCTGTATAATGGGTTTTTGTATTTTCTATTCTAACACCTAATATAAATGAAATTTGTTCATTAAGATGCTGATCCCATCTTATGTACCCAGAGTAGATGCCTTCTTTGGCGTTATAGTTTGAAGTGAGATATTCAGATGGATTTCTCTTTTTATTAAAGAGGTTAGGGTTGTTTAAATTTAATCCGCCTAGAAAGTCTCTAGAAGCAAAATATCCAGGAGTGTATTTGCTATTAGGATTCCAGTTTTCACCGCTAAAAAAGATGTTGTCTGCTCCTGATAGTGAACTCATAGCATTATCTATAGGAGTGAAAGTATGATATTCGCCGTCTCTTTTCTTGAATTTTAATCTCATCTTACCTCCAATTCTTAACCTTCCTTTTTGATTTTCTATGATTGAAAATGGGAATCTAAGGTTGAATTTACCAGTAGTTTCTTCTTCAAAGGTATGAGAGTTTTGTTCGGATAACTTATCAAACTTATAATCGGATAGGCTAGGTGGCGTGGAGCTAGTATATAGTGGTTCTGCATCTGAGCCAATATCATTATTATATTTTACCATTTTTTTTCTATCGGTATAGAAGGAAATATATCTTTCATCTGGGCGTTGTTCTTCTGCCTTGGCATAGGAAATTCCCCAATCCAAATCAATTTTATTTCCTAATATATGGTCGCCTTTTAAAGCGTAGTTTTGCATAATTTGTCTTTCTAATCTTCCTCCATTATTAGGTCTGTTCAAGATACCACCTTTGGTTTGTCTTTCCTCTCTTCCTTCAAATCCTTGTTGGTTTTCTAGAGGAGCTATTCTTTTAATTCTTAGACGGTATCTGTTTTCCCAATCATCACGCCAGTTGTACATAGCAGAAAGACGGATGTTGTTTTTAGGATTTATTTTTATATCAAAATCAGACCCAATACTTTTTCTTTCTCTCTTAACATCATATTTCCTTATATCCATTTGAGAGATGTACTCTCTTCCTTTCTTATCTTTTATCCATTCCGCTTCTACATTATCCGAACCATAATCGTTGTTATGATAAGAGCCGTTCAGAACCCAGCCTAGCTTCCCATTAAAAAATCTGTTGCTATATAGAAAATTGTTAGATAATAGAGCTTTATCTCTTATTGGGCTATATCCAGAGGCGGTGGAGAAATAAAATCTTTCTTTATTAGATGCTGTTTTTGTAATTAAATCCACGGAACCTCCTATAGCATCAGCGTCTTGGTCTGATGTTAGGGTTTTATTAACCTCTATCATTTGTATCATATCAGATGGAATTAAATCCATTTGAATATTTCTATTATCACCTTCTGCAGAAGGAATTCTGTTGCCATTAAGTGTTACAGAATTAAGTTCAGGAGCTAGACCTCTTATAATGATGTTACGAGCCTCCCCTTGGTCATTCTGCATAGTAATCCCAGGTATTCTTTTAAGAGCGTCTCCGATATTAGCATCAGGGAATTTGCCAATTTGGTCAGAAGAAACAATATTAGATATATTCATATTATTTCTTTGTTTATTGAGTGCTCTAGCTTGGCTTTGTCTAGAAAAACCTATGACGGTAACTTCCTTTATGTTGGATATTTTTTTATTGTAAATAATATTTTGATAGGTATTTTTATTAGAACCTACGGTGATGTTGTATTTGCGTTCCCCATATCCTATATAATCTACACTAAGAGTATATTTACCTTCAGGTACATTTAGGAAAATAAAGTTACCATTGTCGTCAGAGATGGTATGGTAGTTACCAGGGGTTAAGACTAGTTTGGCACCAGGAAGTGCTATTTTAGAATTATCGTTAATATTTCCGGATAGAGTACCTACTTGAGCTTTAGTAAATATTGCGGTTGATATTAGTAGGACAAATTGTAAATTTCTTTTCATTTCCTATAGCTTTAGTTTTCGTGGCTAAATTAGGGATATGAATAGGAAGAGGAGGTTATTTAAAATTTAAAAAAATATTAACAAATTATTAACGAAATTCTTTTTTGGGATGATTTAAAAATAGAAACCACCTTTGAACAATGTCAAAAGTGGTTTCTATTTTGGATAGAGTCTTAATTAAGCATCAAAGTCTGCATCTTTTTCAGCAGAAACTTTTTCTTCTTTAGACTTTTCTTTTTCAGCTTTTCTTTGAGTTAATCCTTCTTTAATAGCTGCAGAAACTTGTCCTAAAATCATATCAATAGACTTAGAAGCGTCATCGTTTCCTGGGATTACATAATCTACTTTTCTAGGGTCAGAGTTTGTATCTACGATAGCAAATACAGGAATACCTAGTTTTTTAGCTTCTGTAACCGCAATGTGCTCTCTCATAATATCTACTACGAAGATAGCAGAAGGAAGACGCACCATGTCAGCGATAGAACCTAAGTTCTTCTCTAGGTTAGCTCTTTGTCTATCAACTTGCAATCTTTCTTTTTTAGATAAAGTTTCGAAAGTACCATCTTTCTTCATTTTATCAATAGCGTTCATTTTTTTAACCGCTTTTCTGATAGTAACGAAGTTAGTTAGCATACCTCCAGGCCATCTTTCAGTGATGTAAGGCATATTAAGCTCAGAAGCGTGCTTAGCTACAACTTCTTTAGCTTGTTTTTTAGTTGCCACGAAAAGCACTTTTCTACCTGCAGAAGTTATTTTTTCTAAAGCAGAGCAAGCCTCTTCTAATTTTACAGCTGTTTTATGTAAATCAATAATGTGAATACCATTTTTCTCCATAAAGATGTATGGAGCCATGTTAGGATTCCACTTTCTCGTCATATGTCCGAAGTGTACTCCTGCCTCTAAGAGGTCTTTTACATTTACTTTTGCCATTGTTTTAATGTTTGTTAGTTTACTTTCCGCTTTTTTGAGCAATCAACTATTTCTTAAGATGGGAGAAATGTTTGGATGCTAAACATAACGGGCAATTTTAATTTGTTGTGTAGCAGACTGTGTTTTTGTAATAAAATTGATTACAAAACTGAGCCATACCACAAAAATATTAACGCTTAGAGAATTGGAATTTCTTTCTAGCTTTCTTCTGTCCTGGTTTCTTTCTTTCCACCATTCTAGCGTCTCTAGTAAGAAGACCATGTGGCTTAAGAACAGCTCTAAACTCTTCGTTAATCTCGCATAAAGCACGAGAAACCCCAAGTCTAATAGCTTCTGCTTGACCAGTAATACCTCCACCGAAAACATTTACAGTAACATCATACTGCTCTGCAGTTTCCGTAAGTAAGAAAGGTTGGTTTACTTTATATACAAGAACTTCTGTGTTGAAGTAGTCTTTTACATCTCTACCGTTTACTGTAACCTTACCTGCTCCAGGTTTTACATAAACTCTAGCTACAGAAGTTTTTCTTCTTCCTATTTTGTGTACTGTAGACATATCTTATTTTAATTCGTTAATGTTAATTACTTTCGGCTGTTGAGCTTCGTGCTTGTGCTCAGTACCTTCATACAGATAAAGGTTTTTAAGAATAGCAGCACCAAGTCTGTTTTTAGGAAGCATTCCTTTTACAGATTTTTCTAAAATTCTTAGGCTGTTTCTTTTTCTAAGCTCTTCTGCAGTCATAGACTTTTGTCCACCAGGGTATCCTGTATGCCAAATGTAAGTCTTATCTGCCCACTTGTTTCCAGAAAGTTCTACTTTCCCAGCATTCAAAACAATTACATTATCTCCGCAATCTACATGTGGAGTAAAGTTTGTTTTGTGCTTACCTCTCAAAATCTTCGCAACTTTAGACGCTAGACGTCCTAATGGTTGCCCGGCAGCATCTACCACAACCCATTCTTTATTAGCGGTAGCCTTGTTTGCCGATACTGTCTTGTAACTTAATGTATTCACAATTTATCGTTTATGATTAGACATAATTTTCCCTCTAAGGGTTTGCAAAGGTAAGAATATTTTTTTAATTGAAAAAATACAACTGTAAAATTTTGAATGCTATAGCTTTTGATAGATGTTTGTGCTGATAAATTTTGTTTTACTAAACAATAAAGCTCTTTCCATGAAAGAGCTTTTATATTATTGAAGTTTATTCTTTATAGCATGCCTAGCTCAAATCGAGCTTCCTCGCTCATCATGTCTTTTGTCCATGAAGGTTCAAAGGTAAGTTCTAAATCCACCTCGTTTACGCCTTCTACTTCGCTCACCTTTTCTTTCACTTCTTGAGGGAGAGATTCTGCTACGGGGCAGTTAGGTGTAGTAAGTGTCATAACTACTTTCACCTTGCCTTCATTTGAAATTTGAACATCGTACACTAGCCCTAATTCATAGATGTCTACAGGTATTTCTGGGTCATAGACTGTTTTGAGGGTCTTTATAATTTCCTCTCCTATCTCTGCGATTTGCTCATCTGTATATTTCATCATTTCTCTAAATAATCCGTTAGTCTTCTGACAAACTCAATAAATCTTCTTGCCTTAACTTTCTAAAAATATTCGCCAAAGTTAAAACATCTTTTTCACAATATTTAATAATTCTAGGTAAATCTTTTTCTTTATAATATATTTCGGCAACCATAGAACCATCGATATCATCTTTGGGAGTAGGAACGCCAAAAATATGAGCCATTAGTTCCAGTGATATAAAACTTTTATAATCTCCGAATTTCCACAGCTCCAAAGTGTCTAAATGCGGAACTTCCCAAGGTTTCTTTCCGAATAACTGAAATGGGGAAGGAGGCATCATACCATTAACTAAAAATCTTCTTGCAATCCAAGGGAAGTCAAATTCTTTTCCGTTATGTGCACACAGAATAACATTAGTAAGGCGAGTGCTATTGAATATAGCTCCGAATTCTTCTAATAATTTTTTTTCGTTATCCCCAGCGAAACTTCTTATTTTAAGCGTTTCGTTTCGGTCTATCATTCCCACGGAAATACAGATTATTTTTCCAAATTCTGCCATTACGCCTGCCCTTTGATAATAGAAATCTTCTGCGGTTATCTCTTCCTTGCGTTGATGTAAAGTTTTTTTATCCCAAAGATTTTGTTCTTCCGTTGGGAGGTTTTGCCAGCTTTCTTCTTGAGGTACCGTTTCTATATCTAGAAATAAGATTCGTTCTATGGGGATTTGTTTAATCATATTTTATCCAAAAAATAAGTAAGCTAATGTAATAGAAGTGATAATACCTACTAAGTCTGCTAGAAGCATAGTGCCAACTGTATAGCGAGTATTTCTGATACCTACGGCTCCAAAATAAACAGCAATAACATAGAAAGTGGTGTCAGAGCTTCCTTGTAGGATTCCAGCTAATCTAGAAGGGAATGAGTCAGCTCCGAAGGTAGCCATCGTATCTACCATCATACCTCTTGCTCCAGAGCCCGAAAGTGGCTTTATGAGTGCAGTAGGAAGTCCATCAACAAATCTAGTGTCTAGACTTACCATATCAGCAATCCATTTCATTCCATCTATAATGATATGGAATACTCCCGAAGTTCTTAAAAGGGAAATAGCAATGAGCATTCCTACTAAATAAGGTATAATTTTAACACACACCGAAAATCCTTCTTTAGCTCCCTCTACAAAAGCATCAAAAATGTTGATTTTTTTATAGATACCTCCAAGCACAATAGCGAAGAATATTAAAAGGATAATACCATTACTTAAAACTTTACTAAAGTTATCTAACTCCTCTTTATTTAATTGAACAAGAAATAAGACCAATCCTGCTATAATAGCAGAAATACCTCCTAAGTATATTAACACCACGGGTTGAAGTAAATTGATTTTCTGTCTTATAGAAACTAATATCATTGATGCCATAGTGGCTGCAAAGGTAGCTATCATACAGGGTAAGAATATATCTGTAGGTGTAGTTGCACCCATAGAAGCTCTTATAGCAATAATAGAAACAGGGATAAGGGTAAGCCCACTAGCGTGCAAGCATAAAAACATAATTTGAGCATTGCTTGCTTTATCCTTATCAGGATTTAGGGACTGTAGGCTATCCATCGCCTTAAGACCAAAAGGAGTGGCAGCATTGTCTAGCCCTAAAAGATTGGCGGAAAAGTTGAGCATCATATGCCCAAAAGCAGGGTGGTTTTTAGGAACTTCTGGGAAGAGTTTAGAGAAAAAAGGTTGTATCATTCTACTTAATAAGTTGATGCCTCCCGCTTTCTCGGCTATACTCATAAAACCCATAAAAAGGGTCATAATACCTATAAGACCTATACATATATCTACGGCAGTTTTGCTCGTGCCTATTACCCCATCGGTTTCTTGTATTCTGTAAACTCTAACATCATTACTGTTAGGTTGATATTCGTAATGAATCCCTTTATTTATAAAAACAGGTGTAGTTTGAAAACTTTCTATAGCATTGGGATGGAACTCGTCGATTGGTTTAGTAGTGATGTTGATGGTATCTCCACCTTTGCCCACAACCATATCATTATAGATAGCTTTGTAGTTGTCTGATAATATATACTTTACTCCAGCTACCACGATAGCTACTAAAATAAATGCACTCCAAATTCTACTTAAAACCATAATCTGAAAAAAATTTGGGTAAAAGTAAGTGTTTTTAGCTAAATGAGAAAGAATAAATTAAATAGGCTAGGAGGTATTCTCAATCTGAGGTAAGTTCAAAAAACGATATTATATGTAACGAATGCAAATATAGTTAAAGCAGAATATTATTGATATTTTGGTTATCTTTGTGCGGTAAATTTTACACAATATAGATATTATGAATATTACCATCGTGGGGACTGGCTATGTGGGGCTGGTTACAGGGACAACATTAGCAGAGTTAGGAAATACAGTTTATTGTGTTGATATAGATGAGCAAAAAGTAGAAGGAATGAAGAAAGGTATCGTTCCTATCTATGAGCCTAATTTGGAGGAAATGTTCTTGAGAAATATCCAAGCACAGAGATTATTTTTTACGACTAATTTAAAGGAAGCGGTTGACCAAAGTGAGGTGGTTTATCTAGCTCTGCCTACTCCTCCAGGGGAAGATGGCTCTGCGGATTTATCTTATGTTCTGAAAGTTGCTAACAATATAGGCGATATTATTACAGAGTATAAAGTTATCGTTAATAAGTCCACAGTGCCTGTGGGAACGGCAGATAAGGTTAGAAGTGCTATCGCTGCTAAAACTCAAATACCGTT
This sequence comes from Riemerella anatipestifer, assembly GCA_037861325.1. Taxonomy (GTDB): domain Bacteria; phylum Bacteroidota; class Bacteroidia; order Flavobacteriales; family Weeksellaceae; genus Riemerella; species Riemerella anatipestifer_F. The sequence goes on from JAFELW010000007.1 coordinate 181,489, forward strand.
CGATGTAGTGTCTAATCCAGAGTTTCTTAGGGAAGGTTTTGCGGTAGAAGATTCTATGAATCCTGCTAGAGTAGTGGTGGGAAGTTCTTCCGAAAAAGCGAGAGAGGTTATGGCTAAAATATATCAGCCATTTACAAATACGGGCGTTCCGATTATATTTATGGATGAAAAGTCTTCGGAGCTTACCAAGTATGCTGCTAATTCTTTCTTAGCAGTTAAAATCACATTTATGAATGAAATCGCAAACTTCTGCGAAAGAGTAGGTGCTGATGTAGATAAAGTGAGGCTAGGAATGGGTAGTGATGATAGGATAGGACACCGTTTCTTATTCCCTGGTATTGGGTATGGTGGTAGCTGCTTCCCTAAAGATGTAAAGGCATTGATAAAATCAGGTAAAGAAGCTGATTTTAATTTCCAAATATTAGAAGCGACTGAAAATGTAAACCAAAATCAAAAAGTTATTTTGGTGTCAGAAATAGAAAAATATTTTGGAGGGAATTTAAAAGGTAAAAAGATAGCACTTTGGGGCTTGGCTTTTAAAGCAAATACAGATGATATTAGAGAGGCTTCCTCTTTAGATAACATTAAAATTTTGTTAGAAAAAGGAGCTACAATTACCGCTTATGATGCCATAGCAGAGTCTAATGTAAAAAAAGTACTAGGAGATAAAATAGCTTATGCGAGTGATATGTATTCTGCATTAGAAGGTGCTGATGCTTTATTGATAGCTACAGAATGGTCAGAATTTAAAAATCCTAACTTTGACCTTATGGCAGAAAAAATGAATGGTAAAGCTATTTTTGATGGTAGAAATATGTTTGCCTTAGAACAAGTAGAAGAAACAGGCTTCTATTATAAGAGTATAGGCAGAAAGACTTTGGGGTAATCACTATTGTATGGATAATAAAGAAAATAGATTAACTTATTTTAAATATTTTAAAGGAATTGTGGGGTGGCATATCTATGGATATGCTGTGCTCAATTTTTTGGTAGGATTACTAGATGGCTTGGGCTTAGCGATGTTTGTACCTTTGCTTAGTATAGCTTCTGGAGAGTTAGGGGATTCACAATCTCTAGGCAAGATAAAGTATTTTATTGATTTTCTTCAGAGCTTAGGAGTAGAGATAAATCTTGTGAATGCTCTTTTTGTAATGATTGTTCTTTTTCTATTAAAAGGGATATTCTATTATTGTAGAAGTATTTATTTTGCAAAGATTAGATTAAGTACAATCAGTAAATTAAGACTTGATTTAATAAAAAAGTTACATAGATTGTCTTATATTGGTTTTACGAGATTAGAGGTTGGAAGAATACAGAACACAATGATAGGAGAGTTAGGGAGGCTCATAGGTGCTTTGACTAACTATTTCTCTACTATGCAGCATGTGATCATGTTATTAACTTATATAATACTTGCGTTTCTATCCAATTGGAAATTTGCTGTTTTAGTAGCTATAGGTGGAGCCTTTTCTAATTTTATTTATAAGTATATTAATGACTATACTAAGGCAAAATCTAGGGAGTTGTCTTCTAAAACCCATGATTTTAATGATTTTTTAGTTCAAGTTTTACATAACTTTAAATATTTAAAGGCAACAAACTACTTTGATAAGTATTCCAAAAATCTTGTTCAAAATATAAGAGAGCAAGAGCAGCTCAATTTTAATATGGGTAAGGTGGGGGCTATTGGAGAAAGTGTAAGAGAGCCAATGATAATTACCATAATTTCAGCAGTTATTATAGTCCAGATTGTATATTTTGGAAATACATTCTCATCTATAGTGGTTAGTTTACTTCTCTTTTATAGAGGATTAGGACATTTGGTTTCCTTACAAAATGTATGGAATAACTTTTTAGGAAACTCGGCAGGAATAGAATCTTTTAATAAATTATTATCAGATTTTACTCAGTATGAAGAACCTAAAAGTGATGTTTGTATTTCAGCAATTGATGATATAGATGTAAAGAATCTAAATTTATCTTTTGATAAAATACCTATACTAAAAAATATAGATATTAAAATAAAAAAGAATTCATCTATAGCTTTAGTGGGAGAAAGCGGTGCAGGTAAAACTACATTAGCGAATGTTATTTCGGGCTTACAGATGCCCGATAAAGGGGAGGTGCTAACATGTGCTACATCAGTTTATAGCTCAAACTTAAATAGTTATAGATCTCGTATAGGTTATATTACTCAAGAACCAGTTATATTTAATGATTCGGTTTATAACAATATTACCTTTTGGGATGAAAAAAATCAAAAAAATACAAATCATTTTTTTGATGTGATAAATAAGGTTAGTTTAAAAGATTTTTTAATTACTCAGAATAAAAAAGAGGACACTATACTAGGGAATAATGGTATTCTTATTTCTGGGGGACAAAAACAACGAATTTCCATAGCTAGAGAGCTCTATAAAGATATAGATTTGCTTATTATGGATGAAGCTACTTCGGCGCTAGACTCTGAGACAGAAAAATATATTAAAGAGAGTATAGATGATTTGCAGGGAAGCCTAACCTTGGTGATCATTGCTCATAGACTATCTACTATTAAGGATGTAGATGTGATTTATCTTATGGAAAAGGGAGAGATAGTCGCTCAAGGTAGTTTTAAAGAATTATATGAAACATCAGATAAATTTAGAAGGATGGTGGATTTACAAGAAGTCTAGGAAAATAAATATTAATGACAACTATGATGTCCCTTGTTTTCAGGGGACATTTTGTTTTCTATGCTAAGAGCTTCTTTCTTTGGTGACAAATAAGGGATTCCTAACTCTAAACCTCTTAGTATAAATAGGCCACCTAAAATAAGCATTACTACAGGCATTATTTTTAGGATTTTATTTCTAGTAGCTATATTAAGCATATTACCTAGTAAAACAGTAACAAACATAAAAGGGAAAGTACCTAATCCAAACAGCATCATAAATAATCCTCCTTGTATAGCTCCACCAGCTGCTAGAGAAGCTGCCAAGGCTACATAAACCATTCCACATGGTAAAAAGCCATTAAGCACTCCTGTCAAAAACCTTGAAGAATAATCGGTTTTGGATAATAATTTCCCTAGGTTGAGTTTTATTTTTAATAGAAATTTCGAGAGAAAAGGTATTCTAGAAGCAAAATCTCCATTTCCGAAAGAAAAAAGAGCCATTATAATTAAAATGATTCCTGCAAAAATGGTAAGCCAACCTTGAACTCCCGCTAGCTGAAAGCCTTCGCCAATTAGTCCTAGTAAAATCCCTAATATAGAATAAGTAAAAACTCTCCCAAGTTGGTAAGTTATATTTTGAAGATGAAAGTTAACCTGTTGTTTTCTTGAAAGTCCTAAAGAAAGAGCTATAGGTCCACACATACCAACACAATGGAATCCTGTTGTGAAACCCAAAGTAAGTGCTGCTATGATGAGGGTTATTTCCATACTAGGTCGTAGTCTATTTGATAATCTTTGTTATCTTTTTTCCACATTAGTTTTAGAATATAGCCTCCTGGAACTAAAACTTTTTTAGGAATGAGAAAGGAATTATTAGCATCTAAGGTCATGTCCTTTTTTACATCTAACTTTTGGTCATCTATTCTATAGAGAACAAATTTTATTTTAGTATTTTGATTATTATTTTCAGAAGGAAATACGATACTTATTCCGTAAGGTGTTTGCTGATATTTAGGAGCATTTTCAATCGTTGATGCATTTTTCTTAGCATCTATTACACTTTGATAAGCTAGCTCATCTTCATAATAATTATCTGAAACCAATTCTGAATTCTGCTGCCCATGAGAGAATACAAATATGAGGTAAAGAATAAATAATATAAACGAACCTAGTGCAACTACGATACCGTGTGCCCAAGTAAATTTAAAGTTTTTCATTTAAAATTGCAGATTAAATTCTCCTTCAAAGTAAGTTTCAAAAGTAGTAAGCAGTTTACCATCTTTATCATAAACACCAATTATGATGTCCTGTTTAGAAAGTTTTATATCCTTTTTAGGGAAGCTAATGTTTACAGTTCCTTTTTCCATTTTATCTCTCTTTAGGATTATTTTGCTAGAGCCTCCATATTTTACGACACCGTTAGCTGGTTCTAAAACTTTGAAAGTAACGATATAATCCTTGCTAGATTTATTGAGTAAAGTATAGTTATAGGTATTGGTAATTTCGTCTCCAGATATAAAGAAAGTACTTCCAGCAGGTTTGATGAACTTTGCCTCCATACTTCCTCTATTGTATAGAAGGAAAGCTACGAAAGTCATTAATGCCATTAGAACAACGGTATAGGCTTTCATTCTAGAAGTGAATTTAAACTTTCTGCCTTGCTCTATCTCATCTTCAGTAGCATACCTTATCAATCCTTTAGGTAAGCCTACCTTTTCCATAACTTCATTACAAGCATCTATACACGCCGTGCAATTAATGCATTCTAATTGTTGCCCATTTCTGATGTCTATTCCCGTAGGGCATACTACCACACATTGGTTACAGTCAATACAATCACCTTTACCTTCTGCTGCTCTATCTTCATTTTTACGCCATTTGGAACGATTTTCACCTCGTTTAAAGTCGTAATAAACATTGATGGTTTGCTTATCTATAAGTACTCCTTGCAATCTTCCGTATGGACAAACAAGAGTACAAACTTGTTCTCTGAACCATGCGAACACAAAATAAAATGCAGCAGTAAAGAGTAACATTACCAAAAAGTTGGTAGGATATTCTATCGGACCCTCTTTCATTATTCTAAAAACTTCCCCGTACCCCACAATGTACATAAACATAAAGTGTGTTACGACTAAAGAGATAATGATATAGACCGTCCATTTAAGCCCTCTTTTTCTTATTTTTTCGGCATTCCAAGGCTGTTGGTCTAGTTTTATTTGTTTGTTTCTGTCGCCTTCAATCCAGTATTCTATCTTTCGGAAGACATTTTCCATGAAGATGGTTTGAGGGCAAATCCAACCGCAAAATATCCTTCCAAAAACTACAGTAAATAATATAATAAATACAATGGATGTAACAGCTCCTAAAGCTAGAATGAAAAAGTCCTGAGGATAAAAAGGTTGACCTATGATAAAGAACTCTCTATCAAGGATATTTATTAGAAGAAATGGATTTCCGTTTATTTTAATAAACGGAAGAATAAAAAATATGGCTAATAAAAAAATACTAACATAGTTCCTATAATCAGTAAACTTACCTTTGGGTTTCTTGGGGTATACCCATTTTCTTTTCCCCGTATTATCCATGGTTCCTACAGAATCACGGAAGGTAGTAGCTTCTATTACGGCTCCTGTGCCTTGTACTTCTTTATCAGCCATATTGATGTGAAATTTATTTTATGGTATTAGTTCTCCCACTTCACTTCATCACCTTGAGGTGCAGCACCTCCTTCGGACTGAGTGATAGGAGCTTTTTCTTGATTGATATGGTAAACATAAGCTGCTACCTTTTCAATATCAAATCCAGTAAGAACTCCATTCTTACCCCAAGCCTGCATTGTAGGGTTATTTGGAGAACCATTGTCTACCATATGGAATATTTCTCTAAATAGAGTAGGCTCGGTATGGTTAATCCAATATTTATCAGTAAGGTTTGGACCAATACCACCTTTACCTCCATCGCCGTGGCAAGATACACAGTTAGTTTTGAAAATTTCTTCTCCTTCAGCGATGTTATCCGCAGAATATACAGCGTTATCAATTGTTGGAGGAGGTGTATCTTTCATCCATTGTTCTATACTTGCTAGTTGCTCTTTATGCTCTACTTCATACTCTTTGTCTGGGTGTGCAAAGTCTGTGAAAGAGAATGCTACAATATAGATAACTAGATATGCAAATCCCAACCAAAATAATCCTAACCACCATTTAGGTAACTGGTTGTCTAGCTCCATAATACCATCAAAACCGTGATCTATAATAATATCTTTCTCCTCGGATACAGACTGCTTTTTGAAAGCACTATCCCAAAGTCTTTTCCAGTAAGGAATTTTTTTCTCTTCTAAGTAAACTCTTTTAGCTTCTTCAGAAAGTTTAGCAAATTTCTGATTTTCAATTAAATCTCCTATAGCACCATGTATCAATGCTAAAATAATACTGATAACCACTGTACCCCAAAAATAAGGAGAAGTAATAAAAGAGGCATTTTGAACGAACATATAATACACAATAAATAATATTGTAAGTATTATCAAAATGTTCACATAAACGGGCGTTCTTTGTTTCATAATTTCTTAATTTTTAGAACTATTTGGTATTTCATCATCTAAAGGAGCATTAGCTTCGTCTTGATAAAACTTTTTAGGTTTACTCATTACATAATATACCACTCCTATAAAAAATACTATAAATATGATAAGTGCTAGGCTTTGGTAAAAGCCAGTACCTTCTGTATTAGACAATATATCTTTAAAGTTTTGTGGTATCATTGTTTTTATATGCTCCTTTAGTGATAATAATTTATTTTACACTTGCTGTTTTAACTTCAGTAGTCTTAATGTCTGTACCTAGTCTTTGTAGGTAAGCAATAAGTGCTACAATTTCTCTCTTTTCAAGAGGAACAAAATCAGCTCCTTCTTCTTGTTGCTTTTTAGCAAATGCTCTCTTAACATCGTCAGCCTCAGAATAAATTCTATTTACAATTCCTTTAGCTTGATTATCCATCCATGCATCTACAGTGTCTATTTCAGCTTTAGTGTAAGGTACACTGAATACGTTCTTCATAAGTTCTAGCTTATCTTTAGTTTGTGAGCGGTCTAATGTATTCGCTATTAACCAAGGATAACGAGGCATTATAGAACCTGCTGATGTAGCTCTTGGGTTTAGCATATGCTTAAAGTGCCAAGAATCTGGGTTTTTACCACCTTGTCTGTGTAAGTCTGGACCAGTTCTCTTAGAACCCCAAAGGAAAGGTCTGTCATAAACGAATTCTCCAGCTTTAGAGTATTGACCATTTTTACCGTTAAATCTAACTACCTCGTCACGGAAAGGTCTAATCATTTGTGAGTGACAAGCGTTACAACCTTCACGGATGTATAAGTCTCTACCTTCTAACTCTAGAGGAGTATAAGGCTTAACGGAAGATATTGTAGGTACATTATCTTTAACTGTAAGCGTAGGTATAATCTCAACCATACCACCAACGGCTAGTGCAAAGAACGCTAATACTGTTAAATAAAGTGGCATTCTTTCAATCCAAAGGTGTACAGTTTCTCCTTCTTTTCTTGCATCGCCAATTCTCGCAAGTGCAGGTGCTTCCGCAGGAACTTCTTTCTGGAATGAACCTTTTCTTACAGTAGCTACAACATTCACGGCCATAAGGATAGCCCCCACTAGATAAAGAACACCTCCGAAGAATCTCATCCAGTAGTAAGGGATAATTGCGGTTACAGTATCTAACCAGTTTTTATAAAGTAGAGTTCCATCTGGATTAAATTGTTTCCACATTAAACCTTGAGTAAATCCAGAGATATACATAGGTACAGCATATAGAATGATACCTAAAGTACCTAACCAGAAATGCCAGTTAGCTAATTTTACAGACCATAGTTTAGTTCTCCACATAATAGGAACTAGGTAGTAAATCATACCAAACGCCATGAATCCGTTCCATCCTAAAGCACCAATATGAACGTGACCAATTACCCAATCAGTAAAGTGTCCAATTTTATTTAATGTTTTAGTCGCCAATAGAGGTCCTTCAAATGTAGCCATACCGTAGCAAGTAACTGCTACCACAAAGAACTTAAGTATAGGATTTTCTCTTACTTTATCCCAAGCACCTCTCAATGTTAATAAACCATTAAGCATACCTCCCCAAGACGGTGCGATAAGAGCAATGGAGAACCCTGTTCCTAACGCTTGAGCCCAAGCTGGTAGAGAAGTGTATTGTAAGTGGTGAGGTCCAGCCCAAATATAAACGAAAATTAAAGACCAGAAGTGGATAATAGAAAGCTTATAAGAGAATACTGGTCTTTCTGCCGCTTTTGGTAAGAAGTAATACATTAGACCAAGTACAGGTGTTGTAAGGAAGAATGCCACAGCGTTGTGTCCGTACCACCATTGTACTAGAGCGTCTTTTACTCCTGAATATGCAGAATAAGACTTCCAACCAGTGAAAGAAAGAGGCACCTCCAAGTTATTAAATACATGTAGCATTGTAATACCTACCCAAGTACCAATGTAGAACCAAATAGCTACATAAAGGTGTCTTACTCTTCTCTTAGCTATTGTACCAAACATGTTAATACCAAAAATAATCCATACCACAGCGATAAGGATATCAATTGGCCATTCGTGTTCAGCGTACTCTTTAGATGTATTGATACCCATGAAGAAAGTAATCACCACCGCTACGATAGTAATTTGCCATCCCCAAAAGTTAATCCAAGAAAGTGTATCACTGTACATTCTTGCTTTCAACAACCTCTGTAATGAGTAATAAACCCCCGCGAAAATAGCGTTTCCAACAAAGGCAAAAATTACTGCACTAGTGTGCAACATTCTGATTCTCCCAAAACCAAAAGCTCCTTGGGTGTTGATGAGACCTTGTAAATCACCGCTTCTTAAGCTGGCAATTGTAGTGTCATCAGTACCAAATAAAAACTCTGGTAGTTCTGGATAGAAAAGCATCGCAGCCGCCGTAAGTCCAAGAATGAAACCAACTATCCCGAAGACGATGGTTGCATAAAGGAACGCACGCACAATGCTGTTGTCATAACTAAACTTTTGTGTTTCCATATTAACTAATCACTTTTATTGTTTTTCTCTTTATTTTCTTTGTTTTTAGTTTCGTCATCAAGGAGAATCCTTACTGCAGGAGATTCATCGTCTTCAAACTGTCCTTTTTTTGCTCCGATAATGAATATTATCAAAAAAACGACAGCTAAAGATACACTGCATATGACCATTAAATATAATATCTCCATACAGTTCGCAAATATAAAATTAAATTGCCCCCAAAATTAAGAAAATATAATGACTTAAATCAGTAACTGTTAAAAAAAGTTAATTTATAACACTTCTAAATAAGATAAAAATGTCTAATTTGATTTTTTTCTAAAATATCTAGTTGCTGTTAACCAAGTGGTTGCGGAGGTAAATGATACCACACTTATAGAACTCAAAGGCATTAGTATAGCGGCTACTAGAGGAGATAAGTGTCCTGTAACAGCAAAGCCTAGACCTACCACATTATATAATATACTTATAACAAAAGTAGCTGATACTATTTTAATAGCGTCTTTACTTAGGGCTAAATAGTCTGGCAAAAAGTTAATGAATTTGCCGTCCATAATAACATCAGAAGATGGAGTGAAGGAGTTGGTGTCATCGGATACAGCTATGCCTATGTTACTTTGTTTTAATGCACCAGCATCGTTAAGACCATCACCTAACATAGCTACTTTTTGTCCTGAATTTTGTAGGTTTTGTATGTAGTCCAACTTATCTTCTGGAGTTTGGTTGAAACTCATATTGGTTACATTTGGAATTATTTTTTTGAGCTGATTGGTTTCGGATGCATTATCTCCACTAAGGATATGGATAGGGTAGGAACTGAGCTTTTGATACATTTCAGAAAGTCCTTCTCTATACTCATTTCTAAATATGAACTTTCCTATAAATTCGTTATTTTTACTGATGAAAACAGCGGTCTCTAGATTTTTACTTTCTTGTCCAGTAAACGAAGCTGAACCAATTTTATAAATTTGACTTCTAACCTGAGCGGAGTATCCTTTACCTGCTATTTCTTGGAAATTTTCTATTGGGAAATATTCATCAGTTATTTCTATATGTTCGTATAAATTTTTGGATAGAGGGTGATTAGAGTTTTTAAGTAAAGTTTTGATATTCTTTAAATCAAATTCGCTAATAGTATTGCCTTTATATTTAATATTAGATTTAGTGTTATAGGTAATAGTGCCTGTTTTGTCAAAGACGAGTGTGTTGATTTTAGCAAGTTTTTCTATGGTAAGAGTATCCTTAACATAGAATTTTTTTCTGCCTAGTATTCTCATAATGTGTCCAAATGTAAACGGAGCGGATAGAGCTAACGCACAAGGACAAGCCACTATAAGTATTGCAGAAACTACTTGGAACATTTTTTCTAAATCAATTCTGTACCAATAGATTCCTGCGATTAGCGTGATGCCTAATATAATGAATGTAAAATATTTACTTATCTTATTAGTAAGGTTATCTAGACCTGTTTCTTTTTGTTTAAAAGCCTCTTTGTTCCATAGTTGGGTAAGGTAGCTTTGGTCTACGGTTTTAATGACTTCTAGTTCCAAAATAGCACCTTGTTGCTTAGCTCCTGCGAAAATTTTATCACCAGGTTGTTTAGGTATTGTGGCTGATTCTCCAGTAATAAAACTGTTGTCAATATTGCCTTCACCACTAATAAGAATAGCGTCTACGGGAATAATTTCTTGATTTCGCACTAAAATTCTATCGCCAACTTTAATTTCAGATAGAAGAATGTTTTTTTGTTTGCCTTCAAAATCTACTTTGGTTACAGCGATAGGATAGAAAGATTTATAATCTCTATCGTAGGATAGTGCAGTGTAAGTTCTTTTCTGGAAAAATTTCCCCATCAACATAAAAAATAACAATCCACACAGAGTATCAAAATAACCAGGACCATAATCTGTAGCTATTTCGTAGACGCTTCTTCCAAACAGAACGAGTATCCCTAAAACAATGGGTACATCTATATTTACAATATTATTTTTGATACCATACCAAGCGGATTTATAATAATCTGAAGCAGAATAAGCAACCACAGGAATGGAGAGTAACAAAGTTAAAAACCTAAAGAAAGGAGCGAATTGGTTAATCCAAAAATCGTTTTCTTTTGTAATCCAAGAAAGATATTCAGGGAGGGCAAACATCATTGCATTTCCGAATGCAAATCCTGCTATGGCAAGTTTGATGATTAAATCTCGGTCTGTTTTTTCTATCTTTTTTTCACTTGTTTCTAGATTGATAATAGGTTTATAGCCAAGATTAGTTAAGAATTTTGCAAGTTCACTGAGTTTAAGTTCATTATGGTTAAATGATATTTGCAAGTTCTTTTTTGTGAAATTAGCTTGGGAATAGCGTATGTGGGGGTTGATGTCTTTGAGGCTTTCGAGTAACCATATACAAGAGGAGCAGTGTATTACAGGTATTTTAAAAGTTACTAAGGTAGAATTGCCTTCTGAGAAGTCCACAATTTTGTTAAATACCTCAGGGGTGTCTAAGTAGTCAAACTGTGAAGAGCCGTCTGTGTTTGGTCGGATTCCAGCGTTCTTATTTAGTTCGTAAAAATCACTTAATTGATTGAGATTTAGTATTTCGTAAACCGATTTGCAACCGTTGCAGCAGAACGTTTTTTCGTCAAAAGAAATACTTTCTTTATCTATCTCTAGTCCACAGTGAAAACATTTTCCTGACATTACTTCAAAAGTTTAACACGCAAAAATATAATAAAAAACTTGGTTACACATACTAAAAAATAGTATTTTTGCTGATAAATATCAGTTAAATGTCGTTTGAAAAACAGTTAGAAATTGAAAAGAAGTTTCAAGAAGTCTTTAGTGAAGCATTCTTTCAGAAAAACCTTAAACCTGAAGATTTTGAGAAATATACATCAAGTAAGGAGATTTTAAAGTATGATAAGGGAGATGTACTTTTTGATGATGGAGAGCTACCTAAAGGAGTTTACTTTATAGAGAAAGGTACAGCCAAACTTTCAAAATCTGGAGTTTATGGTAAAGACCATATTTTAAGGATTGTTAAAGAAGGCGATATATTAGGGTATCGTTCGTTGTTTTGCAACGAGAATTTTCAAGCTAGGGCCGAAGCGATGACGGAGCTAGAAACTACTTTTGTGCCGTCTGATATTTTTATGCAACTATTAGAGGCAGATTCTAGATTGTCTTTTGCGATGATGCAAAAAATTGCCTTTGAATTAGGAGAGTCATCTAATACCATTACTTTTTTAGCACAAAAAACGGTTAGAGAAAGATTAGCTGAAATTTTACTTTTACTAGAACTTAAATTAGGAACAGATCCTGAAGGCTTCATTAAAATATGCCTTACTAGGGAAGAGGTAGCTAATCTTATAGGTACAGCAACGGAGAGTGCCATTAGACTTATTTCTGAGTTTAAAAATGATGGTCTTATCGAAGTCGAAGGTAGGAGTATCAAGATAAAAGATCATGATAAGTTGAAGAAAGTAGGACATGTGGTTCTCTAAATTTTTAATGAAGTAAAAATATGTCTGTACATTCAGAAATAAAAAAGGTAACTACTGAAACCTTGCGAAAAATGAAATTTAGCAAGGAGAAAATTACAATGCTTACGGCATATGATTTCACTACTGCAAAAATGGTAGATGCTGGAGGGGTAGATACTATTCTAGTCGGGGACTCAGCAGCTAATGTAATGGCTGGATATGAAACCACATTGCCAATTACTCTAGACCATATGATATATCACGCACAATCGGTGGTTCGTGGGGTAGAAAGAGCTTTGGTAGTGGTGGATTTGCCATTTGGAACTTATCAAAGCAATCCTCAGAAAGCCTTAGAATCTGCGGTGAGAATTATGAAAGAGTCAGAAGCTCACGCTGTAAAATTAGAAGGAGGAGCAGAAGTTTCAGACGCGATAAAAAATATCATCAATGCAGGTATTCCTGTAATGGGACATTTGGGGCTTACACCACAATCAATCAATCAATTTGGAACTTACAAGGTAAGAGCAAAAGAAGAAGTTGAAGCTGAAAAGCTAGTTAAAGATGCTCAGCTGTTAGAAGAATTGGGTTGTTTTGCCGTTGTCTTAGAAAAAATACCGTCCGAGTTAGCTAAAAAAGTAACCGAAAGTATCTCTATTCCTACTATTGGAATAGGAGCAGGTGTTAATTGCGATGGGCAAGTTCTGGTTTATCAGGATATGGTAGGTATGAATCAGGGGTTTTCTCCTAAATTTTTGAGACGCTATTTAGACCTTTATTCAGAAATTACAGGAGCGGTGTCTCAGTATGTTAAAGATGTAAAAACATTAGACTTTCCTAATGAGTCGGAAAGTTATTAAAATTTAATTATGGATAAAAGAACTTTACAGAGCATTGTTTCTGTTGCAGCGATATTGTGTATTGTAGTGGGTTGGGTTAATCCATTTTCTCCAGAGATTAACTATATTATTTCTAGACAAGTATTTTATATTCTTGTCGGAGGAAGTTTTATTCTTATGGGAGGAATGTTACCTAATAAAAAATACTCCTATTTAATGTATCTAGCAGCAGGGCTTTGTATTGTGGGGGCTTTTTTACCTATGGGCTCTTCTTTTGAGGTCATTAAAACTGTGGGTTTACTTCTTGGGGTAGTTATTTCTTTTGTTGGTCGTAGAGGTTAATGATGATTTATGATTCAAGAACAAATTCTTTATGAGGATAATCATCTGCTAGTTATCAATAAGAAGGCGGGACAATTAGTTCAAGGGGATAAAACAGGTGATGCCTCGCTACTAGAACTGATAAAGTATTTTATAAAATCACGAGATAATAAGCCGGGTAATGTTTTTTTAGGGCTGGTGCATAGGATAGACCGCCCAACATCTGGGTTGGTAATTTATGCTAAAACATCTAAAGCTCTTACGAGGTTAACCCAAATGGTTAAAAATAGAGAAATTAAAAAAACTTACTGGGCGATAGTTCCTAAAGAAATGATTTCTCCTTCTCAAAAATTGGTTCATTATCTCAAAAAGAATGAAAAGAATAATAAAGCGATAATCTTTACTAAACCTACGGAAGGTGCTAAACAAGCTATTTTATCCTATAATTTAATATTGAGTTTAGATAATTATTTGCTTTTAGAGATAGATTTAGAAACAGGTCGTCATCACCAAATTAGGGCTCAGCTGTCTAAGATAGGAATTCCTATAAAAGGAGATTTAAAATATGGTGCTCCTCGTTCTAATTCAGATGGAGGAATTTCTCTTCATGCGAGAAGGTTAGAATTTATTCACCCTGTATCCAAAGAAAAAATAACCATTGTAGCTCCTGTGCCATCTCAAGATTCTGTTTGGCGAGCGTGTGAGGAAGGAATTGTACAATAATTTATCTTCTGAAATTTGCCATATCTAGCTTTAGTGAGAAAAAGTTAGAATAGAAATTACTTCCTCCAATGCCAGAATTGGTAATGGCATAATCTAATGTTAAACCTTTATAGCGAATGCCCACACCTGCACTTGGTTGAAATGATAATTGTCTTTTTTGACTTTCAAGGTCTGTGATATTTTGAAATCGGTTAACGCCTAATCTTACAAAAATCATTTTTTGAAAAGAAAGTTCACTGCCTAGATAAGGAGTAATGCTAGCAAAGTCGGTAGAAATAAGTGCTGCAGTTTTTGTAAAATCAACATTAAGACCTGCCTCTGGAAGAAAGTCAAAATCACGATTGAGTTCAAAGTTTTTGCTGACTCCTAAGTTTAGTTTTTGCATCGATAGTTCCATTTTGTTTTTAGGTGCAGGGTTGAATTCCTCTCCGTTAACCACGGTAGAAAGTTCTTTTTCATTTATAGACCAAAAATTAACGGTAGTGGTAGCATCTCTAAGCATCGCGCCGTAATTCCACCCTTTATCCGAATGATAGATAGCTCCTATATCAAACCCAAACCCAAATCCGTTAGCAAATTTCCCCACATTTCTATAAACCAGTTTAGCATTAACTCCGACATCTAATTTATGGGTTGGACGAAAAGCATAGGAAAGTAGAGCGGCATAGTCGGCTTGAGAGAATTTTGTAACTTTATCATAATCTATATTGCCTTCGCCGTCTATCATTTGAGTTGTGTTGAGAATGTTGTCCACGCCTAACCTTACTAAAGAGAATGCAAAAACACCTTTGTTGTAATCTAAAGGCTTTGCGAATGCCATATAATCATATTTAGCAATACTTTCAAAATATTCGGCGTGCATAGCAGAGGCTTGCCAATCGTTTTCAATTTTTGCTAGTCCAGCAGGATTCCACATTGGGGAATAAACATCATCTTGGTTAGAAATAACAGCACCTCCCATAGCAAGTCCTCTAGCACCAGCACCAATGTTTAGAAATTCATTAGA
Organism: Riemerella anatipestifer; assembly: GCA_037861325.1. GTDB lineage: Bacteria > Bacteroidota > Bacteroidia > Flavobacteriales > Weeksellaceae > Riemerella > Riemerella anatipestifer_F. Next base: position 196,586 of record JAFELW010000007.1, read on the forward strand.
ATATTTTCTAACGATTTGGGCGATATTTAGATTGAAAATCAATAGCAGTACAATATTGATGGTTTTAAATAAAGTCTTCATATGTTGTATTTAATGACTTGTTTTTAGGGCTTTTTTTCGTTTTGCTTTTATCATGCCGTTGGCGACTATAGAAAAAATCATAATTCCGGCTCCTAGGTAGAACATAGGGCTCATGTGTTCTGACTCACCGAATATAAGGTAAGCTAGTATAATCCCATAAACAGGTTCTAGATTTACGGTTAATATAAGTGTGAATGGCGAAATTACTTTCATTAAGCTAGTGGATTCTATCATAGGGTATGCGGTAAAACCAATAGCGAGAATTAGAACTAGCAGAGCATCTTTAATTCCTATTTCGTGTATATTGTCAAGAGTTCCATTGATGCCAAGTATGGTGCTTACGAGGAGCCATCCACCTACCATTTCATAAAAAATAATATGACTAGCTGGTGTGGTTTGTGATAATTTTCCATTAAGAATAGAAAAAATAGTTCCCAGTAAGGCACAGATAGCTCCGTAGATAATACCTTCTACATATCTAAATTCTGTTTTAAAGATAAGTCCCATCCCTCCCAATATTACAATGCCTATAGCAACTTCTGTCCAGTCTAGTCTTCTTTTATAGATAATGGGCTCTATTATAGAAGCAAAAATAGTAGATAGAGCTACACAGCTAAGAGCGATAGATACATTGGAAACTTTGATAGATTGAAAGAAAAATAACCAATGAAGCCCCATAATAACTCCAATACCAAGTAGTTGTAATAGTCGTTTAGAAGAAAGTTTGATGCTTTTTCGTTTTATAAGTCGTAGAAAAATAAAAAGAACCAAAGCGGTGAGCCCCATTCTATAAAAAACCAAAGTGTAGGTGTCTAAGCTAATCATTTTGCCAAGAATAGCCGTAAATCCCCACATGAATACAATGAGGTGTAATCTAAATGTTGTGTTATTCCACATTTTTAATCTTAAATTAAACTGCAAAGAACGAAAATAAATGCTAAAACATCAATTTTTTAGGCAAAAAAAATAGGTTAAATTTGGAATATAAAAATTAAAGCCTTACTTTTGCACCCGAAAATGAGATGTAAACTATGCTAATAATTCCAGTAAAAGATGGAGAGTCCATCGACAGAGCGCTGAAAAAATACAAAAGGAAATTTGACAAAACTGGTGTTGTACGTGCTTTAAGAGCAAGACAGCAGTATGTTAAGCCTTCTGTACTTAGAAGACAGCAGATTTTAAGAGCGGCTCACAAGCAAAGAGCTTTAAGTAAAGAAGAACAAGCATAAAAATTTCTTCTTAGGTTTAAGTCTAAAAATCACTTCTTAATTTAGAATTAGGAAGTGATTTTTTATTTATCTTTGATGGATATTTTTCCAATATGGTTGAGAAATTTTTAGATTATATTACAATTGAGAAAAGATATTCTTTAAATACACTGGCTAGTTATAGTAGAGATTTACAAGATTTCTCTGATTTTGTTAAAGAAACTGAAGGGGTAGATGCCTTGATAAGTGTAGATAAAAAAGTAATAAGAAATTTTGTGGTCTATCTTAGTGAAAATAATCTGAGTAAGAGAACCATTAATAGAAAATTATCTGCGTTAAGGAGTTTTTATATTTATCTTGTCAAATTGGGGATTATTTCTGCATCTCCTATGGAAACGGTGTCTTCTTTGAAATTTTATGGAGAAAAGCAAATTCCTTTTTCTCAAAAGGAAATGGAAAATTTGCGAAGGCTCTTAAATGAAGAAAAGTTATTACTAAACAAACTTATTATAGAATTACTTTACCAAACAGGAATGCGTAAGTCAGAATTGTGTGGGCTTGCATTAAAAGATGTGGATTTTATTCAGAATAGGATACGGGTTGTAGGTAAGGGTAATAAGATGAGAGAGATACCTATTTCAGAAAATATAAAAAGAGAATTAAAACTGTATCTTGAAAAAGAAAGAAAGCCTACTAAAGAGAATTTGGATTATTTTTTTGTTCGAGAAAGCGGTCAAAAACTAACGGGGAAATTTGTTTATTCTGTAGTAAATAACTATCTTAGTGCTGTAACTTCCAAAAAAAAGAAAAGTCCTCATATGTTAAGGCATAGTTTTGCGACGCATGTTTTGGAAAATGGTGCGGAAATTGCTCAGGTAAAAGAGATTTTAGGACACGCGAGTTTAGCATCTACTCAGGTGTATACATCAGCAGATGTTAATAAGTTGAAAAAGGTGCTTAACTCGTTTCATCCTAGAGGAAAGAAATAAGAAAATAACTTTATAAAAAATAACTTTATGAAAATTACAGTTCAAGCAATGGGGCTTACGCCTCATCAACCATTAGAGGAGTATTTAGATAAAAAATTAAATAAATTAGATACTTTTTATGATAAAATTTTAGAGTGTCAAGTTTTTTTGAAAGTAGAAAATACATCAGAAAAAGAAAATAAAACAGCGGAGGTTATTTTGGCTGTGCCGGGAGATGATATTGTGGTAAAGAAGACTTGTGCTACATTTGAAGAAGCAATAGATAAATGTCATGATATAGCTAAAAAATTGTTAATCAAGAAGAAAGAGAAAAATTAAAATGTTTTTTCATTTTTTTTGATAAAATATTTGTTTATTTCAAAAAAAGTGTTGTATATTTGCAACCGCAAAAGAGAACAGTTGTTTACTTGAAATATACAAATATTTGCCTCCATAGCTCAGTTGGCCAGAGCACGTGATTTGTAATCTCGGGGTCGTGGGTTCGAATCCCTCTGGAGGCTCATAAAAAATTGCTGGGGAGATACCAGAGTGGCCAAATGGGACGGACTGTAACTCCGTTGTCGTGAGACTTCGCAGGTTCGAATCCTGCTCTCCCCACATTTTTTTTAAAAAAAGTATTTGAAATATTTGCGAGTTTAAATAAAAGTTTTTAAATTTGCACACCGTTACCAACAAAGTAATAAAATTAAATGCGGAAGTAGCTCAGTTGGTAGAGCGTCAGCCTTCCAAGCTGAATGTCGCGGGTTCGACCCCCGTCTTCCGCTCTAAGAAATCACAACCATTGCGGCTTGTGATTTTTTTATAAGCCGATATAGCTCAGCGGTAGAGCGCTTCCTTGGTAAGGAAGAGGTCTCGGGTTCAAGTCCCGATATTGGCTCTGAATCTCTCAGTAATGAGAGATTTTTTTGTTTTTATTAGTTTCTCATTGTAGGGTTTATTATTTTTGTAAATCTAATAAATCCTAATAAAAATGTATAAAACAGTCATTCGTCCGTTATTATTTCGTTTTGACCCAGAAGGGGTTCATCATTTTACCTTTAAGTTTATAAAAACTCTTTTTAAGATACCGTTTATTTCTTCTTTAGTGAGTTCTCGCTATGTGATAGAGAATCCCAGATTAGAAAGGGAGGTTTTTGGATTAAAGTTTAAAAATCCTGTGGGGTTAGCGGCTGGATTTGATAAGGATGCTAAGTTATACAACGAGCTTTCGTCTTTTGGGTTTGGTTTTATAGAAATAGGAACCATTACACCTAAGCCTCAACCAGGGAATGATAAACAAAGATTATTTAGATTGAAGGAAGATGAAGCGGTTATAAATAGAATGGGATTCAATAATGGAGGAGTAGATGAAGCAGTAAAAAGATTGAAAAAAAATAAGGGGGGAGTGCTTATAGGTGGAAACATAGGGAAGAATAAAGTTACCAATAATGATAATGCAGAGGAAGATTATATTATATGCTTCAATGCACTCTATGATTATGTAGATTATTTTGTAGTGAATGTTAGCTCTCCTAATACACCTAATTTAAGAGATTTACAGGAGAAAGAACCACTTACAAAATTATTGAAGCTACTTCAACTGGAAAATCAAAAGAAAATAAAACAGAAACCTATTTTGTTAAAAATAGCTCCCGACCTTACAGATTCTCAACTTTTGGATGTGATTGATATTGTCAAGACAACAAATACAGCGGGAGTTATAGCTACTAATACAACTATAAGTAGGGAAAACCTGAAGTCAAATTTAAAATCTGAAGTTGGGGGATTGTCTGGTAAACCTCTTCGAGAAAGAGCAACGGAGGTAATTAAATTTCTGTCAGAAAAAAGCGGAGGTGCTTTTCCTATTATTGGGGTTGGGGGAATCCATTCTGAAGAAGATGCTTTAGAAAAAATAAAAGCTGGAGCTACCTTGGTACAGCTTTATACTGGTTTTATATATGAGGGACCAGCCTTAGTAAAAAGGATAAATAAGAAGATTTTATCAGAACTGTAGAAGTTATATATTTATATGTTTTTTGAAATATTGATTATAAGTGAAAAATATAGATTAAAATTAGGATGATAAAATTTTAATGAAAATGTTTTTGTTTTCAAAAAAAATACTATATTTGCAGACCGAAAAGGGATAAAATTAAAAATTAGTAAAATTAAATATTAAAATCATGGCAAAGGAAACGTTTAATCGTAACAAACCGCACTTAAACATTGGTACTATTGGTCACGTAGACCACGGTAAAACTACCTTGACTGCGGCTATTTCTAAAGTATTAGCAGATAAGGGTCTTGCTGAAGTGAAAGATTTCTCTTCTATTGACTCTGCTCCAGAGGAAAAAGAAAGAGGTATTACAATTAATACTGCTCACATTGAGTATGAAACTGAAAACAGACACTACGCTCACGTAGACTGTCCTGGTCACGCCGACTATGTTAAGAACATGGTAACTGGTGCTGCGCAGATGGATGGTGCTATCCTAGTGGTAGCTGCTACTGATGGTCCTATGCCTCAGACAAGAGAGCACATCTTATTATGTCGTCAGGTAAATGTACCTAGAATTGTAGTATTCATGAACAAAGTGGATATGGTAGATGATCCAGAACTTCTTGAGCTTGTTGAGCTTGAAGTAAGAGATTTACTTTCTACTTATGAATATGATGGAGATAACTCTCCAGTAATCCAAGGTTCTGCTTTAGGTGCTCTTAACGGAGAAGCTAAGTGGGTAGCTACTGTAGATGCTTTAATGGAAGCGGTAGATACTTGGATTGAGCAGCCAGTAAGAGATCAAGATAAGCCATTCTTGATGCCAATCGAAGATGTATTCTCTATTACAGGTAGAGGTACTGTAGCAACTGGTAGAATTGAGTCTGGTGTTATCAATACTGGTGATCCTGTAGATATCGTAGGTATGGGAGATGAGAAGTTAACATCTACTGTAACTGGGGTTGAGATGTTTAGAAAAATCTTAGATAGAGGTGAAGCTGGTGATAACGTAGGATTACTTTTAAGAGGTATCGAAAAAACAGATATCAAGAGAGGTATGGTTATCGCAAAACAAGGTTCTGTAACTCCACACAAAAAATTCAAAGCAGAGGTTTATATCCTTTCTAAAGAAGAAGGTGGTCGTCACACTCCTTTCCATAACAAATATCGTCCTCAGTTCTATGTAAGAACTACAGACGTTACAGGTGAAATTTTCTTACCAGAAGGAGTAGAGATGGTAATGCCTGGTGATAACTTAACTATTACTGTAGAATTATTACAACCAATCGCTCTTAACGTAGGTCTTAGATTTGCAATTAGAGAAGGTGGTAGAACTGTAGGTGCAGGTCAGGTAACTGAAATCCTAGACTAATCCTAGTTCTAAAACAATAAATAAAAGAGCTTTCAGATAAATGAAAGTTTTCTGAGGGCTCTTTATTTTTATTAAATTAACTTACGGGCATCGTCCAATGGTAGGATACCGGTCTCCAAAACCGTTGATCTGGGTTCGAATCCTAGTGCCCGTGCAAATTGTTTAAAATGAGTTCGTTAGTAAGCTTTTTAAAAGATTCGTATATAGAGTTTAAAGATAAGGTGGAATGGCCTAAGTGGGTAGATTTACAATCTTCTACTACAGTTGTTGCTGTATCTACTTTGATATTAGCTTTGTTTACTTTTGGTGTTGATACTCTTTTTAGTAGATCAATCAATAATCTTTTTAGTTTACTTATTAACTTGTTTAATTAATTTAAATTGTTTTTATCCGATGAGTGAGCTTAAATGGTATGTGCTGAAAGCAGTAAGCGGACAGGAAAATAAAGTGAAGAGCTATATAGAAAATGAAATCCAAAGATTTAAGTTAGAGGATTTTGTTTCTCAGATAGTTATTCCTATGGAGAAAACAATTCAAATGAGAAATGGAAAGAAGGTGCAAAAAGAAAAACCTTACTATCCTGGTTATTTAATGGTGGAAGCTAATCTTACGGGAGAAGTGCCTCATATTATAAAGAATATACCAGGTGTTATTTCTTTTCTGAGCCTTACTAAAGGAGGAGATCCTGTTCCTATGAGAAAGTCTGAGGTAAATAGAATGTTAGGTAGGATGGATGAGTTGTCACAGTTTGCTACAGATGTTGATATTCCTTATGTAGTAGGAGAGAGTGTTAAGGTGATCGATGGACCTTTTAATGGATTTAATGGAACGATAGAGAAGATTCATGAGGATAAAAAGAAATTAGAGGTTATGGTTCTTATCTTCGGTAGAAAAACACCTCTTGAGCTTAATTATATGCAAGTAGAAAAAATATAAACTTGTGTTTTTAGAGTAAAAAAACCACTTCAAAATAACGAAGTGGTTTTTTAATTTTAAAAAATATAAATTTATTTGTATGCTAAAAAAAAAATATATAATTTTGCACCTCATAATCTGAGAAGAAGTGTATTCAGGTGAGAGAGTTACATTTTCTACTTAAACTCAGGTTATTAAAAAGAATGCTTCCACATTTTTTATATTTTTAATTTTTTTAAAAAACAAACATGGCAAAGAAAGTCTTTAAAATGGTTAAGCTCCAGGTGAAAGGTGGTGCTGCTAATCCTTCACCTCCAGTAGGACCTGCTTTAGGTTCTGCAGGGGTAAATATCATGGAGTTTTGTAAGCAATTCAACGGAAGAACTCAGGATAAACCAGGACAGGTATTACCTGTAGTAATTACAGTGTATGAAGATAAATCATTTGATTTCGTAATTAAAACTCCTCCTGCAGCTGTGCAGCTTTTGGAAGCTTCTAAAGTGAAAAAAGGTTCAGGACAGCCTAACAGAGAGAAAGTAGGTAGCGTATCTTGGGAGCAAGTACAGAAAATAGCAGAAGATAAGATGTCAGATTTAAACTGCTTCACTCTTGATTCTGCAATGAGTATGGTTGCTGGTACAGCTAGATCTATGGGATTAAAGGTAACAGGAACTAAACCTACTAACGCTTAAAATTAAATCAAATGGCAAGATTAACTAAAAAGCAAAAAGAAGTTTCTACTAAGATAGAAAAAAATAAGTTTTACACCCTTGAAGAAGCTTCGGCTTTAGTAAAGGAGGTAAGTACTGCAAAGTTTGATGCTTCTGTAGATATCGCTGTGAGATTGGGTGTTGACCCGAGAAAAGCGAATCAAATGGTAAGAGGGGTTGTTTCTCTTCCTCATGGAACAGGTAAAGATGTTAAAGTTCTAGCTTTAGTAACTCCAGATAAGGAAGCTGAAGCAAAAGAAGCAGGTGCAGATTTTGTAGGTCTTGATGAGTATCTAGAGAAAATCAAAGGTGGTTGGACAGATGTGGATGTTATTGTTACTATGCCTGCTGTAATGGGGAAATTAGGTCCTCTAGGTAGAGTGTTAGGTCCAAGAGGTCTTATGCCAAACCCTAAATCAGGAACTGTAACTATGGAAGTAGGAAAGGCGGTTTCTGAGGTTAAGGCTGGTAAAATAGACTTTAAAGTGGATAAGTATGGTATCGTACATGCTGCTATAGGTAAGGTGTCTTTTGATGCTGAAAAAATTAAAGAAAATGCCCAAGAATTGGTGCAGACTTTAATAAAACTTAAGCCTACAGCTGCTAAAGGAACTTATATGAAGAGTATTTACATCTCTCCTACAATGGGACCTGGTATAGCAATCGATACTAAATCTGTAAACTAAAATCTGTAAGACAATGACTAAAGAAGAAAAAGTATTAGTAATACAAGAGATAAAAGAATTGCTACAAGATGCTAAGAATGTATATGTAGCAAGCCTTGAAGGAATGAATGCTTCTGCGACTTCAGATTTTAGAAGAAGAGCCTTCAAGAATAATATTAAGTTAAAAGTAGTAAAAAATACTTTACTTAGAAAAGCAATGGAGCAAATGGAAGGAGTAGATTACTCTGAGATGTTTGCAACATTTAAAGGTAATTCTGCTTTAATGATTTCAGAGACGGCTAATGCTCCTGCTAAGCTGATTAAAGACTTTAGAAAAAATGCAGAATTTCCTGCGCTAAAAGCAGCTTACTTAGATGAAACATTCTATATTGGAGATGACAAACTAGGTGCTCTTGCAAGTCTTAAGTCTAAGGAAGAGATGCTTGGAGAAATCATTGGATTACTTCAGTCTCCAATCAGAAATATTCTTTCTGCTCTTCAAAATCAAGACAAAATGAAGGAAGAAGGTGCTGAGTAAGCCTTTTTCACTGATTAACAAAGAAACACTCAAAAAATAATATAAATCGTTTAACAACAAAAACATTAAGAAAATGTCAGATTTAAAAAATTTAGCGGAAACGCTTGTAAACCTTACAGTAAAAGATGTAAATGAATTAGCTCAAATTCTTAAAGATGAGTACGGTATCGAACCTGCTGCTGCTACAGTAGTTGCTGCTGCTGGTGGTGCTGGAGAAGCTGCTGAAGAAAAAACTGAGTTTGATGTAATATTAAAATCAGCTGGAGCTTCTAAATTAGCTATCGTTAAGTTAGTAAAAGATTTAACAGGTGCTGGTCTTAAAGAAGCTAAAGATATCGTAGATGGTGCTCCTGCTCCAATTAAAGAAGGAGTTTCTAAAGACGAAGCTGAGGCTCTTAAAAAGCAACTAGAAGAAGCTGGTGCAGAAGTAGAGTTGAAGTAATAATATTTTAAATAAAACCAAAAGAAGGCTACAACAAACTGTTGTAGCCTTCTTTTGGCATAATGTTTGTGATCTAACAAGAATGTTTAAAATAATTCAAATTTTTAAATGGAATTAAGTTACAAAAATTCACGAATAGTATGAAAAAAATAAAAATATATTCTTTAGGGCTTTTCCTTTGTTTTATTGGACAGCCATTTTTTTCCCAGAGTATAGATTCTGATGGAGATGGTGTTGCAGATATTATAGATTTAGATTCTGATAATGATGGGATTCCAGACTCTATTGAGAAAAAATTTTGCAATCTACCAAACAATCCTACTAGTAGTGCTACAGGAACTGGAGCTTATAAAGGGCAATTGGTTTTCTTTGATTGGTCTGGTGCTACACTGAATAGTACTACGGGAACAATAAGTCGTTCTACAACTTTAAATGGAGTTACTTATACTGCTACTATTTCAGGGTTTACAGGAAATACATCTTTTGTTGGTAATGATATAGATGCTTGGGCTGGTAATTCAGGTATAGCAGGATTGTATAATTTTGGTGGAGCAGCTTTTAGGGAAGGTTTTTATTCTAAACCTGAGCCTTTGAATCCCAATAGGAAAGCTTCATTTAATGTGACTTTTACTAGTTCAGATCCTAGAATACGATTTCAAATCATACCGATGGATACGGAAACTACTTTTTTGGATATAGAAAGGATTATATTTAGAACTAACGGAACACCATTTTCTTTTTTGGAGGATAATGGGGCGGCTTATACTATAACAGGCGTAGGGACACAAACTTTAGTATATACAAATACCGAGCAGCAGAGAACCGCTAGTGGAAGATATGGTAACGCTCTATTTGCATCGGATGCTACGGTGTTGAATGTTACGATGGAATGGATTAATGGAGGTAAAGGAGGGCAAGGAGTTGCTTTTGCAATTAGACCTTATTGTGATATAGATGGAGATGGTTTGCCAAATTATTTGGATTTAGATTCAGATTCGGATGGGTGTCCAGATGCTGTAGAGGGGGCAGACGATGTAAATATGACCCATTTAGCAACTGCCGATATGACGGTGCCTTTTGTTGCTAGAAAATGGTCTATCATAGCTAATGCAAAAGGGAAGGTATCTACTACAGGTACGGATATAGTGTCTAGTCAGAGTTCCGCTTTGGGAGTTCCAGAGATAGTGAATACAGCTGTGAACAATTCTTCTTCAATTCAAGGGGTAGCACATGTGGATACGATGCCTGTAGGGCAAGGCTTAAATAATAATGCACCTTATGATGCTTCAATTAATGATAGATGTTTTTGTACATTGAAAAATGTTAATCCATCATCAACTCCATTAGAAACCAAAGTTGGTATTACGGCGTTGGGGAGGGCTGGAAGTACAGATGTGGATAATTGGCCTATGTCTAGAGTTGGTGGACATATTGCACTAGAATCTAATACTAAAGGGTTCACAATTACAAGAATGAGTACAGTTGAAATTCAAGCAATAACAAATCCTGTTATAGGAATGATGGTTTATGATACTACTGAGAATTGTTTAAAGGCTTATGTTGAGACACAGTCTTCTCCAAGTATTGTAAGAGGCTGGAAATGTATGAATAAAGCTGGGTGTCCGCAGGGTGAAGTATTTAATAAATAAAATTGATAATTAGCATAATATGAAAAAAATAATATATACTGTAGCTATTGTTTCGGGTTTTTGCTTGAATGCACAGGTTAATATAGGTGCAGGGAGTCTAAATACAGGCTCTACAGAGTCTTCTGTATTATTAGAATTTAATAATTTAGAGAAGAAGGGGATCATATTACCATGGGTTAATTCAGTAGCGGAATCTAATTTAATGGATAATGTAGCCTCTCCAAACGGCACTTTTGTGTTGGATAAAAATGATAAATATGTAAAGGCTAAAATTAATAATACTTGGCAAAATTTAAGCTATCTAGCAGACAATACTAATACTATACCACCAAATACAAGTGATATTAGTAAGGTTGAGAATATTGATGCTCAGGTTGTTATAGGAAGTGTTTCTAGTAGTGCTAAAGGAGTGTTGGTTTTAGAAAGTTCTACTAAGGCATTAGTTCTACCTAAATTCAGAGATGTGCAGAAAAGTATGGTAAATCCATCTCCCGGAATGATAGTGTTTGATGATACTCCGGGTAAAGAACAAATATGTATTTACAATGGTACAGAGTGGAGTTTTTGGACTTGGAAATAGATAAAATAATTATTCTTAAATAACTATTTTTAAAACTAAAATATGAACTTTACTGAAGTTTAGTAGTTTTTAATTTTAGGAGGAGATATTGGATAAGACGAGTGTTGAAAAGAAATATTTCAAATCACCATTTTTAGTATGGTGGTTGTTTTTGTCTGTACAGATGTTTTCTCAGATACATGTACAGGGAGGAGCTACGGTAATAGATTATACGGATGAGAAAAATAATGATACAAAAGTAAAGATTGTTAAGAATATACCTCGGAAAAGTATAAAACAAAAGTTCTCAAAAAAAACACCAAACAATAAATATAAGACTATTTCAAATAAAAATGCAAAGGAAAACAACATAAGAAGTAATATTGTAAAGAATTGTTTTGAATCTAAGGTAACTCCCAATCATTCTTATTTTAGTAGAGATAATGTGGATAGTAAAAAGGGATTTTTTTGGGGAGTTCTTATTTTTTTGCGGATTTACAGAGTGTCATTCCCTTTGATAGAGTAGATATCTATGTAATTATATTTTTTGTTTTACTTTTTGTTTTTATTAAAAATAAATTCAATTTTTATATATGGAGTCGTCCTCCTCCAATAGTTTTTTGTTAGTATGACATAGTTAACTATTAATTTAAATGATAAAAAATGATAAAAAAAATACAATTAAAATTATATATATTCCTTACTATGTTAGGGATTTTTACATCTTATAATGCTCAAAGTTGGGTTATATGGGATAATTTAGGAGATGGGACAACTGCTGGGGCTCCTACTACTGGAGCAGGTAGTGCTGCTAATAATCCCATAACAGGTAAGGTTACAGTGGTACCATCTTTTGGTGCAGCGGCAGGTAAACTTAATATCTTTTCTTCTGGTTCTGGGTTAATACAGCCTCCATCGGGACTGTATAATAATTTTGCAGGAGCTTCTATTTCAAACAATGTTTTAAAATTGGAGAGTTCACAATATAGTAATGAACTTGTTTCAATTACATTTACTTTTGAAAAAGAGGTTATTATAGAGGATTTTGTTGTAACAGATTTAGATAAAAGTATTAAAACCTCTATTTTTGATAATTCTCAGGAGTGGGATGATTCTTTTGATATTGCATTAGATAATGGTGCTACTTTCACTTCTGTGTCTTATGGAGTTTCTAGTGGAGGGAATATTGTACAGGGATATACAGGTGCTACTATCACAACTTCTAGTTTTGACGCAGGAACCTATAGGAGTAGTGATTCTAGAGGTTCAGAGTGGATAAGATGGGTAAAATCTAGCGCTCCTACAAAAACAATAAAAATAACTTTTAAGTTACCAAATGATTTACCTAGAACAAGAGCCGCAATGTCTTATTATGCTATAAAGGTATCCTCGGCAAATCTTATTGATGCAGTAGATGATAATTTTGGAGTAGTCAGTTCAGGAGGTAAGACAGGAAGTGTTTTCGCTAATGACAAATCATCAGATGGTAGTGTTCCGACTTCGTTGAATACGGATGTTAGTTTAGTTAATTTAGGAGGTTTGACGGGCGCGACGATAAACCCAGATGGAACGATAAACATACCAGCAAATGCAGCAGCAGGGAATTATGTATTAACTTATAGGATTTGTTCTCCGAAGGGTCAGACTACCAATTGTGAT
>JAFELW010000008.1:0-81562 GCA_037861325.1 Riemerella anatipestifer
TTCTTGACCTCTACCTTCTGCTACCAACATTGATGATGATACTCCCTTACCTACTAAGTATTTCACTACCGCATCTGCTCTCCTTTGAGACAACTTCTTATTGTAAGATGCTGAACCTCTTGTATCTGTAGCGCCTATAACTAAATACTGCTTAGAAGTATTCATCCCCTTTATGATATTCGCAGCATTATCCAACTTACCAAAAGACTGTGGTCTAATAACATCACTGTTTAACGCAAACTCTATACCTTCAAAGTTCTTGTTAACTTCCGCTACTTGTGCCACTTCGTTGCTCTCCTCCGGACATCCATTATTAGAAACTAAACCTGGTACTGTTACACACTTATCGTATAGGTCTATTACACCATCTAAATCCATATCTAATGCTACCCCTGCTCCATCTACTCTTGCTCCTGCTGGTGTATCTAACTGTCTGTCCCAATCATCACATACGCCATCATTATCCTTGTCACCATTTTCACAAACAGTATAGTCTAAAGGAGCTCCTAATGCATTAACTCTAGACTCTAAATATTCCAAAGGATCATGCCAAGTTAAATGAGACACATGCTTCCCTAATTTAAATGTAAGTCCTAAATTAGCCGTAAACATATTGTCTGAGTTGGTTCTTCTTATATTATTATACGGATAGTCAGAAGATGTATTATTCCAACCGCCTCCATCAAACTCATCATCTCCAGACATAACATACATTAATCTTGCCTCAACATCCACTAACTTGGACACTTTGTATTTTAATCCAGCTCCTGCTTGATAGAAAAAAGAAGCTATATCCAAATTTTGCTCAACAACTTCCCTATTATTCCATCTTGAAGATTTATCCTCCAAGTAGGTTTTATATCCTTGTAACCCAATACCTGCATAACCGTGCAATGCCCATCTGTACGGAGAATTGTTATCCACTCTTCTTAAGAGATTAGAAAAATTAAAATCTCCTAATAAAGACACCTGCTTATACTTAGTATTTGCTTCAGCAACACCATATTCCGGTTTAAGCATTGCTTTTTGATTCGTTTGCCCTTGCTGATACTGAAGACTTAGCCCAAATGTATGAGAAATCTGCTTATCTAAACTCACATAAGCATTCCAACCAAAATTAACTTTATTTCCATAGAAAGAAGTTAAGTCAGCAGATTGCATAAAGGCTCCACCTCCTCCGACAGAGATAGACCAATCGTTAAATAAACGAGATTTGTTGTCAAACTTTTTTACAGAAGTTGCCCCTGAAGAAAAAGTGTTAGGATACTTAACCGTATCCTGAGAATACATCACGGCAGGAAGAGCCAATAACGCTAATAAATTAAATTTCATATTTGAATGTTTTTATATTTTTCAATATTCTCTCCCAAATCTTCTAGAATTTTCCTAGAAAAATTACGCACAAAAAGATGCCTATGATGGGGTAAATTTAACATTTTTGACTGATACGAAAGATTGCCTATGGCAACTATATCAACATCTATAACTCTATCTTCATAACCTCCCAAATCCCTAGAATCAAGAACCCTTCCCATATACCTTTCTATTTCTTTTGCTTTCTTCAAAATTTGAATAGGCGAAAAATCAGTCTCCAACGAGAGTGCAATATTACAAAAATTATTAGAACTAACAAACTCCACAGGCTCTGTTTCTAGCATTTTACTCTTTTTTATCACATTTCCTAGATGCTTGTTTATCAATAAAATAGCTTCTTCTATATTTTTTTTAGGATTTTTTATATTGCTTCCTAGTAACAAAATAACCTTTCTTTGCGACATATTAACAAAATTATTTACAGTATGCGTAGTTTTATTAAAAGTGTATTAGCCAATATCACGGCTATAACCATCGTTTTTTTTACTTTCTTTGGTTTCATTATTATTGCTATGATTAGCAGTGCTATTGGAGACAAAGATAGTGTAAAAATTAAAAGTAACTCAATATTAACGCTAGATTCTAAATTCAGAGTTATCGAAAGCGAAACTGAAAAAGATCTAAATATCTTTGATTTTAAAAACCAAGTACGAGATGTTGCTCTATACGATGTTATCAGAGCTATAGAGAAAGCTAAAACAGACGACAATATTAAAGGGATTAGCATAGAAAATGACAACATCAACGCAGGCATCACTCAAATTGAAAGCATAAGAAACGCTATAGAAGATTTCAAAAAAAGTGGAAAATTTGTGTATTCTTATGGTAATTCAGTTTCTCAACCATCCTATTTCTTAGGTTCTGTTGCAGACAAGTTCTACCTCAACCCCGCAGGAGGAATAGAACTGAAAGGTATGGCATCAGAAGTAATATTTTTAAAAGATTTTGCTGAACAATACGGCATCGGCATCAACATTATAAGACACGGCAAGTACAAAGCTGCTGTAGAACCTTTCTTAAGAAATGATATTTCTCCTGAAAATAAAGAACAATTAAGCACTCTACTTTCTGACTTATGGAATAGAGTTTCTAATAAAATTGCTTCATCTAGAAAAATTAGCATAGAAAACTTCCAATCCATTACAGATGGGCTTTACGGAATGATACCTGATTTTAGCTTAAAGTATGGTTTAGTAGATAAGCTGATGCAAAAGGGAGAATACGAGCTATTATTAAAACAAAAAATAGGTATAGATACAGATAAAAAACTTAATAAAGTATCTATAAGAAAATACATTAAATCCATCAAAGACGAAAGCAAGTCTAGTGAAAAAATCGCAGTTTTATATGCTTCAGGAAACATCATCAATGGTGATGAAGCTACCAATATTTCTGACGAAAAATACATAGAATACATCAGAGATTTAAAAGATGATGACGATATCAAAGCAGTAGTTTTAAGAATCAACTCTCCTGGAGGAAGTGCCAATGCTTCTGACCAAATACTATTTGAACTACAACAACTTAAACTTAAAAAACCGTTAATTGTTTCCTTTGGAGATTATGCTGCCTCTGGAGGTTATTATATTGCAATGGCTGGAGATAAAATCTATTCAGAACCTAACACTATTACAGGGTCTATTGGTGTATTTGGTATGATACCTGACTTTAAAAATTTGGCTAACAAAAACGGAATTCGCTCCGATGTGGTTTCTACAAACACCAACTCACAAATGATGTCTCCTATAAGTGGTATCACTGAAGGCACTAAAAATATGCTTCAAAATAGTGTGGAACAAACTTACAAGAGATTTGTCTATTTCGTAACTAAAAACAGAAATAAAACTTTTGAGCAAGTAGACGAAATCGCAGGTGGTAGAGTTTGGTCTGGTAAAAAAGCCAAAGAACTAGGATTGGTAGATGAACTAGGAAGTCTTAATGATGCTATTACTTTTGCTATTAAAAAAGCAAAAGTAAAAAATTACAACATCGTTTCTTATCCTTCAGAAATAAATCCTTTAGAAGAGTTTTTTAAAGGTATGGACGAAGAAAGCATCTCTACTTATTTTATGAAACAAAAAATGGGAAGCGAGCAATACTATATTTATGAAACCATCAACAACTTCAAGAAAAATAATTCTAAAGTAATGATGCAATCACCAGTAAAAATAGCTTTCTAAAAAACTAATAACATCAATTATATAACAAAAACGAGCGAATATACTATATGTATTCCGCTCGTTTTTCATTATTTATAGAAACCGCTATCTTATTTTAGAGTTCATAATTATAGTTACTGGACCATCATTAGTTAAGCTCACTTTCATATCCGCTCCAAAAATGCCAGAACTAACGGGAACACCATATTTAGTCATTTCGGATTTAAAATATTCAAACATAGGAACTGCCAAATCTGGTCTAGCAGCGGTAATAAAAGACGGTCTATTCCCTTTTTTATAGTCCGCCATAAGCGTAAATTGGCTCACACAAAGTACTTCTCCATCAACTTCTTTTATAGATAAATTCATTTTACCTTCAGCATCACTAAAAATTCTAAGGTTAACTATCTTTTTTACAAGCCAATCCGCATCAGCCCTTTCATCAGTTTCCTCCACGCCTACTAATAATAAATACCCTTTGTTTATTCTTGACACCTCTTCTCCTTCTACCACTACAGAAGCAGAGGAAACTCTTTGTACAACTACTTTCATTTGTGTTAATTTCTTATAGTTAAAACATTAGACACCGCATCGTAATAAGTCAAATAATTCTTAGGCGGAACTTGCGAAATTTTAGTAGGCTGCCCAGACAAAGAAGCTAAAAGATGCCATTCCGCTCCATCTTTAGGGCAAACTATCTTAATATCATCTTTAACTTCCAATGTAGTATCAGATGCTGGGCAAATATGCGGAGCATTTCTATCATAAGCCTTAAATGTGGTAGTTCCCGTTCTTACTACAATCAACCCTCTAGTACCAGAATTTTGTTCATTTACATAAATCCAGCCCCCAACATTCATCAACTTTTGGTACAAAGGTAAATTCAGGTTAAGATTAACATTAACCATCGTATTAGGGAAACAAGATACCGTTTCTTCTCTATTTTTACACGAATTAGTAAAAACTAAACCGCTGATTACTAATATTTTTAAAACTAATAATCCCCAAAAAGTTCTTTTCATTTAAAATAAAATTTATATATTTGCATCAAATTATTAAACACAAAACATTGTCCGGCAAATGTCGGATTATTTTTTTATACTAACGCTAAATTAACGAAATTATGGCATATGTAACGAAAGAAGGCTTAGAGAAAATGAAAGCCGAACTAGAGCAACTAGAAAGCGTGGAAAGACCAAAAATAACTCAACAAATAGCCGAAGCTAGAGATAAAGGCGACCTTTCTGAAAACGCTGAATACGATGCTGCTAAGGAGGCTCAAGGACTTTTAGAAATGAAAATTTCTAAACTAAAAGATTTAATAGCTACTTCTAAAGTTATAGATGAAAGTCAACTAGATATTTCTAAAGTTTCTATATTGACGACTGTAAAGCTATTTAATAAAGCCACAAAAAAAGAGCAAGTATTCACGCTAGTTCCAGACAACGAGAGTGATTTAAAATCAGGTAAAATCTCTGTAAACACACCTATTGCTAAAGGTTTATTAGGTAAAAAAGTGGGCGAAACAGCTGAAATCACATTACCTAATGGCAACCAACTAACATTTGAAGTGTTAGATATTTCTCTATAATTTTAAAATTTAACAGTTATGGCTTCTATTTTCACCAAAATCATCAACGGAGAAATCCCTGCATATAAAATAGCAGAGGACGAAAACCATTTAGCCTTTCTAGACGTGATGCCTTTAGCGGAAGGACACACCTTGGTAATTCCTAAAAAGGAAGTTGACCTTATTTTTGATTTAGACACGGAAGAGTTTAAAAATCTTTGGGCATTTGCACAACAAGTAGCTAAAAAAATTGAGAAAAACATTCCTTGTGAAAGAGTAAGTATAGCAGTTATCGGACTAGAAGTACCTCACGCTCATATTCACTTAGTACCTATCAACAAGATAGAAGACCTTAATTTTAAGAAAGAGAGAGTGAAATTTTCAGCAGAAGATTTCAAAGAAATACAGCAAAAAATTTTAAAATAAATTATCACTCATTCACCTACTCATTCAACACTAAATTATGAATAATAACCAGTGTTCTTTTTGCGGAAGACATCGTAAAGAAGTTCAAATGTTAGTTTCGGGACAAAACGGACTTATCTGCGAACATTGTATAGAACAAGCTCACGCATTTGTTAAAGACAATATTCAGAAAGAAGAATTCTCTCCTATAAGTACCCTCTCCGAACTAAAGAAACCTAGAGAAATTAAAAAAACTCTAGACGAATATGTCATCGGACAAGACCAAGCTAAAAAACAACTTTCCATCGCAGTCTATAACCATTATAAAAGACTTCTTCACTCTTCAACAAAAAAAGACAATGATGTTGAAATAGAAAAATCTAACATCATTATGATAGGTGAAACAGGCACAGGAAAAACCCTTTTAGCGAAAACCATTGCAAGAGAACTTAATGTCCCTTTTTGTATTGTAGACGCTACTATACTTACCGAAGCTGGTTATGTAGGCGAAGATGTAGAGAGTATTTTATCTAGACTTCTTATGGTCGCTGATTACGATGTAGAGAAAGCCGAAAAAGGCATTGTATTCATAGATGAAATAGATAAAATAGCGAGAAAATCAGACAATCCAAGCATCACAAGAGATGTATCAGGAGAAGGTGTACAGCAAGGATTATTAAAATTATTAGAAGGAAGCATCGTAAATGTACCGCCTCAAGGAGGAAGAAAACATCCTGACCAAAAATACATACAGGTAAACACACAAAATATCCTATTCATTGCTGGAGGGGCTTTTGATGGTATAAAAGAAATTATAGAAAGGAGACTAAACAAGCAAGCCATAGGATTTAGTAAAGAAAAATTAGACTCCGAAAAAGATTTGGCACAGATATTGCCACAAGTAAACTCAACGGATTTGAGAAAATTCGGATTAATTCCAGAACTTTTAGGTAGATTCCCTGTAATTACTTATCTAGACCAACTAACCAAAGAGACTATGGTAAGAATAATGAAAGAGCCTAAAAACTCTATCGTTAATCAATTCAAAGCTCTTTTCAAAATGGACGGTATAGATTTAGAATTCACAGACGAAGCCTTAGAAAAAATTGTAGATGAAACTTTTGAGAAAGGATTAGGTGCAAGAGGGCTCAGAGGTACTACAGAAAAGGTTTTAGAGGATTATATGTTTGATATAGATATAATATCCAAGAATAAAATTACAATAAATTAATACTAACAACATATACATTAAGTTTTTTTTGTAAATTTGCAACGGATTATATCCATATAATTTTGAAAGAAAAACATAAAAATAATGAAAAGAAATTTATTCTTACTGGGAGTTCTGTCATTGGTATCTTCCCTAAAAGCACAATTTATAACCTATGTTGGTGATAAGGCTAGTGTTTATGTTAAAGAGAATGCACTAGTTTATAGCGGAGGCGGAGTGAAAGTGGTGGGCACTGGAGTTGTAGATAATTCAGGTAACATAATGATAGTTGGAGATGCAAGCTCTAAGTTTGCAACTGTGACAACCGATGGAAGCAACAAGTTAGACGGGGGCAACTTTATCCTTCGTATGACTCAATCCACGATTACAGATGGGCAGCCAACCTTAGGTTTAAGATATGGGCAACTTTATATACAAGGGTTAACTCAAGGTAACATCACAGGTATTGTAGACAAACAATACAAAGATATAAAGCATGGTACATATCAACAAGTTGCACTACCTTTCTTTGGAAAAACCTTAGGCTCTTTAAGTAGTGAACTTGGAAAAACTTTCACTAACACTAGATGGTCTAGAAATGAAATTTTAGTATTTAATAATGCCTTGGTTGTATCGGACAATATTGCTACTAGTTCTACTACTCCAAAAGGAACAGCATACTTCATGCTAGGGTCTAATGGTTTAGATACATCAAACCCTCCTCTTGGAGTTTTTACAGTAAAAGGGATTCCTTACGCTAATGGCATTACTGAATCTTTAGCAGGAGCTGCAACAGGTGTTAATTTTGGAACAAATGGTGCAGCAACTAATAAATACAGAGAAAGATATAACACTTACTGGCAAGACGATTTTGCAATTTCAGATGGCGTAGCTGCTTGGACTGGTAATTTTGGGAAAAATATATACCAGTATGGTAACCCTTTCCTTACCAATTTAGACTTAGGTTTATTAGGTAAAATAATAACTAACATAAGAGGGGTTAGAATTGAACCATCAGGAGTTACTTCCACTGCACAGGGGGCTACTTGGTCCGCTACAGCAAAATACATAACCTATGCTTCGGGAGTGGCTACAGGAGATGTTGATGCAGTTATAAGACCTATGCAAACATTTGTAATCAAATTAACAGATAGCAATACTGCTACTCTAAACTTTGATGAATTAAGAAGATTTGCTTACACACCTAGAGCAGAGAGTACTCCTTACTCTGTTACGGCTCAATCTATTAATCAAGGAGGTAAAGTAGCAATGCTTTCCAATAGTACATTATCTTCTAGCAAATCTATAAATAATACTTCGGCTACTTCATCTACTGTTAAGCAGTTAGGGCTAATTGCTTTAGACGCTAATGGCGTGGAGCTAGACAGAACTTATTATGTAGTTTACGGTGATGCACAGACAGGACAACCATCAGATGCTAGCACCCAAGTAGCTGCATCAGGAAACCTTATGGGTACATTTGAAGAAATTCCTACTGGAGGAATTGATGAGAGTTTATCATCCACTTATTGGTTATATATAAACGAAGCCAATGAAGTAACTTACAAGGGTAAAGAAATACCAATGTACACTTTTAGTGATAAAATTCACTCTTTCAAAGTAGATATTAAAGAAAATGCAAAACCTATAGAGGAAGGAGCTAGCAAATTAACATCTAACGAGTCTTTCTATATTAAAGTGGGGGATAAGTTTACAGAACTTAGACAAGGGGCTACTCTACCAGTAACACCTTCATCTCAATCAGCTTATTTCGGATTATACTATGGTAAGCCAGCAAATGAAGTACTAAGTTCTGTAGAAGTACAAAAACCATCATCTACAGTAGTTGTATTTGACTCTAGTTCTAACACACACAGAGTTTTATTTGATCAAACATGGGCTAAAGCAGATGTTGTTGTTTATGATATGAGTGGAAGAACTATCGCTTCTCAAAAGGATGTAGATGCATCTACTGCTTTTGAAATCAAATTACCTGCAGGACAGGCTACTTATTTGGTAACTGCTGTATCTGAAAAAGGTGTTAAATTTTCACAAAAAATAATCAAGTAAAAAATAAAAAAATGAAAATAAAGTTAAATCTTCAAAATTATATAGGTAAGCTTACTTATCTCATGCTTTTCTTAGCTGGTGTTTGGGTTAACGCTCAACCCACTCCTCCAACAGCTCCTCCAAGAGGAAGTGTGGGTGCTGTAGGTCCAGGTGCTCCTGCTACACCGATAGATATATATGTTTTAATACTTTCTGTGATAGCTGTTTTAATGATATTTGGCTATCATTTCTACACAAGAAGAATTAGAACTCAAGGGATATAGTACTGATAATTATAGTAAAAAACTCATAGAAAATTCTATGAGTTTTTTTATTTTTGTTCCTATGAAAAAAACAATTTTATTAGGAGGTATATTTCTGTATGGAATAACCTCTGCTCAATTTAAAGTAAATATAGAAGCATCTGATACTTTCAGTAATCAAGAGGTCATTTTATATACCCTCAATGGTTCAAAAGATTATATAGCAGGAAAGGCTAAGAAAACTAATGGTAAATGGAGTTATACTATTCCTAACAGCTATATAGGAATGATGCGTGCTTATTTCCCAGAAAATGATAAATCATTCAGTTTTATTTCTGAAAATAAAGATATAAGTGTAAAACTAGATACAGATAACAAAACTATAAACAAAATAAACTTTCTAGATGAGGCTAACAATACTATGCAGTATCTCATCAAAGAAAAGCAAAAAAAAGAAAAAATCTTACCTGTATTAGTGCAAATTAGAGATATATACAATGATAATTCTTCATTTAATGAAGCTCTAAAGTTAGAAATAAAAAAGCTAGAACAAAGTGATCTTAAGGACTACTCTAATCACCCTTTTATAAGCTATTACTGGGATAATGCTAAGTATCTCAATCGTGAAGATCCTAAAAATGATTATATAAACTTTTTAGCGAATACAGGAGAGCTGCTAGAGACTTCTTCTTTACTCAAACCTGTACTAATTAATTTTATTTCTTCCGTTCCTAGAAATCAGGTTATTTCTCAAACAAACGCCCTACTAGATAAGGTAAATATAGAGTCTCCAAGAGGACAAACCATTTTGGCAGAACTATTGGATATATTTGATGCTTATGGATTTAATACCGAAAAAGAAAAATACTTTCAATTAGCTTCCAATTTGAAATGTTCTATAAACAAAAATTTAGAGTCTAGTTTAGAAAATATAAAAAGTACCCTAGTAGGGAGTACCTTTAAAGAATACACCTTCTCCAAAAGTGTAATAAATACTAAATCAAAGAAACTAAGCGATATTAAATCAAACAAAAAACTCATCTTGTTTTGGTCTTCAGAGTGTCCTCACTGCGTTGCAGAATTGCCTCTAATTTTAGAAAATTACAATAAATTGAAAAGCAATAATATAGAAGTTATAGGTCTATCATTAGATACCAATGCAGAGTCTTATCAGGAGACTGTAAAAAATCTCCCATGGATTAACGATTCTGAACTAAAAGGTTGGAACTCTAGCTATACAGAGACTTACAATATCAATGCAACACCGTCTTATTTCCTATTAGACAGTAATAATAAAATATTGAGTAAACCTAACAGTTTTGGTGCATTTTTACACGAAAATAATTTAAAATAATTTTGTAGTTATTGTAATTATTTCTATATTTGCACCACTCTAATGGCGAGGTAGCTCAGATGGTTAGAGCGCAGGATTCATAACCCTGAGGTCACGGGTTCAATTCCCGTCTTCGCTACTAAAAACACTCCTTTTTTGAGGAGTGTTTTTTTATTATCCTATTCAAATATTCAAAGCCTAATTTTTCTTATTTTTGTGCCGTGCATATTACTAAAGACAGTTTACAAGAATTAGAGTTTCCGCAACTATTAGCGGAAATTGTTCCATACGCCTATTCCTCAAAAATAGCTCGAAAAATTTCGGATTTAAAACCGCTAAAAAAAGAGGAAGCCTTAGTTTCATTAAAAAAAACTTCTGAATTTTTAAGCAGCTTTGAAAGTGAAAATATTATTCCTTTCAATGAATATGAAGATGTGGAAACAGAGCTAAAACTAATGCTTATTGAGAATTTCCGATTAGAAAATAGGGCTTTTATAAAGATTAAAAATATCACTTCCCAAATCGGAAAACTCCAAAAGTTCTTTCCACAGTATTCGGAGATTTTCCCTGAATTATTGAAAGGCATAGAAACTCTTGATTTCAAAAAAGAAATTATTGAGAAAATAGACCATGTCTTTAACCGATTTGAAGAAGTTAAGAGTGATGCCTCTCCTACCTTAAAAGAACTCCGAGATGAAATCCAAAAAGCTAAAAAAGCCATAGATGAAAATTTCAATAGGGCTTTAGGTCTCTATTCTCAAAGTGATTTTTTAGACGAAATCAGAGAAACCATTATAGAAGACCAAAGGGTATTAGCTGTAAAATCAGGCTTCAAAAAAAGGGTGCAAGGTAGAGTTTTAGGTGTTTCAAAGACAGGTTCCATCACCTACATTCAACCAGAAACCGTAGTAAAACATTATTTTAAACTAAAGGAAAGTTTAGAAGAAGAAAAAAAGGAAATAGACCGTATTTTAAGAAAGCTAACTGCTGAAATAGCTGTATTTCAACCTGAAATAGAGTCTTATCAAGACTATATTTTTGATCTAGACCTCACGAGAGCTAAGGCTAAGTTTGCAGAAAAAGTAAATGCAACCCTTCCTAAAATTAATGACCACCAAACACTAAAGCTAAAAGATGCTTATCATCCTCTATTATGGTTACAAAACAAGGCGGAGAACAAAGAGATTTTCCCTCAAACCCTTGCTCTTACCGAACATAATAGAATCATTTGTATTTCTGGTCCAAATGCTGGTGGTAAATCAATTACATTAAAAACCGTAGGGCTATTACAGCTTATGCTCCAATCAGGAATTTTAGTCCCTGTACATCCTAAATCCGAGATGTTTTTCTTTGATAAAGTAATGACAGATATTGGTGATAATCAATCTATTGAAAACCACCTTTCTACCTATTCGTCCAGACTTAAGAAAATGTCGCACATTATCAGAAAAGCGGATAAAAATACATTGCTCCTTATAGATGAATTTGGAACAGGCTCTGACCCCGAACTTGGTGGTGCGTTAGCGGAAAGCTTTTTAGAATTTTTCTATGAAAAAAAATCTTTTGCTATCATTACCACTCACTATACCAATATTAAACTGGTAGTAGAACAACTCCCTAATGCCCAAAATGCAGCGATGCTTTTTGATGAAAATAGCCTAGACCCCCTCTATAAATTAGAAATAGGACAAGCTGGAAGTTCGTTTACTTTTGAAGTGGCAGAAAAAAATAAAATTCCACCTTTCATCATTCGCTCGGCGAAAAGAAAAGTAGAGAAAGATGTGGTTAATTTAGATAAAACCATCGTAAAACTTCAACAAGAAAAATTTGAGGTAGAAAAACTAAAAACAGATTTATCTCAGAAAAAAGAATCGGTAGAAGATAAACGAGACAATCTGCAAAAACTTAACGAACAATTACAACAGAAACTTTTTAACTTCCAAAAACTTTATGAAGAAGAACACCGAAAATTGCAGTTCGGGAACAAAGTAGAAAATTTTATTAAAGACTACATCAATGGGCGTTCTAGAAAGGAATTAGTCAAAGACTTTGTAAAAATATTAGAACAGGAGAAATACCGAAAGTTAGGTTCTGATAAAGATGAGTCTAAGAAATTACAAGTAATCAAACGCAAAATCACTCAACAGCTCAAAAGGAAAGAGGTTAAAGAGAAAATAGAAGAAACCAACCAAAAATTGGAAGAAAAAAAACAAAAAGAAAGAGCTGTTTGGTTAAAAGTGGGACAACGAGTGAGAATTACAGGAAGTACCAGCGTAGGCACTATTGAGAGTATTTCTAAAAATAAAGTAACCGTAAATTATGGGTTATTTAAAACTCAAATCAATCCTGACGAACTAGAACGCGTATAAAGTTCTATCTTTATTTTAACCAAATAATTGACTCGGTTGAATCTCAATCAATTCAAAAAATAAAAATAATGACTATAATACAATATATACAGTCTCTATCGCAACTTCAACCCAAATCTATAGAAAACACACTAACTCTTCTTGCCGAAGGTGGTACTATTCCCTTTATTTCTCGCTACCGAAAAGATGCAACAGGCAATTTAGACGAAGTTGCCATAGAACAAATTCAGAAACTTCAAAAGCAATACGAGGAAATCGTCAAGAGAAAAGAAAGTATTTTAAAATCAATAGAAGAACAGAATAGCCTTACACCTGAACTTCAACAAAAAATTGAACAATCATTTAGCCTACAAGAATTAGAAGATTTATATCTACCTTACAAAAAGCGAAGAAAAACTAAAGCGGATACCGCTAGAGAAAACGGATTAGAGCCTTTGGCTAAAATCATTATGGCTCAAAATACTAATCACTTAGAGCACTCTGCACAGAAGTATACTTCTGATAAAATACCTACAGTCCAAGAAGCCTTAGATGGTGCTTGCGATATCATCGCAGAATGGATTAACGAAAATCTATTCATAAGAAAACGCCTAAGACAACTGTTTCAGCGACAGGCTAAAATTACTAGTAAAATCACAAAAAAAGCCAAAGAAAACGAGGACGAAGCTCAGAAATATCAACAATATTTTGATTGGAGCGAAGTTTTACTCAAAGCTCCTTCCCATAGGTTGTTAGCTCTATTAAGAGCAGAAAACGAAGGCTTCATAAAACTTAAAATTGAAATAGATAATGATGAAGCAATTGGTTTTATAGAAAAAAGCATCATTAAAAATAATAACGAAACGGCTCATTATATCAGCATCGCTATAAAAGATGCTTATAAGCGTCTTTTAGAATCTTCTATCGCTAACGAAATTTTACAAGAAGCCAAAAGCAAAGCAGATGATAAGGCCATTAGTATATTTTCGGAAAACCTTAAGCAACTGCTACTTGCCGCTCCACTTGGTGAGAAAAGAATTTTAGCCATAGACCCTGGTTACCGTACAGGTTGTAAAGTGGTGTGTTTAGATGAAAAGGGTGATTTGCTTTACAACGAAACTATTTACCCTCACGCTCCTCAAAATGAGACAGGAGTTGCAATGAAAAAAATCCGCAGTATGGTTAATGCCTACCAAGTAGAAGCCATTGCCATAGGAAACGGAACTGCGAGTAGAGAAACAGAAGCATTCATCAAAAAAATAGCCTTTGATAAAGATTTACAAGTATTTGTAGTATCAGAAGCAGGTGCTTCAGTCTATTCGGCAAGCAAAATCGCTAGAGATGAGTTTCCTAACTATGACGTTACCGTTCGTGGGGCTGTATCCATCGGAAGACGACTTTCTGACCCATTAGCAGAACTTGTAAAAATAGACCCAAAAAGTATCGGGGTTGGGCAGTATCAGCACGATGTAGATAGCACCAAACTTAAAGAAGAACTAGATAACACGGTAATACACTGTGTAAATGCCGTAGGTGTTAATCTAAATACCGCCAGCCAATCTCTATTAAGCTATGTGTCTGGCATTGGAGAAAAAATGGCAGAGAATATCGTAAAATATCGTTCGGAAAACGGTGCTTTTAGAACAAGAGCAGAACTGAAAAAAGTTCCTCGTTTGGGAGAAAAAGCATTCCAACAAGCGGCAGCTTTTGTACGCATTAAAGACTCAGAAAATCCGTTAGACAATTCGGCTGTACACCCAGAATCTTACGCTACCGTAGAAAAAATGGCTAAAGATTTAGGACTAAAAACCAAAGAGCTCATTGCCAACAAAGAACAAATCCAAAAAATAATCCCAGAGAAATATACCACTCCAGAAGTGGGAATTTTAGGAATTAAAGACATTTTGAAAGAATTAGAGAAACCAGGGTTAGACCCTCGCCAACAAGCTAAAGTATTTGAGTTTAATCCTAATATCAAAACCATTTCTGATATAAAAGTAGGTATGTCTCTACCTGGAATTGTAAATAATATTACGGCATTTGGCTGCTTTGTAGACATTGGTATTAAAGAAAGTGGGCTTATACATATCTCACAACTCACCGATGGTTTTGTATCTGATGTTAATGAAGTAGTAAAACTTCACCAAACTGTAGAAGTACAAGTTTTAGAAATAGACGAAGCACGAAAAAGGATTGGGCTAAAACTTATTAAGTAGATAATGGTTACAAAAATTTCCTTATCAAATAAAAATAACTATTTTTGCATATCAATACTTAAAGACAATGAAAGAATATACATTTAGAGAAGTCATCGCACAAGCTATGAGCGAGGAGATGCGTAAAGATGAATCTATCTACCTTATAGGAGAAGAAGTAGCTGAATACAATGGAGCTTATAAAGCATCTAAAGGAATGCTAGATGAGTTTGGTCCTAAAAGGGTAATAGATGCACCTATTGCAGAAGGTGGTTTTGCGGGGATTTCTGTAGGTGCAGCGATGAATGGTAACCGCCCTATTGTAGAATTTATGACTTTCAATTTCTCTTTAGTAGCTATAGACCAAATCATCAGTAACGCTGCTAAAATGTATCAAATGAGTGGCGGACAATGGAATATACCAATCGTATTTAGAGGTCCTACAGGTTCTGCGGGACAGTTAGGAGCTACACACTCACAAGCATTTGAAAGCTGGTATGCTAACTGCCCTGGTCTAAAGGTGGTAGTACCATCTAACCCTTATGATGCTAAAGGGTTACTTAAAACTGCTATACAAGATAACGACCCTGTAATTTTTATGGAGTCTGAACAAATGTATGGTGATAAAATGGAGATTCCAGAGGAAGAATACTATATTCCAATAGGGAAAGCTGATATCAAAAAAGAAGGTAAAGATGTTACTCTAGTTTCTTTCGGTAAGATTATGAAACTGGCTTTACAAGCAGCCGAAGAACTAGAAAAAGAAGGTATTTCAGTAGAAGTAATAGACCTAAGAACTATTCGTCCTTTGGATTATGATACTGTTTTAGCATCTGTTAAAAAGACCAATCGCTTGGTAGTATTAGAAGAGGCTTGGCCATTTGGTTCAGTAGCTTCAGAAATCACTTATATGGTTCAGCAAAAAGCGTTTGACTACCTAGATGCTCCTATCAAGAGAATTACAACTCCTGATGCTCCTGCACCTTACTCAGCTGCATTATTCACAGAGTGGTTCCCTAAATTAGAAAAAGTAAAAGAGGAAATTAGAAAGGCTCTTTACATTAAAAACTAAAAGCCTACCTCAATATCAAATTTGATAACGCTATTATTTTTATGATAGCGTTATTTTTTTGATAAAAAAATAAGCCGTCTCAGTTTGAGACGGCTTATCCTTTATTATATTTTTATTCTTTAATTATAAAGAAGCAGAGTGTACCAATAGGTCTGTTAATTTATTAGAGTAACCTGTTTCGTTATCGTACCAAGATACTAATTTAACAAAGTTAGGAGAAAGCATAATACCTGCATCTTTATCAAAGATAGAAGTTCTCTTATCTCCAATAAAGTCTTGAGATACCACTAAGTCTTCTGTATAACCAAGGATACCTTTAAGTTCTCCTTCTGATGCCGCTTTAATAGCTGCACAAATCTCATCATAAGAAGCACCTTTTTCTAATCTTACTGTTAAATCTACTACAGAAACATCAGCCGTTGGTACACGGAAAGACATACCTGTAAGTTTACCATTAAGCGAAGGGATTACCTTACCTACCGCTTTAGCTGCACCTGTAGAAGATGGGATAATGTTAAGAAGTGCTGAACGACCACCTCTCCAATCTTTCATAGAAGGACCGTCTACTGTTCTTTGTGTTGCAGTAGTAGCGTGTACCGTAGTCATTAACCCTTCTACGATACCAAAATTATCGTGAACTACCTTTGCTAAAGGTGCAAGACAGTTAGTAGTACAAGAAGCGTTAGAGAATATTTTTTGGTCAGCAGTTAAATCTTTATGGTTAACACCCATTACAAACATTGGTGTATCATCTTTAGAAGGAGCTGAAAGAACTACTTTTTTAGCACCTGCATTGATGTGAGCTTGAGCAGTTTCTTTAGTTAAGAACAATCCTGTAGATTCTACGATATAGTCCGCACCTACTTCATTCCATTTTAGGTTATTTGGGTCTTTTTCTGCAGTTACTCTGATTCTTTTACCATTTACCACTAAATCGTTTCCTTCTACAGAAACTTCTCCATCAAATTTCCCGTGAACAGAGTCGTATTTCAACATATACGCCATATATTCCGCATTGATAAGGTCATTGATACCCACCACTTCGATGTTATCTCTTTCCATCATTGCGTTGAACACTAAACTTCCGATTCTTCCGAAACCGTTAATTCCTACTTTGATTGTTGACATTGTTTTCTATTTTTTAAAATTAAATTTTCGTATTTACTTCTTTCTAAATTTATTGGGTATAAAGGTACATTTTTTTAACCGTATCCCAAAAATTACATCGCCAAAATTTCTGATATCTTCAGTAAATCTTGATTGATTTCGTTGTGCTTTTTAATAGCATCTTCTATTGGGGTAAAAACTAGCTGATTGGCTCTGATACCTGCCATCACATTAGTAAGACCTTTTCTAAGCCCTTCTACCGCACCATACCCCAATCTACTCGCCAGCACTCTATCAGCACAGCTAGGCATTCCGCCTCTTTGGATATGCCCTAGAATAGCCACTCTGATGTCATAATCAGGGAATTCTTTTTGAGTTTTCTCGGCTAACTCATAGGTAGAAGCCAACTGCTCACCCTCTGCTACCACAACAATAGACGATGTTTTGCCTCGTTTTTGAGCATTATGGAAATTCTCAAACATTTCCTCTAGGCTATCCTTTCTCTCTGGTATCAAAATGTCTATAGCTCCCGAAGCAATACCGCTATTAAGTGCTATAAAACCTGCATCTCTCCCCATTACTTCCACAAAAAACACTCTGTTATGAGAGGTTGCTGTATCTCTTATTTTGTCTATAGCTTCCACAGCCGTGTTAAGAGCCGTGTCATAGCCTATTGTAAAATCTGTACCGAAGATATCATTATCAATAGTTCCAGGTACACCCACAACCTTGATACCATGCTCTTCGTTGAAAACTTTTGCTCCTGTAAAAGTACCATCTCCACCGATACAAACCAAAGCTCCAATTTCATGCTTTTGGCATTGTTCAAAAGCCTTTAGTCTACCTTCTACTGTTCTAAATTCTTTAGACCTTGCTGATTTTAAAATTGTACCACCTTGGTTAATAATATTCTTAACAGACCTAGGTCCCATTTTAATCATGTTCCCCTCTATAAGCCCATTGTACCCTTCTCTAATACCCATACATTCTATACCATAATAATGAGCTGTTCTTACCACTGCCCTTATCGCCGCATTCATACCTGGAGAATCCCCTCCAGAAGTAAGAACTCCTATCCTTTTCAACTTTGATTCTGACATAATTAAATACTTTTTAGCCTAGCAAATATAAGAAATTTTAACTACATTATTTTAAGATTTATATCATATTATTACTCCTACATCTATTCATTACAGCTGATTTATATCCTAACTAAATAAAAGTTTTTTTTACCTTTGCAAAATGTTTTCAGGGAAACCTCTTTTCAGAAAAGTTACAAGTGTAAGCCTTGCATGGGTTTACGCATTAGCTTTACTGATGGCTAGTGTATTCCACTCGCACCAAGAAACCTTTAATAGTAATTATAATTCTTCCCAAAAACAGAATCACAAGACAATCAGTTTAAAGGGAGATGATTGTTCTATCTGTCATTTTTTCATTTCAGGACATTCTCTACTTCCCGAAAAGGTAAATTTTGAGGTTTTAGTATCAGTAGCTACTGCACTTATAATAGGCTACAAGACACTGGATATCCTTCAGAATCAAATTGTTTATTTCTTACTTAGAGGACCACCTTCTATTTAATAGAAATAACATCGTTTTCACTAGGTGTTCTACCATTCTGTTAGAACACGGTTTTAACCTTTTAATTTTCATATCTTTAAATGAAATCAATTTGGATTGGAATGATGCTGTTTTTCAGCACCGTTCTAAATGCACAGCTTTACCTCATAGAAGGACAGGTAAGAGATTTGCACGACAATACGCCTTTGGCTAACGCTAAAATAAGTATTAACGGAAAACTCATTACCACCTCTGATACTCAAGGAAATTTTAATTTTTCTTATAAAGAAGGTATTCATCATCTTTTGGTAACTCACTTAGATTGTGAACCTTTTACTAAAAAGATAATACTTGATAGAAATATTAAAATCAATATTTTCCTTGAACATCATACTAATGAAATAGAAACCGTAGTAGTACATGGCATTCATAAAAAATCAGGGACGGCGGTTATCAAAACATTAGAACAGTCTTTTTTAGAACAAAAAACTACCGAAAATCTAGGCA
The DNA here is from genome assembly GCA_037861325.1 of Riemerella anatipestifer. GTDB lineage: Bacteria > Bacteroidota > Bacteroidia > Flavobacteriales > Weeksellaceae > Riemerella > Riemerella anatipestifer_F. The sequence continues at coordinate 19,156 of JAFELW010000008.1, forward strand.
ACATATTGTCTGAAATTTCTGGAGTAAATAGTATTAAAACAGGGAATAACATTTCTAAACCTGTTATACAAGGACTTTACGGCAGTAGAGTATTAGTGATGAACAACGGCATCAAAATGGCAGAACAAGAATGGGGCATAGAACATGCTCCTAGCGTGGACCCCAACGCTTTTGACCATATAGATGTTGTAAAGGGAGCATCTGCACTAAAGTATGGTGGAGATGCCATAGGTGGCGTTATACTATTAGAAAGTCCTAAATACACTAAAAAAGACACCCTTATGGGTAAAGTAGCTTTATCAGGCATCAGCAATGGTAAGGGCTTGGCTCTGAATACGGACATTACAAAGACTTGGCAAAACGGTTGGGCTTTGCGGACGCAAGGTTCTGCCAAAAAGCTAGGAGATTTGGAAACGCCTCATTATAGTTTACAAAATACAGGTGCAGATGAAAACGCCTTCCATTTTTCTCTACAAAAAAGGGAATACGAATACGGAATCACGGCTAAATATTCTTTCATCAACCAAAATTTTGGAATTTATAAAGGAGCTCATATCAGTAATGCACGAAACTTTGCTGATGCCATCAATAACGGACAATCCTACTTTACAGGTAATTTTGGTTATAAAATAGAGAATCCTAAACAAGAAGTCAGCCATCATATTGCTAAATTGGAGGCTTACAAAAGGTTAGGAAAGCTAGGGAAATTTACTTTAGAGTATGCCTTTCAGCAAAATCATAGATTTGAATATGATATTCGTAGAGGAGCGTACAATGATAAACCTGCTACCGACCTACTATTAACCACCCAAAGTTTGGCTTTTTATCATCTATTAGAAAGACCCAACTGGCAGTGGGAAACAGGTCTATCAGGAAATTATCAAGTTAATTTTCCCGACCCAAAAACGGAGCGTTCTCGTTTAATACCAGATTACCACAGGTATGATGCTGGTACTTTTTCTATTTTCAAGTATCAAAAAAATCTTTGGAAATGGGAAGCAGCTTTGCGGTACGATATGAATTTCTACGATGTTTATAAATATTACCTTAATAAAGATTGGGCAGCTTACAGCCAAGCGTTTCATCAATTTGTAATTGAAAGTAAAGGAGTAAAAACATTGGTGCGTCCAAAACTTTATTACCATAATATATCAGCATCGTTGGGTATGGAATATCAGCCCACTCGCTTTCTTACTACCAAATTTAATTTGATAAGAAACAGCCGAAGTCCTAATGTTGCAGAATTATTCGCTGATGGGCTACACCACGCCGCTGCCATTATTGAAAAGGGAGATATGACTATCAAAAACGAGGAAACCTACCAAGCCCACCTAAGCATTGGTATAAAAGCCTCCGTTCTTAATGGTTTTAAACTTAATCTTAATCCGTATTATTTCACTTCCGGTAGTTTTATTAACCAAACACCTAACGGAGTGGAAAGCACCATTCGTGGGAATTTTCCTGTATGGCAATATCAACAGATTAAAGCAAAAATGTATGGGATAGACATAGATTCAGAACTTAATATCACTCCAAAATTACAATGGAATGGAGCAATGAGCTATGTGTACGGACAAGATTTAACCCATAAAGAACCTCTGATACTTATGCCTCCAATGCAGATTAAAAACGCCTTAAGATATGATAACAAAGGTAAAAAACCGTGGCATATACAAATAGAAAACCTAGTGGTATTTAAGCAGAAAAGGTTTCCTATGAGACTTTTATCCTACGATGTGTATGAGAACAATACAATAACCAAAGAGTGGCTAGACATTAGTACACCACCCGCAGGTTATCAAATTTGGAACCTCAATGCTGGAGCAAAGCTCACTAGAAACATTCAGCTTAATTTAAGTGTTAATAATATATTCAATACAACTTATAGAGAATATCTTAATCGTTTAAGATTTTTCTCTGATGCTTTGGGACGAAATATTATTTTCACTTGTCAATTTAATTTTTAACTATTAATATTTTTAATTTAAACAATTTTAAAACATTATGAAACATTCATTTTTAAAAACCGTAGTATTATCCATAGTAAGTATTTTAGCACTCAACTCTTGCAGAAGCAATGATGAAATCCCTGCTGATGTGCACAACCACGACGAAGTACAATACCTTACCGTTACACTTACCAATACTGCTGATAACAGCACCCAAACCGCTACATTTAATGCAGAAGGAGCTGATAAAGAGTTAATTTTAAAAGAAAACAACACTTATGATGTTCAGTTATCATTAGTGGCTCCTCATGACGACCATACTCACGATGTAACTGATGAAATCATCAAACTAAAAGAGGAGCATTTTTTCACTTATAATTTCTCTAATGTAGATGTTAAAGTTACGAGAAAAGATGAAGCTGAAAGCACCAGAAAAGATGGCTCTAAAATAGGTCTAAAAACACAATGGCAAGTAACATCTGCTCCAAAAACAGGAGCTAAAGCCAATATTAGACTTTACCACCTCCCTACTTCTGTAAAAATGAGCGGTGCTAACGGAGATGAAGCAGGAACTGTAACAGGTGGTGAAGAGGACATTGATGCTACTTTTAATGTTAAATAAAACCACATAATCGTAAGTGATTATTGATGTTTTTCGACTTTCATTTACCAAAATTACACTTTACAATATTATAGAAGGTCGTTATTCATCATCAAACACAAAGAATGAAATCAGCTCTAAAAATTTAGGGCTGATTTTTTCATACTAATATTGCCCAAAAGCCAGTTATTTTTATTATTTTTGCCATCATAAAAATTTCAATTAATGAAGGTTACGAGTAAAAATCACGATGAAGTAAGCGCTTTGCTTACAGTAACTTTGGATAAAAAAGATTACAAAGACAAAGTTGAAAAACAGTTAATTAACTACGCTAAAAACGCTACTATTCCTGGTTTTAGAAAAGGTAAAGCTCCACTAGGAATGATTAAAAGACAGTACGAAGCTGGATTAACTTACGAGGAAATCAACAAGCAAGTTTCAGAAGGTCTTAATAACTATATCAACGAAAATAAACTAAGACTATTAGGACAGCCTGTACCAGTTCCAGTAGAAGAACTAGACACTAATCAGGAGCAATTAGAACTTTCTTTTGAGGTAGGTTTTGAACCAAGTTTCAATATTGATTTAGCAAAATACGAAGCTCCTCACTACAAAATAGAAGCTTCTGACAAAGAAGTAGGGCAAAGCATAGAGAATATGCAAAAGAGATTTGCAGAGAGAGAAGCTCAAGAAAAAATAACTAAAGATTCTTACATCTCTCTAGAAGTTTCTCAAGTAGTGGAAGAAGATGCAGAAGGAGAACACAACCACGCTCCTAAGCATGTGGTCATCAACGCAGAGAATAAAGCTGCTTTTGAATTAGTTAAAAAACTTAAAAAAGATGAGTCTGTAAAAGTTTCTAAAGAAGAGCTTACGAAAGACGAAGATTTAGCTAAGTTTTTAGGATTTGCTAAAGAAGAAGCAGAACATCTACATCACAATGAGGTTGAAGTAACTGTAAAAGATATTTACAAACTGAACTTAGCTGAACTAAACCAAGAATTATTTGATTCTGTTTATGGTAAAGACACTGTAAAATCTGAAGAAGAGCTTAAAGCTAAGGTAAAATCTGAATTAGATGAATACTTCCAACAGAATGCAGATGTACACTTTGTAAATAAGGTATTGGAGCAAATCACCGAGAAAGAAGAAGTAAAACTTCCAGAAGCTTTCTTAATTAAGTGGTTAATGTTCTCTAATCCAAATATTGCAACAGAGGAACAAGCTAAAGAAATATTTGAAGCGGAAAAGAACCAAATTAAATATCAAGTTATTGAAGGTAAGCTAATGTCTGACAATGATGTTAAGATAGATTACGCTGATGTTTTAGCACAAGCTGAGCAATTAGTGAGAAATCAATTAGCTATTTATGGTATCCACCATCTTTCTGATGAAGAAGTACAGAAATATGCCGTAGAAATGCTTAAAAACCAAGAGCAAGTAAGACAAATATCTTCAGAAGTAGCTATGGCTAAACTAAAAGATGTTATCTTAGAAAAAGCTTCTAAAAAGGAAAGCAAAATCTCTCACGATGATTTCTTAAAAGAAGTACAAGGTTAATATTATCCTTATATTTAATATAATTTTAAAAGCCTCGTTTTTATGTAAAGCGAGGTTTTTACTATTTAAAAATCAAATACTTAAGCACGATTAAAAACGCTTTTTATTCAATACATTATTAAAATAATTAACATTACATACTATTTTTTAACATTTTTTAACACTATTGTGAAACTACCTTGAATAAAGAGTTTATGGCATAATTTAACATTAAATTAACAATATATTAACTATTATTAACAAATAGATATGGTGGGTAGAGAGACTAAGTATAAATTTGCCCTCGTAAAACAAATAAAAATTCAAAATGATGAAAAGAACCATTCTCGTAATCATAATGATTATTTCTTTTGTAGGAGTTTATTCGTTTAAAAGTAATAATGAGACAGGCAGTAGCTATGCTTCTTATTACCACGACAAATTCAACGGAAAGAAAACAGCAAGTGGCGAAATTTTTGACAATAGTGAATTCACTGCCGCTCATAAGAGGTTGCCATTTGGAACACTAGTAGAAATAACCAATCTTAGAACGGGGAAAAGTGTAGTGGTTAGAGTAAACGATAGAGGACCTTATGTTAAAGGACGCTCTTTTGACCTCAGCAAAGCCGCTTATAACGCTATAGGAGATCACAAAAGAGGAACGATGCCTATTACCTACAAAGTTCTAGACGAAGACGAAATTTAATCAAACAACTAAAACGAAAAAAACTCATCTTATTATCCAAAATAAGATGAGTTTTTTTATGCTTTTTTATTTTAACTCCACTAAAACAGGGCAATGATCCGAGTGATAAGCCTCACTAAGAATAAGCCCTCTAGACAAACGGTTTTCTAGAGAGTCCGACACAAAATGATAATCCAACCTCCAGCCCTTATTATTAGCTCGTGCATTTTGTCTATAACTCCACCACGAGTATTGGTTAGGTTCAGTATTAAAATAACGGAAGCTATCTATTAAACCACATTCTTTTATAAACTCTGTCATCCATTCTCGTTCTATAGGAAGGAAGCCAGATACATTTTTTAATCTTACAGGGTCGTGGATATCTATCGCTTGATGACAAATGTTAAAATCTCCCGAAATAATTAAATTAGGAATGGTTTTTCTTAGCTCTTTTATATAAGCTAAAAAATCGTAACAAAACTGCATTTTGAAATCCAGTCTATCTATATTAGTAGCGGAAGGCACATATACAGATATTACCGAAAAATCTTCAAAATCAGCTCTTATCACTCGTCCTTCTTTATCGTATAGTTCCATATCACAACCATATTCTACATGCTTAGGCTGAATTTTAGTAGCGATACCTACCCCACTATACCCTTTCTTTTCCGCAGAAAACCAATAGGTATGATAGCCCTCTTTCTCGAAACTTGCTATATCTATTTGGTCTTTTTGAGCCTTGCTTTCTTGAAAACAAATAACATCGGGAGCAGCGTGTCCTAACCAACCGATTAAATCCTTATTAAATGCTGCCCGAATACCATTGACATTATAAGATATTATCTTCATTATTTTAGCTTTAATTATTTGCCTCTATGATTTGACTGATGAGGCTATCCATCTCTTCCAAAGTAAGTATTTCTAAAAACCTTTTTCTATACTCCTTAAAGTGTGGCACCCCACGGAAATAATTACTGTAATGTTGTCTCATTTCTATCAATCCAAGGCGTTCACCTTTCCATTCAGCACTCCATTCGGCATGTTGTCTTACTGCAGTTAAACGGTCTTGCAAAGTAGGTTCTGAAAGTAGCTCTCCTGTTTGGAAAAAATGTTTTACTTCATTAAAAATCCAAGGATAACCAATGGCAGCTCTACCAATCATAACTCCATCACAAGCATATTTGTTTTTATAATCTAAGGCTTTTTGAGGCGAATCTATATCTCCGTTCCCAAAAATAGGAATCTCAATATTAGGGTTTTGTTTAATGCGAGAAATATGCTCCCAATCGGCTTCTCCTTTATACATTTGAGCCCTCGTTCTTGCGTGTATGGTAAGGGCTTTAATGCCTGCCTCTTGCAGTCGTTCCGCTACTTCATCTATATTGATACTACTAGTATCCCACCCCAGCCTTGTTTTAACCGTTACAGGTAAATGGGTAGAATTTACTACGGCTTTGGTAAGCCTTACCATTAGGTCTATATCTTTCAAAACCCCTGCTCCTGCTCCTTTGCAAACTACTTTCTTCACAGGACACCCAAAGTTAATATCCACCAAATCAGGCTGTACCGTTTCTACTATTTTGGCAGACATCGCCATAGCTTCCTCATCTCCCCCAAAAATCTGAATACCAACAGGTCTTTCGTAATCAAAAATATCTAACTTCTTTTTAGACTTTATAGCATCTCTGATAAGCCCTTCCGAAGAGATAAACTCCGAATACATTAAATCGGCACCGTGCATTTTACAAAGCCTACGAAACGGAGGGTCGCTCACATCTTCCATAGGAGCCAGCAATAGAGGAAAATCTGGCAGTTCTATATTTCCTATTTTTACCATTTTGCAAAAATAAGTGTTTTTAATTTAAAGCAAATCCATTTTTAGGAAATCAAAACCCTGCTCTCACTTGCACACTTCCTATGTGTATGGTTCTATCTCCAGAGTTTCGTCCCTCATAGTTGAGGTTAAGTTTTATAAATGAATTTATCGACTGTTGCAAAAACACCGTCCATACCTGATTTTTGCCTACTTTAAGTCCTTCCAACATTTGGTTTCCTACCAAACTGAAACTATTGCCTTTAAAATCATTATTGATGAACGAAAAACTTCCCCTAACCGAAGTCTTAGAACGCTCCCATTGTAAACTTCCTGTAAGGTCAAAGGTTTTTAAATGCTCTACGCCGTCCAGCCTTTGTTTTTGCTTTAGAGCAGAAGATAGCTCTGCTTGTATAGCCTCTGTAAGTTTATAGGTTAATTTTGGGCGTGTTTCTAGATGAATTAAATGATAATCTCTAGATTTAAACATCTCCGAAGCATTGGTTACGCTCTGATACTGATTTTCCCAATCCGCTCTGAGATTTTTATTAAACCAATAGCCAATATTCACAAAGTGAGAAGACTGCTTTTTAGACTCTAAACTGAAATTAGCATTTATTAAGTTATCGTTTAATATCAATCGGTAAGTGCCATTCCACCCCGAAACCTCATTAGGTAAAAATTGTGCCGTTGCCAAGAAGTTTTGATTTTTTAGAATTTGATTTTGTTGTTTTTCAAACGGATTCCAAACCAAAACACGATCTTTTTTATAAAAAGAATTTTGAGATAAAAGCGAAAGATTAAAGTTCCACCTTTTCACAAAACGATTTTGAGAGTTAAATATCTGTGCTGGACTGATGAATAAAGACAACTGAAGTTTGTTTTTATTAGAAGGTAAATACTTTATTGTATTGGTGTAAACCCTTATATATCGAGCTAAATCGGCATACTCCGCTACCTCAAACTCATCTAACTGTTGCACCCCATCGCCATTGTAGTCTGTCCATTTGTAAATCCCTTGTCCATCGGTTACTTTTAGATACTGAAACTCCCTTTGTGCCTCTTGCCCATTGCCCAACTCATAAAAGGCTTGGAGCCTCACTCCATTATTAAACAACTGCTGATGGTATAAAATATTCCCCACCACAAAATCCTGATTTTGATTCTGAACCAACGATTCCGAAGTATGATAAAACTTACGATAATGAGCCAATGCCGTAAGAGTTGTTTTTTCATTTTTAATGATTTGGCTCTCCACCATTGCCCCCAAAATATGATTTACCTTTTCTAAACCTGCATTTCTCACAGAGTCATTCTCTCTTAGATAGAGTTTTGTTAGAAGTAAAATTCTGTTTTCATTACCTATTTTTTTCTGTACAAACAGCTCTCGCCACGCAAAACTCGTAGCATCTGTTTTTTGGATATTGTTGAAGTTTTTAAGGTTATGTTCCATTTGTCCTCCCAATGTCCAACTTCCTTTTTCGCCTAAGTATGAAGTGGAAGCAAGCCCTCTTATAAAACGAGTATCCTGAAAATCCGAATTGGTATTAAGATAAGACACATTACCTTCTGTAAGCCATTTATTTTGTATCCATTTAAAATTCAAATCATTTTTAATCCCTTGATAAGTACCAGCTTCGTTGAGGAAATTAAGCGTATAGTTGAGTACAGAACCTTGCTTCCATTCATTTAAAAAACCAAATGTAAGTCTGTTTTGTGTTCTATGGTTAAACTCTTGAGAAAGATTAAAATCCCTAGCAAACTCCACATTATTGAGACGGTCCAAGATATGAAACTGCTTATTGATATGCTGAAACTCAAAACTTGGCGTCCCCTTCCATTGACCTTTAGTAAAGGTTTTTGCCCCTATTATTCGTGCAGCGTAGCCTTTATTTTCATCATTATTTTTGGAAGAAAATAAATTAACATCGTAATGACTTAACGAAACATCAGCTCCCACATAGCCTTGATTAAGCAAATAAGAAACATTCGCCGAAAGCACCTGTGCTTTTTGAGGTGCTGGTAACTTTCGCAACGCAGAATAGTCGCCTCTACCCTGCCCTACATATTCAAAAACCCGACCATTATTCGTGGTTTGTTTCAGTATATAATCGCCCACATTTTGCCCTGTGTAAGAAAAGGAAACTTGATAAAGTTTTTCATTAGCATCGGTAGAAAACTCATAGTAATCTCCATTAGCATTGCTTACTTTTCGGTAAAGAATTTTATTAACATCGTAAGCCGTTTCAACCCCAGATGGAGCCACCATCAAAGCAGAATTACTCCCTGCCTGTGCCAATATCTTTTGGTCTTCTTCACTTAAATTAAGTGATAGAGGTGCATTTTTGTTATCACTTTCAAGAAACCAATTAAGCCCAAGTTTCAATTTCTCTCGCTGATGTTCCACTCCTCCAGTAACTAAAAAACGCGTATAGTTTCGATTGGTATAGTTGTATGAAATGGTAATGAAATTTTGATTGTAAATAGGTCTAAAACTCGTAAAAGTAACCTCTCCCGTATTGTAGTTAATAGTATAATCTAAATTCTCTCCTCTCTTCATTAAAACACCATCAATAAACACTTGTTCGGAGCCAGATATAATGGTAATGAAGGTTTCGCCATTCTTACCTAACAGCCTATAAGGACCTTGGTTGCCTTCCACTCCCTGAAACCTAATTCTATGAAATTCGCTACGAGCCACCCCCGCCGATAAATGAATAGAAGTTGGATTTTCCTTTCCCATTTTGGTTTGAAACTCTAGCCCTAGACTACGCCTTTGATACCTTCCGAAATAGGTAGTTTCATCATTCAAATCCAAATGTCCTGCTCGAAGGATTGATTTTTTTTTGATATTAAGTTGGACAAAAATTTTATCAAACTCGTCTAATGTTTGTGTATAACCATCTGCCTGTATCGGAAGATTATGGTCCGAGATACTGGCTAAAATAGATACCTCTTGGCTTAGTTTACCCGAAATCTGTAAATCCATAGAACTTTGCACCGATGAGCCTTGGGCATTACCAAAAGAAATACCTCTTATAATAGCTCCTTGAGCATTAAGGTTACCTAAATCTAGTTGAGATTTACTGGCAGACGGAAGCTCTAGCTTTTCTACAACACTCCTCTGTGGTAACTTTATGAAGTCTAAAGTATCTCTTGTAAAAACCTCCTTGTTGATATTAGCTATGATAAGGCTATCTTTCTTTGTAGAGTCTTTAAGATAAGGGTTATGCCAAGAAAATACCTGCCCATATACCATATATGAGTTAAACCAAACTATGAGCAAAGCGACTATATACTTCAAGATATGACTAACAAGAAATTGCAAATTTACATAACGGAATATTAACAAAACTTAATATAAATCATATTGGCTTTTTCTTCTTTTCTGTAATAAAGTTTTTAACTTTGGGGCAGATAATAACTTTAAAAAAAATAATATATGAGAAAATTTTATTCTTTAATGGCTGCAGTAGCTTTGGTAACAACAGTTTCTGCACAGAATTTGGTGCAAAATCCAGGTCTAGAAAATTGGAACGATGCTGGTAAAGCTGTAGATTGGTTTCACGATTCAAATAGCTCAAAAGCTGATACTAAAAAGCATAGTGGTTCTTTTTCTGGACAAATAAAATCACCAAGTAAAGGAAGTAACAGTATGGGAATGAAAGACATTGCTGTTACTCCTGGAAAAACTTATGTCTATTCTGGCTGGTATCTTCAAGAGACAGCTTCAACTAGAGTTAGACATTGGGGACAGTGGAGAACCGCCACAGGACTACTTAGCGATACGAGTTTACAATCAGAATTTATTGATGCTACTTCTCCTGAATGGAAACAATTTAAAATAGAAGCCGTTGCTCCAGAAGGTGCAGAAGTTGCTAGATTGTCTTTCAGAGTATATAAAGGGAACGATGCTGCTGAAGGTGTGGTCTATATAGACGATTTTTTCTTTGCGGACAAAGAAACTCTTTCTGTAACGGATATTAAAGATTTCAATAACAACGTAAAATTCAACACTTTAGCAGATGATGTATTAACATTTAGTTTACCAAATAAAGCTACTGTAAATATCTATTCTCTAGATGGTAAACTACTTTCTTCTAGTAGAGTATCTTCTGGAGAATCAATCAATATATCTCATCTAGCTAAAGGGAGTTATATTGTAGCCGTACAGGATAATTACAACAAAATCAGCAGAAAAATCATTAAAAAATAAAAATTATATTAAAAATGAAAAAATTACTCTCTCTAATTACTAGTATAATAGTTTCAACTTGCATCAATGCTCAAGTTTTCCAAGAAAACTTTAATGACATTAATGGCACAGGTGGTAATGATGGTGTTTTTGGTGGAAATGTGGCCTCTTCTCCTCTCAATTCTTATGGAGATTGGACTCTAAACAGAGCCTATGAAGCCAACGCTTGTATTAAAATAGGTACAAGTAGTGCTTTAGGTAGTGTAACTACTCCATCTATAAGCTTAACAGGAAACGGAACACTTTCCTTTAAAGCAGCCGCTTGGGATACTAAAACAGAACAAACCTCTCTTAAAATTTCAGCAATTGGAGGAACTCTAAGTGTTTCAGAAATCGCGTTAGAAAAAGGAGCTTTTAAGACCTATACAGTGGATATCACTAACGCAACAGGAGATCTAAAAATTACCTTTGAAGGTTTTCAAGCTGCTAGATCAAGATTTTTTTTGGATGATATAGTAGTTACAGAAACCACTATGTCTGTATCTGATGTTAATGCTAAAAAAATCAACTTAGTTAAAAATACCGTGGTAGATACACAATTGCTATTTGGAACAGATGCTGACATTAAAATTTATAATGTTAACGGGCAATTAGTAAAATCTGCTAAAGTAAATAACAGTGAGGCTCTTAACCTGTCTTCTCTACCTAAAGGAGTTTACATTGTTTCTGGAGAAGTAAACGGTGAGAAAGTTTCTCAAAAAATTATCAAGAAATAAGTCAAATTTACTTTTAATTTATCATTAAAGTCTCGGATAATCCGAGACTTTTTTGCTACATAGTTTTCATACTTCCCAAAAAACATTAAATTTGGGATTTAAAAGATTATAATGCAAAACTATCTAGACTTACTTCAACATATACTAGACCACGGAACAGACAAAACCGATAGAACAGGCACAGGTACAAGAAGTGTCTTCGGCTATCAACTTAGATACGACCTTTCTAAGGGCTTCCCTCTAATTACCACAAAAAAGGTACACCTCAAATCTATTATTTATGAACTCCTTTGGTTTCTAAAAGGAGATACCAATATTAAATATCTTAACGATAATGGCGTAAGTATTTGGGACGAATGGGCGGACGATAATGGCAATTTAGGTCCTGTCTATGGTGCTCAATGGCGAAGCTGGAAGGGTGCAGATGGTAAGGTTATAGACCAAATATCAGAGGTTATACACCAAATTAAAACTAATCCTGATAGCAGAAGGCTCATCGTATCCGCGTGGAATGCGGCTGAAATCCCCAATATGGCACTAGCCCCTTGCCACGCTTTGTTTCAGTTTTATGTCGCCGATGGTAAGTTATCACTACAACTCTATCAAAGGAGTGCCGATGTTTTTCTAGGCGTTCCTTTCAATATCGCTAGTTATGCCCTGCTGACTATGATGGTAGCCCAAGTATGTGGTTTAAAAGTAGGCGAGTACATTCACTCGTTTGGAGATGTGCATATCTATAACAATCATTTTGAACAAGTACAAAAACAACTCTCCAGAGAGCCTAGACCACTTCCTACTATGAAACTAAACCCTAGCGTAAAAGACCTTTTTGACTTTAAATTTGAGGACTTTACACTAGAAAATTATCACCCACATTCGGGCATTAAAGCACCTGTTGCTGTATAACCAACAATCAATTAGTAAAATGTTTAAAATCTAAATTAAGTATATATGAAAAAAATTATCATCACTGCTTTGGCTTTAGGCTGTATTATTTCTACCCAATACAGTTTCGCCCAAACTGAAACTTCTGGGAGAGAAACCATCTATCGTGCCACTCACACTAAAACTACCGAACTTAAACATACCAAGCTAAAAGTAAGTTTTGACTTTGAAAAAGAGCAGCTTCACGGAGAAGAATGGCTTACTGCTTCGCCTTATTTCTATCCATCGGACTCTTTAGTTCTTAATGCTAAAGCCATGCTCATACACGAAGTGGCTTTAGATAAAAATGGAAGCAAAGTTCCTCTAAAATACAGTTACAAAGACGATATTCTGCACATTTCTTTAGATAAAACTTATCAGAGAAATCAAGATTATACCGTTTATATTAAATATACCTCTAGACCCAATGAGGTAAAACAGAAAGGAAGCAAAGCTATAAATGATGCTAAAGGTCTTTACTTCATCAATGCTCAAGGCAAAGACCCTGACAAACCTACTCAAGTGTGGACTCAAGGAGAAACCGAGTCTAATTCTGCTTGGTTCCCTACCATTGATAAACCTAATCAAAAAACTACTCAGGAAATTTATATGACCGTTCCTGATAAATTTGTTACCCTTTCTAATGGGCTTCTAAAATCTTCTACCAAAGAGGCTAACAATCTAAGAACCGACCATTGGGTAATGGATAAAAAACACGCTCCGTACCTCTTCTTTATGGGCGTTGGAGAATATGCCGTAATTAAAGATAAATGGAGAAATATTCCTGTAGACTACTATGTAGAGAAAGAATATGCAGATTATGCCAAACAAATCTTTGGAAATACCCCTGAAATGATGGAGTTTTTCTCCAAAAAGTTAGGCTACGATTATCCTTGGGCAAAATATGCTCAACTAGTGGGGAGAGATTTTGTAAGTGGCGCAATGGAGAACACTACCGCCGTTATCCACGCCGAACATGCCCAGCAAAAACCAGGAGATTTGATAGACGACAACCGTTGGGAAAGCACTATCGCACACGAGCTGTTCCACCATTGGTTTGGAGATTTGGTAACCACAGAAAGCTGGAGCAATCTTACTGTAAATGAAAGTTTTGCTAACTATTCCGAATACCTTTGGGAAGAATACAAGTACGGAAAAGATGCCGCAGATTATCATCTCAATAATAATAGTAGCAGATATATACACAACCCTTCCGACTTCAACAAAGACCTTGTAAGATTCGATTATGAGAATAGAGAAGACATGTTTGATTTAGTATCCTACAACAAAGGTGGAGCTATCCTACATATGTTAAGAAATTATTTAGGAGACGATGCCTTCTTTGCAGGTGTAACAGATTATCTCAAAACTCATGAGTACGGCACTGGGGAAGCTCACCAGCTAAGACTTTCGTTTGAAAAAATTTCTGGTAAAGACCTAAATTGGTTCTTCAACCAATGGTACTTTAATAGTGGAAATCCAAAATTAAATATACAATACAGCTACGAACCTGTAAAAAAAGAAGTTACTGTATCTATTTTACAAAGTCAAGAAAAGCCGTTTCAATTCCCACTTACTATAGATTTACACGAAGGAAACTCTGTAAAACGCCAAGATGTATGGGTAAATGCCAAAGCTAAAAATGATTTTACTTTTAGTGTGAATAAAAATCCTGATTTAATAAATGTAGATCCTGCTGGAGTTCTTTTAGCTGAAATAAATAACAGCAAAACTCCCGAACAACTCTACTTACAATACACTAAGTCTAAAGAGTATAAAAGCAGATATTTAGCACTAAAAGGGGCTTCAGAAGCTGTAACTTACCCTGAATCAGTAAAAACAATAGTAGCTGCACTAAAAGATGATTTCTTCAGATTGAGAATTCAAGCACTTAATGCTTTAGATTTATCTAACCCCGCACACGCAAAGGTAGCATTAGCTGAAGTTGAAAAAATCGCTAACAACGATCCTAAAACTTTAGTAAGAGCAGCAGCAATATTAGCTTTATCTAAAACAAAAAACAAAAAATATCTATCTCTATATGAGAAGAATATTGATGTAGTATCTAATGCCATTAAAGGAAGTGCATTGGCTGCCATTGCACAAACCGAGCCTGAGCGTGTTAAAAGTCTAGCAGACAAAATAGACCTTTCTGGTGCTTCAGAAGAATTAATTACCACATTACTACCTACCATAGTTAAAAACAAGATAGAATCTCAGATGCCACACATAGGTGGATTGGTCGCTTTTTATCCTTTCTTAAAATTTCAAAATCCTGAGTTAGGTAATGTAGCAGAAGAAGGTTTTAACTGGATTATGACTTCTGATAATTTAAAAGCCACAGAATCTATCACTAAAATTTTAGGTCAAGCCAAGTCTGAGATTCCTGACAATCCTCAAGTTAAAATGATGATTATACAAATGCTTCAAAACGGAGTTTCCAAAAAAATGGAACTACTAAAAGCTCAACCTAATAGTGATAGCCTTCACAAACAAGTAGACAAAATAAATAAAGTTATTGAGCTTTACAAAAACTAAAGCAACAAAAAAGAGAGATGAAATTCATCTCTCTTTTTTATCATAAACTGCTTTGAAGTTTATTAGTCAAAAATATAATTAAGTGTTAAACTTAGTACTTGTTCAGATTTTTTCTTTTCTGTATTCGGATCTTTTACATAAACCGTTTCAATCATATTAGGATAGGTATTGGATAAACCTAGATCAAACTTTGCAGCTATCTCTAACTTTCTTTTGTAACTGAAACCAAGACCAAAACCAAGACCAAAATTGAAACTATTAGCTTTTCCATTCAAATTAGGATACAACGGATTTCCCTCTATTGTATATGCTGTTCTAGAAGCTTCAGATACAGTTTGATTAACTAAGAAATTAAACCTTGGACCAAACATTCCGAAGAATTCGGACTCTGCTTCTGAAAAATAACCTTTTATATAAATAGGAACACTAATGTAATCATTATAATATTTTGTATTTTTATTGCCTCCTCCTTGTTTATTATAACCCGTTTCTCCTGCCTGATAATATTGAATTTCTGGTTGTAAATATAGTTGATCATCATTATCTGCAGGAATTAATGCTAAAGCACCTACCTGAAAACCTAATCTTTTACCTGATGGGTTATGTGCATTTTTTACTCCAGAGTAATTGGCACCTCCACTTACTCCAAAACGAGTATTTTCAAACTGAATATTGATTTGTGCAGAAGACAATCCAAAGACTAAACCTAATCCTACTAAAACTATTTTTTTCATAATCATATTTTTAAGAATAAAACTCCAATGATAGCAATCTATCATCAGAGTTTTTACCATTGTAATTAAAATTTTAATATTTATTTTTCAAAAAATACTACCCTAAAACCTTTGCAATAGTAACTCCTATATCAGCTGGAGAATCTACCACATTAATTCCGTTTTCTCTCATGATAGCCATTTTTGCCTGAGCGGTATCTTCAGCACCACCTACAATAGCACCAGCGTGTCCCATAGTTCTTCCTTTAGGTGCTGTTTGCCCTGCAATAAAACCAACTACTGGCTTCTTAGAACCACTAGCTTTATACCATTTAGCAGCTTCCGCTTCAAGGTTACCTCCAATCTCACCAATCATTACCACAGCTTCAGTTTCTGGGTCGTTAATAAACATTTCTAAAGCCTCTTTAGTAGTAGTTCCAATGATAGGGTCTCCACCAATACCTATTGCCGTAGAAATACCATAACCAGCTCTTACCACTTGGTCTGCAGCTTCATAAGTAAGTGTTCCTGATTTAGATACAATACCTACTTTACCTTTCTTGAATACAAATCCTGGCATAATACCAATCTTAGCTTCATCAGAAGTAATGATACCTGGACAGTTAGGTCCAATTAGACGGCAATCTTTATCTGCAATATAATTTTTCACTTTAGTCATATCAGCTACTGGAATTCCTTCTGTGATACAAACAATCACTTTAATCCCTGCATCTGCAGCTTCCATAATAGCATCTGCAGCAAATGCTGGTGGTACAAAAATGATACTTACATTAGCACCTGCTTTTTCCACAGCGTCTGCTACGGTATTAAATACAGGCTTACCTAAATGCTCTGTACCTCCTTTTCCTGGAGTTACACCTCCCACTACGTTTGTTCCGTAGTCTATCATTTGACCTGCATGGAAAGTTCCTTCGTTTCCTGTAAACCCTTGTACTATTACTCTAGAATCTTTGTTAACTAATACTGACATATTATATTTATTTATTTTTCTTTTTGATTATAATTACCCTTTTCTAAAAGGATTTTTATTTTTCGGTAAATTTAAGAATTTTTAAATTGATGAAAAAATTATTTTATTTCAAATTTTTCAACCTAACTTCCTTCCTTAAATAATCACGGAATTCTTCTGCTATAGAGCCAAAATAAGTACCTTTCTTTAAATCTCTATTTACACCACATTTAGCGAGTAGCACCGTGCCCTTTTCTACTCTAACACCAGAAGCCATACCTACTTGCCCCCAAATGGTAACCTCATCTTCAATCACACAACATCCCGCAATACCTGTTTGGGAAGCAATAAGACACTTTTTACCAATAATGGTATCATGCCCTATCTGGATTTGATTATCCAACACAGAACCTTCGCCTATTACCGTAGAGGCAGTAACTCCTCTATCTATAGTACACCCATTGCCTATTTCCACATTATTTTCTATCACTACATTACCTACCGAAATCAATCTATCAAAATTACCATCTATTTTTCTATAATAGAATGCATCTCCTCCTAAAACGGTATTAGACTGTATGATAACATTATCTCCTATTTCGGTTCTATCACCAATAACCACATTAGGGAAAATGTGGCAATTCTTACCTATTTTAACTAGATTTCCTAACACTACAGAAGGATGAATAAAAGTCCCTTCCCCTATCTGAGCATCATTTAAATCTTTTTTAAAATTATAAATCTGTGTAAAGTGAGTATTTATTTTATTAAAATCTCTAAAAGGGTCATCAGAAATAAGTAAAGCCTTTCCCTCTGGACAAGCCACTTCTTTATCTATTAAAATAATAGTAGCAGCAGAGTTTAATGCTTTATCGTAGTATTTTGGGTGGTTTACAAATACAATATCACCTGGACGCACCATGTGAATCTCGTTAGTTCCTAAAACAGGAAAACTCTCATCTCCAACAAATTGAGTTCCTATAATATCAGCGATCGCCTTAAGCGTTTGTGGCTCTGAAAATGTCATAATTGAATATGAATTAAAAAATGAAATTCGGAGAGAACAACTCCCTCCGAATTTATTAGACTAATTATTTAACTCTCTCTAAATAAGAGCCGTCTTCTGTATTTACTTTTATTTTATCCCCGGGTTCTATAAATAAAGGTACCATTACTCTAGCTCCTGTTTCCACGATAGCGTTTTTAAGAGCATTAGTTGCAGTGTTACCCTTTACACCTGGGTCAGCCTCCACCACTTCTAGATAAACTGTAGGTGGAATCTCTGCTGAAAGAGGTGTTTCGTCTTCCTCCTTCATAATGATAGTAACTTCTTCTCCTGCTTTCATAAACTGAGCATTCTCAATCATTTCTTTACCAATATAGATTTGAGAAAAGTCATCATTATTCATAAAGTGGAACCCATTATCATCATCATAAAGATACTGAAATTTACGAGTAATTACCTTTACTTCGTCTATCTTATGCCCTGCAGAGAAAGTGTTATCAATCACTTTACCATTAGTTACAGACTTAAGTTTAGTTCTCACGAAAGCAGGTCCTTTACCTGGTTTTACATGTAAAAACTCGATTACCTTGTAAATGTCGTTGCTGTAATTGATGCAAAGACCTTTTTTAATATCAGCTGTTGTTGCCATCTATATAATATGTTATTTATTTTTATTTAATCTTTACCTGTACCGTAACCTTTTACAATACCTCTAGGCGAATTCTGTATGAATTGTAAGATTTCATCTCGTTCTGCCGTAGGAAGCATTTCTTTCTCTATATAAGAAACAGCTTGAGAAACATTCATTTTCATTTGGAAGATGATACGATAGATTTTTTGTATCTCAAATATTTTTTCATTAGAAAAACCTCTTCTTCTCAACCCTACAGAATTGATACCAGCATAGCTCATAGGCTCTCTAGCCACTTTAACATAAGGCGGAATATCCTTTCTTACTAATGTCCCCCCAGATATCATTACATGTTTACCTATTTTACCAAACTGATGAACTGCAGAAAGCCCGCCCATAACGGTAAAATCTCCTATCTCTACATGCCCTGCTATACCACACCCATTCACAATAATTACATGGTCTCCTAAAACACAATCGTGAGCAATGTGAGAGGTTGCCATTATCAGGCAGTTACTACCTATCTTGGTATATCCTAGTGCTTTAGTACCTCTATTGATGGTAACCGATTCTCTGATTGTAGTATTATCACCTATAATCACCTGAGTATCTTCACCTTCAAATTTTAAATCTTGTGGTATTGCTGAAATCACTGTCCCTGGGAAAATTCTGCAATTTTTACCAATCCTAGCCCCATTCATAATCGTTACATTAGGACCTATCCAAGTACCTTCTCCAATTTCCACATCTGCAGCTATGGTGGTAAATGGCTCTACTACCACATTTTTATCTATCTTAGCCCGTCTATCTACGGCTGCTAACTGATGAATCATCTTTAATCTAGATTTTAGTTTTTGCTACTTGAGCCATAAGTTCGGCTTCTACCACTACACTATCTCCTACATAACCATACCCTTGCATATGCACAATACCTCTTCTAATAGGTTCTATAAGGTCTATTTTGAAGATAAGTGTATCTCCAGGAACTACCTTTTTCTTAAACTTAACCTTGTCTATTTTAACAAAGTAAGTAGAATAGTTTTCTGGGTCAGGCACATTAGCCAATACCAAAATACCTCCTGTCTGTGCCATTGCTTCAATCTGTAAAACCCCTGGCATTACAGGTTCTTTTGGGAAGTGTCCTGTAAAGAATGGCTCATTCATTGATACATTTTTAAGACCTACCACATGAGTATCAGACAATTCTAAAATTTTATCTACCAATAAAAATGGTGGACGATGTGGAAGCAACCCCATAATCCCATTGATATCATAAACAGGCTCTTTGGTTAAATCAAAATCAGGCACATTTTTTTTCTTTTGTAATTTCCATTGGCGATTCAGTTTTTTAGCAAACTGAGTATTAACGAAATGCCCTGGTTTATTAGCAATAACTTTACCCTTTATTTTAACTCCTACCAATGCCAAATCTCCAATTACATCTAGTAACTTGTGTCTAGCCGCTTCATTAGGATAGTTTAAAGTTAAATTATCTAAAACGCCATTAGGACGGATAGATATTTCTTCTCTACCAAATGCCTTTTTGAGTTTTTCTGTGGTTTCTGGTGTAAGTTCTTTATCCACATAAACAATGGCATTGCTAATATCTCCACCCTTGATAAGTCCGTGGTCTAAAAGCATTTCCAACTCGTGTAAGAAACTAAAAGTTCTGGCACTAGCAAATTCCTCTTTAAACTCAGAAATATGCTTCATAGTTGCATTTTGAGTACCTAATACCTTAGTACCAAAATCCACCATAGTTGTAATTTCATAGGTATCGGAAGGGATAATCGTAATATCAGACCCCGAATTTGGGTCAGTATAACTCATTACCTCTTTTATCACTAGGTACTCTCTCGCTTTCTCTTGCTCTACGATACCTACTTTCTCTATTGCTTCTACAAAAAACTTAGAAGACCCATCTAAAATTGGAGGTTCTGCACTATCTAATTCCAATATTGCATTATCTAAATCCATACCTACTAGAGCCGCTAAAAGATGCTCACAAGTATGTATTTTGACCCCTAATTTTTCTAATGTAGTTCCCCTTTCGGTAGTGGTAACATAGTTTACATCTGCTTCCACTTGAGGATTTCCTTCCAAATCTGTTCTTACAAATACAAAACCTGTGTTTTCTTTAGCTGGTTTTATAGTAAGATTAACTTGTTTACCTGTATGAAGACCTATCCCTGAAAGAGAAACTTCTTCTTTTAAAGTTTTTTGCTTATCACTCATTAGTATTATCTTTTGAGTTTTTTTCTAGTTGATTTAACTTTTGAACAATCTTATTAAAGTTTCGGAAGTGAACATAATTTCTTCTAAAATCACTTGCCGAAATTGCTGGAGAACCATATAGAATTTCTCCATCAGACACACTATTATTTACACCACTTTGGGCTTGTATTTTTACTTGATTACCAATGTTAATATGCCCTACAATGCCTACTTGTCCGCCCACTTGGTTCCAATCGCCTATAGTAGTGGACCCCGCAATACCTGCTTGAGCCGCAATTACATTATGTTTGCCTATCTTAACATTGTGAGCAATCTGGATTAGATTATCTATCTTGGTTCCTTCCCCTATAATGGTAGAGCCAATCGTTGCTCTATCTATACTACAATTAGAACCAATCTCTACATTATTCTCTATAATTACATTTCCTAATTGCGGAATTTTTTTAAAACCTTCTGCTGTTGGCTGGAAACCAAAACCATCTCCTCCTATTACTGTATTAGAGTGTATGATGCAATTATCTCCTATCACACAACCGTCATAAATCCTAGCACCACTATCTATTTTACAATTTTTACCAATCTTGACCCTCTTACCTATATATACTTGAGAGGCAATCTGAGAACCTTCTCCTACCTTAGTCTTCTCTGAAATATAAGTAAACGCTCCTACAAAAACGTTCTCTCCTAAGACAGCCGTCTGATGAATAAACGCTCCTTCTTCCACGCCCGATTTTCTATCTTGAACCATCTCATTGTAAAGGTTCATTAGCACTTGAAAAGATAGATAAGCATCTTCTACGGCTATAATGGTAGCCTTATAATCTTTTTTATCTAAAAGTTTTTTGGATACTATAAGAACCGAACATTTAGTGTCCTCTATGAAGTGAGAAAACTTTTCCTGAGCGACAAAAGACAAATGCCCTTCTTCATCGCTTTCTATAGGAGAAACCCCTGTAATTAAAGTATCTTCGTTACCGATGATTTCCCCTTCAATAAAACCTGCAATCTGAGAAGCTGTAAATTCCATAATGTGCAAAGATAGTAATTTATAATATTTCTCTTGCAATTTATACTACAAAACATCATTAAACCTAGTCATCATAGCCATATTTACCTAGGAAATGCTAAAATATATTTCTGTGTAGGACGCTTAAGGCTCGTGGATAAAACTGATAGTTCTGATTCATCTAAAGGTACTTTACCACCATTTTTTTCCAACAAATAGATAGGCTGTTTTTCGCTATCATAAGGTAACAAATATCGGGAAATTTCATCAACAAAATCTACCCCGAAATCTATATTCATTCGCTTATTAACAGTCTCTACTTTATCATCTATAAAATCTTGAGAAAACCCTTCTGAAGACCAAATAGTTTGAGGAAACTTTCGCGTTATAATTGCCTTACAATAATAAGAAAGAACCAAATCTCCCTCATTTTGCCAAAGCTTTATTGCCTGTAATACATCAGTATCATCTAGATTTATAAATCTACTCAAGTCTTCCTCCGACATACAACTAAAATCTTTCTTATAAAGGAAATATTTTAGGTTTTCTGATGTCTCCAAATTAACTCCTTGAGAAATTAAAAATTTGGCTCTTTTCAATATTTTAACCAACATAAATTCCGCCAAAGACGCTGTTTTATGGTAATACACCTGCCAATACATCAGCATCCTTGCTGTGAGATAGTTTTCTACGGAATAAATCCCTTTAGCATCTATCACCAATTCATCATCTGCCACATTCATCATTGAAATCAACCGTTGAGCATTGATATTACCTTCTGAAACTCCTGTAAAAAAGCTATCCCTTTTCAAGTAATCTAACCTATCTACATCTAATTGAGACGAAACCAACTGATTGAAAAACTTACGATGATAATTCCCCTGAAACATCTCTATCGCTACCGATAAAGCTCCTGAAAACTCATCATTCAATCGGCTCATAATCAGCAATGACAGTTTTTCATGATGCCAATCTTCCATAAGGACTGATTCTAACGCATGAGAGAACGGCCCATGCCCAACATCATGCAACAAAATAGCCAACATCGCCGATTGCTCCTCTTCTTTACTTATCTTCACACCTTTGAGTTTAAGTGTCTCTAAGGCTAAAAACATCAAGTGCATTGCTCCCAATGCATGATGAAACCTCGTATGTGTAGCCCCTGGAAAAACAAGATTAAGAAGTCCCGTCTGCGAAATTCTCCTCAGACGCTGAAAATAAGGGTGTTCTATAACATCAAATAGTATTTCGTAAGGTATTTTGATAAACCCATGCACTGGGTCGTTTATGATTTTGAGTTTATTTATTTTACTCATTCTCTTTTAAAAATTTCCGCAAATTTAGAGCTAATTTCTTAATTGACAATAAACTAAAACTTAACAAACCCTAACCTATCTCCGTTAAGAACAATAGGTGTTTCTAGATTATTGGTAAACAAGCCTCCAGTACCCAATCCTTGAGGCATCTTACTTTGTCTAGTATAAGTGTATTGGGCAATAGCATTAAGACCAATATTACTTTCTAAAGCAGAGGTTATCCACCAGCCTATACCTAAAGTTTCTGCTAAACTTATCCATTCATCAGTCCTAGAAAAACCACCTACTAGAGAAGGTTTTAAAATAATGTATTGAGGTTTTATTTTTTCTAGTAATTTTTGCTTCTCTTCTATTTGCACCACGCCTATCAGTTCTTCATCCAAAGCTATAGGCGTAGGCGTATTCTGACACAACTTTGCCATTTCTTCTAACTGCCCTGCCTTTATGGGTTGTTCAATGGAATGAATTTCCAAATCAGCGAGTTGTTGTAATACTATTTTTGCTTCCTCCATTGTAAAAGCTCCATTAGCATCTACTCTTATTTCTAATTGATTTTCAGGGTAAATCTGTCTTAATTCTGAAATAATCCGTCGCTCGGAAGCCCAATCAACTCCTATTTTTAATTTAATACAATCAAAACCTTGAGAGAGTTTATCTTCTATCTGTTTTTGCATAAACTCTACCGAGCCCATCCATATCAACCCATTGATTTTGATAAAATCTTTACCTTCTGTAAAGTCCGATGGAAAGTAAATATCCTTGTCCTGAGGCAAATTTAGCATTGCTTGCTCATAGCCTATCCATATAGATGGGTAATGACGGAGAGGTTCTCTCAAAACTTCAGGAGCTAAATGTATATTTTCGCACAACCAAATCAATTTTTTCTCATAATCAGGAACATCATCATAACTCAATCCTCTAAACAAACCACACTCTCCCAACCCTTTATTTATACCGTCTGTAACCTCTAGAAAATAAGTCTCCTTAGTAGTCAAAACACCCCGCGAAGTACCGCTGGGTGTTTTGAAATTGAGTATGTATTTATTATAATTGGCCCTCATTAAGCATCTTTAGCTTGAGACATAAACTCTTCTGCTTTCTTTACCATTTCTTCGCTCCCGCAGAAAAATGGCACTCTTTGATGTAATTCTGTAGGCTCTATTTCCAAAATTCTTTGAAAACCATTAGAAGCTCTACCTCCTGCTTGTTCCGCTAAAAATGCCATAGGGTTACATTCATATAAAAGTCTTAATTTTCCGTTAGGAGCCTGTGAGTAAGACGGATAAATGTAAATTCCACCTTTAATCATATTTCTATGAAAATCCGAAACCAAAGAACCTATATAACGAGAAGTGTAAGGACGGTCTCCTTCTTCCATTTGGCAGTATTTTAAATAATCTTTAACGCCTTGTGGAAATTTAATATAATTACCCTCGTTTATGGAGTATATTTTTCCTTTTTTAGGAAACTGCATATTAGGGTGAGAAAGATAATAAGTACCCAAACTTGGGTCTAATGTAAAGCCATTCACTCCGTTTCCTGTGGTATAAACAATCATCGTGGAAGAACCATACACTACATAACCTGCTGCCACTTGATTAACCCCTTTTTGTAAGAAATCCTCTAGCTGCACAGGAGTACCTGGCTCTGTAACCCTTCTGTAAATAGAGAAAATCGTCCCTACCGATACATTAACATCTATATTAGACGACCCATCTAAAGGGTCTATCAACACTACATATTTACTCAAATGCCCATTCTCCCCTGATTTTATTTCTATAAAATCATCACTTTCTTCTGAAGCGATACCACACACCACTTCTCTCTGAGAAAGTGCATTGATGAAAATATCATTAGCCAAGACATCTAGTTTCTGCTGGTCTTCCCCTTGTATATTGGTATTTCCTGCTTTACCAATGATATCTGCAATCCCAGCTTTATTCACTTCTCTGTTCACTACTTTAGAAGCCAGCCTTATAGCACTTAAAAGCCTAGAAAGCTCCCCCGTAGAATACTGAAAATCATCTTGTTTATCAATTATAAACTCGCCTAATGTTTGTAATGGTTGTTGTGACATCTTTAGATTTATTAGTTAGAGCCACAAATTTCGGAATTTTACTCGAAATTTTCACAACTAAGAAAACTTTTTTATCCAAATTAAATTTTTGTATTTCTTTTTTCAACTGATTTTAATACTTTTGAAAATTGTTTTGGTCTCTCGGAAGACCTTAACTCTAAAAATTATTTAGCTTTTAATAACACATTGTATGAAAATATTTAAGTTTGGGGGAGCCTCAGTAAAAGACTCCGAGAGTGTTAAAAATGTAGCTTTTGTACTAGAGAGCCAAGGCTTTAAAGAGTGCCTACTCGTAGTTTCTGCTATGGGTAAAACCACTAATGCTTTGGAGAAAGTTGTAGAAGTTTACTTCCAGAAAGGAAATTATAACGAAGAAATTCAGAAAATAAAAACATCACATATAGAAATAGCCTCTGGACTTTTTGATAAAAACCACCCTGTTTTTGATGAAATCTCACTATTTTTTGATGATGTACAAGCTTTTTTAAGAAGAAACAAATCGCCTAATTACAATTTCGTCTATGACCAAGTAGTGAGCTGCGGAGAAATGATTTCTTCTAAAATCCTTAGCGAATACCTCAATTCTAGAAATTTTAGTAATGAATGGATTGACGCTAGAGACTTCATTAAAACTAATGATACTTACCGTGAGGGTGTGGTAGATTGGACGGAAACTGAAGCCAATATCTCTCAACTCAATAAAGAGAAATGCTATGTAACACAAGGATTCATTGGTTCTGATGCCAATAATTTCACTGTAACGCTAGGGCGTGAAGGCTCCGATTATTCCGCAGCGATTTTCGCTTATTGCCTTAATGCTAACGCAATGACCATTTGGAAAGATGTACCAGGTGTTATGACGGGAGACCCTAGAAAGTTCAAAGATGTTAAATTGCTTTCTAACATTTCCTATGAAGAAGCCATAGAAATGGCATACTATGGAGCCTCTGTAATCCACCCAAAAACTTTGCAACCTTTAAAGCAAAAGAATATTCCGTTCTTTGTAAAATCTTTTGTAGAACCACAAAAAGCAGGTACTAAAGTAGGCATTTCAGACGAAAACCAAAGAGAAGAAAGTTTTATCCTTAAGGAAAATCAAAACTTAATTAAAATATCTACACGAGATTTTTCTTTCATCGCAGAAGACCATATTAGCTTTATTTTCAATCTTTTATCTCAACTAAAGATAAAAGTATCGTTGATGCAAAACTCTGCTATATCATTAGCTCTTTGTTTAGAGGATAAATTTGGGAAACTAGACGAACTTAACGAAGCTCTACAAGCTAATTTTAAAACAGAAGTTTCTAAAAATGTATCCTTATTTACTATAAGAAATGCCAACATGAACAAACTTGATAGACTGTACGAAGGGAAAAACATTCTATTAGAACAAATTGCTAAAAATACGGTTCAAATTGTAATTCTCTAGAATTCAGAAAAAAAACAATAACTAATGAGTCTCATTTCTAAAAAGGATTTAATAAAAGCTACTGGTTTAGATAAAGTAGGATTTTTAAAATCTCCTATCGCTTCTATAATTATGCGTTTAACGAGGATTAATCAAGTTAATGCTCTCTATGAAAAAATAAAACATACTGAGGGCAAAGACTTCTTTAAAGCTTTTGTTAAGGAAAGAAATTTAAAGTATATCGTCTTCGAGGAAGATTTACAAAAAATTCCTAAAACAGGACCTTTCATATTAGTTGCTAATCACCCTCTAGGGGCGATAGACGGCATACTAATGTGTAAAATCTTAACCGAAATTCGTCCTGATTTTAAAATTATGGGCAATTTTCTCTTAGAGAAAATTGAACCTATGAAGCCTTTTGTAATTCCTGTAAATCCTTTTGAAGGCAGAAAAGAAATCCGTAGTAGTTTGCAAGGAATGAAAGCCACCTTAAAACATCTAGAAGAAGGTGGTTGCGTAGGTATATTCCCTGCGGGAGAGGTATCTAACAAAAATAACTCTTTTGCTCAAATCATGGATAAAGAATGGGAAAAACCAGCCCTTAAACTTATGAAAAAGGCTAAAGTCCCCATAGTCCCAATGTATTTTCATGCTAAAAATAGTAAACTTTTTTACGCAATGTCTAAAATACACCCTGATTTGCAAACTCTAATGCTTCCATCTGAAATGATGAACAAAAGAGAGAAGCCTATTAGAGTAAGAATTGGGAAACCTGTTTCTGTAAAAACCATAGAAGACTGCGACTCTGTGGAGGAAATGGAGCATCTGTTACAAAAGAAAATTTGCCTTATGAAAACTTATTATGACAAAAGGCAATCTTTAGCAGATTTAATGAAGCTCCCAAACCTCAATTTAAAGATTCCGAACAAGTCGGAAAATGTCGTTCAAAACATCATAGACGAAACACCTCAGGAAGACCTAATTAAGGAGATAGAAACCCTAAAAAGTGAAGGAAAAATGCTCTTTGATAGCGGAAACTATGAAGTCTTTTTCAGTTCTTATCAAGAGATACCTTCTATTATGAGAGAAATAGGTAGACAAAGAGAACTTACCTTTCGTGCAGTAGGAGAAGGCAGCAACCTTCCTTTCGATTTAGATGAATACGATAAGCATTATCATCATCTTTTCTTATGGGATAAAGAAGCCCAAAAACTCGCAGGTGCTTACAGAATGGCTCTAGGTAAAGAGGTAATGAAAAAACACGGTATTAAAGGTTTTTACACCAGCTCTCTTTTCGAGTTTGACCAAGAGCTACAACCATTCTTCCGAAAAGTAATAGAAATGGGGAGAGCTTATATCTCTATGGAGTATCAGCAAAAACCTTTCCCTCTATTTCTTCTTTGGAAAGGCATCGTGCATGTTTGTTTAAGAAACCCTGGTCACAAATTTCTAATGGGTGGCGTAAGTATCAGCAACAAATTTTCGGAATTTTCTAAATCACTTATGATAGACTTCATGCGCTCTCATTACTATGATTCTGCTGTTGCCCAATACATACACCCAAGAAATGAGTTTAAAATTAAACTAAAAGAAAGAGACAAAAATCTATTTTTTGATGGTATGGACTCAGATTTAGGAAAGCTAGACAAACTCATTGATGATTTGGAACCAGAAATGAGGTTACCTGTATTGATAAAAAAGTATATTAAGCAAAATGCTAAAGTTATCTCCTTTAATGTAGACCCAAACTTTAATGATGCTATTGATGGATTGATGTATATTCGCATCAGCGACCTCCCTGAAAGCACTATTAAACCTGTATTGGAGGAAATGAGCGAACAACTAAGTTCCGAAGAGCAAAAAAAACAAAACTGATTATCAAAATATTAACCATAAAACTTATAAAAACTTTAAAATAGACTTGTTTTGTATTGATAATATATATATCTTTGCACCACTAAAAAACAACTGATAAAAGCAGTTATGGTGCCTTAGCTCAGTTGGTAGAGCAAAGGACTGAAAATCCTTGTGTCCCTGGTTCGATTCCTGGAGGCACCACCATTTAGAAAAAACGGATAGTAAATAAGCCACTAAGTGCTAATAATAGGAACTTAGATTAACGGTAAATTTACTATCCGTTTTAATTTTTGTCCTAAATTTTGTCCCAATACCTGTACTCTTGGTCAGTTTCTTATTAAAACCTAATATTTATGAATAAGAAAAATGACCTATTTCTTTTGGAAATCAATTCTAAAAGACTGTACAACAACATGAAAACTAGATTTTATCTTCACGACTATCTTAATAGTAATGGTGAAAAACAAATCATATTCTCCGTAAGCATCTCAGGAAAAAGAAAACGAATATACACTGGCTATTTCTGTAAGCCAGAAGAATGGAATAAAAAAACGCAACGCCTAAAGCATGAATCTAATCAGCACGGTCCAATAAATCTAATCCTAGATAACATTATTTCCAAAGCTATTGATATTAGAACATTTTTTGCTCTATCAAAAAAAGAATTAACCCTAGAAAAATTTGAAAGGGAATATTTCAATGCTACCCCTTCCCATGATTTTAATAGTTTTATGATCTCTAGAATAAATGAAACTATAGATAACCCTAATACCAAGAAAAAACATAAATCCATACATAAAAAACTTAAGGAGTATAAAGAGACCATTCCATTTAATGTAATTAGCTTAGATTTTATTTACGAATACAGAAGACACCTGTCTAGGCTAGGAAATTGTCCAACCACCATTAACTCAAACATCAAAATTATAAAACAATATCTTATAGACGCTCAAAGGAAAGGGGTTATGTTTCCTTTTAATATTGATGAAATAAAACCTGGTTCCACCACAGGTAATAGGGTCTCTCTTACCAAAGAGCAGGTAAATAAATTGAAAGCTTTTTATTTTTCTGAATTTATACGAGATAACTGGAAACTAAGTCTCGGATATTTTTTAATTGCCTGTTATACGGGGCTTAGAGTTTCTGATGTTCTTCAGCTAAAAAGAGTTAATCTATATTCTGAAACAATCCCCATAAAAACAGTAAAAAACAAAAAACTATTAAATATCAAACTTAATAATACCTCTAGAAGTATTATTGAACACTCCCCAAATTTATTTAATCAATTCTACACCGAACAAACTATAAATAAACATTTAAAAGAAATAGCTCAAAATATCGGTATCAAACGAAAAATGACAATGCATATTGGGAGACACACCTTTGCTACCGCTTATATAAAAGCAGGGGGTGATGTTATGTATCTTCAAAAACTTTTAGGACACAGTAAACTAGACACCACCCTTATATACACTCATATTACCGAAGATGACGCAAACGAGACTGTATTTCTGCTAGATGACTAAGAACAAAGGTTACCTGTTAAGGTAAGGGACACCTGATGCCTGTTAATTATCCTCCTAGAACAAATAAATCTAGGGGTAGTATCATTTTGTGGTATAGTTAATCTTACTTGATTACCATTTTTATCTATATAATCTACATAACCATCTTCCCTAAAACCATAAGACCAGGTAACCTTGTATTCTAAGCTATATACACGACCTTCCACACACGGCGTGTTAGTATTTATAACCTCGCAACCAACCGTTGATATAATTGTTTTGCCGCAAAAAGCCGTAGCTTGAGCTCCAGACAATGTTTTCTCCGTACCTTCACAATCTAAGTAGGTAATTTTAAACCCATATGACCTTCCTATTAGTTTTGCTATGAAAACTGCACAATTTTCATTTTTAACCACAACCCTCCTAAATAACAACTCATTAGAATGGTATCTCTGCCCATTTTTCAGCCAAACTTCCAAACGAATTTTATTATCTCCTTTTGGAACAGATACCTCATACTCATCTTTATTTTTACTTACAATAGTATATCCTTCTCCACTATCTAATGAAAACGCATAAAAATCCACCATTCCATCATTCGGCATTTTTAATTCTCTCACCTTAACCAATACAGTACTACTATCCTCTATTTTCACATCTTCAGTATCATCTCCCCAACAAATACGAGCCGAAACCAAATTATCAAGTCCTACATTATGCGGAGAACTGCGTACGGTTTCTGTTGTTATGGTAACCTCATAGGTATTATCTGCAATCTTATCTTTAACTATAGATTTAATAAGATGAATATTATTGTAAGCATAAATGTAATCATCTACACCATAACTAGAAAAACTCTCTATATCTGTGTAAAACTTCCACTCGTACTCTGTACTTGAAATTCTCTGTATTATCCATTTATACCAGTTTTTCAAAAGAGAAGGGAATACAAAGTTATCTAAAGCAATAGCGTGATTCTTCCCTTGGTTAAGCCCATCATATCCTACTAACGAAAGTACAGTATTAGAATCCTTCATTACATAAGCTGTTTCGGGAGAATTTGTTTTTGCTTTTTTTACTGGCAATGGATAGCCTTTAACCTCTATTACTTCTGTATCTTTTCTTTCCTTACCATTTAACAAATTTCCCTGCTCATCAAAAAACATAGACGGAAGCTTATTATCATTATCTAAGTCTTCAAATTTTATGAGGTAGGATTTTTTAGATAGCAATGTTCTTTTAGGTCTTGCAATTTCAAACTCTCTAAAATCCTTTATTTCTGGTAATTTATCCCCAATTACCCTATTCATTACCACGGTCTTATTTTTAATTTTCAAAGAGTAATTAAACCAATTTCTGATAATATTTACATAATCTCCAAAAGTCATATCTGGAACCGCTCTACTCAAATCTATAACATTTTCGTTATTCACTATTTTAAGTTCTTCTACATCATTTGAATCACTATTCTCATAACCTTTAGTAGATCTTATTTTTAGGTTTAAAATATCGTTACTCCCCAACATCGGAAGTCCAGAACGCCGCTCTTCATTAAATGAAAAACCTATTTCTACAGGTGTATTAGCCAGAGTGGTTGTTACAAAATATGAAATTAAAAAGTTACCTCTTTGCCTAGAAGTAGGAACATTAAGCACATTATCCCCAACCTTTATATAGAGTGATTGTATCTCGTTAAGCTCATTAGCTGTAAATTCAAAATCAAACCTATATTTATCAATAAATTCTATATTGATATTCATTTTATATTCATAAAAACAATAAGTTGGATTTCCACCACAGTTTCTTGTAATATATTTATTATCTCTAAGGCTATGTTCTTGTACTAGAATATATTTGTTTCTAAAATATTCACCACCAGAAAAAACCCATGATTTTAGTAAACCCTCATCTTCTAATATATCTCCTGATAAATCTAACCCCACATCTTTAAATCCCAGCTTAAGTAAATATAATATATGTGGACATGGGTGTATAATATTCACATTATCTATGTTCCAATCGTTATCTTCTGATGGAGACACATTCTTTGTCATTACCAAAGTATCATTACTACCTATTGTATCGTTGTAATATCCATTAAATGCGTCCCACATTTTTTGTGTTTGGTCATACTTTTTAGTGTAAATTTTAGGAAAATTAAACACCGTATCAGGATACTTCTTTTTACATATTTCTGCTGCATAAGTATGTATATCATCTACCTCTACCACTTCAAAAGGCAAGTCGGATAACTTTTTATCAAAATTAGGTACATCTTCAAAGCCAAAATCTATTTGTCCCTCTAACAAATTACCTTCTATGCTCATTATTTCTAATCTAGCATCGTGTATTTTGCCCTCAAATAAAAGTTTACCTTTTATTTCTTTGGCCAAGTTTAAAGATTCATAACTTAAATAGTCGCCAAATGATATTAAAAAATCTTCATCTACATAAATTTCAAAAGGAAAGAAAAATTTAGTCAGCATTTTATCACTTACTACTGGATTGTTTTCTTGTATAGATACCTTTTGATTAGATAAATCTAACACGGCATTTTCTGTAAAAAATTTTATTTCCATACTTCTTCTATTATCAACATTTCTAAATCAAAACTAATGAGCTGTAAAGTAGAATCTTCCTCCTTTATTTTATCACTGATTGGAATACATTTTAAATACCTATCACTCAACTCCAAAAAGCAAAATGGGGAGGCTATGAGTTCTGAAATCATTGTTCTCTCAGCTTTCAAAATAAAACCTGTATTGATTTTTATGGTTTTTTCTTCCGTTGTTTCAAACTTTTTTTTGTACTTAGCATAGACCCCTCTAGCAACAACGGACTGAAAAGCACCGTCAATTTCATACTCCCCTGTAAAAGCAGTAAACTCTGGAGCTAAATTCTGATTTAACCACTGTACATTTATTTTATGTTTTGGAGTTGGGAATTTGTAGTAATTAACTGTTTCTAGCTTTTTTTTTGTAGGGAATATCATTTCAGATGGCGTTAATCTCATACAAGCGACCATATTATCTGAAAAAGGATTCTCAAACGGCTTCATCAGCCCCCAATCGGCAGGATTGGTTTTACCTGTGATGTAACTCAACAGCACCTTATCATCACCAAATACTCGCCTATTAAGATGGTTAGTCAATAAAGGATAACCTTTAGGCTTTCTCCCAGGAAAAAATTTAAAACCACCTAAATGCTCACTAGACAATTCGGTATAATATTCATCTAGTTCTAGTGCCTCTATATGTACATAAGCACTATGCATTATTAGATCTATTACATTATTTACATTTAATAAATTAACAGAATACTTTTTGAAATATCGGTTAATCTTCTCTCCTATATCTATACTACACTTATCATTAAAATATGGGATTAGATATTCTGATTTAAAGCTTAATGGCGTTCTCTCGACCAACATACTTACATTTAGTTTCAGTTTCAAAATACTAGCCTTCTCCGCATTTTTATTAAAAAAAAGTTTGCGACCATCTAAACAAAAACTATAATCTTCTAGTTCAGACGAAAAAAAATGAGTTACCCTCAAATTTACGGTTACAAACACTTTCTTGCTGCCTTGGGCTATTTGTACCTTATCTGAATAAGAGCCTACCTCCAATTCAGAAGAGTTTAATGTTTTTAAAACAATCCCCTCAGCTACTTTAGTATAAGTTAAGAATGGCGGAACAATTACATAATAGTCTTCATTTGATGGGAGAGTTATATAAATTGTTTTTTGAGCGGTTTCGGCTAAAGTTTTGTTAATGCTAAAAAACACTACCTCAGGGTTAATTTTTATTTCACTAGACACTACCGATAAGGTTATAGTAAAGTAAACCCTCTCTCGCCCCAACGGAGTATCTACTCTTACCGAACAACTTATAACACCTCCTGAATATAAGAACTCGCCTGTACTCTCTGGATTTGATATGCTATTTAGATCTAGTACCCCAGAAAATAATACCGATGGTAATCTATTCCCTGAGAAAAGAGTACAAATATCAGAGGTGTTTATTCTTATTACAGTATCTCCCGTAAATTTTTTTGTATCTAAATTATAGGTTACATTATAATTAGATTTATCTGCTACAAAACTCATATTAGTGCTTATTTTTTTCTACTATTCTTCTATAATCTTTTTGCATATCTTCCAGCTCTTTCCCCATTCTTGCTGATTTTTCAAATACACCACGAACACCCTCTCTCTCTATTTTTTCTAAAATTTGAGTGTTCCTTTGCAATAGGGACAATATTTCCGCTGTATAATCTGGAGTATTATTAGGTAGCTGTGGGTATTTACCATTCTCAAAACCTTCTACTCTATAAACCTCCCTCATAAAATCGTTCTTTAATTTTGGGTCTATACGCTTCATTGCTCTGCCACTTACCACTAATTCCGGGAAATTTTTCCCTTGTTCCCCTACTAACATTGTAGGTTCATCATAAATACCGCTCTTACTCTCTGTTTTTTTCGCACGAAACAGTTTCCCGTCTTGAACTCGTTTAACTGGATAATAACCACTCTCCGCTCCGACTATAGACGGTGGAGCTGGTAAAGGTTGCTTAGCTACCGTAGCATATTGAACACCGCCCAATGCCGTAACTGCTGCCGTTAAAATACCTGCCAAAATAGGATTAGCAGAATGTTTTTCCCATATACTCATAATCCCCATTGCTGTTTTAGTAACAATCTCTGCTTTTTTCATATCCTTCTCTCGCTTAGCTTCATCTACTTCTAATTGCCACTTTTTTATAGCCAATTCATTCTCAATAGCGATTGTTTTATGTTTATACTCTTGTTGGGAAATTATACCTGCATCTAGCTCTGCTTGTAGTTTTTTCTTCTTGCGTTCAGAAGCTACTTCGTACCTCCGTAATTCGGCTTCTTGGTTAGCTTTGGTATAAGCATGGTAGGTAGCCATAATGTTTTTGGCAACCTCCAAAGCAGCTCCTATTTTTTGAATTTTTACTTCCAGCTTATCTGTATTTTCAAACATAGCCTCCCACTGCTCTGGTGTTAGTCCAAAAATATCAGCTTGTCCTCCAAAATTAGATAGAGAAGAAAATTTAGCGTCCTCTTTGCCATTCTTAATACCATTAAGCTCTACTCCTATTTCCGCTAACCTTGCCTTCATCGCCTCTAAAGCCTTGGTTTGAGCTTCAGTTAAATTTGCAGGTGGTAAAGAATCTAATTCTTTTATCAGTCTTTTAAGATAGTTTGCTTGTAGGTCTAAACTCTTCTCCTGGTAATATCTCTGAATAGCTACCTTACCATCTTCCCAATTTCGTATTTTTGAAAGCTCTTGAGTAGATATTTTATCTTTTAGGAAAGCCCTTTGCTGTTCTAGCGTTTCTAGTTCTGCTATCTTTTCATTCTCTTGAGTTCTTAAAAGGAATATTTCTCTTTGGAAATTCTCTTCCTGCTTTTTAAGATTTTTCTCTTTATATTCTTCTTCTAGTTTTTGCTTTTTGAGTTCGGTAATCTTTATCTCTTGTAGTTTTAGTTCCGTTAAACGGTTATTTTGAGACTCCCATTCCTCTTTTATAGCTTCAAACTTTTGCTTTTCTTCTTTAGTAGATTTAGAAATAATTTCATCTAGCTTTTTAAAATCTTCTTGGCTGTACTTTTGCTTTTCTAACTCTGCCAATTTTTTCCGTTCCGATTCTTCTATAATAGCTAACTCCTTTTCATAGCCCTCTTTCATAAGTTCTATCTTGGCAGTTTGCTCTAGCTCTTCTAACTTCAATCTTTCATCTGCAAACTTTTCGGCCGACTCTAACAGCTTTCTCTTCTCTTCCTCAAATTTACGAGCTTCTTCTTCCGCTTTTATCTCTGCTTCTGTTTTATTTGGTGTTCCCTTTCCTTTAGTAGAGGTACCTCCTTCTCCGTTAGGTATATTATAGTTTGAAGTAGGCTCATCTCCAATTACGGAACTAGCATTACTTTTTTCAAAAGCTATTCGTTGGTTTTTTAAACTCTTCTGATCATTAAAGTTTTTGGTCATCTCTTTTCTACGCTTCCAATAAGCCTCCCTAACCAACGGAACATAATTTTGTAAAGCTTTATCAATTTTTCTCTTATCTACTAATACATCTAATTTATTAGCCTCTGATGCAGTCATTGATGTTTTAAGATTACCTGCATTAAGTAAATTTTCAACTTTCACCCCTAAACCTCCTAGATTAGCCCAATCCATATACTCATCTGTACCTTTAGAGTTAAGTTCATTTCTTTGTTTCTTAAGTTCTACACTTTTTTCATGCAGAGCCTCAGCCATTGCTTTTTTATCTAACTGATTGATATAATCTTTTATAGCAGCTGTAGCTTCCTGCGTTTTTATTTTTTCTAAGGTAAGCCCTCGTAATCGCTCTGGGAGAATAGCATTAAGTTTATTTAAAGCCCTCTGCTGTACATCTCTAGCTTGATTTTCATCTTTTATTATTCTAAGTAAACTTTCTATTTTAGCTTTTTCATCAGCCACTTTATTAGCGGCATTGGTTTTTACTTCATTAAGTAGCTTTTGCTTCTCTGTAGTTTCGTCCACTTTATCCGCAAATAGAGTATATGCTGTAATAGCAGCCATTACAACTGTAATTAAAATACCAAATGGATTAAGCTTTGTTACCAAATTCAACCTCTGTTGTGCCATTGTTTGCATATTGGTTGAATTAGTTAATTTCCCCAAATACAGAAGAGATTTACCTACAGCTAAATTCCATAAATCCATTAAAAATGTAGCTACCTTTGTATAAATATTATGAGCATTCTGAGCTAAACTATAGCCTATTAACTTTGCCCTAGCTTCAGTAAAAACTTTAGATGACAAGTAAATAGCTGTATTATAAGACAAAGTAGCTACTGTACCTATTACAATCATCTTAATTAAGAATACTAATACATTCCTAAATGCAGTTATCTTACCCTCCGTATCCTCAACAGCTCCTATTAACTTCCCAAAAGTTGCTATTAACCATGTGAGTGTATTAACAACAGCTTCACTTGTAAACATACTTATAAACTTTTTCCGTACCTTCTCATAGATTGCAGCTGCATTATTATTAACCTTATTAAATTCTTCTTGGAGCGAAGTAGCTTCCTGTAGGGCTTGATTGGATAGCTCTATGCTATTTCTAAACTTATCTGTATTATCTCCTGCCGCTCCTACTATAGATGTTAAATACTGGTCGTTAAGTTTTAATTTATCTAATATAGCCGCTACTTGGGTTGGATCTAATCCTCTCATACCCTCGGAAAATTTTAAGAAAAATTCTGTAGGATTAGTATTTATTAGCTCCTTAACTTTTGCAATAGGTAAATTCATTACTTCAGCAAACCCTTGAGTATCCTGTGCCGCTCTCCTTACAAAGTTAGAGTACGCCGTAGCAGAACGCTCGGCATCTATACCACTCTCTTCAAAAGCAGCCCCTAAAGCCATTGCCTCTGCCACAGTAGGTTTTAGTTTACCTGGTAATGCTCCTACTCTAGTAGTAAACTCTGCTATATTAGCTTCTGATGCCGCCCCACTTGCACCTAATTCATTAAGAGAAGAACCTATCTGATTGATAGCAGTTGCCATATCAAGGTCTTTGGTTTCTTTAAATAGTCCCTTTATCTTACCTATCTTATTAGCTACCTGCTCTACTCCACCAGAAAATGAATCGCCCAGTGCTACATAGGCTTTATCTACCTCTCTAGTAAAATCTTTTATCTGCTCTTTAGGAACACCCAAACGCCCTCCCACTTCTGCTATCTTTAATAAATCTAGCTTAGAGGTCCTAGTATCAAATTCATTAAATGATTTGGTGAGTTCTTTTACAGCTTCATCTGTCATACCCGTTGTTTTAGCTACTGCCGTTTGGGCATCAGACAGTTTATTATTAAGGTCTATTGTAGATTGTATGGATATGGCTATACCTGCAAAAGTGGCTAATACCGCTGTTGCCATACCAGAATATCGGTTAAACTTATCTGCCAAATTATTTATAGAAACTCCTGCCGATTGTGCTCCTTGCTTAAGCTCTCCCATCCTAGAGTTAATCTTTTCTAGCTCTAGCTGAGTAGATTTATAACCACTATGATTAGGGTTCATTTGGCTAAGAGTATGTTGTAAGTCTCTCGCCCTACCACGCAACTGCTGCATAGTAAGACTCATAATATCCATTGCCTTTACTTCTGCCTCTATTGCTTTTAAATTTTCCCCATATTTTTTTGTTAGGTTTTCTAGTTCTTTTTCGGCTTTGCTGTACTCTTCAGAGTTTTTCTTTTTACTTGCCCTAAGCTCTTTCATTATCTTCTTCTGCTCTTCCATACTTTCACTCAGCTTGTTGTTAGCTCTCTCTAAAGCTAATATTCTACTTTGAGCTTCATCTCCGTTTACCACTACTTTTAGTGAAAGAATTTCGTCTGATATTTTTTTAGCCATTGCCTTTATTTTCTGCGAAATTCTGTAATACTCCGACTCCGCTGTGCCAAACTAATAAGGTAGCCTATGGAATAGGCAGTTGCTTACTGGTGGGAAATCCTGCCATATTTCCACAAATGCCTATGTAAGGCAATCGCATTTAAGTATCTCGGCGGCGTCGGAGTCCAAAAAACACAAACCTCATTCATAAATTTATGAATGAGGTTTGTTGTCTAATTTTCAATAACTTATAAATTTACATTAAATTTATAAAGTGCTATAAGTGATGTTTTTTTATTCTGAAAAAACTATTTTTAATCAATATAAATAATTGATTTTCAACAAAAAAAGCGTTTAAAACAGTTGCTTAAATCACATTTTTTTTGTATTTTTACATAAGTAAAACAAACATTATGAACAAGTTACAAGAAAACGGCAAGGTTGTGAACAAAGTAGCAACTGCCACAGAAGAAAAGCAAAAAGTTAAAGTTTCTGAAGCAAATAATCTAACAAAACGGGAGCTTAACTCAAAAAAAGAAGAATTATCTAAAATTCTATCTGTACAATCTGCTGAGCAGAGAATTAAAAACTTGGATATTATCCAAAAAATGGCAGAAAAACACAAGTTCTTAAAACTTAAACGAGATTCTTTAAATGCGTTTATGGTGTCCCGTGATGGACTTAAGGAAAAACTTTTTATTATGAACGATAACGAGGAAAGTTTTGAGATAAGCAACGGCACTATAATATCCGAGCTTTTAGATGTCTGTTCTAAAAAATTGGACGATATGCTCCAAGAAAGCGAAATACAAATACTAAATTTTCAAATATAACTAAAAAAATACCCTCTCACTGTGACGAGTGGGAGGGTTTATTTAAACTCACAGCATAGATAGTAAAACAAACACTATGAATTCAACAGCGACAAAAGTACAAAAAATTTCTGATATTGTTTTTAAAAAACTAAAACAACAAGGATTTTCTAAATATTTTAATTGGATTGATTACCAATATTTCAAGAATATAGCAAGGAAAGAATATCACACCACACAAGAAATAGCGGATAAGATAGTAGAATTATTTATTAACTATCATAATGAATTTTCTGATTTTGCTGATTATGAATTTTAGAAAATTAAAAATATCCTATCTTTTTCAAAACAATAAAAAACGCCCTAAAATTTTACTTTCTGGAAAGTGGCTTAATACCGCAGGTTTTGAAATTGGGGAAAGCATAAAGGTAAAATTTTTTAAAAACAAAATTATTATCAGAAATGAAAATTAAAACATACACGGGAACTACTAGCAAAACGAAACACAAAAAAGTTTTTTACATTCAATCTCACGGATTACACGCAGGAAGACCACTAAAACAACCCATTTCAAACTGTTGGGAAGTTAGCACAGATTTACATTTTTGTTTTGAAATATTAACTATAATTTTTGAAAGTAGAATTTTGGAGACTTTTCTCATCGGCTCTGTTATACCTTTTTTAAGACTAGAGGATTACAAGAATATTATCACTCCCATTGTAAAAAACGCCCTACAAAATGAAAAAATTAACCATAAATACCTACAACTTGAAAAGATAGAAAAACAATTAAAAATAAGCGAAGAAAGCCATCGTATTCTGAAAGAATTAAAACGAAGCCTATGTTTACAAGCAATAAAGGAAATAAAAGAAAAAACGCCAATATAAGGCGTTTTTTTAGTTCAAAAAATTTCGCCGCTCCGCTAGGGTTAATTGAAAACCCTAGCGGAGCGGTTTACAGCGGATTTTTTTATATTAATTCATTGTTTATTTTCAGCTCTACGCCTAGTGTATCTAAAATTTCGTAGAGTTGGTCAGCATTCGGCGAAAACTTTCCAGCCTCTATTCTTTGGATAGTGCTTCTAGCACATCCTACCCTATTAGCAAGTTCTTCTTGTGTCCAATCTTTCTGTATTCTTGCGGTTTGGATTATTTCTGCTACTTTTAGGCGTTTATTTTTATCTTTTCCCATAATTACATCTAAAATTTTAGAAGAAGTTCATAAGCTTCTTGTACTTTACTTATCCACTCTCTATCATTCTTTTTATTTTCTATCATTTTCTGAAGGGCTATTTCCTCCATTACATCTTCAGAAACTTCTCCTATCTCATCACAACCAGAACCCGCTCCTACTAGAGTAGCCACTGTTCTGCTAATGACATTAGAGTTGTATTTTGAACGAATAAATAATTTAGGTTTCTTTATTAGTCCACAGCTAAAAGTGCCGTCTTCCTCTGATAACAGAGCTGGGCATTTCCCTTTTACTATCTTGCCTCCAAAAGTTTTGCTTTTCTTTAATAAAAAAGCTCCAGTGTTGCATAATTGTATGTGGCAACAAATTCCGCATCCGTTGCAAGGTTCGCCAATTTTTGGTTTTGGTAGTGTTATTTCTCTATTCATAATGCTTGTGTCCATTTTTTTATTATCTCATCTTCTCTTTTGAGTCTATTTTTCTCTAAAATATGTTCTTTTGTGTAATACCAATAATCATCTTTCATTGTTATATTTCCCTCCCAATCACAAAGCAAAATTCTTTTTACCATATATTTACAAGCTCTTGGATCATCAGTGTCTCCAAATCTGCTCCATTGGTACTCAAACAATCTTTTTAAATCAGGATGTATTGAATTTAAAAGAAAGTCTTTATACTCTTTCCATGTTTTGAATTGACTAGGCAACTTCTTGATTGAATATATAAGATTTTCTTTTCCATACATAGCAGCGGTATGAACCCCTTGTAATCTAGCTTCTAATTTATCATAAGTTTCTGGTTCCAACTCTTGTAAGTCAGTAAGGCATCTAAACGCCTGCTCATGAACTAGATTAGAAACTCTAAAACTTCTAAGATTTCCACCAAGCATATACATCTTATCATAAATTTTATTGTACTTCAAATCATTCTCAATTAAATATTTCCAAACATCTGTGTACAACCAATCAATTAAAGGGTAAGCCTTATGTGGTTTATTCTTTCTTCTTAACCAAAAAAGGTCTGAATCTTCCCCAAACATCACAAACCTTCTACCAGGGCTTTCTTCTGCTCTTAATCCAATGATAGAAACACAAGTCCCTTTTCTTTTTCTTAATTCTTGACCTACCCACAAATTAAATTTATGAAATCTTTTTGGGTATTTCTTAGCAATAGAATGAATGGCTATTGGATTCTTTTCTCTAACCCATTTTTCACCATTTCCCCACGCCCACAAAAACAATTGTTGATGACTTGCCGCATTAGTCATAAATATAGGCACTTGATACCATAATGGAATTACATTGGGTTGAGACATTGCCCATTCTACCAATTCTATTGTTCCTTGGTATTCCGCTTCTTGGTCTTGAAAATATAAGATAAATTTTCTATTTCTTTTCTTTGCCTCTTCATTTACCAAGTGAAAAAGAGCAGTGCTGTCTTTTCCACCAGAAAAAGACAAAGAAATATTATCATAGTTATCAAATAAATAACTGATTCTTTTTTTAGTAGCAGATAAAACATCTTCTATTCCTCGTATAGCTGTTTTCCCCATTATCTAACTATTATTTTCCCTTTATTTATATGCTCTATTAAGCATGCTAATCTTTTCTTATTTAACTCAGTGCCTACAAATTTCTTATTAAATTTATTTGCATAAAAACCCACCAATCCTTTACCCATGCATAAATCACCTATACATTTGAAATCTAAGTTTTCACAAATAAAACTAATTGCTTTTTCCTCATCTAAAAAAGGAATTCGGAAATTAATATTATCTAAAGAAGCATAAATAATCCAACATTTATTAGTTTCTTTATTGTAATAGTAACTATCAAAAACAACAACATTATCTCCATATTTATTAGACACAAAATCAAGTATTTTATTGTAATTTGACTTAAACACTTCTATAAATAAATGTTTAGGGTTAATATCTTCAATTAATTGAAACAATCTATGATTGAATTGTGTAATTGATTCTCTTTTTTCAAGATCAGCTTTTGTGTAGAAACTTTTTAAATTACCCTCACTGCATGGGGGATCTATAAACAAGCAATCTGCATCATACATAAATTTTGGGAGTTCATCAAAAATATTATGTACTTTTACTATTCCAGAACCAATTTCAATGGTTTTAGACATGTCGTATTTTTTATAGAAAGATCTATATTCAAATGCTCCCATTTTATTCATCTTCTGGTTTGATATCTTCCCCTGCCTCTATAATTTGTCTTTCTATAGAATAAGGAATTCCTTTAATCTCACTAGCTATTCCTTTAAGCCCTATTAATCGCTGCACTTCTTCTAGTGTCATACCTAGTTCTTTCATTATTTTCAATTCATCCCAGCCTTTTTTTAACATTCCTACTAAAGCCGCTTGAAGTTCTACTTCATGCTTGCCTCTCGCTCTGTTGTGTCTAATGGTTGAAGCCATCCTATCACTTTTATCCTTTGAGATCATTGATATAGGTAACCTTCCATGGTCTCTTTTAGAAATGTTTTTATACCTTATTGAAGTGGTATATCTGTGAAAACCATCCACAATTTCTTTTGTTTCACTATCTTCTATAGGAAATGTTACAACAGGCATTGTGAAACCATCGCATTTAATGCTTTGATAAAGCAAATCCATTTCTCTTTTAGCAACATGATTAGGGTTATAATCATTAGCTTGCATGTTATCTACTTTTTCCCAATAAATAAAATCAACAGGGTTGTGTTTTAGTGGGCTGACATTGTGTAACACGCCTCTAACACTATTTAATGTGTCTATTTTATCATCAATATCTTTTATTTCATCTATTTTAGATGCTAAAAGGTTAATTAACTTCTTTATTTCCGATTGATTTACGCTATCTTTACTCATAATATTTCTTGTAATTCTTGTACTGATTTGTTTTTGAAATAATCTAATAACCTGCCTTTTTTGTCTAAATTTTTAGTCATAATTCCATCTAACTTAGCATTAGAATGAAAATCAAAAAAACGGCATTCCTTTTTTTGTCCCTTTCTGAAAATTCTTCTTTGGATTTGCTCCAGACTTGCATAGTCCCAATGCTTTTCCCATAGGACCATGATAGAGTAGTCTTGTAGATTTAACCCATAGGTGTGTTTCCCATAGCTTAGCACTTTTACTTTGTCCCCAAACCTTTTTGCCACTTCTTCTTGCGAATCTATAAATTTACACGCCACTAAAATTTTGTCTCCTGGATTGTCTTTAATAATCTTCTCCAAAACTTCAAATTTTGATTCTGAAATAGAGTAGGAGTGTTGCAGTTTCTGAACCATCGCCATCCATATTTGATTATTCCATTTCATCATTTCTTCCATGTTTAGAAATTTGGCTTTAATGGC
The DNA here is from genome assembly GCA_037861325.1 of Riemerella anatipestifer. GTDB lineage: Bacteria > Bacteroidota > Bacteroidia > Flavobacteriales > Weeksellaceae > Riemerella > Riemerella anatipestifer_F. The sequence continues at coordinate 62,669 of JAFELW010000008.1, forward strand.
TTCGTATTCATTCTTGCAGTCCTCACTTATTTCAAAATGAACAGGGATGTCTATTCTGCCTACTGAAAGCGTTAGTTTACTTTCAAAGATATAGGGTTCTATAAGGCTGTAAAGATAATCTATGTTGTGGTACTTATTAATCCATTCCCTTGTTTTCCTTGCTCCCCCTCCTATTTTGGTTATCTTGGTGTATTCGCAAAAAGTGTTTTTAAATTCTGCTTCTCGCATTCCGAGTATCAAAGGCGAAAGAAACTCCATTTGCGACCAGAGGTCCAATAAGTTTCTACTTAATGGCGTTCCGTTTAATATCAATTTGTATCCTGCCATTTTACCCAATTGAAATATCCTTTGGGTTCTTTTTGCGTTGGAATTTTTGATTTTTAAACTTTCATCACAGATAATCATTGGCTTTTTTGCCTTTTGCAATTTATTCAGAAGTTCCAAATAGATACGATCTGAATTGCTTAGGCTTTCTATACCAACAAAATCGTGAGCCATTGAAAAACCTCCGTATTTTTCTATTTCTGTTACTACATTATCTGTGCTTAACTTATTGTGAATGGTCTGGTAAGGTGCTAGGTAAAGACAATAATCACAGCCTGGCAATGTTTCCACGAGCCTATACGCGGGTAATGTTTTACCTGTTCCTGCTTCCATAAAGAGTGCTCCCACTTTAGTTTGTGAGAGCTTTTCTATGGCTTTAGCTTGTTTATAGTCTTCCGTAAAAACGCTCTTGGTCAACATTTATTCCTGCGTTTTATAATTTAATTAAAAGTTAAATGATTTCGCAAAGTTGTTTGCGGCAGCTTTTTTATTTTCTCCCTCTGCTAAATGAGTTTCCCCATTAGGCATTGTTATTTCTATCTCAACCCAACTATTTGGGCTTAAGGAAATAACTTCTGTTACTCTGTATGAGGGAGAAGCTCCGTATTTCTTTTGGCAATACAAAACCAAAGAAGCGAAGTCTTGTATCTCCACATCTACCTCTTTGTTGGTATTGTGTATTTTATGGTTAGTTTTTGATTTAAAGTTTCTTAAATCCCTAACACTAATAACTCCACATTGTGTGGTACCAAACTTTCCTTTCTCACCATTTAATGTGAAAAAAGAGTTTTTAATCTTTCCAAACCATTTGGAATAGATTGTAAATTGCTCTATAATATCATCATTTTCTTCATCTACTATTAAGTATGAATAAATGATTTCCATGTGTTTATCTTTATAGATTACAATGCTTGTAAACCCCGTATCTGTTTCGTTATCTCTTACAGGAGATAATTTCAGTAAATCTCCTTGTTTATTGTTTAGAAAATAATCTGCTATTTTTTCTTTTGAAAGTTTATGTAAATTTTTCATCGCTTTAATTCTTTTTTAATTGTTGATTTACTTTTTGTTTTTTTCTCTGGAATGTGGTGTTCTACTTCGTATTTGTAGTTAGGTTCTATCTTGCAGGTTTCTGCATTAAACCAAGCTACTTTTTTGCCTGAATATTGTATGGATTTCTTTTCTAATATCCAAGCTGCTATCCAATACGAATCGGTTTTTAACACTTCCCAATCTTTTCCAAATACTTGGCTAATAGGGATAATAGCAGTAGAACCATCAAACGCTGTGGCTTTATAAGCCTTATCCGAAATTTTGACAAGACTTTGAAGCCTTACTGAATAGCATTTAATTTTCATTTTTCTATTTTCTCTAATGCCCAATCTATTCTTTCTGAAAGTTTTTGAACAGCTATATCTACAGTTGTATCTTCAGAACGATAAACAATATCGTAAACAGGGCAATAAGCTCCGTTTATTCCAGCAAACTTATTCCAATACCAATACAAACCTCCTTCTATTCTTATTTCTTTATCTGTGGTTTGGTCAGAAAGTCTAAGGTCCAATTTAGGATATTTATTTGTAATGCTATCAATTATGATTTTTGCATTTCTCTTGATATCCGCTTTAGAAGACAAGCCTGTAACATCATCCATTCTTAGCGTAGGGTTTCCTGGATTGTTCCCCATACTAAAACATCTTGTTTCTAAGGGTACAGATTTACCTTCTTGGTATAAACTAAAAGTTTCATTGATTTTACTTTCAGTAATTGGATTAACAAAAAATCCAATGCTTTTAAGAAAATTGATAGCATCCGTAGCGTTTGAAACCGCTTTTACTTGATTGTAATTGTAAACTTGAACATTAATAGCTTTCATAGTCCTTTCGCCGAGTTTATCGTCCTGCACGGGACTTTTTAATGATTTTTGATAGTGCAAATGTACAAAAATATTTCAACAATAAAGCAATTACGCTTTAATTTTAACAAAAATTAACATTTAAACCTGTACTAACTTTTCTTTCTCTGCTAAAGCTCGGAACTGCTGCTTAACTTCTTCTGTAAAACCAAAAGATAAAGACTTTACTAAAAACTTTTTGTGTACCATTGTAGGCTTATTGTGTACTGGGTAATTCTTTTTCTTCTTCTTACCTCCTGGTATTTTCCTAGTTCCCCTAGTATAGCCTCTGCTTTTTCTAGTCTTCATATCCACAAACCTCATTGGGGCAAGAATGCGATAATCTACCGCGTTATCAGATATGCTTATACTCCCTGTATCCCATTTGGAAGAACTAAACCTATTTATCCTTCTATGTTTTTTACTAGATTTCAGCACATCTTCTCCATACTGCTGGAGCTTGGCTTTAATAAATCGCCCTTCTATAACCCCTACATCTGTTTTTCTCTCGTCTAGTAATGCCATATCTAAAATTGTATATCTAGGCTCCAGCCATTACATTGGGATTTCTTCCACACGGGGTCAAAATCTAAGCCGTTTAAATCTAATCTATCCGTAGGCATATAACAAGGGTCTGAGATTTTAACTATCAACAAATCCTTTACTTTTTTCATTAAATGATAAGTTCTTTCAAAAACAGCTATAAACTCATCTTCTGTAAGTTCGGAATAGTCTGTTTTTTCTAACACCAAAATCTGTGTTGTTACTGTATCTCCTATGGCATCTACATTGATGGCTTCTGTACCATATCTAGGAAGTACACCAACTAGATAGGCATTGTCTTCTTTTTCTCTACTTTCCAAAGTATTACCCAACTGACTATCATCTACCACTAACCACGCTTTGTTTATACCAGGTACTTCTGCTTTAATTTCTTGAAGAAGCTCGTAAAATAGTTTAGGACTCATTCTTTTTTTGTGTTTTTAAATCGTCTAAATTCTTTTTTTTCAGCTCATAAAGACGGAGTAATATTTGCCACATATTAGTTTCTCTAACGCCATTGTATGAACCAAACACCCCGCTTTCTGCTATGTCGTGAAGCACAGAGTGCATTCCTATACCTGGAATATCAGATTTTTTTTCTTCGCCTGTTTCTTGATAAATGATACTTAAATCTATGCTTTTCCCCATGACCATAAGTTCTCCCCCTAAAATATATTCTTGCATAGAGGTAAAGTATAGATAAAACCCATATAAATACCGAATATCTATATGCCTAAATATCCCATTAGCTTTCTTTTTAGCATTTTTAAGCTGGTAGTTTTCGTTTCTACCTAAATAGAAAATAGAAAACAAAGTACGCAGAGCTTCCACATCTCCCGTTTGAGAAAAATAAATATATTCCTCCAGCCCATCTACATACTGACCAAACATCACATCTTCAAAGCCATCTTTAGGACCGAAGTAGGTATTAAACATTTTTATGTGCGGTAGTGGATTATTAAAATAACCAAGCTTTGTCTCTATCTTAACTCCTTCGGGCGTTTCTGTTTTATTGAAAAAACTATCTATCTTTTCGGATAGAAGAAAAACTTGCTGCCATTTTATATCATTTTTATCTATTGTTTTGGGTATAGACTTAGGTTTTTCTAAATTCAACAGAGCGTATAACGCCAAAATTCTAAACTCAAAATAATTGATTTCTTTTGAGTTTAAACAATAAATAAGTTTGGATATATCTGCATATTGCCTTCTATCACACTCGGATAGATTCTCGGGCAAAAACAATGTTTTCTTTATATCTGGAAAATCTAATATTATCATAAATTATAAGTCTACAAAACCGTCATCAGCTCCAAACCCTAAAGGCAAATCTAGTTCTTCTTTAGTTTCGTTTGTTACTTTTTTATTACTAGCTATCTTTTCTTCTATCTTGAGTAAATATTTATCTGCATCTTTTTCAAACACCATTGCCGTCTCTAAATATTCTAATTTAGCCCCTTGCTTTTTATTAGCACTCCCTGTTTTGGAATATTGTAACACTCCTTTAGGAAATAATCTAATATTAAGCCTACGAATACCCCACGCCATCGCATAATTTACTCCTGCTATTTCTATTAAATGCCTTAAATCTTCCGAAATAGAATCTCTTTCGTTAAAAATTTCTTTTCCTACTCTTGGAAGAACCTCTAGTTTATCAAACTCTCTGAGTGCTGGAATCAATTTGAAAAATAAAAGATGAGAACCATCTATATTAAATATATTTTCAAATTTTTCTATGCTATTTACAAACAAGTTGCTTGAATTATATTTTTTAGTATTTATAGGAATATCATTCTTAATCATATACTTGAGCAACCTGTCTAGATGACGATAAAACAAGTTTTCTAACCCTTCATCGTTAGATTCTATCTGCCATTCAAAAGCAGATACCATATGCTCGTCTCTCCTCATAAGCCGCCCATTATTAGTAACAGATAAATCCGCTGTAGGAGCATAAATAATGTATCCCTTAAGAGCTACGGCATATTTAACCAATTCTAGCAAATCCTTATTTGCATTAGGCAAACATAACTCTTTATAAGTTTGTTCCCCTATAAGGTCTATTATCTCATCTGTAGCAGATTGTAGAGAAGACTTAAGCCTAGCAAAACGCATATCTGCATCTACAAAGCCTAATAGATCTTTGAACTCAGAGGAAAAACTTTCTTTAGCGAATAACAACTCCATAAAGTATTCTTAATAATGTATAAAACCCTAAGCCTGTACAGAACAAGGCAAAAACTACCAACATAATGGCTATATATTTGCACCCTTTAGGAGGCGTTGTATTATTCATTTCCATAATCTAGTATTTTATTTCTATCTTTCTTTGCTATCTCTTCTTGCCTTTTGGCTGTACCGTGATAAAAGCCCATCTTGAGCCTCTTATTCGGAAAGTTTATTTTTAGTGCTGCATTTATTACCTTCATCACTATCCTTTCTGGTAAATCTATACTTGAAAGCACATAGTTATTGTAAGCGTAATACTGTTCGGAACCAGTATCTGACTTTCCTCCGTGGGATAAATTCCCTAGTGCCGAGTGTATGCCTATGCCAGTAGCTACAGAAGCGTCTGCTTTATTGGCAATATCTATATGGCTTTGAACTACATCTCTCATTTTCTGGTCTATAACATTTATCTCCCAGCCTAGCTCTGTAAAGTTAGCCCCATCTACATAAAGCACTCGTTCACTATGCCAAAACTTTCCTGCATTTTCAATCCCTGATAGCACCTCTTTTATTTCCGTTAATATCTTTTTCCTAAGGGCTTTAAGCATAGATTCTTTATAGTCCCTATTTTCTAGGGTACACTTTTCTTTTAGTTCTTCTCGCTTAGCGTCCCAAAACTCTTTAGGCGAAGTGATATGATATTTAATGTTAATGGCATTTTTACTTAATGCTGCTAAAAATTTAGGTACATTACTGGACTGAATAATCCAAGGTACCGAACCTAATATGTGGGGTATAGAAAAGAAGTCTGAACAAAATGTGTATAAATTAGAATATTTAATAGAAATCCCTGCTTTAAAAGGATTTTGCTCATCAAACATTGGATATACCTCGTACTCCGAAGGCTCATCTTGTTTATGAAGAATAATATGGGTAGGCGTAAATTTTTTGCCTACTACCAACGGTCTGTAAGGCACAATATGCTCAAGTTTTGCCACTTTCTGATTAGAGCCTATACGCCAGCCTTTTGTTAAAATAACCTTGGTATAACAGCTCTCTATGTGGCTATAGTCCGTAACGCATTTGGCTAAATAGCCTTCGTAATCCCAGCTATCTAGCCACTCTTGCACCTCCAAATCATCTTTGTACTCACGGACCAAAGTCCCATTTACAAATTTTTCTTCATACAATTTAGGACCTTGCCCCCAATTAAGCTGAGTTTTTTTATTTAATATTCCTGGAGCAATAGAGTTAGAATAGACTATATTTCTAATAAGTAAAGGCAACTGATTATTTTCTCCATACGGAAAAACATTCCAATCATCATACCTTGAGACAAATGGACGAGCCTCAAAAACATCTAACGGAGACCACGGTTTATGTTCCTCTCTCCTTTTATCTATTGTCTCATAAGTAAACGCACATTGCTCGTCTATATTTATCGCATTATAATCATCTATAAACTCTATCATGTGAAATCTTTAGACAGTTAAACTTCATTAGTAATGGAAGCCAAAAATGTTTTTTTTCTCCTGTATCTGTGTCCTCATAAGCAATAAGATTTTTGGCGTAACGACTTTTGCTTTTGGGAAGACCCGCAGATAACAATGCTCTATCTATAACCTTGTAGCCTCCACTTTCGCCTCTACTCCTATCACAAGAGATAAAACCTATGCTAAATGGGATATTTTGAGACGATAATTTTCTCATCGCTCTAAGGGCATCATAAATATTTATTTCCTTGTTTTCCAAGCCTTCCATAATGCAAAAAACGGCAACTTCTTAAAGTTGCCGTGCCAAACTAATTTATAATTTATTTAACATTTCCATAGCTTTATTATAAGCTGTGTCATATTCTTTTTTAGAAATTTCTTTTGTGATATATCGGCAAATTCCTATATCGTGCCAATGTTCTGCGATTATACTTTTTAGTTTTGTTTCATTGCCATTAAATACAATACAAATCCCCTTATAAAACATTTTATTTTCTGAGGTTACTTTCATATAGCATTTTTCAATAGCTAAACTTATTTCTAGATATTTTAAAGCCATTTTAAAAGATTTTTAAACTTTCTGTATCTATATAAGGCACTTCTAGGAGAATAGATTTTAGCTCTTTCTCGGATAGTACCGACTTAAATGCATAGATATACTCTACCTCATTATAAGACATAGACCACGAGCCTAAGCCTTGTACTGATTGTAGTTTTTCTTTTAGCGTTAAAATGGAATTAAAGTATTTTGTCTTAACTTCATACTGAGTGATGATGTTCGGATTTTCTTCCTTAACAAAACGATTTTCTCTGTAATAGACCACAGCCGACAAATCGTCATCTACCAAAACCATTATGTTATTTTCTCTCTTAAAAAGGCTTCCTGCCTCTATTATTTCTTTGTTATTTAGTTCTATATCTATTGTGTTTCTATAATACATTTTCTTCTGTTTTTGAGGTTAATAAATCTTTTAAAACTTTTCTTAGGAGAGAGTGGAGCATCGCTCTTTTCTCTCTTTCTTCTTCTGCTAGGCAGTCTTCGTACAGATAGGCATCTTGGAAGACAGAAAACAAGCAGTCTTCTAGTTCGTCCTGCGAGTAGAGACCTCTAAGTATCTCTAGCTCTCTTTGGGCTTTGTCTGAAAGCCCACAAAATAAATTTTTGGCCATAAAAATAGTTTTAATAATGACCGTAAAAATTACGGACTAACTTTATGTAGCATAGATTGAAATTTCTTTGTACAGCAAAATGCTCTTTGCCCTCTTGCGTGAGAACCGCAAGGCGAAATTTACCTTTACCTAGATTTTTGTAAGTGAACCTGCGGAGCTTGTTCTTCTTGTAGAACTCGCAAGGGCTTTCTAATTTTGGAAGTTTAGAACTAAACCCTTTAGCAGCCTGTGCGTTGGCAAAACGGAAGATATCCAGACTATCTGGAGTACCTTCTAAATTAATTGTGTTTAGCATTTTATAATCATTTAAAAAGTTATTCTGATAAAAACCCCACATAAAAAAACCTTGACTTTCGTGGGGTCGCTAAACACAATCATACAAAGAAGATTAACCACTACTTGCCAAGGCTAAGTTATATCGTAAAAGTTGAAGATTTTTTATAGACTATCTTCCTTGTCTGATTGTATTTAGCACTGCAAATGTAGAGAAAAAGTTTAATATTTTAAAATTATTTCTAATTTTTTAATAAAAAATTAGGCTGTCTCTTTTATGAAACAGCCTCTCTAATTTAGATTTTTAGTTTAAATATTTCTATAATTTTATCCTCATTGATTATTTCTATACCAAATTCCTCTGCCTTTTCTAATTTCCTCCATCCTGCATCTTCTCCAGCAATTACATACTCCACTTTTTCCGTTACTGAAGTATCTATATCAGCCCCTACATCATATAAAAGTTTGGCTAAATTGTTTCTATCTGGGAAATATGTAAATTTACCAGTAATAACCACTTTCTTCTTATAGAATACGGAAGAGGTATCTTCTACATCTTTTTTAGGATAATAATATTTTCTATCTATTTTCCTTGATTGTAATTCTGCAATTTCTTCTTGTGTTATTTCTCGTCTATGTAAATCAGATAAAAAAACTATTTCATCTGGATTGTCAATTTTATAGCTAGGTTCTTTTTCTAATTTGGGTAAAATAGATTCACTTTCATACAGAGAAACAAATACATTCACAAATCCATCTTTTATAATTTCATCAATCTTTAATATATATCCTTTCTGTATAATTTCTAGGACTTCAATACATTTTTTGGAAGGCACATAACCTATTTTTTTTCTCCCAAACAAAATTTTTATTGCTTTTTTATCGTGAGGATTATCAGGTTCTGGAACTAATTTTAGCTCATCTCCTACAAAACAATTTTTTTCTATATATTCCATACGATTCTCATGTGATACACCCGCTATTGCAAAAGTGGTAACATAATTATAGTTTGGAATTTCTTCATCATAAAAATCTTTAAGCTCTTGATAGGTTAGCTTATCACGCCATCTAGCACCATTTAATGTCCCTCTATCTAACTTTTCTCTAAAAGCATCCTTAATTCTATAATCACTAAATAATCCTTGTTGCTCTAATTGATAATAGATATCTCCTAAATAAGGTGCTCTAGTTTTTTCTAAATACTGAAAAACCTTGATAGGATGAGACTTCACTGGATGTGGAATATCTACATCAATCTCTCTAACATTATTACTCTTACTTTGACTTGTATTAGGAGTACTATTTGATGCTAAAATCATAATAAAAATCACCAATACAATAATAATAACCGCTAAAATAAACATGTTTTTAATATTTTTCCACAAATATAATAAACCGTTTTAAATCGTTGCAAGTTCTAAAAAACAAAAAGCCCCAAACTCGGCTCAAAGTAGGGGCGGGTGTAATAATAAATGATAATCGCAAACTATTAGATAGCTATACGAACAGAGCCTATTTTTTTACTTAAATCTTGTAGTGCATAGTTAAGGGTTTCTATCTCTTTTTCTGTAAATTTAGCAGGTTTCCCATTAACTGTATTTTCATTGATACGCTGGTAAAGCCACGATTTTGTTTTTCCAAAATATTTTTCAGCTACATAGGACAATGAAATAAAATCACTCACTTCATCTAAAGCATTTCTTACATTTAATTTTTTCAGTTCTGATAGTTGTTCATTACCTAAGTTTAAAAAAGCTTCTCCGTATTTTTCTGGATCAGATTCTACGAGTCTTTTCATTTCTGCTAATTTTTCAGAAGCGATATCTTTACTTGACGCTTCTAAGTATTCTTTTTTTAAAGTTTCAAATGTATTCATTGTTTTATTTTTAGATAGAATATTAGAGACTTATGTCATCTCTAATATTCTTTTATTTAGTTTTTTTAATTCATCTATATACTCCTTAATCATTTCATCATATAACTTTTGAAGTTTTGGGGGCAACTTGTGATGAATTTCAATAGCACTCAATAATAACTCCTCGTACTTTTGTTTTTCTTCAATTAATTTTTCCTTTGTGGTCATTTTTATCATTTATTATTACACTACAAATATAATAATCTTTTGGTTATTACGCAAGTTTTTTAGTAACTTTTTTTATTTTTTTACTCAATAGCTTCTGGAGCATTAAACTCTACCTTCTGTTTTTTGAGTAATTGTATCCAAGGACGGCGACATATCAAATATTTGAGCGCGTCTGACATGTTGGTGGAATACATTGGGCGTTTACTTAACTCTAGTTTCTCCGAAGTTTTATCCTTGAATAGCTGGTTTGTACCTCTTTTGTTTGGTTTTACGATTTGCTTCGCTACATTCATAGAAGATACAAGCTCCCTACATTGGTAACGGTCTATTAGAATACCTGGAAGCTCAGGATAAGTTCTATTCATCATCGCTTTAGCCATCATAAATTCTGTTTGTTGCTCTATATTGCCTTGGTTTCGGCTCATTAGATTTACTACCCAACCTGTACGAATACCATTCGCATCATACTCTAAAAACTTTTTAATCTCTGTCGCCCAATCTCGCCCCAGTTGTTGATACTGATTTCCAGAACGGTCATAGTACAAATCAATCTCTTTTCTTTTATGATGTTTAAAAAAGTCTAAAAACTTAGAACATAACGCCTCTGAGGATTGTGGTGCTAGTGTCCAGAAATTTTTAAGCACTCTAATGTATTCTTTATTAGACTGTGCCACTACCATAGAACACTGGTCTCCGAAGTCTATTCCAAGTTCAAGTTTCGTGTTGTGATTAACATAATTTAACCCTAACGAGGTTAGCTCCGCATCATCTCCTGTATTGAATTGCTGATAATACTTAAAGTTAATACCATCATCATAAATATGTTTATCCTCAAAAGCCACATAAAACTTTTGCCCTTCTTCTACCTCTGGAGGCAAGGTAAGTACGGCAGTATTAAATTCTACTATTCCTAAAGCAGCTAGAGCTGTTTTAAAGTAATCTAACCTTAAAATATCTACATTGACAAAACTAGATGCCATATAGAAAAATGTAGAATTTTTTCTAAGTCGCTCCCAAAGCTCTGAAATTTTGGCAATTTTTCGCTGTGTTTTTTGGAGTAGCCTTTTATTACGCTTTCTAGCATAATGTATAGCATCTGCTTTGGCTTCATTTAACTCTAAGGATATTTGCAGAAGATATTTCATCTGCTTTCTATTCATTTCCTTTTCTCTATCCAAAATCCAATCATACTCTCCTGGCATAATGATATTAGGATAGTCTGTAGTAAATGTAAGCCCCAAATAATAAGCTGAATGCCCAAATATAGTGGAGTCTCCACGCAAAGCGGGAAATAAACGGTCTATTCTCCTTTTTTCTAGATATTTAGTCTCATCTCCCACCAAATGTTGGTAGGAGTTACCCGCCCCAGAACTAGGCGTATCCATAGATATGTAATTAAAAAAATTACCTAGAAATGTGGAAATAGTATGTTTATAGGTTTGCGGAGCTTTGTAAGGTTTTTTAAAGTGCTGTGGAGGCGGTTTATCTACGACATAATGAATACCCTCTACCCAACCTTTACGATTCCACCCCTCAATGATGGACGGCACAACATTTTTAAGAAGATTGGTATAAGTATCTCCCACGATACCTATATAACACCCTGGCATATCGTAACAAATATCCATCAATCTCTCTGCTTGATAGTCCGTTGTCTTCCCTGTACCTCGCCCTAAAACTAAAAACAAATTTTGTGGTTGCATTAAATCTACTAATGTTTTCAACCACGATGCATAGCGAACTTCTACATCATTAAAATCAGTTTTTACGAGGATTTTCTTCTTCATCTTCAAACACTTTAACTGGTAATATCAATGCCTCTTGCTTTATTCTATCCCTTGCCTTCTCGGTAAGTTCTTTTGTATTTGCATCTATCCAAAGCTCTATCTCCTTACGGTCTTCATTTGGGAGTTCAAAATGCTTATCCATATCCATAGTATAAACTTTGAACGGCTTTCTTAAAGCATCTTCTGGAGTTTCTATAGGGTCTTCTTTGTCTAACCCTCTAAATTTAAAAGCTCGTTCCTTTATTTTAGAAGCTTTTTCTATATCTGTTACAGATTCTGCTAGTGCCATAGCTAAATTGTATGCATTATCTAAATCATCAGCGTATAAATTTCGCCAAGCTGCTTTAGATATTTCGTTATCTGAATAGAAATACTCTATGGTTTCATTGTAGAACTGAACGGCTTTTAGCCTATTTCCTTTTAAATCTGGCTCAAAGGCAATTAAATGTTTTATGATAGCCTCTTTAGTTCCAAAAACATCGTGCCTAAGTCTCATTGCCCTAATTTTATCCAATAAATTAACATACTGGAAAAATTCCTCAGGCATATCATCTATACGACCATTCTCTATCCATTCATATAAATCATCAAGATTGTAGTCCGTTAATTTCTTCTTCGCCATAGATGTATTTTTTTTTCAGTTCTGCTAAAAGCTGCCCTCTTCTTACTTTTTCTAGCTGCTGATGTGCTGTTATATTTCCACTCATAGCATTTTCCGCTAACTTCATTCCTGCATTAGCATCTACCATCAATATTCCTCTTTCATAATGATAACGCACCTTAGAATTAGGTTTGTTCCATTCTTTCATAAAATCTTTATATGGAACATCTAAATACATAGCTATCTTATTGGGACCATAACCCGCCCCTGCCAAATTCTCTATTTGGGTATATTCTTCATCTGATAATAGTATCATTTCCTTTTCTTTTCAAAGTAATTCATAGAGATATAGTGCATCAAAACACTACCTACCACAGAACCTATAAGATAGGTAAGCATAAGCACAGGGCTATCAAAATTTTGGACTACATTCTTAATCACTAATAACCATATCCCATTACTCAGCACACTCGCTATGGTATGAAAAGCTATACTATCGCTATTTCTTGCCCTACTTACAAGCGTGAAACTAGCATTTTGTAAAACTACTAGTCCAAACATTTTTAGTATTTCTATCATTCAAATATTGTTTTTCTAAATTCAAATACTTCTTTTGAGTTAGCCAATACATATTGCTCTAGCTGGGCGTTTTCGCTCCAATTTCCAGACCCTTCTAATACCAAATGAAAACCATCTATTTTAAGCAAACATATTTTAGAGTGATTCCAGAAGTATTTAACATTAAAATTGCCATTATGTTTACATACCCCTTCTAACACATCTATTGTTAATGGATTTCTTTTTGGCATAGAGTCGGAAATAAGGAGCGTTACTTTTCCAACTCTGCCGTTTTGCTGAAGCTCTTGCAAGGCTTCTACTACCCTTCTGCTGATACTATATGTACTGGCATACAATTCTTCTATAAAGTGTAGCTTAGCTATCCAAGGAATAAAAGTGAACGCATTAAACGCCTTTTCTGTTTGTAAAAAAAATACTTCTCCTTCTTGAGGTATTCTAACGAGTTGATTTAAGTTTTCAACTCGTTCTAAGTGTTTGTTAAGATATACTGATTTTACCTCTGGATATACTTTGCTTTTATCCTCATGTAACGAGGATATAGAAAAGTATTTATTTTTCTTTGAGTCTTTCATCTACTAACTTTTGCTTTTTCTCTAACATTGCTAGGTCTTCAGAAAGTTTATATTTTCTTTCTTCATCATCTGTTTCTTTAAGGGCTTTTTTCTTTTTAGAAATATTAGCCTTTAAATTATTTTTAGCTTTAGCTAGTTCTTCAGCAGTCATCTCTTTTATTTCTTTTTCTATCTTATAGTCCTCAAAAATAGGGTGTTCTGCTAGGAAATCTTTATGCTCTTTGTAATACTCTAATTCTGCGTGAATTTCTCTATTTAACTCAAAATTTTCTAGCAATTCATTAGCAATTTTGAAAATTTGTTCCTCTGTAAGCTCAGGCTCTGCTACATTTGCTACTTTATCAAATAACTCTTGATGTAGCTCCTTAAAAGTGTGAAATGATGTAATGGCATCATTTGCTAGTATTTTCAGCTCGTTAGGACAATCTTTATCTCTTAAGAAAGGATACTCCGATGAAAACCTTAGTCCCGTTTTCTCTTCTTCGTTCATTTCCTTAAGGATATTCATAAAAATAGCCTTTGCTTCTGGATTAGATTTAACCTGCTCTTCTATGGTTGAATCTACCAATAAAGTCTGCTGTACCTGTTCTTGAATATCTTCCTTGAAATTTACCAAATCAGCATTTGTTATTGCTAAATGCTGTTTAACATCATACTCTAGCGTATCTAGTAATGTAGGATTAAACCCTCTAGCATTATAGGACCTTATGAGATTAGGATTTCCGTTTGAATTTATAAAAACGCCTAATAAGGCATTGAATCTTTTAACTTGGTCTTTTTCTGTTTTTAAAATTTTTATCGCTATATTTTTCATCGTATAATATTTATTTACAAAAAACGGCAACTTAAATAAGTTGCCGTGCTAATCTAATTTATAAGGCTATCTCCTAGCGACTTCCACCAAATAGGTCTTATCAGCAACCGTAACCCTAAAGTCTATAACGGCTCCCTCTAACGCTATCCAGTCTGCCCCATCTTTAGTTAAGACAGCTACCGCTCCAGATGCATTATTTTTTATCTTGTACGGATCAGCTCCACCACCTCCTATGAAACTAACCGTTTGCCCATGTTCAAAATCTGAACTTGAAAAACTAATATTAGCTGTTGTAGAAGCAGAAGCTAACTTCACCACATTACCATTAGCACTAGATAAGGCAAAGCTAGAACCTGTGGCTTGAAATGGATCTGCAAAAGAAATAGGACCGTTATAGAACATCACCCTATCATCGTTCAGCATTTCCTGCTCAAAAGTAAGAGTAGTTACATTGCCATCTTTATCATCTTTAGTTGCAGGAGATAGTTTCATTGGGTGGCACTGACTACCCATTACTTTATACTCAGAAGTGCCACAGCCTCCATAGAATATTATAAATCCTTCATTGGCATATCTTTTAAGAAAAGACATGATTTCCTTTTCTGTACCAGGGTGTTCTCCTACAAATTTGTTTTTACTCCCCATTCCATCTGGATTTCCTCCAGCTTCAGAAGTTGCAGCTTGTGTAGATGGCGTCATGTACAACTTTATGAAAGTCGCTCCTGGTTTAAAGATATAGTTACCTTCTAATGTTACCAAATCCGCACCTACTACTGGGTGTTTTATAATTTCTTTATTTAAAGCTAATATTGCTTCGCCTCTTTTTGGAGTTGGTAACCCCGCATTGCTTGATGCTTTTAAAACTTGTCTCATTTTTTTTAATATTATTAAATCTAGGCAGCAACCAAAGCTACTGCCTAGTATTAGTTAATTATCCTTTATTGATTTCCACCCAAACATTGTTTACAAAGACTAAGTCTAAGAATTTGCTAGGTGCATCTAGTACCACCTGACTATCTACCTTGATGTTTCCATCTACGGTATCAATCGTTAAGGTCTTACCTTCTGCCGCTTGGATTCTCAAACGGTTGCCTTCTTCACCACCTGTAATGGCTTCTAGAGTTCCATTTTCTCCTTTATACACATATTCGTCTGCTTTATAATCTAAAGACAATGTGTCAAAAGATTTATAAGTAGGTTCTAGGGCTGGAGAAGTGGTTCTGCTTACTTCTTTATATGTTCCATCTGCTTTTTTAATCAGAGTTAAATCACCTCCTGTTTTAAGGTTGAAGTCCTTCGTTAAATCTAATTTTGCTCCTCTTTTAACCTTAACTTCTGAAGCAAAAGAAATATCCCCTCTAATTACCAAAATATCCCCTACATTACCTGTAATCTCAACAATATCCGTTGTAAAGTCAATATCTGGTTTTACACGGTTGTGTCTTACTTCTAAAATACCTGTCTTATTATCATAACAAGTAGCGAAGAAATCAGAGTTAAACAATGGCGTATTATTCGTCCAAATCATCTGCTTAGCCAAAGCGAGTTTATCGCCTGGTACGGTAGCTAAACCGATGTGGTTAATACCAATACCAATTCTGTAATCTGCAAATGCATAAATATCTCTTAAGAATTTCTCTATTGTAAATAGCGACTTTTCCTCTGGCTTGTATTCAAATACCTTAATGTTATCCATTGTGGTAACAATAATAACATCTGAACCTTCTAACCATTGTAAAGGAACAAACTTAATATTTGTATAATCTTTAGGCGTTTCTGGATAACCTTTGTAATCGGTATTACCACCATAGACTTGCTCTGCTCTACGCTTGTAGTCTAAAATTTTAGATGGCGACATTAACATCTGTAACTGCTCTGTACTTCGTACATTCTCTGGTAACTGTTTAATAAAGCTATCTACATAATCTAGAGCATTGGCAAAAGTCCATCTACCTAAATTAAAAGGTCTGTACTTGTTGGCTAGTCTAGCATCAAAAATGAGTTTTAGCAAACCATCATTCCTATGTAAATAATGCCCAGGTTTATCTTTTTCTCTTTCTTCTGGTGTTGGCACCCAAACCCCTCTAATCAACACATCTGCATCTTCCTGTCTAGCTTTCTTTAAGAATTCACCCAACAAGAAAACGATAAACGGCATTTTATAGGCTTGGTTACCGACTTTGTTAAAGCCATTTAACCAGTTCGTCTCTATCTTCTGCATCTCCCAATAATTAAACTGTAAGTCAATCTGAGTAGGACGCACAAACATTTCCTCTGCTTTAAAAACAATATCGCCTTTTGGAGCCCATCTGGCTTTTCTAGGCTGGGTAACATTAGCCACAGAAATAGTTGCAGACATTAGTCTATCCATTACCCCTGTAATTCTTGGCCAATGTTCTGGCAAATTAAAATAAGAGTTGAATAAAGACTCTATTTTCTCTGGATAGGTTCTTACATAATCTAAGAACTCATCGTTCATTCTTTGAATAACTACAGAACTTTTAAAGTCTGTTGTAGAACCTTTAGCTCCTGCTAATGCTTTAGCATTCCAAGGAGAAGAAGCCTCCCAAAATTTACCTTGCAACCCAAATAATTGCCCTCCTTGTTCAAATACTTTTTCTGCCACACCTATTTCTTTTACTTGCTTTACCACTTCTTTCACCACATCTTCTGGCTCTCCAGATAGCTTCTCTACTTTGGCTTTTAAATCCTTGTTTTCTTCTAGCAGTTGGTCCACTTTAGTGGTCAATGCTCCTAACTTGTCCTCTTTGGCTTTAATGTCTTCACTAGATTGTTCCAGTTTAGATTTTACCTCAGAAAGTTCTTCCTTAACAGATTTCACTTTCGCTAGTTCTGCATTAGCTTGTTCAATTAGAAGCTGTGCTTGTTCATCTCCTAAGAGTTCTGTTAATTTGGTAGATTGCTCGTTGCTGAGTTCTACTTTGTTTTCTTTTTGGGCGACTTCTTTAATGCTTAGAAGTGCCGCTAACATCTTTAAAAACTTCATCTATTTATTTATTTTGGTTAATTCTGATTTAGCAAGAATAAGATTGTAAGCTTCGGTTATCCCACCAAAGCTATCTGCTAAGCCCACATCTATAGCGGATTGAGCTGTATATGTTTTGCCAAAGATGGCTTCTTCTTTTATCTTAGGTCTAGCCTCTTTAACTTCTTTCTGAAATCTTTGGGCTAATACAGATAACCTTTCTTCTAGTGCAGAAAAATTACCCTCTAATGCCTCTACGATAGCTTGATTTTTATCCTTACTCTCTTTAGGTCTAATAATTTTAATTTCATTGTTTGGCTTTTCAAATACTATCATAGCTCCTATACTTCCAACTTCTGCTGTAAAATCATTATTCAGCATGATATGATCTGATAGCATAGAAGCTATCCAATAATGTAATGAACAAGCTGTATCAACTACAGAAACTACAGGCTTAGTAATTTTACCTTTAAGAGCTTGAAACAAAGTAATTGCATTAGCATTTCCTCCAGGACCATCCATGAAGAAAATAATCCCGTTAATTTCTTCATTATTTTGGGCTTTCATTATTTCAGAAGCAAAATACTCTGCCCCGTAATCGCACCCAGTATTATACTTGGTCATGGGACCAATCATAGAAATAACAGCCACTTTGTCCTTTTCAATAATATCTCCACTAGCTAAAGATTCTCTTTTTGAAAGAACCGTATAAACCAGTGGCTTTTCCGCATCTGTTATTTTACCTGATAAGATATTATCTACTATTGGTCTATAATAGTTGGGAGTTGGTGTTTCCATCAACCAAACATCTCGTAGTATTTCTGATAGTATATTCATACTGCGAAATTGAAAAATACCACCTTTACATTATGCCAAACTATTTTTACATAAAGTGTATCCATTAAAAAAACCACCGCTAGGGTGGTTTTTCTACTTTAATAACGAGTAGTAATATCTCGTTTTTCTTATTCGGTCATCCAGACCATTATATCCTCCATTTACTAGTCTTGTAACTTGCTTAATAGTTTCTACATCTATCTTTGTGGCTATGGATAGTATTTTGTTTTGCCTAAAGAACCAAATAGCACTTTCATAAGGATACTTGGTAGCCACTAAATCTGGGTTAGATACACAGTCTTCTCCTATGAATTGACTAAACGCCTTATAGTTGTTTTTACCTGTTAGTTGAATATACCCTCTACCTCGATATTTCCAACCATCTCCACTCGCTTCGCTTCCATTACCCATCCTATTAGCGTAGACCCTATTGGCTATTTTTTCAGGCTGTCGGGCATAAGCTCTTACTTGAGCAGGAGTAAAATATTTTTTGAATATCCTAAGCAAAGCATTTTCGGAATAGTTTAAATTTTCAATAACACTTCTAAAGTTACCACTTTCGTGAGCTAATTGTCCTAGAAAGTGAGCCATTTGTTCATTAGAGAGATTGTATTTTTCTTTGATTATTTTTTGTGCTTGATTTATCATTTTAATATTTTTAATCTTGATTTAATAGCGTATTTTGAAAATTCCCAAATAAGGATTATTGAAATACCAATAAGTCCATAAAGCCATAGAGGTATATTTTTTCGGTCTGTTTTTAAATACT
>JAFELW010000009.1:0-30225 GCA_037861325.1 Riemerella anatipestifer
TGATAATTTTGGAGTAGTCAGTTCAGGAGGTAAGACAGGAAGTGTTTTCGCTAATGACAAATCATCAGATGGTAGTGTTCCGACTTCGTTGAATACGGATGTTAGTTTAGTTAATTTGGGCGGCTTAACAGGCGCAACGATAAACCCAGACGGAACGATAAACATACCAGCAAACGCAGCAGCGGGGAATTATGTATTAACTTATAGGATTTGCTCTCCGAAGGGTCAGACTACAAATTGTGATACAGCAACGGTTACATTAGTAGTTCCTAATCAGACGGATGCAGTAGATGATAATTTTGGAGTAGTCAGTTCAGGAGGTAAGACAGGAAGCGTTTTCGCTAATGACAAATCATCAGATGGTAGTGTTCCGACTTCGTTGAATACGGATGTTAGTTTAGTTAATTTAGGAGGTTTAACGGGCGCGACGATAAACCCAGATGGAACGATAAACATACCAGCAAATGCAGCAGCAGGGAATTATGTATTAACTTATAGGATTTGTTCTCCGAAGGGTCAGACTACCAATTGTGATACAGCCACGGTTACATTGTCTATTGCAGCTAGCAAATGTTACAATTCACCAACAGATAATAGTAGTTCTGTGCCAGTAAATCACGGGGTTACTGTTTTAGGAAGAGCAGGTGTTGATAATGGTAACTGGCCGATGATTAGAAATTCTGCATATACTGTATTGGAAGGTAAAACAAAAGGTTTTGTTCTTACGAGAAATTCTAACCCAGAGGGGACTATTGTAAACCCTGTAGTGGGGATGGTGGTTTTTGATACAGATGAAAATTCTGGGAAGGGCTGTTTAAAAATTTATACAGGTTCAGGAGTAGGAGAAGGTTGGAAATGTTTTAATACTCAAACTTGTCCATAGTGTAAATTGTGAATTTGATTTAGGACAAATTTTGTCTAAATGATAAAAAAAGAAATAATGAAAAAAATATTATCAATATCAGTAATGTGTTTATCCACTTTTGTTTTTTCACAAGTTAGGATAGGTTCGGCATCTTCAAATGTTTTAAGTAGTTCTTCGGTATTGCTTGAATTTGGAGATACTAAAGATAAAGGTTTGGTGCTACCTTATGTAGAGGTTTTGCCAACAGAGGGGAGTCAACAAGCAAAAGGAGGAACATTAGTTTTTGATATAACGTCTACGGGAGAATATAGAGTTAAAGTTAAGAATGAAAACAGTGGGTGGAGTGATTTAAGTGGTCAGTCAGGGTATAGCTCTTTAGTGGAATCTAGAGTTAAAACTCCTCAGAGAGGTTTCTCTGATATAACGGGAGCAAAGACTATAATAGGAACTTCGGAAACGACAACAGATGGAGTTTTAGTTTTAGAATCTGCTGATAAGGCTATGGTTTTACCAATCGTAGATGATTACAAAAATATAAAAAATCCATCAGCGGGAATGATAGCTTTTTTAAAGGGAGCTACTGCGTCGGGACATCGTTTGCTAGTTTTCAATGGTCAAACTTGGAGTTTTTGGAAACCTTAAGATTTAACATATAAATCTTTGTTATAAGAGCGATTTCATGAAAATGAAGTCGCTTTTTTGTAAGATGGAGTTTTGGTTGTTTCTTTTAAATTATATATCTTTGCAGTTCATTTTGAGTGATATACACTTCTGAAATATAAAATAAAAATACAAAACTCTTAATCCTTAGGGATTTAGGGTTTTGTTCTGTTGTGTTTCAAGGTGTTATCCTCCTAATGAGAAAATTGAAAATATTTTGCACTACGCCGTGAAAAGATATACCGGAGTTGCAGTTAGAAAGTTTTTTAGGAAATGATGTCTAAATAGCTTTCTGATATTTTTAAAAAGAGTAACAAAATATTTTTAAATCAACAATCTTCTAAAAGTTTTATGAGTAAATCAAAGACGACACAAAAAGCTCAGGGAAATCAAAGAATTAATTTCTCGTCTGCTAAAGGAAGAGTGGAGACGCCAGACTTTTTGGATATCCAAATTCAATCCTTTAAGGAGTTCTTTCAGCTAGACACACTTCCGGAGCAGAGAGTGAACGAAGGACTTTACAAAACCTTCCAAGAAAATTTCCCAATTACAGATTCTAGAAACCAGTTTGTACTAGAGTTTTTAGATTACTTAGTAGATTCTCCTCGCTATTCTATAGATGAGTGTGTAGAGAGAGGGCTTACTTATTCTGTGCCATTAAAGGCAAGATTAAAACTATACTGTACAGACCCAGAGTACGATGATTTCCAAACGGTAATCCAAGATGTATATCTAGGTACAGTACCTTATATGACGCCTAGTGGTTCATTTATCATCAATGGTGCAGAGCGTGTGGTAGTAACACAGTTACATAGATCTCCAGGGGTATTCTTCGGGCAGACTTACCACGCTAATGGTACTAAATTATACTATTCTAGAATTATCCCATTTAAAGGGTCTTGGATGGAATTTACTACGGATATCAATAGCGTAATGTACGCTTATATAGACCGTAAGAAAAAATTACCATTAACCACTTTACTTAGAGCTATCGGTTACGAATCTGATAAAGAAATTCTTCAGATATTCGACTTGGCGGAAGAGGTTAAAGTGTCTAAAGCGGCTCTTAAAAAAGTAGAAGGTAGAACTTTAGCAGCTAGAGTTCTTAATACTTGGTTTGAAGATTTCGTAGATGAAGATACAGGTGAGGTAGTTTCTGTAGAAAGAAACGAAATTATCTTAGATAGAGAAACTGTTCTTGAAAAAGAACATTTAGATTTGATTTTGGAGGCTGGTGTTAAAACCATTCTAATCCATAATGAAAACACTAAGGAGTTCTCTATCATTCAAAATACATTACAAAAAGACCCTACCAACTCAGAAAAAGAAGCGGTAGAGTACATCTATCGTCAGTTGAGAAACGCAGATCCACCTGATGAAGAAACTGCAAGAGGAATTATAGAAAAGCTATTCTTCTCGGAGCAGAGATATTCTTTAGGAGAGGTAGGTCGTTACAGATTGAACAAAAAGTTAGGTCTTAGCGTAGACGAAAGTGTAGAAGTACTTACTAAAGAGGACATCATTAGTATTGTAAAACACTTAATAGAGTTGGCTAATTCTAAAGCAGAGGTAGATGATATAGACCACCTTTCTAACAGAAGAATTAGAACCGTAGGAGAGCAGTTGGCAGGTCAGTTTGGAGTAGGTCTTTCTAGAATTGCAAGAACAATCCGTGAGAGAATGAATGTTCGTGATAACGAATTGTTTAGTCCAACAGATTTAGTTAACGCTAAAACATTAACATCGGTAATTAACTCGTTCTTTGGAACTAACCAGCTTTCTCAGTTTATGGATCAAACCAATCCACTTTCTGAGATTACAAATAAGAGAAGATTATCAGCTTTAGGACCTGGTGGTCTTTCTAGAGAAAGAGCAGGTTTTGAGGTTCGAGATGTTCACCATACACACTACGGAAGAATTTGTCCAATCGAGACACCGGAAGGACCGAACATTGGTTTGCTTTCTTCGTTAGGTATTTATGCTAAAATCAATAATCTAGGTTTCATAGAAACGCCTTATCGTAAGGTAGAAAATGGTAAAGTAGATTTAGATGCGGCACCTATTTATCTTAATGCAGAAGATGAGGAAGCTAAAATTATTGCTCAAGCGAATGTGGAGCTTGCTGATGATGGTAAGTTTGAAACAGAGAGAATTATTGCTCGTTTAGATGGAGATTACCCTGTGGTAGAACCAGAGCAAGTAGATTTAATAGATGTAGCTCCTAACCAGATTTCTGGTATTTCGGCATCACTTATTCCTTTCCTAGAGCATGATGATGCTAACCGTGCCTTGATGGGATCTAACATGATGCGTCAAGCAGTACCATTATTAAAACCTCAAGCACCTATCGTAGGTACAGGTCTAGAGAAGCAAGTGGCTAGAGACTCTAGAATTTTAATCAATGCTGAAGGAACTGGTGTTGTAGAGTACGTAGATGCGGAGAGAATCGTTATAAAATACGATAGAACTGAAGATGAAGATATTGTAAGCTTCGAATCAGCTACTAAGACTTATCATTTAACTAAGTTCAGAAAAACCAACCAATCTACTACTATTACTCTTAAACCTATTGTAAGAGTAGGAGATACAGTAGAAAAAGGACAAGTGCTTTGTGATGGTTACGCTACAGAAAACGGAGAGTTAGCATTAGGTAGAAACTTAGTGGTAGCGTTCATGCCTTGGAAAGGGTATAACTTCGAGGATGCGATTGTAATCAACGAAAAAGTAGTTCGTGAGGACTGGTTTACTTCTATCCACGTAGATGAGTATTCATTAGAGGTAAGAGATACCAAACTAGGTATGGAGGAGCTTACATCAGATATTCCGAATATCTCTGAAGATGCTACAAAAGACCTAGATGAAAACGGTATGATAAGAATCGGAGCAGAGGTAAAACCTGGTGATATTCTTATCGGTAAAATCACACCTAAAGGAGAGTCTGACCCTACTCCAGAAGAGAAGTTATTAAGAGCCATCTTCGGTGATAAAGCAGGAGATGTAAAAGACGCTTCTTTAAAAGCAGATTCTTCATTAAGAGGGGTAGTGATAGACAAAAAGCTATTCTCTAGAAACATCAAGGATAAGAAGAAGAGAACAGAAGAGAAAATCAAGCTAGAAGAAATAGAAAACCAATATAAAACTAAGTTCAACGAGCTTAGAGCGGTTCTTTTAGATAAATTAAACACTATTGTTAATGGTAAAACATCTCAGGGAGTTAAAAACGACTTAGGAGAAGAAATCATTGGTAAAGGTGCTAAGTTCTCTATGAAATTACTTCAGTCAGTAGAAGATTATGTAAATGTAAGCGGTTCTGACTGGACAGTAGATGCAGATAAAAATGAGTTAATTAAGCAATTAATTCATAACTATAAGATTAAGTATAACGATTTACAAGGAGTTAAAAACCGTGAGAAATACGCTATTTCAATCGGAGACGAGCTTCCTTCAGGAATCATTAAGTTGGCTAAAGTTTATATCGCTAAGAAGAGAAAGTTAAATGTAGGAGATAAGATGGCAGGGCGTCACGGTAACAAAGGTATCGTATCTAGAATCGTTCGTGAGGAAGATATGCCTTTCTTAGAAGACGGTACGCCAGTTGACATCGTGCTTAACCCACTAGGGGTACCTTCTCGTATGAACATCGGTCAGATTTACGAAACGGTACTTGGTTGGGCAGGTAAGCAATTAGGCTTGAAGTTCGCAACGCCTATCTTTGACGGTGCTAAACTAGACCAAATTACAGAGTACACCGAAAAAGCAGGACTACCTATCTACGGAAACACTTATTTGTATGATGGTGGTACAGGGGAGAGATTTACTCAACCAGCTACTGTAGGTGTGATTTATATGTTGAAACTTGGTCACATGGTAGATGATAAGATGCATGCTCGTTCTATTGGTCCTTACTCTCTCATCACGCAGCAGCCATTAGGAGGTAAAGCTCAGTTTGGTGGTCAGCGTTTCGGAGAGATGGAGGTTTGGGCACTAGAAGCATTCGGTGCATCTAACATCTTGAGAGAAATCCTAACAGTGAAGTCAGATGATGTGATTGGTAGAGCTAAAACTTACGAAGCTATTGCGAAAGGAGAGGCAATGCCAGAACCTGGTATTCCAGAATCCTTCAATGTATTGCTTCACGAGTTACAAGGTTTAGGATTAGATGTAAGGTTAGAGGAATAATAGACACGAGATATGAGATACAAGATAAAAGAATACCATCTTCTCTTGGTTCTCGGTTCTCTTAATCTTTAAAAGAAACAAAATGTCAAATAAAAATAAAACAAGTAGATTTAATAAAATCTCGATAGGTTTAGCTTCACCAGAGTCTATTTTACAAGATTCAAGAGGGGAAGTATTAAAACCAGAAACCATTAACTATAGAACGCACAAACCTGAAAGAGACGGGCTTTTCTGTGAGAAAATATTCGGTCCTGTAAAGGATTACGAGTGTGCTTGTGGAAAATATAAGCGTATCCGTTATAAAGGGATTGTTTGCGACCGATGCGGTGTAGAAGTAACGGAGAAAAAAGTGCGTAGAGAGCGTATAGGACACATCAACTTGGTAGTTCCTGTAGCTCATATTTGGTACTTCCGTTCGTTACCAAACAAGATAGGTTATCTTTTAGGATTACCATCTAAGAAGTTAGATATGATTATCTACTACGAAAGATATGTGGTAATTCAGCAAGGTATTGCTAAAAAATTAGACGGTTCTGATTTCGAGGAAATGGAATTCTTAACCGAGGAAGAATATCTAGATATTTTAGATACACTTCCTGCGGAAAATCAATACTTAGATGATTCTGACCCTAATAAGTTTATCGCTAAAATGGGAGCAGAGGCTGTGGAAGAATTATTAAAGAGAATAGATTTAGATGCTCTTTCTTACGATTTAAGGCACAAAGCTCACAACGAAACATCTAAGCAAAGAAGAACAGAAGCATTAAAAAGATTATCAGTAGTAGAAGCTCTTAGAGATGCTAATACGAGAATGATTAACCGCCCAGAGTGGATGGTAATGCGTGTGCTTCCTGTAATACCACCAGAGTTAAGACCATTAGTACCACTAGATGGTGGGCGTTTTGCGACATCAGACCTTAACGACCTTTACAGAAGGGTAATTATCAGAAACAACCGTCTTAAGAGACTTCTAGAAATTAAAGCTCCTGAAGTTATCTTAAGAAACGAGAAGCGTATGCTTCAAGAAGCGGTAGATTCTTTATTTGATAATACAAGAAAATCTTCTGCGGTTAAATCTGAGTCTAACAGACCATTAAAATCTCTTTCTGATTCATTAAAAGGTAAGCAAGGGCGTTTCCGTCAGAACTTACTTGGTAAAAGGGTAGACTACTCTGCTCGTTCGGTAATTGTGGTAGGTCCTACTTTACAACTACACGAGTGTGGTATCCCTAAAGATATGGCGGCAGAGCTTTATAAGCCGTTCATCATCAGAAAACTAATCGAAAGAGGTATCGTAAAAACAGTAAAATCTGCGAAGAGAATTATAGATAGAAAAGAACCTGTGGTGTATGACATTCTAGAAAATGTAATGAAAGGTCACCCAGTACTTCTTAACCGTGCCCCTACACTTCACCGTTTAGGTATTCAGGCGTTCCAACCTAAAATGATTGAAGGTAAAGCGATACAACTACACCCATTGGTAACTACGGCATTCAACGCCGACTTTGATGGTGACCAGATGGCGGTACACTTACCTTTAGGTCCAGAAGCTATTTTAGAGGCTCAACTTTTAATGTTAGGTTCTCAGAATATCTTGAACCCTGCTAACGGTTCTCCAATTACGGTACCTTCTCAGGACATGGTACTTGGGCTTTATTTTATGACTAAAGAAGCTCACTCTACGGAGGATTATAAAGTGAAGGGAGAAGGTTTAACTTTCTACTCTCCAGAGGAAGCAGAAATTGCTTACAACGAAGGACAAGTAACGCTTAATGCTAAAGTTAAGTGTAAACTTCCTGTGAAAAATGAAAACGGAGAATTAGTAACTAAACTGATTGAAACTACTGTTGGTAGAATTTTATTCAATCAGATAGTACCTGAGCAGATAGGATTCATCAATGAACTTTTAACGAAAAAATCGTTAAGAAATGTAATTGGTAGAATCTTAGCAGAAACTGATTTCCCAACTACAGTTCAGTTCTTGGATAGAATGAAAGACCTAGGATACTCTAACGCATTTAAAGGAGGTCTATCCTTCAGCTTAGCTGATATTGTGGTGCCAGAAGAGAAAAAACAAATGATAGCTTCGGCGGTAGAAAGTGTAGATGATATTAAGGCTAACTATAACATGGGTCTTATCACTGATACTGAGCGTTATAACCAAGTGATTGATGTTTGGACAAATACTAACGCTAACCTTACCGAAATGATTATGCAGAGAATGAAGACCGACCAAGGTGGTTTCAACTCTGTATATATGATGCTAGATTCTGGTGCGAGGGGTTCTAAAGAGCAGATTCGTCAGTTATCAGGTATGCGTGGTCTAATGGCAAAACCTCAAAAAGCAGGTTCAGTAGGTGCAGAGATTATCGAAAACCCTATTGTAGCTAACTTTAAAGAGGGTCTTTCTATCCTTGAGTACTTTATCTCTACTCACGGTGCTCGTAAAGGTCTTGCGGATACGGCGCTTAAAACGGCGGATGCTGGTTACTTAACGAGAAGATTGGTAGATGTAGCTCAAGATGTTATCATTACTGAAGACGATTGTGGTACACTAAGAGGTGTGGAAGTAACGCCACTTAAAAAGAATGACGAAATAGTAGAGAAATTATCTGAAAGAATTTTAGGTAGAATTTCTTTACATGATATATATGACCCAGAAACAGACGAGTTAATCGTAGAAGCTGATGTTCTTATAGATGAAGAATTGGCTAAGAAGATAGAAGAGGCTGGTATAGAGTCTGTAGAGGTTCGTTCACCTTTAACTTGTGAATCTAAGAGAGGTATCTGTGCTAAATGTTACGGTAGAAACTTAGCTACAGGTAAGATGATTCATATGGGAGAAGCTGTGGGTGTTATTGCAGCACAGTCTATCGGGGAGCCAGGTACGCAGCTTACCTTGAGAACCTTCCACCAAGGGGGAACAGCGGGTAACGTTTCCGAAAATCCATCTATCGTGGCTAAGAGAGATGGTATCGTAGAAATGGACGAAATCAGAACGGTAACTTCTGAAGATGAAGAAGGAAACCAAGCTGAAATCGTGGTGTCTCGTTCTACCGAATTCCGTTTGGTAGCAGATAATGCTAGCAGAACACCTATAATGGTAGCAAACTTACCTTATGGTTCAATACTTTCTGTAAAACCAGGGGATAAAGTGAAGAAAGGAGACCTTATCGCAAGATGGGATCCGTATAATGCGGTAATCATTGCTGAAACTTCTGGTAAGGTAGAGTACGAAGATATTATCAAAGGAGTGTCTTTCCAATTAGAAATTGACGAACAGACAGGCTTTGAAGAAAAAGTAATCTCTGAATCTAGAAACAAAAAGGCAGTACCAACCCTTAGAGTGGTAGATTCTAAAGGAGTAGAGCAAAAATCTTACAACTTACCTGTGGGAGCTCACTTGATGGTAAATGATGGAGAGAAGATTAAAGCTGGTAAGATTTTAATTAAAATCCCAAGAAAATCTGCAAAAGCAGGGGATATCACGGGAGGTCTTCCTAGAGTAACGGAACTTTTCGAAGCTAGAAATCCTTCTAATCCTGCGGTAGTAACAGAAATTGATGGGGTAGTATCTTACGGAAAAATCAAGAGAGGTAACCGTGAGCTTATCGTAGAGTCTAAATCAGGAGAAATTAAGAAATACTTGGTGAAGTTATCTAACCAAATCTTAGTTCAAGAAAACGACTTCGTAAGAGCAGGTTCTCCATTGTCAGATGGTTCTGTAACGCCTAATGATATTTTAGCAATTAAAGGTCCTACAGCGGTACAAGAATATCTGGTAAACGAAATCCAAGAGGTATACCGTCTACAAGGGGTGAAGATTGATGACAAGCACTTTGAAATCATCGTTCGCCAAATGATGACGAAAGTAGAGATTGTAGATGGTGGAGATACTCAGTTCTTAGAAGGTAGTCTAGAACATAAGCAAGACTTTATCGAAGAGAACGAAAGAGTATTTGGTATGAAGGTGGTTACCGACCCAGGAGACTCTCAAGTGCTTAAAGCAGGTCAGATGATAACAGCGAGAGAGCTAAGAGATGAAAACTCTAAGCTTAAGAGAGAAGACTTAAAGCTGGTAGAAGTTCGTGAAGCACTTACAGCTACAGCACACCCTGTTTTACAAGGTATCACAAGAGCGGCTCTACAAACTAAGTCATTTATGTCTGCGGCATCTTTCCAAGAAACTACTAAGGTACTTAACGAAGCAGCGGTATCAGGTAAAGTAGATGAGTTGAATGGTCTTAAAGAAAATGTAATTGTAGGACACAGAATTCCTGCAGGAACGGGTCTTAAAGATTATCAGAACTTTATTGTAGGTTCTAACAAAGAATTTGAAGATTTGAATTAATTTTGAAGAAAAAATTGTTTGAAAGGTAGAAGATATTTATTATCTTTATACCTTTCAAACTAAATAATAACTAAATAATAATTTTATGGACAACAATCAAAACCAAGATCCAAACAACATTAACATTGAACTTAACGAAATGGTAGCAGCTGGTGTGTATGCTAATTTAGCTTTAGTAAACCACTCTCCATCTGAATTCGTTTTAGATTTCATTCAGTTAATGCCAGGTGTTCAACAAGCTAAAGTAAGATCTAGAGTGATTTTAGCACCATTACATGCTAAGAGAGTTCTAAATGCTTTACAGCAAAATATTGCTAACTACGAGCAACAGTTTGGAGAAATCAAAGAGGTTGAACCTTTTGTATTAGGTGGGAATAATACGCCTCAAGCGTAATAAAATTGAATTACCTTTTAATAAAAAAAGAATCTCACTCTTTAGTTGGAGTGAGATTCTTTGTATTTTAACAAGAAGATATATGAAAAAATATTTACTCATTATAGGTTCATTTACAGTGCTAATAGCTAATGCACAAGAATCTAAAACTACAGAGAAGAGAGTTGCTCTTCAGAAAAATTTAAATAAGTTCAGTCAAGAAATAGCTAAACGTCGTGCTAATTCAAATTCTTATGGTCAGATACCGCCCAATAAATATTTTGAGCAAGACTATAAGCTTACCATGAATCCACTATCTGGAGAAGTAAATAGAGAACAGTTGAAAAAAGTATGGCAAGAACTGAGAAAAGGAAAGTTTAGAGCTAAACAAGAGATAGGATTACTTAGTCCATCTAGTAATTTAGAAACATTGTCGTCTTCTGTTAATAATAAACTTTGGACAGAAAGAGGACCTTATGAAGTGGGAGGGAGAACAAGAGCTATAATGTTTGATCCTAATGATGCTACGGGTAAAAAAGTTTTTGCAGGAGGTGTTTCGGGAGGTTTATGGGTAAATAATGATATTACTGATCCAAATTCTGAGTGGACGCCTGTAAATGATTTTTGGGAAAATACCTCGGTGGTATGTATGACTTTTGATCCTAATGATTCTAATACTTTTTATGTTGGTACGGGAGAGTCGTGTACTTATGATAATGTAGGCTCTGGAATTTGGAAAACAACGGATGGAGGACAGACATGGACTAATATTTTTACTAAACCTGTATCCTATTCAGGGGATGTGAGAAGAGGTAATTTTTATATCAATGATATCAAGGTAAGAAATAATAATGGAGTTTCTGAAGTTTATGTAGGTGTAAGTGGAGGATATAATGAAGGTTGGCACGGACTTTATGATGCTGGTCTATATAAATCGGTAGATGGAGGACAAAATTTTTCAAAAGTAACAAGTTTGGTTGCTAATTATAATATAGGATATTCTATTCAGCAGATTGAAATTGCAGCAGATAATTCTGTATGGGTTTCTACTAGACAATCTATGTTTGGTAGCAGTGTTTTATCTGGAGGAAAAATATTTAAATCTGAAGATGGAGTTAATTTTACTAATATTTATGATGCCTCGTTGCCTAGTTCTAGGGTAAATTTTGCTTTGTCAAAACAAGATGCTAATAAGGCATATGTTCTGATGCAGGGAGAAGGAACCACAGAACCTGTAAGAATTCTCAAGACCGTAGATGGGGGCTCTACTTGGGTGGCAACTAATGATACTAATGCTACGATAACTTTGCCAGATGATCCTGATACAGGAATAGCTGCTAATGATTTTACTAGAGGTCAATCTTTTTATGATTTGGTAATAGCAACAGATCCTGATAATGATGAGATAGTTTATACAGGGGGTATCAATATTCATAAATCTACAGATGGTGCAGCTACATGGAATACACTTACCAAATGGCATTCAGCTATTCCGTTGAATAAAGTTACGGTACATGCCGACCAACATGCTATAGTCTTTAATCCTGCTAATAGCTCTCAAGTTTTATTTGGTAATGATGGAGGTGTTTACTTTGCTCCAAATAAAAATGAAATTGATAATAGCACGGGGATAGAAATGAGAAATAAAAGATACAATGTAACTCAGTTCTATGATGCGGCCATAAATCCAACCACTAATTCTGCTAATGAAGAGATTATAGCAGGAGCACAAGATAATGGAACCCAGATATTATACGGATCTCCTTTAGCCAATAATTTTTATGAAGCGTATGAATATACAGGTGGTGATGGAGGGCAAGTAGCCTATGATGATGAGAATCAATATATAGTTAATGGATATGTATACAATAATCATTATCTATATTCTTATCCAACTAATAAGTTTGTCTATTTACTATCAGAAGGTAAAAGAGAAACAGGACATTTTATAAATGAAATAGGATTAGATAAAAATCTAGATATTTTTTACTCTTATAATACGGGGCTTACTCTTCATAGAGTAAGTGGTTTAAAATCTAATCCTCTTAATTTGGTAGAAGGTATTGTAACTGTAGGAACTCCTGCTTCAGGTGAGGAAGTGAGCAAAATAGCTGTGTCTCCTTATACCACAACATCTACTAAGTTGTTTGTAGGATCAAATATAGGTAACTTATATAAAGTAGAAAATGCGAATACAGACACGCCTACTTCTACTAAACTGGTAACTCCTTTTGTGGGAAGTATATCAGATATAGAATTTGGTGTTTCTGAAGAAAATATAATAGTAACCATACCTAACTATGGTGCTGATGTAAGCAAAGTCTATTATACTACAGATGGAGGACAAACATGGTTAGATAAACATGCTAATCTGCCAGATATGCCAGTTAGATGTGCATTTATGAATCCAGAGAATATAAATGAAGTTTTATTGGGTACAGAGTTGGGTATTTGGGGAACAACTAATTTCCAGTCAGCTACACCTACTTGGGAGCAGTATTCTAATGGACTTGGTAATGTAAGAGTTACAAATATCGACTATCGTCCTTCTACCAAAACATTATTAGCATCTACCTATGGTAGAGGCGTATTCACTTCTGTTAATGAAGAGGTTGGACTAAGCACGAAGGAAACAAATACATTAAAAAATAATACTAGAGTTTATCCAAATCCGTCTCGTGGAGAACTTCATTTACAGTTTAATGAACAGGAATATAATAATGTTAAAGTTTTAGTATATGATGGTTCTGGTAGACTAGTATACACTCAAAATGGTGTAAAAAATGGAGTGGAATTTTATGTAAACCTTCCAAAGGGTGCTTATGTACTTAGTGCAGAGAGTCAAGGGAAGGTATTTTACACATCAACACTAATCATCAAATAAAAAATGAAATATTTATTGAGATTATCTTTATTGCTGATACTTTATTTCTGCAAATCTCAGGAAAACAAATCTGTTAATATGGAAATTACATCTGCAGAAAAGTCTTTATGGTTTGGAGGAATCAAAGGGGTGAGAGGAGAAAGTTATAAAGTTGTTTTATCCAGCTCTCAAAAGGTAAATATAGATTTTCTAGGGTTTGAAATGGGAGGAACTTTATTGCCAACTAAAGTTAAATGTTTAGAAACAGGAGATACCAATAGATATTTATTGGAAGCCAGCTATACCTACCCTAGAACTGAAATGACTTATCCTGATAAAGGAAATAAAACTAATAAGGAAAATCTCAATAAATATTATATTGTTTATAAGGATAAAAAGCTAAGTAGAGAAATTTACAGAATAGAAATAAAATCATTTGCAGATACATCTAGCAGTTTTTATCCTTAGAAAATAGTATTTAAAATTGATACTTTGGTAGGAGTTTATTTTCTACCAAGGTATTTTCATTTTAATCAAAAGAGAATAATAATGAATAAATTAACCGTTTTTATCACTTTTTTATTAGTAACAAAAGCTATTGCACAGAATGTAGAAAAAGAAAAGATTGTAGACAGTGTTGTCATAAGTGCAAGGCAAAAAGTAAAGCAAGAGAGGAAAGAGTTTTTTAAACAAGCCCAATCTACGGAAATTATATCCGCTTATGAAGTGGAAAGGAATAACCCTCACTTTATAGAGCAATCATTAGGGACAATGGCTGGTGTTCAAGTAGAAAAAAGAACTCAGTTTGGAGGGCAAAGAATTGTTCTGAGAGGTTATGGTAACGACCAAAAATTCAATAACTGGGGAGTGAAGTTTTACCTCAATTCGGCACCAATTACCAATGCTGATGGCGTTACTATTTTAGAAGATATGGATTTTTCTCTTATCAATAATATTGAGGTCGTCAAAGGTCCTGCCTCTACACTTTATGGTGGAGGTACAGGAGGAGCCGTAAGGTTCTATATGCGTCCAGAAACTAAAAAAGGGACTCATTTATCAGAGTCTTTGGCTTTTGGTTCGTTTGGTTTGTTTCAGTCTAACACTAAGGTAGAAACAGTAATGGATAATGCAAATATTATGTTCAACTATGGGCATATAGGGAGTGATGGCTACCGTCCTAGAGGTAATACTAGGAAAAATAACTATGCTTTTATGGGGAACTTTAAATTGGCTCAAGCTCATAGTTTAATGGTGTATGCGAGTCATAACAATTCTTATGAAGGCGTTACAGGACAGATTTCTCTTCAAGACTATTATGATGGTAAAGACCCTGGTAATGCAGCCTATGCTAGGAAGAATGCAGAAAACCATTTCATCGCAACAAGAACTATTATAGGTCATCAATGGAAAATCAATCCTAATGTTACCTATAATACCTCTTTATTTTATCATCATTTAGATACTAAGCGAACGGCTGCAGGAGCTGCAGAAAACTCTCAACAACCAAGCTATGGTGTGAGGTCTGAACTAAAATGGAGTTATCCTATTTCTGAAGATTTTAAAAATGAAATGGAAGCAGGTGGAGAATATCTTATTTCTAGAGCTTTAATCTCTAATTATCGTTTTGACGGTAGTTTGGATAAACCAGATTTACAGACTCGACCATTATCTAAAAGAGGGACTTATTTTAAGTATGATAATTATAATTTTTCGGTATTTCTTACCAATAGATTGACCTATCAACCTTTAGACTTATCTCTTCTTCTAGGTGTGAGTGGCAACAAGCAAGGTTATGATAGAACGGACTTATTGGCTTATCCAGGACTGTTAGATGGATATAATCAGGATACCTCTTTCAAAAAAGATTTTTCTATGGTTTTAACGCCTCATATAGCGTTGCAAAAAAAATGGAAAAATCAATTATTTAATTTAAGCTATAGTGAGGGTTATAACGCACCTACAGCTTCCACAGCATTTGTTTCTGCTACAGGAAAAACTAATGATTTACTCAAAGCAGAGCGTGCTAAAATGTGGGATTTTTCAGTACACGGATTGCTAGGAAAAACGAAATTTGATTATCAAATATCCTTGTTTGATATCAGAGTTCAAGATAAGCTAACACAGCTTTGGGCTAGCGATGGTGCTGGAGATATGTACTCTTATTGGGGGAATACAGGAAATCAGTTCAATAGAGGACTAGAGTTGAGTTTAGGCTACTCTTATACATCTAATAATTTTATAAATAAAGTGTTACCGTATTTTAATCTCTCTAAATATGATTTTAAATATCAGTCCTTTAGTATGTTAGGCGAAGATTATTCAGGTAAAAAGGTGGTAGGCATACCTTCGGTAAAATATTCTTTAGGGTTGGATTTTGATACGCGTTTTGGACTTTATGTTAGAAATACATTTAATTATTTAAGTGATGTTTATACTGATTTTGCCAACGAAATCAATGTAAAAGGTTTTCATCAATACAATGCCAAGATAGGCTATAAAAAGGAGTTTGGTAAGTGGAACTTAGACGCTTATGTGGCAGGGAATAATTTAACGAATAGAGTCAACTATGCCTTTCTATTTGTAGGGAATGCAATAGGTGATACAGATTTAGGTAATGGCTATCCTGTTGGGGTAACTACAGATGTTAATCCGGGACCTGCGAGAGCTTATTTCTTCGGAGGGACTACCATTAAGTATAGCTTTTAGTAGAATATTCCATATTATTTTTAGAACCGTTTTAGAAGGGAAATGCCCAACTGAAACGGTTTTTTTATGCTATCTTTGCACTCAATTTCAATTTTCTAGAGAATGAATTACATCACTGCTGAAAATCTTACCAAATCTTACGGAATTAAAACTTTATTTCAAGATATTTCTTTTAATATCAATGAAGGAGATAAAATTGCCATTGTTGCCAAAAATGGAAGCGGGAAATCTACCCTTCTAAAAATTATTTTAGGAAAAGAAATTCCAGATAGTGGTTCGGTATTGGTAAATAAAGATATACAAATGGTGCTTTTTGACCAAGAAATTACTTTCGATGCGGAGGATACGGTGGAAGAGTTTATGATGAAGCTAGATTCAGACCCTATAAATGCTGTTAGAAATTACCATCTGTCTTTACAATCTACAGATACAGCGTTTATTGAGAAGACTCTCGCAGATATGGAAATTCATAAAGCGTGGGATTTAGAAAATGAAATGAAACAAATCCTCTTTCAACTCAAAATTACAGACCTTAATGCCAAAATGGGGACATTGTCAGGAGGGCAAGTAAAAAGAGTTGCATTAGCGAAATTGCTTACAGAAACTAGAGCTGAGCATAAACATACGCTTTTGATTATGGACGAGCCTACCAACCATTTAGATGTGGATATGGTGGAGTGGCTAGAAAATTACCTTTCTAAAGCTAGGATTACTCTTTTGTTAGTAACGCACGATAGATACTTTTTAGATAGTGTTTGCGATGTAATTTGGGAGATGGAAGACCAGCAACTATACATACATCAAGGGAGCTATGCTACTTATCTAGAAAACAAAATGATTAGAGAAGAAAACCTGCAATCTACCATAGATAAAGCCAATAATCTTTACCGTAAAGAATTGGAATGGATGAGGAGGCAGCCCAAAGCACGAACTACAAAATCAAAAAGTAGAATAGAGGCTTTCTACGAAACAGAAAAAGTTGCTAAGACAGATACTCGAAAAGATAGCTTGGAGCTAGACTTTAAAATGGAGCGTTTGGGCAAAAAGATTCTTGAGCTTAGAAATATCCACAAAAAGTATGATGATAAAGTGATATTAAAGGATTTTTCTTATCAGTTTCAGCGAGGCGAAAAGGTAGGAATTGTAGGGCAAAATGGAGCGGGTAAATCCACATTACTTAATATTATCCAAGGGTTAGAAAACTATGATAGTGGAGAGATAGAAACAGGAGAAACCATAAAATTTGGCTATTTTTCTCAAAAAGGACTTACCTATAAGGAAGACGAAAGAGTAATTGATTTCATCAAAGAAATATCCGAAAACTTTCCATTAGCTAATGGTAGAACTATTTCTGCGTCCCAATTTTTACGATTATTTTTATTTGATGACCAAGCTCAGTACTCACCCATTTCTAAACTTTCTGGAGGAGAGAAGAGAAGGTTACATTTAATGTATGTGTTGTATCAAAACCCTAACTTTTTAATTTTTGATGAGCCTACCAATGATTTGGATTTACCTACCCTAAGCGTTTTAGAAAACTTTTTACAAAACTTTCAAGGTACATTAGCCATAGTATCTCACGATAGATACTTTATGGATAGAGTGGTAGACCATATTTTGGCATTTGAGGGAGATGGTAAAGTAAAAGATTTTACAGGCAACTTTACGGAATATAGAGCCGCTAAAGATTTAGAGCTAAAACAAAATAATAAGGAAAAAGAAAAGGTGGAAATTCCTCAGACAGAAAGAAAAGAGCCTTTACCTAAGAAAAAACTATCTTTTAAAGAACAGAGAGAATTAGAAGAAATAGAAAAACAATTACCGAAGCTAGAAGAAGAAAGAGAAACTATACTCACACAGCTCAACGGAGAAACAGATTATGAGAAAGTGGCTAGTCTATCAGAGTTGTTAGAAAAAAACGCCAAAGAGTTAGAGAGAATAGAGATGAAGTGGCTAGAATTACAAGAAATATTGTCATAAAAGGTATTTTGGTATAATTATTGCTCTTTGCATAGTAAATTAATTTTAAACTATATTTATGAAAAAATTATTTTTAGGAGCTGTGGTATTTGCAGCAGGTTTGTTTGGTACGGCTAACGCACAGATTCAAGAAGGAAACTGGATGGTAGGTGGTCAGGTAGCTAAAATGAGATTTACCAATGGAGTAAATTTAAATCTGACGCCTCAAGTGGGTTACTTTGTGAAAGACAACTGGGCTGTAGGTGCACAAGTTGGTTTAGATGTTGCTAGTGCAGGAGGAGGTACTGGTACTACTACTAATTGGACATTGGGTGGATTTACAAGATACTACTTCGGAAGTAATGAGATTGAAAGCTTACTTAAAAATGGTAGATTCTTCGCAGAAGGTACTGTAGGTTTTGGTGGAATCAATAACAGTGCTGGAAGTACAACTAATGGTGTTAACTTAGGTGTAGGAGCTGGTTACTCTTATTTTATTACTAAAAATGTAAGTTTAGATGCTTTATTGAAGTTTGATACCGTAACTGGTGGTGGTAATACAGCAGGTAACGGAAATCTAGGGCTTAATGTAGGATTCCAAATTTTCTTACCAACGTCTAAAGTAAAAGCTGCTTTAAAAGATCAACAATAGAATTTTAAATCTATGTGACAAAGAGCGAGAGGATATTCATTATCTTCTCGCTTTTTATTTATTGAATAAAAAAATAGAGAAACTTACTAGGTCTATTGTTAAAAAATACCGAAATTTGTATCAGAATAAAAGCAAGAAATAAGATGTTTACAGTATTATCAGAAGAGTTTTCATTAGTTACAGAATGGATTAACGATTTAAGAAATGTTTCCGTACAAACGGACAGAATGAAGTTTCGTAGGAATATGGAAAGAATAGGTGAAATAGCCGCTTTTGAAATTAGTAAACATTTGCCTTATAAAGAAGTAGAGATTACCACACCACTAGATAAAATTGCTTCAAGAGAAATAGAAACTCAACCTGTTATTACAACTATTTTGAGAGCGGGTGTGCCTCTGTTTCAAGGCGTTCTAAATTATTTTGATAAAGCAGATTGTGGTTTTGTAGCGGCGTATAGAAAGCACGATGCTAATGATTATTTTAGTATAAAACAAGATTATCTTACTTGTCCTAATATCGAGGGGCGACCACTTATTGTGGCAGACCCAATGCTAGCCACAGGAGCTTCGCTAATTGAAGCTATTAAAGATTTACTTACTAATGGTAATCCTTCACAAATTCATATAGTAGCCGCTATAGCGAGCAAAGAAGGAGTGGAAACTCTTCAAAAAGCATATCCAGAAGCCTATATTTGGGTAGGTGCGGTAGATGAAAAACTGACGGACAAAGGCTACATTACTCCAGGATTAGGAGATGCTGGGGATTTAAGTTACGGAGAAAAATTGCAACGATAGGGTTGATTACAAGTTTTTAAAAATCTTAACTGATAAAACTTCTGTGTATGAGCTTTTTTCATATGTGGAAGTTTTTTTATCTTTGGGAATAATAAACTTACTTTATGTATAAATTAATAGATGTAGATAACCATTTTGAAGGAAAGCTTCAAATCGCATATATCAATCAGCCAGAATCGTTTAATAGTCTTAATAAGGTTGTTTTAGAAGAGTTATTGCACTTTATAAAAGCTTGCGATGCAGATTCTAGTGTACGCTGTATTGCAATTAGCGGTAAAGGTAAGGCATTTTGCTCTGGACAGAATTTAAAGGAAGCTTTAGATTATAAAGCAGAAGCCAATGAGGAACGCTTTATCCAAAGGATTGTGATAGATTATTATAATCCGTTAGTGAAGGCTATTGTCTATGCTAAAAAACCAGTAATTGCATTGGTTAATGGTCCTGCGGTTGGTGCAGGAGCAATGTTAGCTCTCATCTGTGATTTTGCAGTGGCGTCAGAGTCAGCGTATTTTTCCTTAGCTTTTTCTAATATAGGACTAGTGCCAGATACGGCAGGTACTTACTATTTGCCTAAACTTTTAGGGCGTTCCTTAGCGAGTTATTTGGCATTTACAGGGAAGAAGCTATCTGCTAAAGAGTCTTTAGAAAGAGGTTTGGTGGTAGATGTTTTTTCAGATGCTACTTTTTCGGAACAATCTTTACAAGTCCTAGAACATATTACTCATCAGCCTACTGTGGCATTGGGGCTTACAAAAAAAGCCTTTAATAAATCTTATCAGAATAGTCTATCGGAGCAGTTAGATTTGGAGAGTATTCTCCAGCAAGATGCTGCAGAAACTTGGGATTTTCAAGAGGGGATAGCCGCTTTTTTAGAAAAAAGAAAACCTCAGTATAAAGGTAAGTAAGCATTAAAATTTTTCAATTCATCTTTTATAAGTATATGGTATTATCTATGACAGGCTTTGGGAGAGCCGAAGGTACTTTTGAGAATAAAAAAATAAGTATAGATATTAAATCTGTTAATAGTAAAGGTTTAGACATCAGTCTCAGAATGCCCTCAATATATAGGGAAAAAGAATTTCTGATTAAAAAAATAATCTCAGAAATGGTTTTAAGAGGGAAGGTTGACTGTTGTATCAATGTAGAAAATTTGGTTAAAGAGAGCCAATTGGTACTAAATAAAGAGATAATTCAAAACTATATCGCTCAATTTAAAGAGGTGGTTTCAGAGAATACACCAGACTTTGAACTTCTAAAAATGGCGATGAGGTTGCCTGATGCTACGACTTACAACGCCGAGGAAATGTCAGAAGAAGAGTGGAGTTTTATAGAACGATTATTGTTAGAAGCCATCAATAACTTTACAGAGTTTAGAAAAACCGAAGGACTGTCTTTGCAAGAAGAATTACAAAAAAATATTACCAATATTGGTCTGAATTTAGAAAAAGTAATGCCTTTTGAAGCGGAGCGATTGGCTAATATCAAAGAAAAATATCAGAAAGCGTTGCAAGATTTTGAGAATGTAGATGAAACCAGATTCTACCAAGAGATGGCTTATTATACCGAAAAGTTAGATGTTTCAGAAGAAAAAGTAAGGTTGGCTCAGCATCTTAAATACTATCAAGATACGATGCTTCAAGATGAATTTAATGGTAAGAAATTAGGTTTTATAGCCCAGGAGATAGGGCGAGAAATCAATACATTAGGTTCTAAAGCTAACCACGCAGAAATTCAGAAATTGGTAGTATTGATGAAAGACGATTTGGAAAAAATTAAAGAACAAACGCTTAATGTATTGTAAACGATAATAAAAAGGTAAAACATTGGATAAAGTTATTATATTTTCGGCACCATCGGGGAGTGGTAAAACCACATTGGTAAAGTATTGTTTAGAGAAATTTTCCAATTTGGAGTTTTCTATATCTGCTACGACAAGACAGCCCAGAGGTGCAGAGCAAGATGGTAAAGATTATCATTTTTTAAGTTTAGAAAAGTTTAAACAACTGATTTCAGAAGAGGCTTTTGTGGAGTACGAAGAAGTCTATACGGATAAATTTTATGGCACATTAAAATCGGAAGTAGAGCGTATTTGGAAATCGGGCAAAACAGTTATTTTTGATGTAGATGTAGTGGGAGGTGTTAATCTTAAAAATATTTTTGGAGAAAAAGCTCTTTCTATATTCATTGCACCGCCAAGTATTGAGGAGCTAAAAAACAGACTTATTTCTAGAGGAACTGATGATGAGGCAACTATTAAAATCAGAGTAGATAAAGCTGCGGAAGAACTTTCTTATCAAGATAAATTTGACAAAATTATCATTAACGATGATTTATCCGTAGCTCAGAAAGAAGTAGAACAAGTGATTCATCAATTTTTAAACTAATGGAAGAAAATAAAAAAAATACCAAGACTAATCTACCAGTTCCAGATTTTTTTAAATATCAAGAGTTTCAGATGCCAGCAGACGACCGTTTAGAAGAAGAAATATTGAGGCTGAAACAGGAAAAACAAATCCCAATATTAGCTCATAGTTTATACGGGGTAGTATTTTTAAAAAAAGTATCAGACGCTTCGGGCAATCTTTTAGAAATAGCAAAAAAAATAGAAGAAAGAAAATGGACAAAAGTTCTATTTTCAGGGACGATGTTCCAAGCAGGGGTTCTTAAAGGTCTATTCCCAAATACTACTTTTTGGATTCCTAAGGAAGTGAGTAAAGATACTTCGGAAGAAGATTTTTATGATATTCTAAGAGAGGTTTACCTTAGTCTTAAGTATGAATATCCAATTGTGGAATTAGAAGACGATTCTCTTTTGGTAGATTATCAAAAATAAAATATTTTATGAGGTCAAAAATTATTTTAGAGGATATTAAAATCTATGCCTACCATGGGGTCTTGCCAGAAGAAAATATTGTAGGTACTTACTACTTAGTTAATTTGGAGTGTGATGTGGATTTATGGAGTGCGGCTCAAACAGATAATTTGGAAGATACCATCAGCTATGCGGAGCTTAATGATATAGTACATCAGGAGATGAATGTTAACTCCAAATTGTTGGAGCATGTGGCAGGACGAATTATTAAAACTATTTTGGCTAAATATCCTCAGATTACGCATATTAAGGTTAAAATTACCAAGCAAGCACCACCTATGAGAGGAGAAGTTCAAGGGGCTAGTGTGGTATTAGAGAAAGATAATAAATAATAAAGTTCTTTAAATCATAGGATTAAAATACTTTATTTGAAAAAAACTATAAAATTTTGAAC
The DNA here is from genome assembly GCA_037861325.1 of Riemerella anatipestifer. Classification (GTDB taxonomy): domain Bacteria; phylum Bacteroidota; class Bacteroidia; order Flavobacteriales; family Weeksellaceae; genus Riemerella; species Riemerella anatipestifer_F. Next base: position 22,669 of record JAFELW010000009.1, read on the forward strand.
ATATAATATAATTAAGTTATTTTTGAAGAAAAATAAAATATACAAAATGAATACACCAGCAGAACTAAAGTACACTAAAGACCACGAATGGGTAAAAATTGAAGGTAACATAGCTACAGTCGGCATTACAGATTTTGCACAGTCTGAGCTAGGGGATATTGTTTTCGTAGATGTAGATACTGTAGATGAAACTTTGAATTCAGGTGAGGTCTTCGGTAGCGTAGAAGCGGTTAAAACTGTTTCAGACCTTTACTTACCATTAGCAGGAAAAGTAGTGGAGTTCAACGAAGCGTTAGAAGATGAGCCAGAATTGGTAAACACAGACCCTTACGGAAAAGGTTGGATTATAAAACTAGAAATTGCAGAAGGCGTAGACCAATCAGAATTATTATCTTCTGAACAATATCAAGAAGTCATTGGTTAAAAAATACCACCATATTATAAAAATAGTAATGCCCATTTATTGGGCATTACTTACTTATGTCCTTCTCAAACCTGTTGGAGAGCATAAAGATTATTGGTTCCTATTTCAAGGAATAGACAAAGTAGTTCATTTTAGTATGTTTTTCGTGTTAGGTTTTCTATTTCGTTGGGCGTATCCCAAGGCTAGTGTATATACCTACTATTTTATCCTTGTTGCTTACGCTATTCTTACCGAAATTTTTCAGCAAGTTATGGCACTTGGGCGTTCTGCTGAGTGGCTAGACCTTTTAGCAGATACCATAGGCTTGGTACTAGCCTATTATGTATATATTAAAATTACAAGAAAGTAAAATTTTAAATTCATAAATAGAGAAATTCTTTAAGCTCGGTGCGATGGTCATCGGGCTTTTTTTTGAACAATTAAAAAAGGATGTGTACTCAAAATAAAAAAACAAGAACGACATATTTTGACGATATAAAGTAGTAATATTGCAGATATATAGGATTTTAGCCTGCGTATATAGGTCTGTTTGATAATAAATATTATCTTTGTGCAAACATAAGATAATTATGAAAAGATAATAATTAAAACGACATATAGAGCATAAGGTGCTTACCATTATTTCATTCGGTTAAATCTGGTACATTTAAACAAAGAGATGAAGTATAATGGGCAAAGGCATGGTTGCTCCCTTTTATAGGGACGCAGGCTGTTTTTTCCTATTTTCATCTCAGGTTTACCAGAACCCAACCGAATAATATGGACAAAAGCAAGTGCTGTGTCCTTTTTGTTTTCAGCAAAACCAATAAAAAAATAAGATTATGGCAGTATTATGGCGTGTTACAGTAAAGAAAAAGTACGGGACCGTAGCCTCGGGTATGTGGATAGAGTTGCTCTTCCAAAATAATAGCCAAATCCCGATGCAGGAAGATATCAGAAATGCACTGAATGCAAAGTATGGTAAAAACACTCTAAACGGAACTATACCTAAAGAGTTTTTGGAAATTGTGAAATTGTAATTAAATTTAATAATTAAAATAAAATTATATGATACCAATTATAATAGGAGTAGCAGCATTATTTTTTTTTCTATTTAAAGACTTCTTTAAAGATGCAAAAAATGGAGATAATCTCTGTGTTATAGGGATGCCCCAAGCAGGGAAAACGAGATTTCTTAGCTATCTAAGAAGAACCCCTTTTTTGGGAGTTAGTACAGATGAGGAGACTCATGAGGATTTTGTTATTAGGCTTAAAAATGAGACTGAGATTAATATAAAAAAAGCCACAGATTTGGGAGGTATGGATACTTATAGAGAAAAATACTCCTCACTTATTGAAGAGTCTCAGTATATTTTCTTTTTCTTTAATATAAAACAATATCTTGAGAATGAAGAGGAATATCAAAGAAGGTGCAATAGTAGGCTTTTACAAATATTTATGGATTTTGAAAATACAAAAAAAAGCGGAGGTAGAAAAAAGAAAATAATTTTGTTCGGTACGCATAAGGATTTATTAACTATTTCCGAAACAGAGGCTCTGAAAAAATTTAAACAGTTGATTGAAAAAAAGAAGTATAAGAGTTTTAAAGATAATGTATCGTTAATTGATACAACTAAAGATGAGGAGTTAAAACTAATAATAGAAAAAATTTTTGCATAATATGGAAAGGATACTTATTTCACAACGAGAAGACGCTAGTACTAATGAGTTGCTAGTTTACAATGGTCTGTTAATTACAGATAAAAATGAGGTTTTAAAACATGCGAAAAAAGTTATTTATAACGATGATTTTAAGCAAGTATACAAAGACGATTTTGTTAAAGTAAAAGTAAAAGATAATCGTCTGTACTTAAGTTCTTATTATACGAATAAAGATAATGTAGGCAGAAGAATTCACTACACTTATTTGATAGACGCAAAAGATAATTTAGATGTTGTTTTATCTTATTTAGAAAAAGATTCTGAAGTTTTAGATAGGCAAATTGAAAAGGACAAAATACGAAACATCATAGAACAAATAAAGACAAATGAAATTTTAAAAAATAGACTATCCAAGTTGTTTTTGGGGATGTCTATCGTTTTGGGAGTAGTTGTGTTATATTATTTTTTTAAGAAAATCCATTGATAAAAATATGAAAACAGAGAATCCAGAACTTATAGTATTTCAAGAAGATGAAATAGCATTGGGGTATAAATATCTTTCAGAAACTAAAAATTTACCTTCTGACATAGAAATCAAATCATATGAATATGATTTAGAAAAAGTGAGAAATGAATTTCATATTATTGGTGGTAATCCAAGATTACAAACAGTATTGTATAAACATCCCTATCAGGAAAATACATATATAAATGGCGATATTGATAATATTGAGAGTTTTTTTTTAAAAGAAAAACTTAACTTATATATGGATTTTGGGAGGTTACTTGGAGCAAAATCAATAAATGTTAAAGTTACTTCCTTTAAATCAGAAGAAAGAGAAATGGACGCTTCTGGTGAGGTAAAATACAAGGTGGTAAACATTGATTCATCATACAAGAAAGAGGAAGAGAAAAAGTTAACTAGTACTATTGAAATTAGTAAAGAATACGAAAAAAGTGATAATTTTAATTTGTGTAATAACATAGACGAGTTAAAAAAAAGAATAGATAATCTTAATCTTTATCATGAAACAGAGCTAGTTAGTTTAGTGAGGGAAAGAGATTCTAGGGATGGAGGTGTTTTTAATAGTAAAACTAGAGTAAAGTCAACTATAACATCAGAATATAGAAGAGCGAGTGAGTTTGCTTTTAATTTAGCAGCAACGCCTGTTTTTGAACTTAATTCTAAGGTTAAAAATAGTGTTAAAAATGTAAATGAAATAGAAGTGGATATTGAGTTTATATTTTAAATTATCTTTCATTAAAAAAAAAATAAAATGAACCAAATAGATTTATACAACAAAATAGCAGATATTGCTTTAAATGCTAAAAGACCGATTAAAATTTCGGAGTTAGCAAATATATTAGGTATTGAAAAAAATGGTAGGAATATACATAATTATATAAGGGGTGCTTATGGGCATTTCAAAAGAAATAATGACCAAATTACAGCAGGTAAAATAAGTGGTGTTTTTACAGATGAAAATGGAAATTATGTATATTAATTGAAAAAATGTTTAAAATGAAAAAGCAAAACATATCCAATACGCAGTTACCTGCCAATCTAACTAAGCCTAATTATCATATTCCTCAGTGGGTGCTATTGGTGTTATCTATGTTATATGTTATTAGCCCAATAGATGCTATTCCAGATGTTCCTGTGGTTGGTTGGGTGGATGATGTTTTAGTAGTCTTAGCTGGAGGGCTTAATCTTATAGAATCCTACTTGCGAGGTTATAATACTCATCTAGCCAATATCGTTAAGTTGTTTAAATGGATAGCCATTATTTTGGGTGTCATTATGATATTACTTATTGTTTTATTAGGAACACTAATAGTTAAGTTATTCAGTTCTTAGAAAAATAAACAATAATATTAACCTTTGGGTAAGTAAATACTACCCAAAGGTTATTAAATAGAAAAATACTAATAATTAAGTGAGAGTTATTAAAAAAACGAATATAAGAGATACTAATTATAAGAACCTATTAGTGTAACTACGGAAGTGTTTCGAGTATAAATGATGTAGAACTTATAACATTTTCATATACGCCTTTAGTTCCTCATACTTTTCATTAGTATTTTTAGGTTGGCTACTTGGGTGTGGCACTACAAAAATGGGGTAATCGTACTCATAAGATAATAAGTGGAGATTACCTTTTTTATAGTAAGCCTTTTTAGGAAAATTATTCCATAAGCGGTGTCCCCAGAATATAATCAGATGAGGTTGTAGTTTCTTTAATACCTCTTTAAAAGCAGGCTCACTTTTTATAAACTCTTCTGTGGTTGGGGCTTCACGAGGACCGCCCATAGGGAACTGCACGAAATTATAAAACGCTAAATTTTGCCATACTTCCACAGTCTCCAAATCATCAAGCTTCTTCCTAGATAACAGGTTAGAAAATCTAGTAAAAGTATTCATCCAAGTTTCAAACGAGCCATTACCGTTTTTATAGGCTATAAATCGCAGCACCACCTCTTGGGTTACACCACCGATTTTAGAAGTATTCCCTTCAATAAACGCTTTTAAATCTTCATCGCCAAAATAGTGGCTTTCTCCTAAAACTAAAATTTTAAACGGATTTTGATGATAAGACTTGCCAACAAATGGCTGAAACTTTATGGTGCTTTTCATGATGTAATTTTTCACAAAAATAAACAATGATAACGACAAAATATGACCGTTAAAATTAAATATTTCACTACGACATATTCCGTCTGCTTTAATCCTTTTCTTTGTATCAAAATGCAATATATGAAAACTTTTAACATCAAAAACTACGGTTCCATAGGGCATTTCCCTAATTCTAAACTTGGAACAGGCGACCACCATATAGGTGCTGGGCAGGTACGTCTTTTAACCGAAAAGAAAAGAGATGCTTGGGATACCGTATTTGTACACGAGAAATACGATGGCTCTAATGTGGGAATTATTAAATGGAATAACCAAATACTGGCACTAACACGCTCTGGAAGACTGGCAAAAGACAGTAGGTTTAAACAACATCAACTGTTTGCCTTATGGGTAGAAAGACGAAAAGCAACCTTTGAATCTATGCTTCAAGAGGGCGAAAGAGTCGTGGGCGAATGGCTCGCACAAGCCCATGGCATACGCTATAAAATAAATACTGAACCTATCGTTTTTTTTGACTATTTTAGCCCCGAAAATAAGCGTTGGACACAAAACAATCTATTAGAAAAACTGAACCACTACGAACTGAACAGTCCAAGACTGCTCCATAAAGGCGACGCCATTTCTACTGAACTTTTAATTCCGATACTGAACCAAAAAACACCCACGATAGAAAGCGTAGAACTGCCAGAAGGTATGGTATATAGAATAGAAAGAAAGGACGAAGTGGATTTTCTCGCTAAATGGGTACGCCCAGATTTTTGCAATGGACAATACAATATCCACACAGAAAACGACACTCCTGTATGGAATGTCCCCATAGAAAACCTTGAGTAATAGAACAATGTATAAATTATGATAACCTATATTAAAAACGAAGACCACTATTACCAAGTTATAGAAAAAGCTTTAAATGTTCGGCGTTCCCTCTGGATAGGCACAGCAGACATAAAAGACCTTTATATAAAGGAAGGCATTAAAGGCACACAACCCTTTTTGGCAGGATTATCTAAATTGGTACAAAGAAATGTTGAGGTTAGGCTATTATTCGCAAAAGAGCCTGGACGAAATTTCAAAAACGATTTTGATAAATATCCACTGCTTATAGAGCATCTAGAAAAAGCCACTTGCCCTAGAGTTCATTTTAAAATATTGGTTTTTGACTGTAATGAAGTTTATATCGGCTCTGCCAATCTTACAGGAGCAGGATTGGGAATGAAATCCGAACGGAATAGAAATTTTGAGGCTGGAATTCTTACCAATGAAACCGAACTTGTACAAAATGCCATGCAACAGTTTGATGATGTATGGACGGGATTACACTGTAAAAATTGCGGACGAAAAAACTACTGCGAACTACCCATTGACCAAATGTTTTAATGCTGACATGTTTTGTCGTAGTAAAAGTATATTTTTGTAAAAAACAATTATTATGGTAATTGAGCAAATATTTAGACTAAAGTATATAGAAGAATTTTTGAAAAGACGAAAAGATAGAGGAGCTTCTTACCAAGAGATTTTTGAATACTTATCCGAACGCTTTATAAATGAAGATTTAGATTTAAGTTTTACCAATCGTACTTTCCTCAGAGATAAAAAACTAATTGAAAAATTATCAGGAATAAATATTAGCTATGATAAAAATAAAAAAGTCTATATTATTTCTGATGAAGAACCAGAAGAATATTTTGAATCGTTGTTATTGTTAAATGCGTACCGCTCCTCAAAAAAGAATGCAGATATTTTGCTCTTCGAAAATCGTTCACCTAGAGGTATTACCGAAAATCTTGAAGATTTACTAAATGCAATTAACAAACACAAAATCATTAGCTTTAAACATTATAGCTTATGGAATAATGATGAAATTCCCAAACTAAAAAAAATAAAACCTTACGCTCTTAAAGAATTTAGATACCGTTGGTATGTCTTAGGGCAAGCCTATGACGATGGTAAAACTTCCAAAGAAATTACGGCATATGGCTTAGATAGGATAAGCGATTTAGAAGTATCCTCCTCCTCATTTGTTCCTGAAATTATAGACATAGAAAATCTTTATAAAGACTCCTTCGGTATTGTGTTGCCTAACGGAATGCCTCCCAAGAAAATAATCCTTTCTTTTGATAAGCAACAGGGCAGTTATGTTAAAAAACTACCTATACACCATTCTCAAAAAGTGGAAAAGGAAACGGATACAGAAACCATCGTTAGTGTATTTCTAGTTCCTACCTATGATTTTTGGCAAGAAATTTTATCATATGGTAGAAGGGTAAAAGTACTACAACCAAAATCTTTTGTAGATATTATCAAAAGCGAATTGAAAGAATCATTGGCAAACTATAATTAGTTTTAGACATAATCCAAAAATTGCCACATATATTATACATTACTATATATTTAGATTCTATTTTTATTTTTTTCTTTTGCAAATCAGTCAATTAAATAGGGTGGATAAAAAAAGTGTGTAAAACATTTGGAGTTAATGACAAAGAATTTATATTTTTGCAGCCTCGATACGAGAGAGTAGGAGTGGATTGATAGATTAAATGCTTAGTAGTGATAAGCCTTAAGAATAAGGAGGAGTATTGCGAGGGGTGTTTAGCGGTGTTGAAAAAAAAATATTTAAAAATTTTTTCAAAAACATTTGGTCAATTAAAAAAAACTTTTTACTTTTGCACTCGCAAATCGGAACTGGGAAAGTTCAGTGAGAGGTTTAGCGAGAAGAATAGAGAACATTGAAAGATACTATAACAACCAAGTAAGGAAAAAACCAAAGCGTAACAAAACTTTGAGTGAGACAGGAAAAACATACAATGGAGAGTTTGATCCTGGCTCAGGATGAACGCTAGCGGGAGGCCTAACA
>JAFELW010000010.1:0-10624 GCA_037861325.1 Riemerella anatipestifer
TTTGCAGTTCCGAAATTTCCTTTCAAAGTGGTGTCAAATATTCCTTATGGCATTACTTCCGATATTTTCAAAATCCTGATGTTTGAGAGTCTTGGAAATTTTCTGGGAGGTTCCATTATCCTTCAGTTAGAACCTACACAAAAGTTATTTTCGAGGAAGCTTTACAATCCATATACCGTTTTCTATCATACTTTTTTTGATTTGAAACTTGTCTATGAGGTAGGTCCTGAAAGTTTCTTGCCACCGCCAACTGTCAAATCAGCCCTGTTAAACATTAAAAGAAAACAGTTATTTTTTGATTTTAAGTTTAAAGCCAAATACTTAGCATTTATTTCCTGTCTGTTAGAGAAACCTGATTTATCTGTAAAAACAGCTTTAAAGTCGATTTTCAGGAAAAGTCAGGTCAGGTCAATTTCGGAAAAATTCGGTTTAAACCTTAATGCTCAAATTGTTTGTTTGTCTCCAAGTCAATGGGTAAACTGTTTTTTGGAAATGCTGGAAGTTGTCCCTGAAAAATTTCATCCTTCGTAGTTCAAAGTCGGGTGGTTGTCAAGATGATTTTTTTGGTTTGGTGTCGTCTTTTAAGCTGCCGCATAACGGTTCACGGCTTGGCGTTTGTGGCGGCAATCAGGGAACATCAGCCCAAATTTAGCACAAAAGTTTAATAGTAGCACTAAGCTCAAATTATGCACGTCAGCCGCCATAACGCCAAACCGATGTTGGCAGCTGTGGTTTTTTCCGTCCGTTCGTATTTGTCTGTCAGGTTTGGTGTGTCGGCAGATTTAATTTTTTGCGAAGCGTGGAAAGATTTTTTTGTTTTTTCTGTCGTGCGTTGGAAAAAGCAAGCTCTTTTGCAAACTTTGGCTTGTGTGTCGCCTTGTGCGGTTTGCAAATGTGCTTGCTTTTAGCGTTGGTTTGTCAAAATTTCATTCGTTGTATTCGTACTGCGTTTAAGATTGCCAATAATGCTACACCTACATCGGCAAAAACGGCTTCCCACATTGTTGCCAAGCCACCTGCACCAAGTATTAAAACAATTCCTTTTACTACAAATGCCAATGTGATATTTTGCCAAACAATTTTCTTTGTCTGTTTACCGATATTGATTGCCATAGGTATTTTACTCGGCTTGTCGTCTTGTATTACTACGTCTGCTGTTTCAATGGTGGCATCGCTACCTAAACCGCCCATTGCAATACCGACATCACTTAACGCTACAACAGGTGCATCATTTACACCGTCTCCGACAAAGGCAACGGTTTCATTTTTGGCTTTGATTTCTTTTACCTTGCTTACTTTGTCTTCGGGCAACAAGTCGCCAAAAGCGTTTGCAATTCCTAATTGTTCGGCAACAAATTTCACAACCGAACTTTTGTCGCCACTCAACATTGTCGGTTTTACGTTGAGCATTTTCAGCTTGTCAATGGTATTTTGTGAGTCTTGTTTTATGCTGTCGGCAACGGTAAGATAACCTACAAATTTGTTGTCGTAAGCAACGGCAATTATGGTGTAAACAATTTTACTTACATCAACATCGTGCTGAATGTTAAACTTGTTCATCAATTTGAAATTTCCTACTAATAATTGTTTTCCGTTTACTTCGGCTTTCAGTCCGTGTCCTGCAATTTCTTCGGTGTTTTCTAATTTGATTTCATTATTTGTTTTGCCAACATATTCGTGAATGGCAGTTGCTACGGGGTGCGTACTCAATCGTTCCAAAGCGTCCACCATTTGTAGCATTTCTGTTTGATTAAATGCTTTGTCAAATACCACTTCCTGAACCTTGAAAACACCCTCCGTCATTGTACCTGTTTTATCCATTACCACGTTTTGAATATTGGAAAGGGCATCTAAAAAGTTGCTTCCTTTAAACAATATTCCATTTCTTGAAGCTGCTCCAATTCCTCCGAAATAACCCAATGGAATACTTATAACCAATGCACAAGGACAAGAAATAACCAGGAATACCAAAGCTCTGTACAACCAATCCTTAAACTCATAATCAGCTACGAAAAAGTAAGGCAGCACACAAATAGCGACCGCTAACAGTACCACGATAGGGGTATATATTTTCGCAAATTTCCGGATAAATAATTCCGTTGGTGCTTTTTGTGAAGTAGCATTTTGTACCAATTCCAAAATTTTGCTCAACTTGCTATCCGTATATGCGGTTGTAACCTGCACTTGTGCAACGGTATTAAGGTTTATCATACCCGCCAAAACCGTTTCGCCTTTGGCTTTGGTGTCGGGCTTGCTTTCGCCTGTGAGTGCTGCGGTGTTGAACGATGCCGTTTCAGATAACAGTTCTCCGTCCAAACCTAATTTTTCGCCCGGTTTCAGTTGTATGATTTCGCCGATGTTTACAGTTTCAGCCTTTACGGTTTCCGGCTGATTGTTTCTTAAAACCGTTACCTCATCAGGTCTTTGGTCGAGCAATGATTTGATGTTTGCTTTTGCCCTCGAAACAGCCATTGTCTGAAAAACTTCTCCAACAGCATAGAATAACATCACGGCAACACCCTCCGGGTATTCGCCAATGGTAAATGCCCCAATGGTGGCAATGCCCATTAAAAAGAACTCTGAAAAGATTTCCCCTTTTCTGATGCTTTTCACGGCATCTGTCAATACGGGAAACCCAACGGGAGCATACGCAACCACATACCAAATAATCCTTACCCAACCCGTAAACCATTGCTGTGGAAGCCAGTTGTCAAATGAAATGGCAACAAGCAACAATACCAATGATATTATACTCGGCAAAAACATTTTAATTGGACTACTCTCACTATGGCTGTGGTCGTGTCCGTCATCATCGCTGTGGTCGTGTTGATGCTTTTCATTTACCAGCTCTTTTGCACCTGCTTGGGTGTAAATTTTTTCTTCCTGTGTGCAACAAGTCATTTTGCCTTGTGCATCGTAAGTATGCTTGTGATTTTTGTCTGTATTTATCATAGCCTTTAATTTTTTAGGTTCGTTACACTTTTATTTCTTATTCTTTCCACGTTATTATTCATTATATGCCTCACAATATGCTGAAAAATAAACTTCTTGAAAGCGTTCAGCTTTTGCTGATGTTTTGCATAGAACGCATCTGGCGTATCAAAAACACCAAAGTCCTGATTGATGCCTTTATCCTGAATAAACGTATTGTTGAGGTTCCATTCAATCGGTGGGTTCTCAAAATTATCTGTATAAACCCCGAAACCACAAAACGTGGTTTTGCAATCGCTGTTCTGCTCCTGCAATTTTGTGAGATAAGGTTTATCCAAAATCACGCCCTCTAAAAAATACCACTGTTCATTTACCAATACCTCAACCCAGCTATGTAAGATGTTTTTCGGCGAAAGTTTGTACCAAATACCCGTAATAGCTCCCTTTTGCAAGGCTTTATCAATGGTAAAACCGTGAATGCGATTAGGTATTCCCGTTGCTCTTAATAACGCCATTAGCAAAGTTGCTTTGGTATTGCACTGTCCGTAACCGTCTTTCAGAATTTCTGATGCAGGTATATCGTCCGAAACATTGTAGCCAAATTTTATTTCATCCCTGACAAAATTGTAAATGGCTTTAACTCTTGAAACAGTGTCCAAATCTTTCCACCCTCTTTGTTCCAATAGCTCTTGTATAGAAACGTTTGAGTAGTCAAGGATTTTTGTTTCTTTAAGATAGTTGTCCATAACACATTTATATTTATAACAAAGGTACACAGGGAGAGCTTGCAATGCTATTGCAAACTCTCCTTTAAACAGTTCTCTCAAATACCTTTACCAAATAATTTTATTTCGTCAATACGGTAATTTTGACTTCCATTCTGCGGTATAATAAAATCCTCCTTACAGGTTGTCTGTTTACAAATCTTACAATAGAAATGTAAGTGCCAATCCTTGTGCGTTTCTTCATCACACCCGTCGTGGCACAAAATATACTTAACCGTAGTGTTCTCCTGAATACTGTGTACAATACCTTTTTCCTCAAAAGTTTTCAAAGTCCTGTAAATCGTAACCCTGTCTGCTTTATAAAAATGGCTTTCGATTTCAGATAAGGACATCGCTGTTTGCTGTTGCTCCAAGAAATCGTACACCAATATCCGCATACTGGTCGGATTGGTGTTCTTTGACAACAGCTTTTGTTCAATGCTCTTTTTCATTATATACTATTTTAGTGAGCGTGACCGTGTTCTCCGGTATCATTCATTTTTGCATTCACAAAAAACGCACCTTTTATCACGATATGCGTACCGTGTGGAATTTCATTTACAGGCGTTATCGCCGTGTAACCCAATTGAGAAGCACCTTTAACTATTTCCATTCTTACAAATTGAGTTCCTTTTTCCGAACCGTGGTCGTGGTTATGGTCGTGTTCTTCGCCCTCCTTATGGTCGTGTGGTTCTTCTTCCTGCTCCTTGACCAAAAAGATGTAATACTTCCCGTCTGCATTGACAATCGCTTCATTGGGTACAGCCGTACTTAGTACATTATCTAAACTGACAGTTCCGGTTATGCTCATTCCGTCAATCAATCCTGTTTTATCTCCGGTAATTTTGCTGTGAACGGCAATGGTTTTACTCTCTCCGCTAAAAGATGAACCAATACTATAAACTTCGGCAGAATAGGTCTTATTAGGATTGTTAGTTACGACAAAATCTATTTTCTGACCTATTTTGATTAGGGGAATATCCTTTTCATAAACCTGTAAATCCAAGTGCAATGCTGTGTTCTCTATTATTTCGGCAATAGGCGAAGACACATCTACATAGCTTCCGATTTTGGCAAAAACGTTACTTACCGTACCGCTTATCGGACTTGTAACGACCAACGAGGATTTAAGGCTGGAATTTGATAAGGAAGCCGGATTAATGCCCATCATTTGGATTTGCTGGTTCAGCGAGGACTTACGTGTTCTCAACGTATTCAATTCAGAAGTGGCACTTTGCAGGTTTTTCTTTGCACCTGCATTTCCCTCGTTCAGCTCTCTTTGTCTTACCACTTCCTGCTCTGCAAACTCTATCCGGCTATTGATGCTTAGGTATTCTTCCTGTAATTGTATGAATTGCGGATTGGAAATAGTGGCGATGACCTGACCTTTCTTTACGAAATCGCCTATCTCCACATTGAGGGATTTGATAACGCCGCCAAACATTGAAGATGCATTTGCCTTGTTGCTGTTGGGAACTCTCAATGCACCATTGGCTTTCAATGTTGCGGATAATTGCTTCTGTTCAATTGAACCGATTTCAACACCCACGGCTTTCATCTGCTCATCGGTCAGCACTGCAACATTTTCGTCTTCTTCTTCGTGTTCGTCCGTTGTTGTTTCTGCTTCCGTTCCGTGATTATGCCCATCGCCCTCTTTATGATTATTTGTACAGGCGTTGAAAGCAAAGAATGCTACGAGGACAAGAATGCCAAAAACTATATTATTTATGATACGTTTCATATATTGTATTATTTGCTGATTAATGAATGGATAAGCGTTACAGCCTCATTGATTTGCTGTATGCTCTTTAAATAATTAAGCTGAATATCGGTAGTTGTCTGCAAAGCAAATAGGTACTCCACATAAGAAATATCTCCGGTACTGTACCCCAGCTTTGCAGCATTGATAATCTCATCAGCATTGGGAAGTGCCTGCTCCTTGAAATAGGTAAACTGCGCTACATATTGTTCGTATTGTTTCAAGGCGTTTGCCAATTCCGTTTTAAGCTGTTGTTCCTGCCATTTCGCATTCAACTCTAATGACTGTTTTTGATAATCAAGAGCGCGTATTTTAGCTTTGGTAGCTCCAAAAGTTAACGGAATGGAGATACCTACATCAACAAAACTAAACCTTTGGTCTCTTCCGTAAAATTGCTCTACACCATTCCTACTATGCATTCCTATTAACGAGACATTATTATACCCTATGGTAAAATCTGGCAGTCCATTTGCTCGTTCTACTTTTTTACTTTGTTCAGCAATTTTGGCATCCTGATATAACATTTGAATACGAGGATGATTTTCAATGGCAGCACGATCAATAAACGAACTTAAAAGCAACGGTTCGTATTCCGGTTTGGATACAATAACAAAATCGTCCGGTGTCTGCATTAAGGTTTTAAGGTATTTGTAGGCATTTTGTCTGAAAATCTCATTTTGTTGGAATAACAAGTTTATTTCACCTTTCTTGGTAACTGCCGTATTAACGTCTAATTTACCTATATCTCCCGTTTTATACCGGAGTTCCGCAACACGGATAAAGTCTACATAAATACTATCAAGATACTTTAAAACCGAAGCATTATGCTCCAAATATTCCAACTGATAATAATAGGTTCTTACCTGTTTTTTCAGTTCGTTTTCTGTCAGAGCCTTCGCCCACTGCTGACCTTTTACCTGCTCTTTGACAAGATTTTTCTTTGCCCCAAAGAGTGTCGGAAAGGGAATGGTCTGTGAAATTTGGAAACCGTCATTATATTCAAATCCCTCATTATTCCCGTATTGGAAGTTTACATCGGTCTTCGGTAGTTCATACGCCGTCTTGCTAAGGCTTTGGGCAGATTGAATATCCATATTTTTGGAACGTAGCTGAGGGTTGTTCTCCATAGCTATTTCGATAGCTCTATCTACATTTACCGGATTTTGTGCCTTACTGTTTTGAGAAAAGCCTAAGAACGCAAACAGCAACAATAGTGGTGTTATGGCTTTCATCTTATTATTTTTTGTAGGCTTGTGATTTCTCATAAATACAAGGTATAGCAAAGGCAGTACGAACAGTGTCAATGCTGTTGCTGAAATCAATCCGCCGATAACCACCGTTGCTAATGGTTTCTGCACTTCTGCACCTGCACTTGTACTCAATGCCATTGGTAAAAAACCTAAACTTGCTACCGATGCTGTCATCAATACTGGTCTTAGCCTTGTTTTGGCTCCCTCGATAATCCTCGGGATAATCTCGTTCCAGCCCTCTTTTTCCAATCTGTTGAATGTGGAAATCAGTACAATCCCGTTCAGAACGGCGACACCGAACAGGGCGATAAACCCAACACCTGCCGATATACTGAAGGGCATATCCCTCAACAAAAGGGCAAACACGCCTCCAATGGCACTCATCGGGATAGCTGTATAAACCAAAACGGCTTCCTTGAACGAATGGAACGTGAAATACAGTAGGATAAAAATCAGAAGTAGTGCGATAGGCACTGCAATCAATAATCTGTCGGTAGCTTTTTGGAGGTTCTCGAACTGACCGCCATAGGTAAAATAGTAACCTGTCGGGAGTTTAACCTGTTCCGCCAATTTATCCTGAATTTCATTGACAACACTTGCTACATCACGCCCCTGCACATTGAAGCCCACATATATCCTGCGTTTACCGTCTTCACGGCTGATTTGTGCGGGACCTAATTTGTAGTCGATGTTGGCAACCTGCGAAAGCGGAACCTGCTCTCCGTTCGGAAGCGGAATAAACAGATTACTTACATCCTCGATGGAACTGCGGTGTGCTTCATCAAGCCGTACGACCAAATCAAACCTACGTTCGTTTTCATACACTACGCCTGCTGATTTACCTGCAAACGCTGTACTGACAATATCGTTTATCTCCTGTACATTCAAGCCATAGTTGGCTATTCGGGTACGGTCGTATTCGATATTGATTTGCGGAAGACCAGCTACCCGTTCCACAGTTGGAGCGGTCGCACCCTCTACCGTTTGGATAATGGCATTCGCTTTATTGGCATAAATCAACAGGCTGTCAAGGTTCTCCCCGAATATCTTCACGGCTACATCCTGCCTGATACCTGTCATCAGTTCATTGAACCGCATCTGTATCGGCTGGTTAGCTTCAAAGAATACACCCGGAATAACTTCGAGTTTCTCCATCATTTCATTGGAAAGCTCGTCATACGATTTCTTTTTTTTCCATTCGTCCTGCGGTTTCAGTATAATCATCAGGTCGGTAGCTTCCGGAGGCATCGGGTCGGTCGGTACTTCGGCAGCACCTGTCTTGCCTACGACCATTTTTACTTCGTCAAATTCCTTGATTATTTTAGATGCCTGCATAGAGGTTTCCACGCTTTGGCTTAACGATGTTCCCTGTGGGAGGATACAGTGGAAAGCAAAATCGCCCTCGCCTAATTTTGGCAGGAACTCTCCGCCCATCCGTGAAAATAGAAATATACTTATGGTAAACAGTCCAACGGCAATCGCAATAACCACATATTTTATCCGAATGGCTTTTTCTAACAAAGGCTTATAAACACCTTGCAGATAGTCCATCATTTTGTCTGAAAAATTCCTTTTGGTAATCGGTTTCTTAGACAGACACAAGGCACTCATCATCGGGATATAGGTAAAGGACAAAATCAGTGCTCCCAATATGGCAAAACTTACGGTCTGTGCCATTGGCGTAAACATTTTCCCCTCTATACCGACCAAAGTAAGGATAGGGATATACACGATAAGGATAATAATTTCTCCAAACGCCGCACTTGTACGGATTTTTCTTGCAGATTCATACACCTCCTCGTCCATTTCTGTCTGCGTAAGTTTCTGTGTGGATTTCCGTAAGCCCAAATGGTGCATTGTCGCCTCAACGACTATCAGGGAACCGTCCACTATCAATCCGAAATCAATAGCCCCCATACTCATCAAATTGGCACTCACACCAAATAGCCGCATCATTCCCAATGCAAAAAGCATTGATAACGGTATGGCGGACGCTACGATTAAACCAGCCCTGAAATTCCCTAAGAAAATAATTAATACAAATATTACGATTAAAGCTCCTTCAATAAGGTTTTTTTCGACAGTACTTATGGCTCTATCTACCAAATTCATTCTATCCAAATAGGGTTCTATGACCACATCTTCGGGCAGGGATTGTTGGATAACCGGTATTTTTTCTTTGATGTTTTTTACGACAGTGGCAGTATTTTCTCCCTTGAGCATCATCACAATACCTCCCACAGCATCTACCTCGCCGTTATAGGTCATAGCACCGTATCGGGTAGCGTTCCCGAATTTCACTTCAGCTACATCTTTGATGAATACAGGAACAGTACCTGTATTTTTAACAACAATATTACCTACATCTTCCAGTGAAGTGACCAGACCAATTCCCCGAATGAAGTATGCATTGGGTTTCTTATCAATATAAGCACCTCCCGTATTTTGGTTGTTGTTTTCGAGTGCGGTAAAAATATCGGAGATACTGACGTCCATTGCCTTGATGCGGTTAGGGTCAACGGATACCTCGTATTGTTTGAGCAGACCGCCGAAACTATTAACTTCTGCAATTCCCGGAGTACCGTAAAGTTGTCTGGCAACAATCCAGTCCTGCATTGTACGCAAATCCATTGCGGAATATTTATCTTCACTGCCTTCTTTGGGATGAAGAATATATTGGTACACCTCGCCAAGACCTGTACTGACAGGGGAAAGTTCAGGTGTTCCGATGCCTTCCGGTATCTGTTCCTCTGCTTCTTTCAGTTTTTCATTGACCAATTGCCGGGCAAAATAAATATCTACATCATCTTGAAATACAACGGTGACAACGGAAAGTCCAAACCTCGAAATACTTCTTATTTCTTCCACTTTGGGAAGATTGACGATGCTTTGCTCAACGGGAAAAGTAACCAATTGCTCTACTTCCTGTCCTGCCAATGTAGGACAGAGTGTAATAATCTGAACCTGATTATTGGTAATATCAGGTTGGGCATCAATAGGGATTTTGGTGGCACTCCATACCCCCCAAATGATGAGAAACAAGGTCATCAATCCTATAATGAACTTATTCTTTATAGAGAATTTTATAATACTATTTAACACTTCTATTGTGATTAATGATGAATAATTAATGATAAATTGCAATGATTATGAATACGAGAAATACGAAGTATGACCCAAAACATTCAGCTTGTTGCTGTACGCAAAAAGCTATAATCATTAAAACATTAAAAATTATGCATTAATCTTAGGCGGTTGCCAAATGTTTCCGTAGAAATTGGAAACTAATACAAAATCACGTCTTGGGAATGTGGTTTTTGAACTTACAGGGGTTTTCTTTATATAAAGTTTATAAACTCCGAGATTTGTACTTGCCGTTGTACCACAACAAGTACAAGTACAAAACGGACTGCAAGTATCGTTATGGTCGCTCTTGTGGCTGTGAGCATCTGCACGTTCTGCAACTTCGGTTTTACTTCTGCAATCATTAGACGCATCACTACAAGGCATTACTGATAATGCCAAAATGTAAATGCTGAATATGTATGCAAAAAACTTCATTTGGTGGCAAAGTTAGTAAAATTCTGAAACGCTGTATTCAAAGCGTTGGAAAAAAGTGGCTCTTTTGGTTTTGCGAAGCGTTGGCGTTGTGTGTCGGGCAAAACCAAATGTGCCACTTGTGCGGTGGCAGAAAAACAAAAAAATGTGTGTTGGGCAAAAATTAAATCTTTGTCTTGTGTCATTGTCTGCTCGTTTTTTCTGTCCGTTTGGTCTTGGTAGTGTCGTCCGTTACCATTGCTGCCAACGGAAAAAGTATTTGCGAAGGGCGGGGTTGAATTGGACGACAAGTTCAATTCAGCACAACCGAAGCGGATGCTTTTTCCGTATTGCTAATTTAAGAAAAAAAGTAATACGGAAAA
>JAFELW010000011.1:0-9461 GCA_037861325.1 Riemerella anatipestifer
CTAACAGCGGTTTGGCAAAAGGCGGGGTTTCGTGCTTCGTAGAGCCATTTGTGCAAGGTTCAACATTTGTGCTTCGTATGAAATTTAGTGCTAAAAGTCCCGCCCTTCGCCAAGCCGTTTCCCGTTACCTGCAATATCTTACCAAACAACGATAATAAAATGAGTAAAAAAGCACACTTTAAAATTGATCCGAAATTAGCAGAGTTGTTAGGTGAAACATATAGATCTACTGAAGATGCTTTAAAAGAATTAATTGATAATGCATATGATGCTGATTCTGAAAATGTGAAAGTAACATTACCTGAAATTCTTGATAATGAACCAACAATTAAAATTGAAGATGATGGTACTGGAATGAAGGAAAATGAACTTAGAACTGAATATCTAAAGATTGCAAGTAGTAGGTTTGTTAGAAAAGGAGCAACAACAAATCTAAAAAATCGTCCCGTAAAAGGTAGAAAAGGCATTGGAAAATTCTCAGGACTTATGGTTGCTGAGATTATGGAAGTAATTACTAAAGCAGGTGGAAAACAAACAACGCTAATTATTGTTAAAAGTGAACTAGCCAAACAAAATTACGAATTGGATAAAATTGATTTGCCTATAAATGTTGTCGATTGTGATAAAGATGAACACGGAACTACAGTGATTTTAAGAGGTATTAATCAAAATTATCATTATCCAAATCCAGAAAAATTGAAACAAATTTTAGTTTGGGATTATGGTAGAGTTAATGATTTTAATATTTATGTGAACGATGAAAAAATTGGCATCCAAGACTTTAATGGTACAACAATAGAAAAGGAATTTTCTCTTGATGAAGATAAAAAAACAAAAATAATTTATACCATTTCTGATAAGCCTGTAAAACAACCAGGTTTAATTTACAGAGTAGGTGGAAAAATTATTGGTAAACCAGAAAATTTTTTGAAAGACGATGAAATTATTCCTGATAAGTTAAAGAAGCGTATAGTTGGTGAAATAATCTGTGACGATTTGGACGACTTTGTTACTGCCGATTGGGGGGCTATAATCGAAGGTAACAAATTGAATGAACTTATTAGGGAAGAAGTGAAAGAAGATTTGAAAACTTCCTTAAACGAAGTTTACAAAACAGATATGCACTTGGCTAGATTAAGGTATAAACAGAGAATAAATAGAGAACTTCAAAAACTACCAGAGTATAAGAGAGAGTTTGCTGAAAAGTCTATTCAAAGAGTGCTTGAAAAATTTTATTATGAGAAGGAAGAAAAAGTAAACTCAATTATTTCTGTAATGATTGACGCTTTAGAGAAAGACTATTATTGGAATGTTATATCTAATATTCAAAACTCAAGAGATGGAGATATAGAAAAGTTTGCCGAGGCATTGAGTGATTTTGGTTTTCTTGAAATGTCAATAGTTACAAATCAAGCAATCAATAGACTTAGATTTTTAGATGAATTAGAATTATTGTCAAAAAATGAAAAAACTTTAGAAGATACTATACATAAAGCTTTAGAAAATAATTTGTGGGTACTGGGTAACGAGTACTCTATAATATTTTCAAACCAAACTTTATCAATAGCAATTAAACAATATCTAGATAAAAAATTTATTGGAAAAAGAGCAAATAAAAGACCTGACTTATTTTTAGGGATGAATATTTTAAGAAATTACTTACTTATTGAATTCAAAAGACCTTCATCTACAATTGGGAGAGATGCAGAAAGTCAAGCATTAAAGTATAGAGATGACTTAAATTCAGTAATTCATAATAAGTTAATCGAAATTATGGTGATAGGCGGAAAAGTGGATCCAAAAATATCATCGCATAATGAAAGAAGTGATGTTAAATTTTTGACTTATACAGAGATTATTTCAAATGCCAGAACGCAATTGAATTGGTTACTTGAAGAATTAAAAAAATAGTACTGCAGGTAACATAGTATTTGCAAAAGGCTGGAAGTGGTGTTAAATTGAAAAGCAAAAATATTTAGTCGTATATGCTTTTCCGTATTGCTTTTTTCTTAGTTTAGCAATACGGGAAAAGCATCCGTTTCGGTTTGGTCGAAATTGAACAGATAGTTCAATTTAGCCCGCCCTTCGCAAATACTTTTCCCGTTAGGCGATATTTTGGAAAAACGCAACTCATAATCAAACCTCGGAAATTTTTAATAAATTTGCACCGATTACTAACGAATAGAACGAATGAAATTATCAGGTACTGAATTATACGACAAACTTGTAAACGAATATAAAATTATTGGAGAAAAAGGAATAATCAACTTTTCACTTAAAGACCTTACAATTTCAATCGAAACCAAAGATACTGTCGGGAATTTACTACAAGAATGGCTAAAAGCGTGGCTGATGAAAGAAACGGTAGAGTTTGAAGAAAACCCAAATTCGCAGGTGTTTCCAGACTTCTATCTTGACAAACACAATAAAAAATTAGGACTTCTTGAGGTAAAAACATTTGATTGGGACAGAGGTCCGGGATTTGACTTAGCAAATTTTGATGCTTATTGCAACTCGCTTTTGACTTCCGCCTATCGTTTGGATTCGGACTATTTAATTTTTGCTTATCAAATGAACGGAAGCGAACTCTCAATCAAAAATGTTTGGATAAAAAAGATTTGGGAATTGGCGTGTCCAAGTAGCACTTATCCCTTGAAAGTACAAGAAAAGAAAAGTGTTATTTACAATATTCGACCGGGAGTTTGGTACTCTGAACGTTCAAGATTTAAACCGTTTAATTCTTTGGAAGAATTTCTTTCAGCTCTTAACGAAACCCGTTACCAATATCCGCAAACAAGACACACCAATGGTCATTGGCTGAAAAATGTGTTAAAAAATTACGAAGAACACACTGGAATTAAACTACAAGTTCGCTAACGTAAACTTCCGCTAATTTATTCGCTACAAATTCTACAACAGGAACAGCAACTGTATTTCCTAATAAGTCAAAAGCATCATATTCTTTGGTCGGGATTTCATACCATTCGGGATAGCCAAACAACCGTAAACCCTCACGAATGGTCAATCTACGTAAACCATTTCCGTCAGGAACAGCTAAACGAGAAACATCAGTCGCAACCAAAGTAGGAGCTATATCTTTCGGGTCAAGGACTTTATTCACTTCAAAACTCAATTTCCCAGTTACAATATTGTAGCCTTTTGGTTTGGTTTCATCATATTCACGAGAAGTAGCAATGCCATTTTCTGTTTCCGTTCTTACCAATTTTTTAGGATGTTCTAATCTTAAATAACCTTTGGAACTTAAATCATCTAACAAAGATTTTAGCTCTTTTTTTGGCAAATCAATAAAAGTATTTATTTGCTCCAAAGTCAAAGGCATTCCATCCATCCAGTCAATTCCGATTTCTTCTGCCCATTGCTTTTTACGCCTTTGCTTGAATAACTGATTTAAGATTTCGGCTTGTTGTTTAGACACACTTCCTTTGATTTCAATATCCCAACTGTGAATATTGTTGTCTCCTCCTCTTTTGTCTTTTATGGATTTCCCAAGCAAATCTTCAATAGAAAAATGCGATAATAATTTATCAATAAAATCAGATTTCAATGTTGGCAAACCACTTTCCAAGATACTTTCCAAAACCTTAAAACGTGGCTCATTTCCGCTTAAATCAATTTTCTCATCTTTCGTTCCAATAATAAAAATCCGCTTACGAGATTGCGGTAAACCAAACTCCAAACTATCAAAAACTTTCCAACTTGTTTTATAACCCAAATCATTTTCAAGCGTGTGTAAAATGGTTTTTAAGGTTCTCCCGATTTCATCATTTTTATTTTCTAAATCGTGCTTGACCAAACCTTCCACATTTTCCAAAATAAAACCATACGGTTTTTTATCTCTCAAAATTCGTTCTATTTCAAAAAACAAAGTTCCTCTTGTATCTAAAAAACCTTGTCGTTTTCCACCTGCACTAAACGGTTGACAAGGAAAACCACCCAACAGAAAATCAAAATCAGGAATAAATTCGTTGTGGATTTCAAAAATATCTCCAGCTAAAAATTCGTGTCCAAAATTGTGTTTTAAAGTTTTTACTGCATATGGTTTTATTTCCGAAGTCATTACACATTCGGTTTTTACACCTGCATTTTTGAATGCTTGTTCAAACCCTAAACGAATACCGCCAAGACCAGCAAATAAATCAATGAATTTTACAGTATTTCTCATTTCACATTAGATTTATAAGGTTCAACAGGTTCTGCAACCATCAATAATTGACTTTCATAATCTTCAATTTCGATTTTATGACAACCAATAACGGTTAAACATTGTAATAAAAAACAAGCACTAAATTTTCCTCGACTAATCTTGCTGTCAATACTTGCTTTCGTTTCTTCGATGCCTATTTCATTCAACATCAAAGCTAAATCCGAATTAGAAACACCTCGTTTGACTAATTCAGACTTCAATAATCGTTTTGCTTTGTCATTCCAATTTACCATAACCGAAAACTTTTCACTTGCAATATTCGATAATAATTTTCATATATGCAAATAAAAAGGCGAAAATAATAAAAACATCGCCTAACATCGGTTTTGCAAAAGAGCGGGTTAAGTGCAAAGTTCAACATTTGTGCTTTTTATCCGCAAAAACCATTTTTCTTTTGCTCTTTTTTCTAATTTAGCAAAAAGAAAAAATGGTTTTGCTAACGTTAGTGCAAAATTGAAAGTTAGGTTTTTCTACTCCGCTTCTTCGCAAAGCCGTTTCCCGTTGGCGGTAATTTTACCAAACAGAATGTTGAACATAAAAAAGTATAATCCGATGAAGCTATAAGTAACTGTCCAAAATAAACAACGTAAAACTTTTTCATTGCTTTCAAAAAGTAGTGAAAATTTCTATTATCAACATTTAAAAATTAGAAAAATGACACAGTTACAAATGATTGACAAAACAAAATATATAGCTCAACAAGACGAAAATGTTTCCGCCGTTTTTATGTATGGTTCATTTACCAAAAACGAAGGAGACAAATATTCTGACATCGAATTTTACATCTTCTTGAAAAATAAAGAAAATTTCTCGACAGAAAAATGGGTAAATCAAATTCATCCTTTGGCTTTATATTTTACAAACGAATATGGAAGTGAAGTTGCTATTTTCGAGAATATGGTCAGAGGAGAATTCCATTTTTTAAAAACGGAGGAAATTGAAATTATCAAATCTTGGGACGGAATTGTTGAATTTAGCGATTTTGACCAAATGAACCTAACCGACAAAGATGGACTTTTAACGAAAACGCTTAATCAAATCAAAACGAAATCGCCCGAAAGAATAACAAATGAAAATATTTTGTGGTTAAGCCAATCATTACTGAATGTTGTACTGACAACAAGCAACTTGATTAAACGAGAAGAATTTGCTCACGCTCATCACAGTTTATCAAATGTGCAGAAATACTTGCTTTGGCTTATAAGAGCAAGAACAAGCAAAACGCAACATTGGGAAAGTCCGACTAAAAGTCTCGAAAAGGACATTGACACGATTTGGTATTCAGAGTATAAAAAAGTAACATCAGATTTAAATCCCAAAAACATCGTTTTGGCTTTTGAGAACTCATTAAATTTATCGGAAAAACTATTTGATGAACTAAATATTGAACCCAAACTGAAAGAAATCCTACACAAAATAAGATAAAAAAACTACCGCCAACATCGGTTTTGCAAAAGAGCGGGTTAAGTGGTTAATTCAAGGTTTGTGCATTTAATCCGCAAAACCATTTTTTATTTGCTTTTAAAATGTAAATTAGCAAATAGAAAAAATGGTTTTGCTTAAGTTAGTTCAAAATTGAAAGTTTAGTCTTTCTAATCCGCTCCTTCGCAAAGCCGTCAAACGTTAGCAGTAATGGTAGGACGACCCAACAGACAATGAAGTGATATGCAAAAAACGACATTTAAGATAGCAAAAATGGACTGTCCATCAGAAGAACAAATGATTCGGATGAAACTTGACGATTTGACAAATATTCAATCGTTAGAATTTGACATACCCAACCGACTTTTACACGTTTTTCATATAGACAATAATGAACAAATTTTTCAGCGACTTGACACATTAAAATTTGACACTTCAATTCTCTCGACTGTTTCGGTTGACAATTTTACAGCAACTGACAATCAAAATGACGAAAGAAAAACCTTATGGACTGTTTTAATAATAAATTTTTTGTTTTTCGCCATTGAAATTGTAACAGGACTTATATCAAACTCAATGGGCTTGGTTGCCGACAGTTTAGATATGCTGGCTGACAGTATTGTTTATGGACTTGCATTAATTGCTGTTGGCGGAACAGTAGTCAGAAAAAAGAATATCGCAAAATTTGCAGGATACTTTCAAATTCTTCTTGCTGTAATTGGTTTTATAGAGGTAGTCAGACGATTTATTGGAGTCGAGAAAATGCCTGACTTTCAAACAATGATTTTCGTTTCGATTGTAGCGTTAATAGCTAATGTTATTTGTCTGTATTTATTGCAAAAGAGAAAAAGCAAAGAAGCTCATATGCAAGCAAGTATGATTTTTACTTCAAATGACATAATCATAAATTCGGGAGTAATTACAGCAGGACTTTTGGTTAATTGGCTCAATTCAGGTTATCCCGACTTAATTATTGGAGCAATTGTATTTGTCATTGTAGCGAGAGGAGCTTACAGAATTTTACAGCTATCAAAATGACGACTGACAAGACAACGGAAGAAACCACTACTGCTAACAGCGGTTTTGCGTCAGGCGAGGTGACGTGCTTCGTATGAGCATTTGTGCTAAATTTGAGCTTTCGGCTTCGTATCAAGGTTAATGCTAAAATCCCGCCCGAACGCCAAGCCCAGAAACGTTATGTGAAAGAATAAAACGGCACCTCCAAAAAAGAAAGTACCGTTTCGAAATCAAATTTACATTATTCTCAATCCACTATTTCTGAAACAGTTGATTTTTCTATTAGGAAAATCCCATCAAAAGAATCTACTATTTCAGTTTTTAGATATATAGAATCAAAACGAATCTTACTACAATTTTTTAATTCCTTACTTTTATTGATTATTAAACAGCATTCTTTTCCTGATAATTCCTGCATAAAAAATTCAACAGAATCCGACTCTGGAGAATCAAGTGGAAATTTATCAACCCTAAAACCAAATTGATAATCATTATCAGGATACAATGCGGCAGTTTCTCCACGTAGATTAGTTATTGCAAATGCTTTGTATTTTTCTCCAAAAGTCATCGAAAGTCTTTGCCCCATTGGATAACAACTAATAAATCCGTCAAAATCGACCGGAGTTTTTTGAATGTGAGCATTGTGGGCAACTAAAATAATCTTTTTACCAAGTGAATTTTTCAAAAACCAATCAATACTTTCTGCCATATACTGGTCTTTTGCTCCCATATCTCCCTCAATTCCCTTTTCAGTAATGAAGCTTTCCATAGCATCAGCATTATAATTCATATAAATCAAGCCTTTAACTTGATGAAGTATCGATTGAAACTCTAAACTTTCCAGTTTTGGTTGAAGAGTGACCAAACGAATGTAAACTTTTAATAGCAATGCTTTTAATTCATTATGTTCAGCTTCATCAAAAAGCGATAAATTTAACGCAAGCTGAGAAGTCGAATAGAAATCAAATTTCTCAGCAAGATTTAAAATCTTCTGTAAGACATCAGAAGAAACGATTGAAAGTCTTTGCAAATAATCAGATACAATACGAAAGTTTGGAAAATAAGAACCTCCATTTTTAGGAATATCCACACCTAAAAAGGTAATTTGATTATTATTGTCTTGATTATACCGACGAAGCCATAGCAAAGTATCTTTAAACTCATTTGGATAATAAAAGTGTGACAGTAACTTATCCAAATCGTCGAATGGAATTTGTGATTTTATCCACTTATCAACTTCTAATCCTTCAGAAAAACCAAACTCAAATGCCAAGGTGTCAAAATCACATTCAGTTACTAAAAACTCAATAACTTGATGCCTGAATGTAAAAAACTCTTTTATGAAATGTGAGTTTTCGCCTAAACCAACAATTGTAGAAGAATCAAAATATTCTCGAAATCGAAAAAGACTTTGTTTTATGGATGTATTATTTTCCGAATTAAACGGAAAAGTTAAGGGTTTTATATTTTTCATTATTACCTTATTTTAAATTAAAAATTAACGTACCAAATAGCAACCGTCTCAAAAAGACGATTTAATAATTTATTTTAATTTTTAATTACCAAGGCTTGCTGAAATACATAAAATGTGAATTATTTGAATACAAAGATACTAAAAATTCCTTCACATAACATCGCATTGGCAAAATGGCAGGTTAAGTGCTAAATTGAAAGTTTCTGCATTTTATTCCGCCGAATGTGTTCCACATTCAGCTTTTTTTAATAATTTAGCTTCTGTGGAAACACATCGGCTACGTCACTGCTAAATTGAACTTTTCGTCCAATTTATCCGCCACTTCGCCAATGCGTTTCCCGTTATGGGCCATTTTTGAATGACAATGCGAATAGATACAGACAAACAAATGAATTTACTTAGTGATAAGAACGTTGCAATAATTGGTGGTGGCTCCCGATGGAACCTATCATTGGGTAATTGGTTATTTTCTCACGGAAGAAGAGGCCAGGGGAACACAGGTTCACGATGCAGTAATTCCAAATCCCCGCATGGTGTTCATTTCACCTACAATTTACAAAGTACTTCCATGAAAGTAGCATTGATTGTTGCTGTTGATCAGCAATTCGGTATTGGAAAGAACAATGATTTGATGTGGCATTTGCCTGCAGATATGAAATTTTTCAAAGAAACAACCACGGGACATATTGTGGTTACAGGTAGAAAAAACTACGATTCCATTCCGGAACGTTTTCGGCCGTTGCCCAACCGCGAGAATGCGGTCTTAACACGCAATACCGAATATCATGCTCCTGGAGCAGTTGTTTTTTCTTCCTTGGAATCCTGTTTGGATCATTATAAAAATGAAGTGGAACGAACCGTTTTCATAATTGGAGGCGGACAAATTTACCGAGAAGCTTTAGCGCTTGATTGTGTTCAAGAGATGTTTATTACCCATGTGCAGGGCGAATTTGGTGCAGATACCTTCTTCCCGAAATTCGAAGCTGTCGCTTGGAATGTTGAAACGGTAGCAACCCAAGCAGTGGATGAGAAAAATGCCTATGCGTTTGAAGTGAAAAGGTATTGGAGGTAACGTGATTACTTGATGAGAAATAAGAAATCATTGTCTACCTACTTTCGTTATATTTGATCAAATAAAGAAACAAACCTGCACAAAAACATCAAGTATTATGCTGTTTTGTACAGAAAAGCCGTATCAATAAATAAGTTATGTGTAATTTTAGCCGCAAACGCAGTTAAAACAAAAAGGCTCCGAATTTCGGAACCTTCTTTTTATCATTTCATTTTTCTAAAAAACTTGTACAACAAATCGATTTTATTTGA
>JAFELW010000012.1:0-7654 GCA_037861325.1 Riemerella anatipestifer
CAATCGTCAAATGAATGACCGTGATAATAACCAGAATAATAAGAATATTTACCCGAAATTATATTGGGATTAGTTATGTGGTCTTTGATTATTTTTCCTTTAAAAGGACTTTCGAAGTAATTTTTCATTATTTAACATATTTAATTTACAATAAGAGACAATAAGGAAACGAAGAATAATACTAAACTATTCTCTTCCTATACGTTGCGTAAAGTAAATTTGCTAATCTGATAATTTCATCTGACAAAGATACTAAAAAACTACACATAACATCGGTAACCGTTGCACAACCCTTGATTTTTTGCCACCAATCCTCCAAAATCAAAAAATCGGCTTTCATAGAAGCGATTTAAGCGATGCTTATTTTTCAGTTCCGATACAAAATCACAAAATTCGGATGGCTTAAAAACGAGCTTTTGAAGTCGTGGAAAAGTGTTTTTAGATCAGTGTATATTTTCCCTTGTTGTAGGGAAACAACTTGGGCTAAAACACTCGGTTTTTTCACGATAAAACGCAGGTATTTCTTCAAATTATACGTGAGTGCTGCCATCATTATGTGTTTGTTTGCCTGAGGCATTCCTCGGGAGTTGATTCGTCTCATATTGTGGTGGTTGATGAGTGTGCCCAGAACGGGTTCTACCGTACTGCTCCGCCTTTTGACCAACCTGCGATGGTAGGCTTTGTTTTGGGTGAGTTTTTCGTGCATTTTATCATAAAGGGGCTTGTGGATACTGTCTTCAATCTTTTTGAACTTGGTTACCTTGCCGCAACATGCCGCCCTGAGTGGACACTTTCCGCAATCCTTTTCGCTGCTGCGATAGCTCTTCTTTTGATAGCCTTTACTGTCAGTTAAAATTCGCTTGAAAGACAAATAAGCTTTATTGCCACCCTCTTTGATACATTCGTAACGGTTCTCTTTTTCGTTGAAAACAAAACCTTCTCGCTCAGGTTTGTATTGTCCGAAATTGGGTATCCAAGCATCCAGATTCTTATCCTCACAATATTGCAAACTCTCGCCACTGCTGTAACCTGCATCGGCAAGCACCTCTTCTGTCTCTATATCGTTTTTTGCTAAGTTTTCAATGGTTTGATTCATAATCTCCGAGAAAATCGCACTGTCCTTACTGCCTGCCGTAGAGGCACAAGCACCCGTAATCACGTGGTGGGCATCATCAACCGCCAATTGACCTGCGTAATTTAATTGGCGTGGTTTACCGGGTTTGGTCGAGATTTTGGCATCCGGGTCGGTTGGAGAATAGTGCGTGTGGTTACTCAGGTATTTGGGGCGAATTTCCTCCCCATCTTCATCCAAACGAGTACTTTTAACATTCCCAGGCATCTTTTTGTATGCTTCTTTTTTCCAATTGTGATGATGTTCTACGAGTTTCTTTCTGGTTGATGTTACCTTAAAATCGCTATTTTCTTCCAGTTCGCTTACGTAAGCAGAAGCATCTTCCAAAACTTCTTTCTCCACCAAAGAATCCATACTCGCATTGGCTTTGATAAAAGCACTGTCAAGGCAATAGATGTTGCCCTGACATTCTATTGAATTATTTAATAATAAATGCTAAAAAGATGAATTTTTTCGATAGCCCATTTAAGGGCAAAATAATTAGAGACCATATTACCAACCCCAATATCACGGCTGGGAAATATTCCTACTATTCCGGTTATTATCATGGACATTCTTTTGATGACTGCGCTCGCTATTTATTTCCAGATAGAGATGACGTTGATAAATTGGTCATAGGTTCATTCTGTTCCATAGGTAGCGGTGCAAGTTTTATAATGGCGGGCAATCAAGGGCATCGACATAATTGGATATCCAGTTTTCCCTTTTTTTATATGCCGGAGATTGAAGCATTCAATAAAGCAATTAACGGATTTGAAAACGCGGGCGATACAGTTGTCGGTAATGATGTTTGGATAGGGAGCGAGGCAATGATTATGCCGGGAGTGAAGATCGGTGACGGGGCGGTAATCGGTAGTAGGTCATTAGTCACCAAAGATGTTGCCCCTTACACTATTGTCGGCGGAAACCCTGCAAAACCGATTAAAAAAAGGTTTTCGGACGAAGAGATTCAGATCCTGTTAGATATCAAGTGGTGGGATTGGGATGAAGACATATTGACCGAAGCGATACCTTTAATTTGTTCAGGCAACATACAGTCTCTTTTCGATTTTTACAACCAAGTTGTAAAAATCGAAAAGAGAGATTTCCCGTATTGTTTTTGACTTATATGTAACAACTGCGAAAAGCCTTTCAGTTTTATTGCTGAAAGGCTTTTTTTAATGTAGAATTTGAAAAGGAGTATTTGAATAAAGAAATCATTACAAAAATCAAAAAGAGAGAAGTACGAGCAAAATTTTTAAGATTATCTACCTATTAGTAGATAGAAATTTATATCTTTGCTTTATGGAAACAAAAGAAAAAATAGTAACCGAAGCCACCACACGCCCCGCGTGGGCCTATACGCTGCCGGCAGCACTGCTGCTGATGGCTCCTTTCGACATCCTCGCTTCACTGGCGATGGATATTTATCTCCCTGTCGTTCCAGCGATGCCCGGCATCCTGAACACGACGCCCGCTATGATCCAACTCACGTTGAGCCTCTATATGGTGATGCTCGGCGTGGGCCAGGTGATTTTTGGTCCGCTCTCAGACAGAATCGGGCGACGTCCAATTCTACTTGCGGGCGCAACGGCTTTCGTCATTGCGTCTCTGGGAGCAGCTTGGTCTTCAACTGCACCGGCCTTTGTCGCTTTCCGTCTACTTCAAGCAGTGGGCGCGTCGGCCATGCTGGTGGCGACGTTCGCGACGGTTCGCGACGTTTATGCCAACCGTCCTGAGGGTGTCGTCATCTACGGCCTTTTCAGTTCGATACTGGCGTTCGTGCCTGCGCTCGGCCCTATCGCCGGAGCATTGATCGGCGAGTTCTTGGGATGGCAGGCGATATTCATTACTTTGGCTATACTGGCGATGCTCGCACTCCTAAATGCGGGTTTCAGGTGGCACGAAACCCGCCCTCTGGATCAAGTCAAGACGCGCCGATCTGTCTTGCCGATCTTCGCGAGTCCGGCTTTTTGGGTTTACACTGTCGGCTTTAGCGCCGGTATAGGCACCTTCTTCGTCTTCTTCTCGACGGCTCCCCGTGTGCTCATAGGCCAAGCGGAATATTCCGAGATCGGATTCAGCTTTGCCTTCGCCACTGTCGCGCTTGTAATGATCGTGACAACCCGTTTCGCGAAGTCCTTTGTCGCCAGATGGGGCATCGCAGGATGCGTGGCGCGTGGGATGGCGTTGCTTGTTTGCGGAGCGGTCCTGTTGGGGATCGGCGAACTTTACGGCTCGCCGTCATTCCTCACCTTCATCCTACCGATGTGGGTTGTCGCGGTCGGTATTGTCTTCACGGTGTCCGTTACCGCGAACGGCGCTTTGGCAGAGTTCGACGACATCGCGGGATCAGCGGTCGCGTTCTACTTCTGCGTTCAAAGCCTGATAGTCAGCATTGTCGGGACATTGGCGGTGGCACTTTTAAACGGTGACACAGCGTGGCCCGTGATCTGTTACGCCACGGCGATGGCGGTACTGGTTTCGTTGGGGCTGGTGCTCCTTCGGCTCCGTGGGGCTGCCACCGAGAAGTCGCCAGTCGTCTAACCGACGACTGGTAGCAGGCCCGCTCCGATGCGGCGCACTAACCATCGAAACCTCGTGAATGTCGGTATCCTGTCTGGCAGGATACCGCTCATTTCCCTTGTTCAGTTCATCGCCGTCGCCGAGCATCTGAATTTTCGGCATGCGGCCAAGGCACTTGGTATCAGCCAGTCGAGCGTCAGCGCGCGTGTGAAAGCGCTGGAGGATAACCTTGGTGTCCTGCTATTTGAGCGCCATGCGCGGGGCGTTCGGCTAACAGACGCAGGCAGGCACTTCATGGAGCGTGTCACGGCGGGTGTCGATCAACTCGATCACGCAGTGAAGACCGCGGAGTGACGGGCACTGGCTGGCAATGTCTAGCAACGGCAGGCATTTCGGCTGAGGGTAAAAGAACTTTCCGCTAAGCGATAGACTGTATGTAAACACAGTATTGCAAGGACGCGGAACATGCCTCATGTGGCGGCCAGGACGGCCAGCCGGGATCGGGATACTGGTCGTTACCAGAGCCACCGACCCGAGCAAACCCTTCTCTATCAGATCGTTGACGAGTATTACCCGGCATTCGCTGCGCTTATGGCAGAGCAGGGAAAGGAATTGCCGGGCTATGTGCAACGGGAATTTGAAGAATTTCTCCAATGCGGGCGGCTGGAGCATGGCTTTCTACGGGTTCGCTGCGAGTCTTGCCACGCCGAGCACCTGGTCGCTTTCAGCTGTAAGCGTCGCGGTTTCTGCCCGAGCTGTGGGGCGCGGCGGATGGCCGAAAGTGCCGCCTTGCTGGTTGATGAAGTACTGCCTGAACAACCCATGCGTCAGTGGGTGTTGAGCTTCCCGTTTCAGCTGCGTTTCCTGTTTGCCAGCCGGCCCGAGATCATGGGGTGGGTGCTGGGCATCGTTTACCGCGTCATTGCCACGCACCTGGTCAAGAAAGCGGGCCATACCCACCAAGTGGCCAAGACGGGCGCGGTCACCCTGATCCAGCGTTTTGGATCGGCGCTCAATCTGAATGTTCACTTCCACATGCTGTTTCTCGACGGTGTGTATGTCGAGCAATCCCACGGCTCAGCGCGTTTCCGCTGGGTCAAGGCGCCGACCAGCCCAGAGCTCACCCAGCTGACGCACACCATCGCCCACCGGGTGGGTCGCTATCTGGAACGGCAAGGCCTGCTGGAACGGGATGTCGAAAACAGCTATCTGGCCTCGGATGCGGTGGATGACGACCCGATGACACCCCTGCTGGGGCACTCGATCACTTACCGTATCGCTGTCGGTTCACAGGCGGGGCGAAAGGTGTTCACTTTGCAAACTCTGCCGACCAGTGGTGATCCGTTCGGTGACGGGATTGGCAAGGTAGCCGGGTCCAGCCTGCACGCCGGCGTGGCGGCCAGGGCCGATGAACGCAAGAAGCTCGAACGGCTGTGCCGGTACATCAGCCGCCCGGCGGTATCCGAGAAGCGGCTGTCGTTAACACGAGGCGGCAACGTGCGCTACCAGCTCAAGACGCCGTACCGGGACGGCACCACGCACGTCATTTTCGAACCATTGGATTTCATTGCAAGGCTGGCCGCCCTGGTACCGAAGCCCAGAGTCAACCTAACCCGCTTCCACGGGGTGTTCGCACCCAACAGTCGGCACCGGGCGTTGGTCACGCCGGCAAAACGGGGCAGGGGCAACAAGGTCAGGGTGGCTGATGAACCGGCAACACCAGCACAACGGCGAGCGTCGATGACATGGGCGCAACGGCTCAAGCGTGTTTTCAATATCGACATCGAGACCTGCAGCGGCTGCGGCGGCGCCATGAAAGTCATCGCCTGCATTGAAGACCCTATAGTGATCAAGCAGATCCTTGATCACCTGAAGCACAAAGCCGAAACCAGCGGGACCAGGGCGTTACCCGAAAGCCGGGCGCCACCGGCTGAGCTGCTCCTGGGTCTGTTTGACTGACGAGCCTGAAGGCCAACGATACCAATCAAAATGCTGCGTTCACAGCGCCGCGGCAGGGATCCGCCGTGCTGGTTGTCGGAAAAGGAGCCGCTAGTGGGAAAGAGGAGGGTAAATTTTCAGCGTTGCTGGCTCCCCGTCAGCCGGATTGGGTTGCATCGCAGGGGTGTCGAAAGAGTCAACTGCGGTCCAAAGCTGTTGGACTTGGGTGAAAAGGGCGTTTATTCTTCCTATACGTGATAATAACAGGCGGTTCGGAAGCGCCTATTAACGAAAGTGCCGTTGGTGGTTTCAACGCGTCAAAAGCATTGTCAACCTTAAATGAAAATCCGCAAATGGCATCACGTCCTTTTGACATCAACAGAGACGGTTTTGTTATGGGCGAGGGAGCAGGTGCAATTATTTTGGAAAACTATGAACACGCTATAAAACGAAATGCTCCGATTATTGCCGAGATTGCTGGCGGTGGCATGGCTTCAGACGCATATCATTTAACTGGTACGCACCCAGAGGGAGAAGGGGCATATTTAGGTATGGTTTTAGCATTGGAAGACGCAAATATTTCCGCCAATGAAATAGATTATCTGAACACACACGCTACATCAACACCACAAGGCGATATGAGCGAATTAAAAGCAATAGCAAGACTTTTCGGCAGACAAGGCAAATTAAATATTAGTGCGACAAAATCAATGACAGGACATCTGTTAGGTGCTGCGGGGGCTATCGAAGCAATCGCTTGTATTAAAGCTGTTCAGAATAACATTGTTCCGCCAACAATCAATTCGGTAGATATTGAACCTGAATATAGGGATATATTTAACTTGACGTTACACCAATCACAACAACGGCAAGTGAATTACGCAATGAGTAATACTTTTGGTTTTGGCGGACACATTGCCACAAGTATTTTTAAAAAATATGCTGAATAGAGAGTAGGTGCTAACTTCGGTTTGCTCGTGTTGGCGCTAAATCGAAAGTTCAAGTATCCCAACATGTTCCTTCGTATAGAAGTTAAAAGTTGGCAATTATCGTAGAACAACCTACAGACAACACCAATATGTAACCGATAAATAATTACAAAATATGACCGACAGAGTAAACATCATCAATAACTACATCGATGGATACAACCAATTTGATATCAAAAAAATGGTTGCAGACCTTGACGATAATATTGTTTTTGAAAACATTCAAAATAATGATATAAGGTTATCGCTGAAAGGGTTAACAGCGTTTAAACAACAGGCAGAAACAGCAAAAACATACTTTGCAAAGAGAACACAGACAGTTAAATCGTTTAGGCATTTTGACAACAGCACTGAAATAGAAATTGATTATACAGCAATTTTAGCAATTGACTTTCCGAACGGCTTAAAAAAAGGGCAAAAGCTAAAGTTATCAGGAAAATCCGTGTTTGAATTTAAAAAAAACAAAGTGATTAAATTGACAGACATTAGTTGACATTAAAACCAGCGAACAAGAATATGACTTTATTAAAACATAAAAAAATTACAATAATTGGTGCCGGGCCTGTTGGATTAACAATGGCGAGATTGTTACAGCAAAACGGCGTGGACATTACAGTTTACGAGAGAGACAAAGACCAAGATGCAAGGATTTTTGGTGGGACACTTGATCTGCACAGGGATTCGGGACAGGAAGCAATGAAAAGAGCGGGATTGTTACAAACTTATTATGACTTAGCTTTACCAATGGGTGTAAATATTGTTGATGAAAAGGGCAATATTTTAACCACAAAAAATGTAAGACCCGAAAATCGTTTTGACAATCCTGAAATAAACAGAAATGACTTAAGGACTATCCTATTAAATAGTTTACAAAATGATACCGTCATTTGGGATAGAAAACTTGTTACCCTTGAACCTGATAAGGAGAAGTGGATACTAACTTTTGAGGATAAATCGAGTGAAACAGCAGATCTGGTTATTATTGCCAATGGTGGAATGTCTAAAGTAAGAAAATTTGTTACCGACACGGAAGTTGAAGAAACAGGTACTTTCAATATACAAGCCGATATTCATCAACCGGAGGTGAACT
>JAFELW010000013.1:0-6778 GCA_037861325.1 Riemerella anatipestifer
TTTAGGTTATTATCATGTACCGTAGCACATGAATTGATTATTAGAAACGTAAATGAAATTATTATCAGTTTTAATGTATTCATTTTCATGAGTTTGTTTAAAATGCCAGCTAACGGTTCTTGGCTTGGCGTAGTGGCGATTTTACATCACTACCGTTGATACGAAGCACCAAAGTTCAAATTTAGCAAAAAGTTTTATACGAAGCACTTCGCCCGCCATTACGCCAAACCCTTGTTGGGTGCTGGTGTTGTTTCAATTCGTTGTTTTTTCGTCCGTTATTTTTGGTATTCTTATGTCTTTCGGGCTTACGATAATGTAATTTGTTTTCTTTCCGCTATCTTCTGCTTTCAACATTTCTTTTGCAACTAAATCTTGCAAGTCTCGCAATGCTGTATCGTTTGAACATTTAGCAAGTTTCGCATAAATTGATGTCCGTAAAAATCCTACTTCTTTATCGTAGCTGTCATATAGATAATTGATAACAAGCCGTTGTCTTTCGTTAATGTTGGTTGATTTGTGCTTGTCCCAAAAGTGAGCTTTATCCAAAATAATTTCCAAATTTTGCTCACTTGCCATTAATGCTCTTTCAAAACAACCGAGAAACCATTCTAAATATTGTGTGATGTCTGATGTTCCTTTTTGTGCTTTTTCAATAATGTTGTTATAATGTTTATGCTCTTTGAAAATTTGGTTTGATAAGCTGTAAAAACGAATTTTACTATTGTCGCTTTTTGCTAAAAACATATCTAAAATTGCTCTCGCTATTCGTCCGTTGCCGTCATCAAATGGGTGAATGGTGACAAACCAAAAGTGAGCAATGATAGATTTTAGCACTAAATCTAAACTATTGTCTTTATTTAACCAATATAAAAATTGCTCCATTTCGTGTGGAACTCTTTCGGCTGTCGGTGCTTCAAAATGTATTTTTTCTCTGCCAAAAATACCCGAAACTACTTTCATTCCTCCTGAACGATATTTGGCAACGTCAATAGGAACATAACCACTATAACCTGTTTGAAATAGTGAATTATGCCAACCCAAAAGCCGAATCTGTGTAAGAGGTTGGTTAAAATTTTGGGTCGCATCTAAAATCACATCAACAATTCCCTCAATGTTTCGGGGTGTCTTTATAAAATCAGCATTTTCAATGCCTAATTTTCGGGCAATAGACGAGCGAACAAGTTCGGGATTTAAAAATTCGCCCTCAATTCTTGACGTATCTACGACTTCTAAAATAAGCGATTCCAATGTGGCACGTTCAGTAAAATCAAAGCCTAAACTTTCCATACGACCCAATAAACGACCTTGTAAATGCCGTACAGAAGCTAACTTTGGAACAATCTTGTCGTTGTCCCAAATAAAGTTTGTCCAATTTTCTATTTCGTGTATATACATTTTACCACCGCATATTATGCGGTAAAAATACACATTTTCCACCGCAAAACAATTTTTTTGCTTATTAAAATCGAAAAAATAAGTTAGCTTGTGTAAGTTGAAACGCTCGGAATGTCTTCTGTTTCTATTGTTGTAAGTATTTCCTTTGTCAATGTATCGGCTAAAACTATTCTGTTTGATTGGTTTTCGATTGACTTTTCAAAAATGTTTCTTACAAGTCTTCCGTTTCCGAAATCTTTGGTTTTGTTTTCGTAAAGTTGTTTGAAAACTTCTGTCAAATGGCTTTTGGCATTGGGCGAAATGGTATATTCTGAATTGGAACATAGCAATTCAAATATTCTAATCATTTCATCAGGCGTATAATCGGGGAAATGAATATAACGGTTAAATCGGGATTTGAACCCTGGATTTGTGTCAATGAAAGTTTTCATTTCTTCTGAATATCCTGCAACAATCAAAACCAATTTATCCCGATTATCTTCCATTCTTTTTATCAATGTGGCAACGGCTTCTTTTCCAAAATCGTCTTTGTTTTCGCCAACCAAAGCGTATGCTTCATCAATAAACAAAATCCCGTCCAATGCTGAATTTACGGTTTTGGTTACTTTAACAGCTGTTTGTCCTGTGTATTCCGCAACCAATCCCGAACGGTCGGTTTCTACTAAATGTCCTTTTTCGAGAATACCTAAATGCTTGTAAATCTTGGCAACAATTCTGGCAATAGTTGTTTTTCCTGTACCGGGCGAACCTGTAAAAACGCAATGATAGGATATTTGCGAGTTTTTAAGTCCTTGTTTTTCTCTTTCTTTCTGAATTTGAATGAAATTTATCAACGATTTTACTTCTCGTTTTACATCTTCAAGCCCAATTAAATTTTCAAGTTCCGCTAAAACTTGTTCAAGGTTTTCGGATTCTTCTGCTTCTGTTATGTTGATTGCTTTATTTTCATTCTCGGGAACAGGGTTATGTGTGATTTGGTAAATTTCTTTTAAAGCATCTTCCTCTTTTTTAGTTACATTGTTGTCTGCTTTTGCAATAATTGTTGCAAAACGATAAAGCGTATTTACATAATCGTCAAAAAGTGGGTGGTCTAACAGTTTTAGAGTTGCTGGTAATGAAAGACTGCTTTGAACTTCTGTATTTGAAATAAGTTCCTCGTCTTTGCTTTCTGTGATGTCAATTTGAAGCGGATTACTTTTGTTTGCGATTTCCAAAACGGAATCAGCCAAACCTTTGTAACGACCTGATAAATGAGATTCAAAAACCGTTTCATAGTCGTAAGAAAAAGAGTCGGTTTCTGTTTCGATTATCTTCATTGATAACAAAACAAGTCCTGTCATTTCTAAACTATTCCGTTTTATTTCTCCGTTTGTGAGCATTTTTAAAATTTGTGCTGTGTCGAAAAGAACACAATAAGGCACAAAAGTTTCGGGTGTTGATTCTGTTAATGTATGTTTGAAAGTATCGGTAAATGTTTCGTCTTTTTTAAGTTTATCTGTGATGTCTGAAAGATGATTTGATGTTTCGGTTAAAAGGTTGTAATACTCTCTTGTGATTACCGCTTTGTTAGAACTTTCATTGTGTGATAATTTTGATAAAAGTTGATTTAATTCATCTCTGTTTCTAACAAAAACACTTCTGGCTTTTGCTCCGTCAAAACTACCAACAATACCTGCTTCTTCTAATTCGTCTATCAATCTACCTGCACGATTGTAGCCTAATTTTAATTTTCTTTGAAGTAAAGAAGCTGAACCTTGTTGATATTCGACAATAATTTGAGCCGATTCTTGAAATAACTCGTCATATTGAGGCAGGTCAAATTTTTGATATGTAAATTGTGGACTTGGTACAGATTGTTGTGAGAAATTAACTTTCGGTTTGTATGTATCTGTGATTGGTGTTTCTTGTAAATATCCGTTTTGCAGTTTTCCAATCGTTTTCAGTTGAATAACAAACTCGTCCATTGCGTCTGTTTTTGACGGCATAATTACTTCATTGATACCCTCGTCTGATGAAAAATGATATTCGGTATATGCACAAATCGGCACTCTTGGATTGTTTGCAAATCGTCTATCAGCACCACCGTTTTTATTGACATATCTGTAAGTATAGTCCGCAACTGTTGCGTCAGAAGGAACTCCGTTGTATTCTCTGAAACTCACAGGCAAAATACGAATGTCTATATTACCATACTGAACTGCTGCGAATTTATTGTTTCGTTTTAGTAAAAGTCGGTCAGGAAGAAAATATAACTCCGTATTTTGTAAAGCTATAAATGGAATTTCAATATTTGTTTCAAAAAATAGGGTAGGAAGTTTGTGGCTCGAAACTTCTTTAATCTCTTTTCTATCAACTGTAACTCCTGCTCCTGCTGTATATTTTACATCATAATTTCGTTTTGTGTTTACGATTTGCCATTTCTTATTAGACCGAGCAAAAGCCTTAAATGATGAAATCATATCTTTTTGTAAATCTTCAAGAACTTCATCAAGTTCATACGTGATAAAAATTGATTTTCTCTTTTTGTCTTGTCGGTATAAGAAGAAATTCCAAAGAACAATCGGAATCAATGACAATCCAAACAGAGTGTATCGCATATTTGGATTATCGTCAAATCTTCTGATTGTTTCAGATTTAATCAATTCGTTTGATATTGTGCCTAAATTTCCGTGAACAAAGAGTGTGTCATTTTCAGCTGTTACTACTTGATACCAATTGTTTTCAGTTTCTGAAATTAAACGAAGTTTGTCGCCTTTGTAAGATTTTGAAATAATGTTAGAATGGTCTTTTGACGGTTCGTCTCTTAAATTTACTGTTTCGCTATTGATAGTAACAACGTTTTGACGTTCTTCTGTTTTGTCAATAGGCTCAAACAATTTGTATGCAACAAAAGCCAAAATTAGTATTGATGGAAACAAACCAAAGATTTTGAAGAACTTGATTTTCTTGTCTTTTTCTTCGAGTTCTCTGATAAAGTCTGCGGATTCGCTATCGGTAATTCTGTCAAAGTTTTTTGTTGTGATTGTATTGGGGATTTCGTTTGCTGTTGGCAAATGATATTCTTTGGCTAATTGGTTGTACTTCTCTTTTTCCTTATCGGAATTGAAAAGTCCTTTTCCAAGATATTTTTTGTAGTAAAATCCTTTTTGTCCGAGATGTACATAAGTTCCTGCTGGTCCAACTACAAACCTTGCTCCTTTAACTCCTGTCGAAACTCCAACTCCTCTTTTTGAAAAGTTCAGTCGAAAAAGTCCACCAAGTAAGTTTTTTGATTTTCTAAAATAAAATCCCATATCGTTATTTCGTTCTGTTGCCGTTGTTTCGGGTTACACTTGCACCCAACGGAAAAAGTATTTGCGAAGGGCGGGATAAATTGGACTAAAAAGTTCAATTTCAACCAAACCGGAGCGGATGCTTTT
The DNA here is from genome assembly GCA_037861325.1 of Riemerella anatipestifer. Taxonomy (GTDB): domain Bacteria; phylum Bacteroidota; class Bacteroidia; order Flavobacteriales; family Weeksellaceae; genus Riemerella; species Riemerella anatipestifer_F. The sequence goes on from JAFELW010000013.1 coordinate 4,815, forward strand.
TCCGTATTGCTAAACTAAGAAAAAAAGTAATACGGAAAAGCAGATGCGACTAAATATTTTTGCTTTTCAATTCAACACCTTAACCCCGCCTTTTGCAAATACTATGTTAGCAGACGTTATTTTATTCCAATTATACTTTTAATAAACTCTATTTCAAAGGATTTTGGAATTACAGGAATAATAGTTTCATCTCGTTTTAATATGTGTCCTTTGAGTTTAGAATACAAATAAGCTTTTGAATTGAAAAAATAAAAAACAATAAAATTTCTAAGAATTATCAAATAGTTACCATCTATTTTTCTGAATGAACCAATTATATCTTTAAAATTACTTTCGTCTGTTAATTTTACAATTGCAATTTCATTTGTCTGGCTTTGTACTTTTTTATGTTTAATGTTAGTACGAATTTTTTCAATAGTTTGTTCATCAAAATTAACATCTTTAAAATCTTCTCTATTACTTAAAGATGCTCTAAAAATTTGCAAATTGAAAAATAGAAATAATTTATCAAAATTATATTCAGTGTAAATGTGCCAATCTATTCCTGTTCTTTTTTCTATGCGAAAATTATTCTTTCTTAAGTATTTTGTATAATAATCTTCAAAATCACCCATTCCATTATTTCCATCACATTCTTTACAAAACAAATCTTTATCGTACAATGTGTCGGAAGGTTTTTTAGGTTTTGTTCGATTAATTATGTCAAATTCTAAGATATGTTTTCTTGGTTTTTCCTCAAATAAGTCTTTAAATAAACATTTTGATATAATATGAGATTTTTGAATTAAAGGTTTTTCTTCTCCGCAAATTTTACACTGTTTCATTATAATAATGTCTGCTAACGGTCAGGGTATTGCCGAAGGCGGGGCTTATTAGCACCTAACTTCAACTAAGATACCATACTTCAAAAGTAAACAAAATTTTCTAAAAAAACAATTAACCCCGCTTGCGGCAATACCTTGTTGTGCGTTCGTCTTTTTATTTTATTAATTTCAGTTTTCTAAATGCTTCTTTCGTTGAATTCAATCGAATAATTGGAAATTCGTCTATATTCGTTTCTGGTTTTTCTATATTTGTTGCGAAAAAATAAACAGATTTATTCGTTTCTAAATATCCAACTAACCAACCATTGTTTCCCTTATTCCTCATTCCCCAGCCTGATTTCCCGTTCAAAGTATAACTTTCGGTTTTCTCAATCTCCATTATGTCTTTCATTATACGTTCGGTTCTTTTAGAAATCGGTAATTTTGAAAAGTATAATCGTTCTAAAAAATCTATTTGTTGCATTTGAGTAATTTTAGATTCTCCTTCTAACCAAAATTGATCAATCGTCAAAGTATCGAAAACCATTCCTCTGTAATTTAATTTTTTCAAATATCTTTTCATCCTTTTCACACCAATTTTTCTGGCAATTTCTTGATAACAAGGAACACAAGAAACTTGAAATGCTTTTTTAAAAGTCAAATCTTCTTCCCAATTTTTAAATTTGCGTTTTTCACCATTCCATTTAAAAATTGTAGAGTCATTTTTGATTATTCCTGTTTCTAACGCAATAATTGAATTTGGTATTTTGAAAGTCGATGCAGGAATTATTCCAGTTTTTGTCCAAGAAAAATCATTTGAATAATAAGTTTTGTTTTTTACATCATAAATTAAAATTGCTCCTTTTACCTTTAAACTATCTAATATATTTCTAAATTCAGGTTTTACAATTTCATTTGATTTTAAACTTTTAGTTTGACAATATCCATTAAGATTTACTAATAAAATTAGATTCAGAAGTATAAATGTTTTTTTCATTTTAGTATGTTTTTTTCTATTTCCTCTGTCGCACAAAGATGACGCACAACGGAAAAAGTATTTGCGAAGGGTGGGCTAAATTGAACCAATAGTTCAATTTCGACCAACCGTAGCAGATGCTTTTTCAATGAAACTAAATTACTCAAAATAGTTGAATTGAAAAG
>JAFELW010000014.1:0-6383 GCA_037861325.1 Riemerella anatipestifer
CTAACAGCGGTTTGGCAAAAGGCGGGGTTTCGTGCTTCGTAGAGCCATTTGTGCAAGGTTCAACATTTGTGCTTCGTATGAAATTTAGTGCTAAAAGTCCCGCCCTTCGCCAAGCCGCAAACCGTTGTGCCTCATTGTAAAAAGCCGACCGCACAAACAGCACATTTGGTTTTTGCCTATACGCAAGCCAACCCTAAAAACCAAAAGAGCTGTTTTTTGCCAACGCTTGACCGAAAAAATTTGTAAATTTGCGTTTTGAAACAGTATGATAAGATTTATTTACATAGCATTATTAACCCTGATTGGTTTCTTACTGACACCAACAGACATCTATGCTTGTGGGTCAAAATCTGAAAACATAGAAAATAATTGCACCAAACAATCCGACTCCGAAGCGGAAAAAAAAGAGTGTTGCGACACAGAAAAAGGACAATGCAATAAGCACGGAAAAGATTGTGATGGAAAATGTGGCAACTCAAACTGTCATTGTCCTTCAAACCATACAAATTTTACTATTCCATTCTTAATCAAATTTTCAGGAATTAAGTTAATCCCCAACAAGCCAAATTTTTATTACCAAGATAGCTTTTATTCATCAGGTTTCATTTCTATTTGGCTACCGCCAAAAATAGGCTGATTTCTTGCCTTGACAGCCAAAGGTCTGTCCAATTGAACGCAATTATTAGCTTTCAATCACAATTTTTCATTCAACATTTAATTTTAAAAAAATGAAATCAATAAAAATATTGATGGCAATAACACTATTGCTATCGTTTACAGCGTGTAACGCTCAAATCAAAAACGCTAAAACCGAAAGCGTAAAAATTTACGGTAACTGTGGTATGTGTAAAACGACCATTGAAAAAGCAGGAAACATTAAGAAAGTAGCTCAGGTAGATTGGAACAAAGATACCAAAATGGCTACTCTTACTTACGACCCAAGCAAGACCAATCAAGATGAAGTTTTGAAACGCATTGCATTGGCGGGTTATGATAGCGAAAAATTTCTTGCACCTGATGATGTCTATGCGAAACTTCCTGAATGCTGTCAATACGACCGTGTGAAAAAATCGGAAACGGTAAAAGTAGAAACGATAGACAACCATTCTAATCACAATCACGGTGGGGCAACTGACAAGTCAACAGAAACAAAGCAAGAAGTAAATCAACTCAAATCAGTTTTTGAAAATTATTTCGCACTTAAAGATGCTTTGGTAAAATCTGATGGAAACTTGGCTTCTGCCAAAGCAAAAGAATTGCTCAACGCTCTTAATGCCGTGCAGATGAACAAACTTTCCAATGAAGAACATACTGTTTGGATGAAAGTAATGAAGGACTTGATATTTGATACCGAACACATTGAAGAAACCAAAGATGTTGGGCATCAAAGAGACCATTTCAATACCTTGTCTGACAATATGTATCAACTCTTGAAAGTTTCCAAACAAGAAACACCTACATATTACCAACATTGCCCAATGGCAAACAATGGTAAAGGTGCTAATTGGTTGAGCAAGGAAAATGCAGTGAAGAACCCATACTATGGTTCTAAAATGCTCACTTGTGGTAAAACGGTTGAAACCATTGAATAAATGAAGCTCTACATCAAAAATATGGTGTGTAGTCGCTGCAAAATGGTAGTGAAGTCTGAGTTGGAAAAACTCGGACTTCAACTACTCGCAGTTGATTTAGGCGAAGTAGAAGTAACACCCATTTCAGAAAGGCAAAAAAGTGAAATTGCAGAACACCTGAAAGGTTTTGGTTTTGAACTGATTGATGACAAGAAAAGCCGATTAATTGATAAAATTAAAACTTTAATAATTGAATTGGTGCATCAACAAAATGCCCAACTCAACACCAATCTTTCTGATTATTTGTCAAAACAGTTAACACAAGATTATTCATCTCTTAGCAATTTGTTCTCGGAAGTAGAAGATACGACCATTGAGAAATACTTTATTAACCAAAAAATTGAAAAGGTGAAAGAATTGCTTCTGTATGATGAATTGACACTGAATGAAATTGCTTTTCAGATGAATTATAGCAGTGTGGCATATTTGAGCAATCAGTTCAAAAAGGTAACAGGCTTTTCGCCTTCGCATTACAAGCAATTGAAAGACAAAAAACGGAAGCAGATTGAAGACTTATAAATGTTACAACTCAAACCCAAAATACCACAACAACAATGAACAAATAGCTTCGGAACTTTGTACCATAGTTATTAACTTTTAAAATGTAAGATTATGGTACATACATATCAAGTAACAGGAATGACCTGTTCAAGTTGCGAATCAAAAGTAAAATCATCGTTGCTAATGGTAGAAAATGTGGTAAATGTTGATGTTTCAAAAGACGAAAATTCAGCCACAATCACAATGGATAAACACGTTGCATTGGATAAGTTGCAGAAAGCCTTGACCGAAAAATATCAAATTTCTGCCCAACATCACAGCGAATTGGCTGAACAAACCAAAAGTTGGCTTGAAACCTACAAGCCTATTTTGTTGATATTTTTCTACATCTCATTGGTAACGCTATTGGTGCAATTTTCCAACAATAGGTTTGATGGTATGCAGTGGATGCGACATTTTATGGCAGGGTTCTTTTTGGTGTTTTCGTTTTTCAAAATGCTTAATTTGAAAGGCTTTGCCGAAAGTTATGTAATGTATGATGTTGTTGCCAAACGTTTACCCGCTTGGGCTTATATCTATGCTTTCACAGAATTGGCTTTGGGTATTGCTTTTTTAATCAATTTTAATCCGCTTGTTACTAATAGTTTAACATTTATAGTAATGAGCATCAGCATCATTGGCGTATTGCAATCGGTATTGAACAAAAAGAAAATTCAGTGTGCCTGTTTGGGTGCAGTGTTCAATTTGCCAATGAGTACCGTAACTATTATTGAAGATGCACTAATGATTGCAATGAGTGCTTGGATGCTTTTAAACCTAATTTAAAATGAAATTTATTAAATGGATAATCAAAAAAATATTTATAAAAAATTGTTGCCGATAGTTCTAATGCTATTGGCAACTACAACCATTTTCGCCCAAAAAGTGGTGCGATATGACCTTTACGTAAAAGACACTATTGTTAATTTTACAGGAAAAGAAAAAAGGGCAATAGCCGTAAACGGACAAATTCCTATGCCAACACTCACCTTTACCGAAGGCGATACGGCAGAAATTCATGTTCATAATAGGCTCAGAGAAAGCACATCGTTGCATTGGCACGGATTGTATTTGCCCAATAAAGAAGATGGTGTGCCCTACTTGACCCAAATGCCCATTGAACCGAATACGACCCACGTATATCGTTTCCCAATTATTCAAAACGGTACACATTGGTATCACAGCCACAGCGGACTGCAAGAACAAATCGGAATGTATGGCTCAATGGTTTTGCTCAAAAGAGCAGACGACCCAACTTTCAGAAAAGGCATTGATGATTTGCCTTCTGTGCCTATTATTTTGAGCGAATGGACAGACTATAATCCTGATAATGTACACCGAATGTTGCACAATGCTAATGATTGGTTCGCCATTAAAAAAAACGCTGTGCAGAGTTATGCAGAAGCCAAAAAAGCAGGACATTTCAAAACCAAATTGACCAACGAATGGAAACGAATGTTGGCAATGGACGTGAGTGATGTATATTATGACAAATTCTTGATTAACGGAACATCTGAAAGCCAACTCGCTCAATTCAAAGCAGGCGACAAAGTAAGGTTGCGAATATCAAACGGTGGTGCATCTTCCTATTTTTGGCTCACGTATGCAGGTGGAAAAATGACTGTCGTTGCCAATGATGGCAATGATGTTGAGCCTGTTGTGGTGGATAGACTAATTATAGGAGTTTCAGAAACCTATGATGTCATCGTTACCATTCCGGCAGAAAATACTTCCTATGAATTTTTGGCAATACCCGAAGACCGAACTAAATCGGCATCTATTTACATAGGTTCAGGTATTAAGCAGTTGGCAAGTCCATTGCCTAAACTGAAATACTTTGAAGGTATGAAGATGATGAACGATATGATGAAAATGGATGGCACAATGAACGATATGGGTATGGATATGTCATTGCAACAAATGGATATGAATACGGTAATGTACCCTGAGATTACAGGAGAAAATAAACCCAAAAAATCCGAACATTCAGACCATAGCAATCATACAATGCCCAGTAATGACATTGTTACCTTAAACTACGCAATGCTGAAATCACCTACCAAAACCACTTTGCCAAAAGATGCACCTATCAGAGAATTAAGGTTTGAATTAACAGGCAATATGAACCGCTATGTGTGGAGTATGGACAACCGAGTGCTTGCTGAAACTGATAAAATTCTAATCAAAAAAGGAGAAATTGTAAGAATAACACTCTACAACAACTCGATGATGCGACACCCGATGCACTTGCACGGACACGATTTTAGGGTTATAAACGGGCAAGGCGATTATGCACCGCTTAAAAATGTTTTGGACATAATGCCTATGGAAACCAATGTGATTGAGTTTGAAGCCAATTTAGAAGGCGATTGGTTTTTTCATTGTCATATTCTCTACCATATGATGGCAGGGATGAACCGAGTTTTTAGTACAGAAAACCAAGCACCCAATCCATTGTTGCCTGACAAAAAATGGGCTTACAAAAAACTACAAAGAGAAAGCAACGAACTACATTTTATGTTTCAAAACGACTTTGCAACAAATGGAAATGATGGTATGACAATGTTGCAAAATACCCGATGGAGTTTTGGCACTGAATGGCGTTTGGGATATAGCGACAAACACGGATACGAAACAGAAACACACATAGGGCGATACATAGGCAGAAACCAATGGCTAATGCCCTTTATTGGCTTTGATTGGCGATACAGAAAGCACGAAACACCAGAAAAAAATCTTTTTGGGCAGACTAATACCAAAGACAATCGGACACAGTTTAGTTTAGGGGTTGCATATACTCTGCCAATGCTTATAATTTTACAAACAGAAGTCTATCACGATGGAAACGTAAGAGTACAATTAAGACGTGAAGACATTCCACTTTCAAAAAGGTTTAGAGCTGCATTTATGGTAAATACAGACAGAGAATATATGCTTGGACTGAATTATATCGCAAGTAAAAACTTAGGTTTCAGAACGCATTACGACAGTGATATGGGTTTTGGAGTAGGACTGACATTTAATTATTAAAACCAACCCACAAGCCATACACATTGCCAAGTCGCACGAGCCGATACGCAAACCAAAACTTGGCAAAGAGTATGGCTTCCCAACAGTAACAGAATTGACCGACTATATAACGGACAAAAAAGAACAACGAAGGCACAACATCGGTTTTGCGTAATGGCGGGTTCAGCGCAAAATTGTAATTTTGTGCATCTAATTAGCATTTTGGTAGGCTGACAGTGAAGTGCATCTAAGTCCGCCACTACGCAAAGCCGAGAACCGTTGTACGACATTTTAAAAAAGGTTGTCAAAAAACTAAACTAATTATAATTAAAAAAGAAAATTTATGAAAAAAACATTATTCCTAAGTGTTTTAAGTTTACTCACAATTTCTTGTTCAGATAAATTATCTGAATCTAAAGTTAAGAGTCTTGTAAATGAATGTTTGGAAAAAGATCCTATTTATGGAAAAGGAGTTATTAGAAGTGGAAAGGTTTCTTATATGTCTGAAGAAGATATAAATCAATATCAAGAATTACAAAAAAAAGGGTTGTTAACAATTGAAAGTAAGGAAGAAAAAAGTGGTTGGTTTACAAATAAATTTCAATTAGTTGCTTTGACTGACAAATCTAAGTCTTATGTAATTGAAAGTAAAGATATATCTGAAAACACTAAAGTCAATTATGTGAAGTTATATACAAATAAGTTAGATAAAGTTGGTTCAATTCAAGAAATTCCTTCAATGAACATTGCTGAAGTAAGTGTTACCTATAAAAAAGAAGATAAGACACCATTTTATGATGTGTTAGAAAAGGACAAAACAGATTTTAATACGAAAAAGATAGCACTGAAAAAAACTGAGAATAACGGGTGGATTTATTGTGAAAAATAAAAAAAACGTCGTACAACATAGTATTTGCAAAAGGCGGAGTTGAGGGAATGATAGAAAGTTTAGTAATATTTCAATCGCAAAATGCTTTTCAATTCAACTATTTTGATTAATTTAGTTTCATTGAAAAAGCATTTGCTACGGTTGGACTGAATTGAACTTAAGGTTCATTTCAGTTCCGCCCTTCGCAAATACTTTTTCCGTTGCACGCCACACTACTGAAAATCACACTACTGAAACAAAGCTAAATTTTTGCGTTATAAAAGAAACTGAATCCAAACCGGATGAGGAATCTGCTGAAAGGTTTGAATTCATTT
>JAFELW010000015.1:0-4642 GCA_037861325.1 Riemerella anatipestifer
TTTTCAATTCAACTATTTTGAGTAATTTAGTTTCATTGAAAAAGCATCTGCTACGGTTGGTCGAAATTGAACTATTGGTTCAATTTAGCCCACCCTTCGCAAATACTTTTTCCGTTGCACGCCACACTACTGAAAATCACTCTGTTGAAATAAAGTTAAATCTTAGCGTTATAAAAGAAACTGAATCCAAACCGAACGAGGAGTCTGTTGAAAGGTTTGAATTCATTTTCTATTTTTTGTATTACGGAATAGAATTGACTTTTATCCGCAGTGAATTTTCATTAGCGTAGCGTACAACGCAACAGACTCCGAATTGATTTTACCAACTTAGTATGAAAAGCTGAATTGAAAATAGGGAAGAGTTGAATTTGAAAAACTGGAATTGAATTTAGAAAACTGAAATTTAGCCTGTGCGAATATATCATATTGTGAATATCAAAGCAACTGAAAATGAAAGTCCAGCGTGCAACACGGGTTTTGCAAAAAAGCGGGAGAGGTTTTATTTGGATATAATATAATTTTTATTACCTTTGTGTAGTTGGGGGAAGGTTAGCGGTTTTTTAGCCCGCTTCTTCGCAAAGCCCCACCATTAGCGGCAAGCATAAACCAACACCGTACAAAGAATGAACCCTCTCATAAAACAACTTAAAAAATACGGAAATCTGACCTCTGAAATCGAAACAGAACTTAACGAAAAAATTAAAAGTCTGATAAAACAAAAAGGCGATTTTTTGCTCAAAGAAGGACAAATTGTTTCAAATTTATTCGTAATTGAAAAAGGGCTTGTTCGTTCGTTTTATAATATCAATGAAAGAGAAATTAATGTTTGGTTTGGTTTTGAGAGCGGAATTTTAGGTTCAGTAATGCCATTATTTTTTAGCCAACCTTCAATTGAAAACATTCAGTTTTTAGAAGACACCACTTTATATTATATCTCAAGCAATGACCTTGAAAGTTTCTACAAATCATCGCAGGAAATGAATACGATTGGTAGAAAAATGACAGAAGAATATTGCAAAATTTTAGAGGAACGTTCTTTTTTATTACAAACACATACCGCAGAACAGCGTTATCATTGGCTTTTGAAAAACCAACCCGAAGCTTTGCAAAGAATTTCTTTAGGACATATTGCTTCTTATTTGGGTATTTCGCAAGAAACATTGAGCCGTATTAGAAAGAAATAACGATTTTGACATTTGTCAAAAAAAGCACTTTTTAATTTTTGTATCTTTGCATCAGTTAAAACAAAAGAACAATGAAATATTTATTTTTATCATTAGCAATCGTACTTGAAGTTGTAGGTTCGAGCTTTATGAAAGCATCAGACGGTTTTTCAAAATTATTGCCAACAGCGATAACAATTGTGGCATATATTGCTTGCTTTTTCTTTTTGTCGCAAGCTTTAAAATCCATTCCTTTGGGAATAGCTTATGCAATTTGGGGTGGTTTAGGAATTGTCTTGACAGCTATAATTTCGGTTGTGGTATTTAAGCAATCGTTAGACATTCCAGCAATTATTGGAATTATTTTAATTGTGACAGGAGTTATCGTAATGAATTTTTTCTCAAAATCAGCAGCACACTAAAATGCCAGCCGCTAACAAGGGTTTTGCAATAGTGGGGCGAAACTGCAAAGTTCAACGGTTGTTCTTCGGTTGAACTTTAGTGCAAAATTGAAGATTTGTGCTTCGATTGCCCCACCATCGCAAAGCCCCGAACCGTTAGGCGAAATATTATGGAAGAAATAAGAGAGTTTATTGCTAAATTGAAGAAGAAAAAGATTGAATACAACTATTTAAAAGTTTACATGACAAGTGCAAACGATTTTGATTTACTCAAATTAGAATCTGACAAAATTCTTAAAAAAATATATATAAATTTTATTTGTGATTCTGAAAATAAAAACGAAATCATTGACGAGGATGAGTTATTTCAAATATGTGAGAACTTTGGAATAAATAGTGAACATAATCTATTTAAAAAATATGATATTTTTAAATTAATTTCAGAAAATGGAGATTTAAACTGTAATAGCACTAGTATTAGTGCCATTAAGTTTGGAAAAAAGATTAAAGATAGTTTATTTAAAGCCTATATGATAGGTGAGCATATTAGAAACACTGAAAATCTTATTAGATGTGGAAACATTTCACTTAAAAACATAAAAGATTCAATAGTCTTTTATTATCTTGGAATCAATTCAAAAACTAGATATAATATCAACAATTTAAAAAGACTTATAAATAATGATATTTTCGTTCTCTTTCAAAAATCAAGTAAAGCGAATTTAAAGGATTTTAGGTTAAATTACAAATTAAGTATCATCTTGGATGATAAATATGAAATAAATTTTACCGGCGGGCAATTTTTAACCAATTGGAATCTCATATCATATAAGGAATTTACACAATTAATGACAGAATTCGATGTGAACCAATCAGAATTTTGGCATATTTTATTACATTTCAATAATCTGTATTCTAAAAATAAAGTTCAAATTAAAAATAATATAAATACGCTTATTAATAAGAAAAAATCAGAAGAAGTAACTAAAAATTTTGAAATCACTAATCCATTTCAAAAAGATATAGAAATAATTTTACAAAATAATTATGGAAATAAAATAATAAAAATTATACAATTTAACAATGAAATTTTAGAAAGTAAATTCAATGATTTTCAAGCATTTCACATTTGCAAAGGATTAAAAAACCAAAGAAAACTATATACTCGATATATTAACAAAAAACATAGCGAAAGCGATATTTTTCAAGCACATAAATTAGCAAATACCTTATTGAAATCAAAAGGAAAAAAAATTATAGACTTTTTACTTTCATTGCCTCCGTTACCTTTTAATTCTGATAACTTTAAAATTTTATTTTCAGCTCTAGATAGAATAAAAAATAATGGATTAATTGATAATCCAATGATACGATTGAAAATTAAGAACGAGGAAAATATCAATGAGGATATTGAAATTAGCTTTTTATCAATTGACAGAGTTCAATATATAAATCAAATTAGCATTAAAAATATTTCTAAAAAAATAAACATATGTAAAATAAGTAGGAACGGGAAAGTAATACCTGAAGAAAACACTCACGAAAAATTGAAGAATAAAAATATAACCCCAGTTTTACAACTTTTTTATAGAATAACGAAAACTGAAAAAGAATTTAATAATGCAATTTTTTCTTACGGAATTGAAAGTGGAAAGTGTAGTATTTGTGGACGAAAATTGGAAGATGAAAAATCTTTGATTAAAGGAATTGGACCAATTTGTGAAAAATACTTCGCCTAACAAGGTATTGCCGCAAGCGGGGCTTTGGTGCTTTTTTAGAAACTTTTGTTTATCTTTGAAGTATGGTATTTTCGTTGAAGTTAGGTGCTAAGAAGTCCCCGCCTTCGGCAATACCCGGACCGTTACCAGCTATACACTCCAAACATTTCGCTAAGGATTTGAAACGATTCAAAACGCTCTAAATTGTGAATAATAAGAAACTGAATTCAGACCCAGCCGAGCAGTGCGTGTTAGGGGTCTAAATTCATTTTCTACCACGGACGACTTAAAAGTATATTTTGAATGAGCCGACTCTTAAAAAATGTTGGAGAGTACAGCTGATAACTCGTAACGCTCGACTGAATGTTGGACTTTTAAAACTTGAAATAGAAAATAAAACTCCAAAGGAAAGGAATTCAAACTGACGAAAAGCGAAAAAACGATTGAATTTCGGAACTGAAAACTGAAAAAGAATAACTAAAAAACTGCGGAACTGACTTAAAGGCTGAAAAACTAAACTGTCAAATTGTGGACTTGAACGCTGAAAACGTGAAAAATGTGCGGACTGAAAACTATGCGGAAAAGACACCACGCTGAAAAAAATAGTACAGCTGGTAACAAGGTATTGCCGCAAGCGGGGCTGATTTTGCATTTTAGAAAATTTTGTTTACTTTTGAAGGGTGGTATTTTAGTTGAAGTTGGGTGCTAAGAAGCCCCGCCTTCGGCAATACCTGGACCGTTATGTGCCATTTTTGAATGACAATGCGAATAGATACAGACAAACAAATGAATTTACTTAGTGATAAGAACGTTGCAATAATTGGTGGTGGACCCGTTGGACTGACTATGGCAAAATTATTACAGCAAAACGGCATAGACGTTTCAGTTTACGAAAGAGACAACGACCGAGAGGCAAGAATTTTTGGTGGAACCCTTGACCTACACAAAGGTTCAGGTCAGGAAGCAATGAAAAAAGCGGGATTGTTACAAACTTATTATGACTTAGCCTTACCAATGGGTGTAAATATTGCTGATGAAAAAGGCAATATTTTATCCACAAAAAATGTAAAGCCCGAAAATCGATTTGACAATCCTGAAATAAACAGAAATGACTTAAGGGCTATCTTGTTGAATAGTTTAGAAAACGACACGGTTATTTGGGATAGAAAACTTGTTATGCTTGAACCTGGTAAGAAGAAGTGGACACTAACTTTTGAGAATAAACCGAGTGAAACAGCAGATTTGGTTATTATTGCCAATGGTGGAATGTCTAAAGTAAGAAAATTTGTTACCGACACGGAAGTTGAAGAAACAGGTACTTTCAATATACAAGCCGATATTCATCAACCGGAGGTGAACT
>JAFELW010000016.1:0-4603 GCA_037861325.1 Riemerella anatipestifer
CTCGTGAGGGTAGCTGAAGGTACTGTACGAATAAGCACCGGCTAACTCCGTGCCAGCAGCCGCGGTAATACGGAGGGTGCAAGCGTTATCCGGATTTATTGGGTTTAAAGGGTCCGCAGGCGGGCTAGTAAGTCAGTGGTGAAAGCCTACAGCTTAACTGTAGAACTGCCGTTGATACTGCTAGTCTTGAGTATAGTTGAGGTAGCTGGAATGAGTAGTGTAGCGGTGAAATGCATAGATATTACTCAGAACACCGATTGCGAAGGCAGGTTACCAAGTTATAACTGACGCTGAGGGACGAAAGCGTGGGGAGCGAACAGGATTAGATACCCTGGTAGTCCACGCCGTAAACGATGCTAACTCGTTTTTGGGCTTTAGGGTTCAGAGACCAAGCGAAAGTGATAAGTTAGCCACCTGGGGAGTACGACCGCAAGGTTGAAACTCAAAGGAATTGACGGGGGCCCGCACAAGCGGTGGATCATGTGGTTTAATTCGATGATACGCGAGGAACCTTACCAAGGCTTAAATGGGAATTGACAGCTGTAGAAATACGGTTTTCTTCGGACAATTTTCAAGGTGCTGCATGGTTGTCGTCAGCTCGTGCCGTGAGGTGTTAGGTTAAGTCCTGCAACGAGCGCAACCCCTGTCACTAGTTGCCATCATTAAGTTGGGGACTCTAGTGAGACTGCCTACGCAAGTAGAGAGGAAGGTGGGGATGACGTCAAATCATCACGGCCCTTACGCCTTGGGCCACACACGTGATACAATGGCCGGTACAGAGGGCAGCTACACTGCGAAGTGATGCAAATCTCGAAAGCCGGTCTCAGTTCGGATTGGAGTCTGCAACTCGACTCTATGAAGCTGGAATCGCTAGTAATCGCGCATCAGCCATGGCGCGGTGAATACGTTCCCGGGCCTTGTACACACCGCCCGTCAAGCCATGGAAGCTGGGGGTACCTGAAGTCGGTGACCGTAAAAGGAGCTGCCTAGGGTAAAACTAGTAACTAGGGCTAAGTCGTAACAAGGTAGCCGTACCGGAAGGTGCGGCTGGAACATCTCATTTTAGAGACTCATTTGGAGTATAAACAAAATTAAGAAAGCTTACTTAAAGTAGCTTTGGTTTTTTTACTGGTTGGTATATAAAAGAAATAACCCCTAAGATTAGTATCAGGGATAAGAAAGAGATTAGAAACTAGAAGTTGGAAGTTAGAAAAAGGATGCAAGTCTAAATTCTAACAATCTAAACTCTGACATCTAAGACAGTCTCGTAGCTCAGCTGGTTAGAGCGCTACACTGATAATGTAGAGGTCGGCAGTTCGAGCCTGCCCGAGACTACTAATTACAAAAAGAGGGGGAATTAGCTCAGCTGGCTAGAGCGCCTGCCTTGCACGCAGGAGGTCAAGGGTTCGACTCCCTTATTCTCCACAAGGGTTAGATATTTAATTTAAAAGTGACGGATGGAGCCAAATACAACATCAGTTCATTAAATATTTAGCAAGCGTAAAGCACATTGACATTAACGGTAAAAGACATCACAAAGAGAAAACCGAGCACTTATAAGTGCTTGAGTAATCAAAAATATTAGGAAAGAAATCGTTAAGGGCGTATGGCGGATGCCTAGGCTTTCAGAGGCGACGAAGGACGTGGTAAGCTGCGAAAAGCTACGGGGATTGGCACACACGAATAGATCCGTAGATATCCGAATGGGGCAACCCAATACATTGAAGATGTATTACTGCGTAAGCAGAGCAAACCCGGAGAACTGAAACATCTAAGTACCCGGAGGAAAAGAAATCGAAGAGATTCCGTAAGTAGTGGCGAGCGAAAGCGGATTAGCCCAAAAGTTTATATATGTTTAATAGAACACTTTGGAAAGAGTGGCCATAGAGGGTGATAGCCCCGTACATGAAAGGCATATTTAGATGATACAAGAGTAGGGCGGGACACGTGAAATCCTGTCTGAATATGGGGGGACCATCCTCCAAGGCTAAATACTCCTGAAAGACCGATAGTGAACAAGTACTGTGAAGGAAAGGTGAAAAGCACTTCGAATAGAAGGGTGAAAGAGAACCTGAAACCGTACGCCTACAAGCGGTCGGAGCAGCTTAATGCTGTGACGGCGTGCCTTTTGCATAATGAGCCTACGAGTTAATTTTACTAGCGAGGTTAAGTAATTAAGTTACGGAGCCGAAGCGAAAGCGAGTCTGAATAGGGCGAATAGTTAGTAGGATTAGACGCGAAACCTTGTGATCTACCCATGGGCAGGTTGAAGCTTTGGTAACACAAAGTGGAGGACCGAACCGGTTGACGTTGAAAAGTCTTCGGATGACCTGTGGGTAGGGGTGAAAGGCCAATCAAACTGGGAGATAGCTCGTACTCTCCGAAATGCATTTAGGTGCAGCGTTGATGTTAAGTTTATTAGAGGTAGAGCTACTGATTGGATGCGGGGGTTTCACCGCCTACCAATTCCTGACAAACTCCGAATGCTAATAAATGTTCATCAGCAGTGAGGGCATGGGTGCTAAGGTCCATGTCCGAGAGGGAAAGAACCCGGACCAACAGCTAAGGTCCCAAAATATATGCTAAGTTGAAATAACGCGGTTGGACTGCATTGACAGCTAGGATGTTGGCTTGGAAGCAGCCATTCATTTAAAGAGTGCGTAACAGCTCACTAGTCGAGCGGTCCGGCATGGATAATAATCGGGCATAAGCATATTACCGAAGCTATGGGATGTATTAAATACATCGGTAGGAGAGCATTCTATCGGCGCAGAAGCAGTATCGTGAGGTATTGTGGAGCTTATAGAAAAGAAAATGTAGGCATAAGTAACGATAAAGGGGGCGAGAACCCCCCTCACCGAAAGACTAAGGTTTCCTCAGCCATGCTAATCAGCTGAGGGTTAGTCGGGACCTAACGCGTACCCGAAAGGGGAAGTGGATGGACAATGGGTTAATATTCCCATACTTGCTCACACTAAAAAGGGGACGGATTGCCGTACTTACTGAAGACTGACGGAATAGTTGAGACCTAGCCTACGGGCGAAGTTGTTGTAGGGAAAGCAGTTCCAAGAAAAGCCGAAGTGAAGCAACCCGTACCAAAACCGACACAGGTAGTCGAGGAGAGAATCCTAAGGTGCTCGAGTGAGTCGTGGCTAAGGAACTAGGCAAAATAGTCTCGTAACTTCGGAAGAAGAGACGCCAACAGAAATGTTGGCCGCAGTGAAGAGGCCCAGGCGACTGTTTATCAAAAACACAGGACTCTGCTAAATCGAAAGATGCTGTATAGGGTCTGACACCTGCCCGGTGCTGGAAGGTTAAGGAAGGTGCTTAGCGTAAGCGAAGGCATTAACTGAAGCCCCAGTAAACGGCGGCCGTAACTATAACGGTCCTAAGGTAGCGAAATTCCTTGTCGGGTAAGTTCCGACCTGCACGAATGGTGTAACGATCTGGGCACTGTCTCAGCCACGAGCTCGGTGAAATTGTAGTATCGGTGAAGATGCCGATTACCCGCAATGGGACGAAAAGACCCTGTGAACCTTTACTATAACTTCGTATTGACTTTGAGTAAACAATGTGTAGGATAGGTGGGAGGCTGAGAAGCTGGCACGCTAGTGTTGGTGGAGCCGTTGTTGAAATACCACCCTTTGTTTACTTAGAGCCTAACTCGGAAACGAGGACATTGCGTGGTGGGTAGTTTGACTGGGGTGGTCGCCTCCAAAAGAGTAACGGAGGCTTTCAAAGGTACCCTCAGCACGCTTGGTAACCGTGCGTAGAGTGTAATGGCATAAGGGTGCTTGACTGTGAGACCTACAAGTCGATCAGGTGCGAAAGCAGGACATAGTGATCCGGTGGTTCCGTATGGAAGGGCCATCGCTCATAGGATAAAAGGTACTCCGGGGATAACAGGCTAGTCTCCCCCAAGAGCTCACATCGACGGGGAGGTTCGGCACCTCGATGTCGGCTCGTCACATCCTGGGGCTGGAGAAGGTCCCAAGGGTTGGGCTGTTCGCCCATTAAAGTGGCACGCGAGCTGGGTTCAGAACGTCGTGAGACAGTTCGGTCTCTATCTATTGCGGGCGTTAGATGTTTGAGAGGGCTTGAATCTAGTACGAGAGGACCGATTTGAACAAACCTCTGGTGTATCTGTTGTGCCGCCAGGCGCACCGCAGAGTAGCTAAGTTTGGTAAGGATAAGCACTGAAGGCATATAAGTGCGAAACCTGCCTCAAGATGAGACATCTTTTAAGGGTCGTGGGAGATGACCACGTTGATAGGCTACAGGTGTAAAGTTGGTAACAGCATAGCCGAGTAGTACTAATTACCCGTAGATTTATAGCCTAATGGGTTATGTTAAAAAAGCCTTATAAGTGCGAGCAAGGTTTTGTCTTTGTGATGAAAATTACCGATAAAAAGAATTAGGACACACTAATTTTTATATAAAGAACTTTAGGGTGGTTTTAGCGGTGGGGCTCACCTGTTCCCATTCCGAACACAGAAGTTAAGCCCACCAGCGCCGATGGTACTACGAAAGTGGGAGAGTAGGTCGCCGCCAGTTTTTATTTTTGAAAAGCCTCTAGCAATACTGCTAGAGGCTTTTTTTGTTG
>JAFELW010000017.1:0-3781 GCA_037861325.1 Riemerella anatipestifer
CAATAAGGAAACGAAGAATAATACTAAACTATTCTCTTCCTATACGTTGCGTAAAGTAAATTTGCTAATCTGATAATTTCATCTGACAAAGATACTAAAAAACTACACATAACATCGCATTGGCAAAATGGCGGGTTAAGTTCAAAATTCAACTTTTGTGCTTTTTATTCCGCCGAATGTGTCCCACATTCAGCTTTTTTTTAATAATTTAGCTTCTGTGGAAACACATCGGCTACGTCACTGCTAAATTGAACTTTCGGTTCAATTTATCCGCCACTTCGCCAATGCGTTTCCCGTTATATGCAATTAATATCAAAAACACTATAAAAATGGACGATTTAAAAAAACTAATTGAAGAAGCTATGAAAAAAGCTAAGTCTGAAATGAAAGACGTTAATATCTTAATTGCCGGCAGAACTGGTGTTGGAAAATCCACCTTAATTAACGCTGTTTTTGAAGGAAATTTTGCGACTACAGGGAGTGGAAAACCTATTACACAAAAAATAACAGAAATAAGAAAAGAAGGCATTCCAATTGTGCTAACAGACACAAAAGGCTTAGAAATACAAGATTACGAAGAAATTAAAAATGAACTTCAACAATATATAAAGAATAAAAATAACGATGCAAATCCAAATAACCATATTCATATGGCTTGGATATGTATTGATGAAAATTCTAGAAGAATTGAAGATGCCGAAATAGATTTATGTAATTTTTTATCTGAAAGAGTTCCTGTTGTCGGGGTTATAACTAAAGCCTTACATGATGATGGTTTTAGAAATGAAGTTCGTAAACATTTTACAAACGCAAAGAATATTGTCAGAGTAAACTCAGTTACTTTTAATATAGGTGAAAATAAAGTACCAATTACAGGTCTAAATGAACTTGTTGATTTATCAATGGAAATTCTGCCAGAAGCTCAGAGGAATGCTTTTGCTGTAGCACAAAAGGTTGACATGAAGCAACGAATTAATAGAGCACATAAAATAGTAGCCGGATCTGCATTGACAGCTGCTGGGGCAGGTGCAATTCCAATACCATTTTCTGATGCTGCCACACTTGTTCCAATACAAGTTGGTATGCTTGCTGGAATTTCATATGTTTTTGGATTAAATACAGATAAAGCATTGCTTTCTACATTAGTAAGCTCCACAATAACTGGTGTAGGAGCAACTTTTGTTGGAAGAACAATTGTGGCTAATATTGCGAAATTTTTCCCAGGAATTGGAAGTGCTGCAGGAGCTGCGATTTCTGGAGCAACAGCAGCGGCAGTTACAACTCTTTTCGGTGAAACTTATATTAAAACATTAGAATTACTTTTAAAGAATAATAGTATAGAATCCATTACCATTGTTGATATTACAAATGAATTTAAAAAACAACTAAAAATAAATTAACTGCATATAACACGGTATTGCCGCAAGCGGGGTTAATTGTTTTTTTAGAAAATTTTGTTTATCTTTGAGGTGTGGTATTTCAGTTGAAGTTGAGTGCTAATAAGCCCCGCCTTCGGCAATACCCTGACCGTTGTACGACATAGTAAAACCGAACCAAACAAAATGAAAGTCAGAGAAGAAAAGTTAAGAACAATTATAGAATGGTCGGAGAAAAACGAAGATGTAAGAGTTCTTCTTCTGACAAGTTCACTTGTAAATCCTTTAGCACTTGTTGACGAATTTAGTGATTTAGACATTGAATTTGTTTTTGAGGATAATACAAATTACATTTCAGACAAAAGCTGGACGCTTAAATTCGGAAATCCAATTGCTATGATTGAAGAAGACGAAAGTTGTTTTAACCATAAACACGCAATGAAAATGCTACTTTATGAAGACGGTGTGAAAGTAGATTTTAAACTTTACAGCAAATCAAAATTTATAAAGGAAACGCAAGAGAAAGAATTACCAGAAGATTGGGATATTGGTTATAAAATTTTAATTGATAAAGATGGTATTACAAAGCAAATGCTGAAACCAACTTATCAAATTTCCATTATCAAAAAACCGTCTGAAAAAGAGTTTCAAAATCTAATAAACGATTTTTGGTGGGACACAACTTACGTGGCAAAGTGTCTTGTGAGAGATGAAATATTCTATGCGAAATTTATGTCGGAAACCGTTATTCGCACAGAATATTTAATTCCTTTAATTGAATGGCACATTGCAAGTGAACACAATTGGAACATAACGACCAATAAATATGGACGACTTTTCAAAAAGTATCTTAACCAGGAAATGTGGGCTAAAACAGAACAAACATTTTCAGGGAGCAATATAAAGGAAAATTGGACTGCTCTATTTTCAATGACTGATTTAGTTTCAGAAATAGGAACTGAATTGTCAAAAAAATTAGAGTACAAATACCCGGATAAATTAGAAAATGACATACGAAAATATTTAGCTGGACTAAAACCCAAAACATAACTACGTCGTACAACATCGTATTGGCAATAGGCGGGCTGAACGGCTTCGTATCAACGGAAGTGCAAAATTCAATTTCTGTTCTTCGATTAAAGTTCAGTGCTAAAAATCCCGCCCATCGCCAATACGCGGCACGTTAGCGGGCATTGTGAAAGATACCAGCATAACAGTTAAACATTGATAAATGAAAAAAAAACTACTTTGGATATTAATTTTAGGACTGATAATAATCAGTTGCAAACAAAGGAAAACAGAAATGAAAGAGAAAATAATTAAAACAAACGGCATTGAACTCTGTACGGAAAGTTTTGGAAATAAGAAAAATCCAGCAATCCTTTTGGTAGCAGGTGCAACCGTATCAATGCTGTATTGGGACACTGAATTTTGCCAACAATTATCTGAAAAAGGATTTTTTGTTATTCGTTACGACAACAGAGATGTAGGAAAATCCACTAATTATGAACCAGGTTCTACTCCATACGATATTGTTGACTTAACTAATGACGCTATTTCAATATTGGATGGCTACAAGATTGACAAAGCACATTTTGTGGGGATTTCTTTGGGCGGACTAATTTCTCAAATAGCATCAATAAAGTTTGCCGACAGAGTTAACTCCTTAACTCTTATGTCATCAGGCCCTTGGGGAGACTCAGACCCAACTATACCTGAAATGGACACGAGTATTTTAGATTTCCATAGTAAAGCAGGTACAGTCAATTGGACAAATGAAGACAGTGTGGTAAACTATTTAATTCAGGGTGCAGAATTAATGAGTGGCAAGAAACAATTTGACAAACAAAGAAGTGAAAAACTGATAAGAGCTGAGTTCAATAGAGCCAACAATTATATAAGTATGTTCAATCACGCTGCATTGCAAGGTGGTGAAGAATATTGGAACAGATTAAACGAAATCAAACAACCCACCTTAATTATCCACGGAACAGACGACAAAATTTGGCATTATAAGAATGCAGGTTTTTTACAAGAAAAAATAAAAGGTTCAAATCTAATCACCCTTGAAGGTACAGGACACGAATTACACGTTGATGATTGGAAATCAATAATTGATGGAATAGAAAAACACATAAATGACTGATAAACAAAAATAACGACCCGCTAACAATGTATATAAAAAATAGGCGAAACAGTAGTAAATTCAAGGCTTTTGGCTCGTATTATACTTTGTGCTTAACCGAAAATTTGGCACTTCGAAATCGCCTACTTTTCATATACTAACCGTTATGTGTAATTTTAGCCGCAAACGCAGTTAAAACAAAAAGGCTCCGAATTTCGGAACCTTCTTTTTATCATTTCATTTTTCTAAAAAACTTGTACAACAAATCGATTTTATTTGA
>JAFELW010000018.1:0-3191 GCA_037861325.1 Riemerella anatipestifer
AAATGAATTCAAACCTTTCAGCAGATTCCTCATCCGGTTTGGATTCAGTTTCTTTTATAACGCAAAAATTTAGCTTTGTTTCAGTAGTGTGATTTTCAGTAGTGTGGCGTGCAACGGGAAACGGCTTTGCGAAGGCGGGGCTAAGAAGTTCGAAACTTTCTATAAACACGAACCTGAGCAAAAACTTTTTCCATTTTTAAAATTACAAAAAAATAAAAAATGGAAAAGTTTTTTGCGGATAGAAATTACAAAACTTTCACCGCAAGGGAACTTCACCCTCGCTTTTGCAAAACCGATGTTACCTGCAGGTTTTTTTTTATTGTTTTCCTAAAATTGGATTTAATTTGTCCCTCAATTTTCTTTCTATAACTGGAACAACCCAATCATAACTATCTGAATTAACTTCTATTACACTCAGTCGAAAATTTTCTTTCCAAATATTTTCTCTTGCCCTTAATTTTAGAGCAAATGTCGTTTTGTTAATGTCTTTATAAATGTGTTGAAATATCCTACTACTTATATTTTTAGATTTTCCTAAATATAAAGGTATCCACTCATCTAATTCTTTATGTTTTCTAATTCTCTTCAATTTGATATTTGGGACAAATTTTCTTTTATAGCGTTCATCTTCCCAATCATTTTTAAAATTTTGTAACCATTCGTCGAATGTTAATTCCTTATTTCTTATTTGAATTTCGATGAAATAAATTCCTTGAAATTTTATCAGATCCCACGGAATATCACCACAATTTTCCATATTGAAATTACAAATTTCAGTAAGTTCTAAATTTTCAACGAAATTTTCTAATTCAATTTTTATTTGATCTAATTTAAGATTTATACTTTGCAATGCTTCCATTTATCTGATATTAGTGTAAATTAGAAATATAATTATGAGAAATATTAACAAAATTATTGGAAAACTTACTTGCCAAGTTTTGAAAAAATTTGCAATTTTAGAAGGCTTTATTGAATGTCCTTGCTCTATTAAGGAATTAATTTCGTTTAATTTTTGTTTCTCATTTTCCTCATATTCACCATCAAGTTTGGCAACTAATTCCACAATTTTTCTTTTTGCATCTTCAGAACGCTCAACTGAAGAAAAATAAGCATTTGATGGTAATAATGGAGGTAATGTATTTGATGTCATTAATCCAAACAATTCTTGTTTTTCTTTTTTTGTAAAACCTTTCAAGCCAGTTATGGTTTGAGATAAAAATCTTTTTTCCTCTTCTTCAATTTTTCCGTCTGCTTTTGCCACATGCAACATCAAAAACATTTCATGTTTTCTATCAATTTTGTCAAGATATTTTTTTGTTGAAAATGCTTTATTTAATAGTTCAAGGTATCTGTCTTTGAAACTATCTTTTTCTTCTGCAATTTCAGCAGGATTACTATGAAATAAAACTTCTCTTTGTTCATCAATACTTAATATGGATACTTTATGTTGTGTAGCAGAAAGTATATGAGTATACGTAAAGGTAACGCAAGGAATTGCTTCATAATAAATATTCTCCTGTAGAAGTTTTGGATAATTATTCTTACTAATACCAAAATTATCTAATGCTTTAGTGGAACAAAAAAGACTATGTTCGTCATAGTTTTCAAAATTTTCATTATTGTAATTTCTATAGATAGTTTCCAATTTCAAATTTGTATTAGCAAAAGATCTAATTTTTTCTAAACCAAAATTTGGTGCATTTATTTCAGTTTTGTCTGTGAAAAACAATTCATCATTATTGGAATACAATGTAGTTTCTACATAAGAAATTTGAGCAAGTTCACCAGCAGTTTGACACTTTTCACAATCCACTTTACCGTAACGATTATCTAAATGGTCACCATAACAAACTGTACATGTGATTCTTTTTTTACCGTCACATTTTTTACAAGTTATTTCTCCACGTCCCGAACAATCACCACATCTATACTCGCCTTTACCTGCACATTTCTCACAACGTATCATTCCATTTCTACATTTAGAACATTTTTCATAACCTCGTCCAGAACATTTCCCACATTTTTCACCATTACTATTCCTACCTTTTCCATAACAAGAATAGCACTTCTTTTCACCTTTTCCATTACAACTAGAGCAAGTATATTCTCCTCTTTTATTACATTTTCTGCAATCAATCCAACCCGAACTACCGCAATTTGTACAATCTACTTTTCCTGTAGCGTTGCAATTGTTACAGTCATAAATATGTTGTCCTTGACATTCACTTTCTGTACAAACTGTATATTTTTCTCCATTACAATTGTTGCAAGTATGTTTTTCGCTCTCTGTTGGTATGTAATAGAATGGTTGTTGAAAAGAAATCTCACCATTTTCAGTTTTGAAGTCTAAATTATTGAAAGGAATTTTTTCATCTATATATTTCTCATTGAGATTTGGAGAAAATCCATTGGATAGAATACTTTCTAAAAACAATGAATCATTTAAGACTGTTGGTTCACCGTAATAATTTATGTTATCATCAAAATCCTTTTTCCAAGAAGTGAAAAGGGGGAATTTCAATACAAAAGGTTCTCTTTTAAATGCAATTGATTTGTATTTGACATAATAGTAGATTTTTCTCTCTTCTTCGTCAATCAACATTTGGTCAAATCTTTCAGGATAATTATTTTTAATAATTTCAATTAAATTTTCAGTTGAAACTTTTTTAGCATTTTCAATTCGCTCTTCAGTTGTGTTCTTCATTAAGTCGGTATATTTGGTTAAACTTGCAGGTAACGGGAAACGCATTGGCGAAGTGGCGGATAAATTGAACCGAAAGTTCAATTTAGCAGTAACGTAGCCGATGTGTTTCCACAGAAGCTAAATTATTAAAAAAAAGCTGAATGTGGAACACATTCGGCGGAATAAAAAGCACAAAAGTTGAATTTTGTACTTAACCCGCCATTTTGCCAATGCGATGTTATGTGTAGTTTTTTTGTATCTTTGTCAGATGAAATTATCAGATTAGCATATTTACTTTACGCAACGTATAGGAAGAGAATAGTTTAGTATTATTCTTCGTTTCCTTATTGTCTCTTATTGTAAATTAAATATGTTAAATAATGAAAAATTT
The DNA here is from genome assembly GCA_037861325.1 of Riemerella anatipestifer. Lineage (GTDB taxonomy): Bacteria > Bacteroidota > Bacteroidia > Flavobacteriales > Weeksellaceae > Riemerella > Riemerella anatipestifer_F. The sequence goes on from JAFELW010000018.1 coordinate 3,075, forward strand.
CTTCGAAAGTCCTTTTAAAGGAAAAATAATCAAAGACCACATAACTAATCCCAATATAATTTCGGGTAAATATTCTTATTATTCTGGTTATTATCACGGTCATTCATTTGACGATTG
>JAFELW010000019.1:0-2789 GCA_037861325.1 Riemerella anatipestifer
CTTTTCAATTCAACTATTTTGAGTAATTTAGTTTCATTGAAAAAGCATCTGCTACGGTTGGTCGAAATTGAACTATTGGTTCAATTTAGCCCACCCTTCGCAAATACTTTTTCCGTTAGCGGGCATTGTAAAGGACTACCTCTAAAAAAGAAAACTTAGAAATGTATGAACTTAGAATTGCAAATACTACAATCTGACAATATTAAAGAGTTCAAGGACTTAATAGTTATTTTTGAAAATGTATTTGAAATGAAAAATTTCAATTTGCCAAGTGAATTGCACTTACAGAAACTATTAAACCAAGAAACCTTTTATGTAGTTACGGCTAGGGCAAACAACAAAGTTATAGGTGGGCTGACAGTTTATGTGCTTGACCAGTACTATTCAGATAAACCATTAGCCTATATATATGACCTTGCAGTATTGACGAATTACCAAAGAAAAGGCGTGGGGCGAAAGTTAATAGCGTTTACAAATCAATATTTCAAAGAAAAGGGATTTGAAGAAGTTTTTGTGCAAGCAGATGAAGTTGACAATTATGCTCTTGATTTCTACCGTCTTACAAATCCGACAGAAGAAGAGAAAGTGCGACATTTCTATTACAAATTAACTCTTGACAGTGAAAAGTAAACAAGAACAACGACCCGCTAACACGGGTTTTGCGTCAGGCGGGGTGACGTATCACTTGGAGCTTTGTGCTTCTATTCAAGTTCAGTGCAGGTTGACAGTTTTGTGCTCCGAAACCCGCCCGAACGCAAAGCCCGAAAACGTTAGCTGTAATTATAAAAAAATACTGCATAAATGAAATTCCTCAAATATTTATCAATTTTCATTTTTTTCATTTCTTGCCATAATAAGAAGGAATCAAAAGAATTGATTAAAAATAACGATGAGGAAATCGATTTTTTCCAACCCGAATATTTAGGAGCTTTTGGTTCGAGCACAAAATTAATTCTATTTGCTTCATTTAATGAATGTGGAGAATGGGGAGGACACAAAGAAATTCTTGAAGTTTATGCGAAAGAAAACCAAAATTTTTATGCAAAATATATTAAAAATAGAGTTGATTGCAGTAAAATTGGAGAGCTTTATGGAAAACCTGAATTTCAAAAACTCGATTATGAAAAGGAACTAAAATTAAATAAAGTTCAACAAAAAGCAATCTTCGAATACCTTTTAAAACTTACAGAAAGTAAAATTTCAGAGAACTTTCCTAGTCATTCTGGACAAATTTTCGGAGCAGAAAAAACTGACTCTACATTTTATATAAGAGTTTATGACAATTCCTCAAAAAATCTTAAAAATTACAATACTTTATTGACTGAATTGAATATTGAAAATGTGAAAATTGATAGAGAATAATGACTACAGCTAACATAGTATTTGCAAAAGGCGGGGTTAAGGTGTTGAATTGAAATTTGGGAATATTTATCCGCTACTGCTTTTCCGTATTACTTTTTTTCTTAAATTAGCAATACGGAAAAAGCATCCGCTTCGGTTGGTTGAAATTGAACGAATAGTCCGATTTATCCCGCCCTTCGCAAATACTTTTTCCGTTAGCGGTAATTTTACCAAACAGAATGTTGAACATAAAAAAATATAATCCGATGAAGCTATAAGTAACTGTCCAAAATATATAAACTTAAACCTTTTCATTGCTTTCAAAAAGTAATGGAATTTTCTATTATTAACTTTTAAAAATCAGAAAAAATGACACAGTTACAAATGATTAACAAAACAAAATCTATAGCTCAACAAGACGAAAATATTTCCGCTGTTTTTATGTATGGTTCATTTACTAAAAGCGAAGGAGATAAATATTCTGATATCGAATTTTACATCTTTTTAAAAAATAAAGAAAATTTCTCGTCGGAAAAATGGGTAAATCAAATTCATCCTGTGGCATTATATTTTACAAATGAATATGGAAGCGAAGTTGCTATTTTTGAGAATATGGTCAGAGGCGAATTTCATTTTTTAAAAACGGAGGAAATTGAAATTATCAAATCTTGGGACGGAATTGTTGCATTTAGCGATTTTGACCAAATGAACCTAATCGACAAAGACGGACATTTAACGAAAACACTAAATCAAATCAAAACGAAATCGCCCGAAAGAATAACAAATGAAAACATCTTGTGGTTAAGTCAATCATTACTGAATGTTATACTGACAACAAGCAACTTAATTAAGCGAGAAGAATTTGCTCATGCTCATCATAGTTTATCAAATGTTCAGAAATATTTGCTTTGGCTTATTAGAGCAAGAACAAACAAAACCCAACATTGGGAAAGTCCAACTAAAAGTCTTGAAAAGGATATTGATACGACTTGGTATTTTGCGTATAAAACAGTAACATCGGATTTAAATCCTAAAAATATAATTTTAGCTTTTGAAAACTCATTAAATTTATCGGAAAAACTATTTGACGAACTAAATATTGAACCAAAAATGAAAGAAATCCTACATGAAATAAGAAAAAACTACCGCTAACATCGGTTTGGCGAAATGGCGGGTTATGGGAAATATAGAAAGTTCGTACATTTTTTGTCGCAACAGCTTTTTATATTTCCTTTTTTGTTAATTTAGTAAATAATAAAAAGCTGTTGCTCAAGTTAGTGAAAGATTGAAAGTTTTGGCTTTCTAATCCGCCACTATCGCCAAGCCGCGGCCCGTTAGCAGTAATGGTAGGACGACCCAACCGATAACAATAGACAATGCAGAAAACGACATTTAAAATATCAAAAATGGACTGCCCATCCGAAGAACAAATGATACGGATGAAACTT
>JAFELW010000020.1:0-2272 GCA_037861325.1 Riemerella anatipestifer
CTTTAGGTTATTATCATGTACCGTAGCACATGAATTGATTATTAGAAACGTAAATGAAATTATTATCAGTTTTAATGTATTCATTTTCATGAGTTTGTTTAAAATGCCAGCTAACGGAAAAAGTATTTGCGAAGGGCGGGTTTGAATTGGACAACAAGTTCAATTCAGCACAACCGAAGCGGATGCTTTTTCAATGCCACTAAATTAAACAAAATTGTGGAAATGAAAAGCATTTTGCGATGAAATATTACTAAACTTTCTACCATTCCCTAAACCCCGCCTTTTGCAAATACTATGTTGTAGGAAGTGCTACTTTGTATTAAAAAGAATTTAATCAATATTTTTTTGAAAAAACAGTTCTCTCTTATTTAACTCAAGGCAACATAAACTTCCAAAACCATTTTGATTTTGTATATGACAGCCATTATCTATATTCAATACTTTAAATTTTCTAATTTCTGACAGCATTTTTATTATTACTTTCTTTTCTATAGGTTTATGACCATGAATAATAATTTTATTTTGTAGCCATTTATAATTAATTGTATCATACCAATTGTTTATCCAAAGCATAGAATTTTTATCATCAAATGGATTTTCATTTTTAAAGTTTAAACCAGCATGAACAAAAATATAATTCTCATCATTTTTAAAGTATTTAAGTTTCGAAAACCAATTTAGATATTTATCTTCGAGTTGATTCAAATGAGAAATATTAAAACTTCTTAATGTTTCTGCTTCCCCGATTGTCCAATCATCTAAATTTATTGAATCAAAAATCATCTCTTCGTGATTACCTTTCAAAATTTCAATTTTATAGCCTTCTTTTTGTAAATTTATTATAAAATCAACAACTTCTCTACTTCGCGGACCTTTGTTAATATAATCACCTAGTAAATAAAGATTATCACTTTTAGTAAATCCAATTTTATTAAGTATCTCACTAAAAGTGTAAAAACAACCATGAATATCAGACATTACAAATTTGTTCACACTTTAATTATTTTGTCATGATTATTAATTACAAACAAATTCACTAGAATATACTCTATTAATTATTTAAATATTTCGGATAATTTTTTTCCTATTTTTTTTGAGTTTTCATGAGAGTAAGCAGAAAAAAAACCATAATGTGGAATTGCTACCACTTCTCTATTTCCTAATTTACCAGTCTTTACGTTATCACCAATAATTTTTATTTCTTTGACAGAACATTCTTTAAGATTATTATTTGAACTTGTTAGAAACAAAATATTTTTAGGGTTTATAATTTCAATAAACTCTTTAGTTTTCTCAATACAATATTGCTTAATTTCTAAATTTATACCTTCAATATCCTTTCCCTTTTTTGTATTAAAATAAAACATATTCATCATCATCGAATTTTCTAAAATATTTAGATTGTTCTCATCATTAAATATTCTTTTGATTCTGTCCCTTAATACATCACTACCTTTTAAATTTGCTTCAATTTCCCAAATAGGTTTATTAGTTAGAGTATTTTCTCCATAGTAAAGTGTTTCTGGCGTTCTTTTATTGATATTTTTCTCCTTTAGTATTTCTGAGTATGTTTTTCCACCACCTGGATTAATACCAATTATTAATAATTTTGGATTGTAAATAATTGGAGTTTGAAATACATAAAAATCTAAATTACTTTTAAGAGCAAATTCATGACAATCTTTACAAACTTCTTCTAACCAATCTTGCTTTCTTTTCTCAAAATTTTTCATATAGCACAATTTATTTTTAATAACATTTCAAAATTAATATTTTATTCAGACAAAATATGACGCACTATTCAGAATAGCATTTCCTACAACGTTTGGCAAATTGGCGATGGAGCCGACTTTTAGCACAAATGTTGAATAGAATTACTAATCTTCAACATTGCACAAAAGTTCAATAGAAGTACTTCACCGGCTCTATTGCCAATTTGTTTGTTATGTGCCGTTTTATTCCATTTTATACATTTAACAATTGCTGAAACGTAAAGTCGGGTTTAAACATTTCAATTTCGTTTTGAGTTGATTCTTCTTGTGCTTCTCTTCCATAAGCAAACATTTGCTGTTCATAATTTTCAATAGCCTCTTCAATGCTGTTAAATTTCCCATTGGTCAGATTATCCGACAATATCAAGGCATCCATCAACCCGCTGTTTACGCCTTGTCCTGCAAAAGGAGGCATCAAATGAGCAGCATCTCCAATCATCGTTATGGGTAATGGACGCTTACTTTTCCAAGACTTATCTAAGGGAAATATTCGTGTCGCT
>JAFELW010000021.1:0-2265 GCA_037861325.1 Riemerella anatipestifer
ACCAATTACCCAATGATAGGTTCCATCGGGAGCCACCACCAATTATTGCAACGTTCTTATCACTAAGTAAATTCATTTGTTTGTCTGTATCTATTCGCATTGTCATTCAAAAATGGCACATAACGAAAAATGGTAGCCGTAGTTGCCGGATTTACAGCACTTTCGTATCAATTTAGCACTTCGGTTCGTTAAAAGCACCAAAGTATCAAGTTGGCACGAAAGCCGGCAATTATCGGCTACCATATGTTAGTGGCATTTATCATTTCATTATATTCATTTGCTTTAACGCATTTTTTGTTACATTAATTCTCGATGAAATAAAATCATCAACATTCAATCCGTCTGTCGGAATTACATTTGTTGCAAAAAAATAAACATTAGATTTTGTTTCAACATAACCAACAAACCAACCATTATATTTTTCTTCTATCGAACTTAATCCAGTCTTACCGCTTAAAATGTAATTTTCAGTTCGCTCAATTTCCATAATATTTTTGACAATCTTTATTGTCCTATCAGAAATTGGAAATTTTGAAAAATAGAATTTCCTTAAAAAGTCGATTTGTTGTTTTTGAGATATTTTTGAATTTCCTTCAAGCCAAAAATTGTCAATCGTTAAAGTGTCGAAAACCATTCCTTTGTAATCTAATTTTCTCAAATATTTTTTCATTCTTTTTACACCAACTTTTCTAGCAATTTCTTGATAACAAGGAACACAAGAAACTTGAAACGCTTTTTTAAAAGTCAAATCTTCTTCCCAACTTTTAAATCTCCGTTTTTCACCATTCCATTTGAAAATTGCAGAATCATTTTTAATTATTCCAGTTTCTAAAGCAATTATTGAGTTCGGAATTTTGAAAGTTGATGCTGGAATTACTCCAGTTTTTGCCCAAGAAAAATCGTTAGAATAATATATTTTGTTTTTTACGTCATAAATTAAAATTGATCCGTTTACTTCTAAACTATCCAAAATATTTCCAAATTCTGTTTTTACAACTTCTTTTGTATTTAGTTTTTTAGTTTGGCAATTTGCGGTAAAGTTTACTAATATAATTATATTTAAAATTATTATTATTTTTCTCATTTTAATTTTTGTTTCATTAAGGTTTATGTCGCTTCAAGATGACGCACAACGTTGTTCGGCTTTGCGTTCGGGCGGGTTTCGGAGCACAAAAGCCTAAATTTATTTCTAATGTTTAATCGAAGCACAAGGCTTCAAGTTTATACGTCAGCCCGCCTGACGCAAAACCGATGTTAGCAGTAGTGCTTATGCAGTTGTCCACTGTTTAGGTAGTCCAACTTTTTTAAGCATTTCATTTGCTTTTTCCAATTTGTCTGGGAATAGGATTTTGTCGTCAAACTTGTTTAACGCTTTGTCCACCCGAACAATCGGAATTTTACGTTTCTTTATTTCAGTTGTTACTTTCATATCAATTGAATTTTGATTTTACAAAGTTAATTATTTTTTTGTTTTCCTACGCACTAAAAATCCGTCATATTCAACATTTTTTTTGAACGGAAACCAATCCTCATCTTTCTCGCCCAAAACTTCAAAGTCTTCTGTTACTTCCGAAAGAAATTTTGTTATTCCCATTCGGTAAAGTCTTGTTCGGGATTTTGTGCTACCTGTCGCATAAATCCAAGCGTTCGGATATTTGTCGGTAAAAGCGTAAAGCGTTGCGGCAACTGTCGCCAAAACTTTTTCGCTATCCCCATTGTTTGAAATTACTTTATCGTCTATGTCGCCTGTTGTTAGGTCTTTGTCGCCAAACGCAAGGTTGTAAACGTTTTTCACGTTGGTTTCTTGGAAACGCACAAGTTTTTCAATTAAGCCTTTCTGTCCTTCGCTTGTAAATTCAAAGGTCATTAACTTGTCGCTCGATGCCAACGGATACTTTGGTAATTTCATTTCCTACTTCTTTCTTTCAGTTCAAATTTTTGTCAAAGATACGATTTTTTTCGTCACGCATTACTGCTAACGTTTCTCAGCTATACGCAGGCAGGGATTTTAACCACTGAACTTCCTACGAAGAACTGAACTTCAAATTTACCACTTAACTGTCCTACGAAGCACGAAACCCCTGCTTGCGTATAGGTGATGTTGTGCGTTCGGCTTTTTTTCTTTCAATTTATTCTTTGTTATTCTAGGCAAAGTTACTAAATTTGCAGTCAAGCAATTTCAATTTTTGAATTATGAATTGTGATTTGAATTCAAGTATTCACCTGTAAGAAGTTACTAATGACAAAAAAGAAATTGCCCGTTCG
>JAFELW010000022.1:0-1399 GCA_037861325.1 Riemerella anatipestifer
AATTCGTGTCCCATTATCCGCTCCTATCTCATAGCTGTTTCCATTCTTATCGGTTAGCTTCACAACTCCTTTGGCGTTTTCTATTAACAAATCTTCGGAGCTTTCGGAGAGGCTTTTTTCTTGTAGCTCTTTTAGTTTAACCTTATAATTCTCAATTTCATTTTTGAATGAGATGTTTTCTGCTTTGAGGCTTTTATTTTCGTTTAATACCTCAGATAACTTGCTATTAACAGAATTAAATACACTATCATTTTGTGTTTTAACTTTGGTTATTTCTTGCAGCTGTTTATTCTTATTAACAGAGCTGCAAGAAGCTAAAAATATAAGGCTAAGAATTAGTTGTAGAATTGTTTTCATTATTTTTTTGTTGTTTTAAATGTTCAAATATTTGGCTAACAATGTCCTCTCTTTTTTGCAATACTTCTAGTAGTTCTGCAAAACTTTTATCCGCTCTTCTCCTTACTTTGTCCTCGGCTTTTTCTCTAACCGACTTGGCTTCCGTGAATATTAATGCTATAGCACAAAACACGGAAAATAAAGGGGTCAGCGATAGAGGAAAAGGTAATATCGTTGGGGTTATTACATCTAAAAAATCGAATATTAATGCGAAAAACATCATCGAATAATAATAAACGAATTTGTTTATCGTTCTTCGGTATCCTTCGGAAGTCGTTGCCTCTCCCATTTCTTTGGCTTTTTTCAAACCGAAACCGAAATCCACAATAATAGCAAGAAGCACCGCAATCCAAATCAATGATATTTGAAAAAATTGTGTGTATAACCTATCGTAATTCTGATTAAAAATCTCTGAAATCATATTTTATTTTGGTATTTTAATTTGTTTGGAATAGAATAACCCTCCCAATAATCGTATCACTTTATGACTTATCCAGTTGAATATTTTTCTTTTTGGAGCGAGGGCTTTTCTCCAGAGTAGTCGCTCATCATCGGCAAACTTCCGAGCTTTGTAGATATTATATCCAAAATATTCAAATTGCTTTTGTTTATCTGTCCATAACTTGTCGTGGATAAGGTCAGCTAAAGCTCCTTCGTCAATAGGAGGAAATAGCCAGTGTAAACAACTTGGTACACTCGCACCGTCCCAAATAAAGCCCTTATCTATCTTTAGGATATATCCATCAGATAGTTGTATTTCTAAATCTATCAGAGTAATATAATGTCTTGGAAACTCCTTAGACTTTGGAAGTTTTTCAAACCATTTTACTCCTTTTATTTTATTTAAAAAAAGTACACGCATTTCTACCTTCCGTTTAATTCGTTGATTTTTATTCTTACAAAATCCCCTAGGTAGCCTTCAATCAGTTGTAAAAAGTTAGCGTGGTGGTTAGTCATCAACCACAGCATATATTTGTATGCAGGCACTCGTAGCTTTGTGAAT
>JAFELW010000023.1:0-1358 GCA_037861325.1 Riemerella anatipestifer
ATAAAATCGATTTGTTGTACAAGTTTTTTAGAAAAATGAAATGATAAAAAGAAGGTTCCGAAATTCGGAGCCTTTTTGTTTTAACTGCGTTTGCGGCTAAAATTACACATAACGGTTTGGGGCTTTGCGAGGGCGGGAATTTTCAGCAGAAAATCTCGACCGAAGCACTAAGCTACAAATATAGCGAAAATCTCCAACGGAGTATTTTCGCCCCGCTCTTGCAAAACCCTTGTTACCTGCTGGCTGTGTTTTTAGGTTTGGATATTATGTTATCAACTTCTTTTTTCAGATAGTTTAAGTTGATTTTGTATTCTTCCGAATTGAGTTCGTCAAATTGTAATTGTTCGATAAACTCAAAAATATCTTGAAGTTTTCTACTTGTCAGATAATATTGTAAAACCGTTTCATTGATTTGATAATCAGGATTGAGTTCATAATATCTTTTGATAAACAAATCAAAATAAGGTTGCTGATAAATGCTGAAAATATCGGCTTCGGGTGGTGCAAACTTTATTCCTTCCCAATCCAAAAGATATAATTTTTGTTTGTCTGTGATAAGATTCCAATGATGAATATCTGTATGACATAAACAATATTTTAAATCTTTTTCCTTTAAAGCATTTGATAAATTATACCATTCGTTGATTTGATTTTTTATAATTGAAAGATTAGGTTGCAGTACCGTTTTGATTTCCGTTTTTAGTTGGTCAAGGTTTTTGTCTATCCAATTGTTTAGTTTAGAAATAAACGAAAGGTCAAATGTTTCAGAAATCTGCGAAAGGTCAAAAGGAGTTTTTTTTAAATGATGTAACTGACTGACAATTTCGGCTAATTGAGTTATTTGTTCTTTGGTTAAATTTTTTTCTCCAACTGTTTCTCCTTTAATGTAATCAAACAAAACATATATATAATTTTCATCTTCGCACCTAAAATCATCAGATTGCGTTTTAATCAATCGAATGATTTTTCCTTTCAGCAGAGTTTGATTATCAAGCCAATCCACAATGGGAAGATAAAGGTCGATGTGTTCCGTTAAATAAGAAGTTGATTTTCGACTTTTTTCATAAACTTTTAAAAAATAAAAATGCTCGTTTTCATCTTCTATTTTATAAGCCAAAGAAGCCCAACCACCTTTTTGTTTAGAAATTGTGTTTGTTTTGATAAGATATTTTTGTTGCAATGTTTTTATCAATGTTTCAACCATTTTATTTTGTCGGATTTTTGGTTCACAGCTTGCAGGTAACGGAAAAAGTATTTGCGAAGGGCGGGGTTGAATTGGACGACAAGTTCAATTCAGCACAACCGAAGCGGATGCTTTTTCCGTATTGCTAATTTAAGAAAAAAAGTAATACGGAAAA
>JAFELW010000024.1:0-1337 GCA_037861325.1 Riemerella anatipestifer
AAGTTTCATCCGTATCATTTGTTCTTCGGATGGGCAGTCCATTTTTGATATTTTAAATGTCGTTTTCTGCATTGTCTATTGTTATCGGTTGGGTCGTCCTACCATTACTGCTAACGGTCAAGGTATTGCCGAAGGCGGGGCTTATTAGCACCTAACTTCAACTAAAATACCATACTTCAAAGATAAACAAATTTTTCTAAAAAAGCAATTAACCCCGCTTGCGGCAATACCTTGTTAGGCGATGTGCTTTTATTCAGGTTTTATCTTAATTATTTTGTTGTCACGCAAAACAACAAGTTCGCTATTTTTCATTTTCTTGAATTCTAAAAGTTTTTCATATACTTTTTCAAGACCTTTTAGGATTTTGTTTTTTTCTTCTATGTGTTTTTCAGTTGTTGTCATAGTAATTTTTTAAAAGATTAAACTTGTCTATGTCTACAATGTTCAATAAATTGTCTATTTGTTTGTCTGCAACCAATTTGTGTTGTACTTCAGAATTGTCAAAAATAAATGCTCCATCAACAATTGGAAGATAAATGTCGAACAAATTTTTAATTCCTCTGATATATCTTCTTTCGATAACTTCTGGTTCTATATTATGTCCACCTTCAAAAACCCTTATTTTTACACGTTCTTTAGCTAAATCGATGTTTTGAAGCCAAAAGAATAATAAAATTACTCGATAGCCTTTATCTTTTGCTTCGTTAATTTTACTTTTATAACTTTTGGTCGATAAAGTTGTTTCAAATGCAAAATTTTCGTTTTCCGAAAGCAGTTCGTTAATTCTGTTTAGCATTATTCGCCCAGCTTCAAAAGAAACTTTTTCGGGCTGAAAAGGAGAAAGTCCTTTTGCGATTTCGTCAGCATTCACAAATTCTTTACAATCTAAAATCTCTGGCAAAATCGTAAACGATGCAGTTGTTTTTCCTGCTCCGTTGCAACCTGCGATTATGTAAAGTTTTTTGTCATTCATATCGCAAATTTACAAATTATTTTTGTTAGTTTTTCAGTTCCTATTTTTCGAGTGTAGTTGTTGTAGCATATCGCCTAACGTTTCTCAGCTATACGCAGGCAGGGATTTTAACCACTGAACTTCCTACGAAGAACTGAACTTTAAATTTACCACTTTCCTGTCTTACGAAGCACGAACCCCCTGCTTGCGTATAGGTGATGTTATGCGGTCGGCTTTCATTTTCTCTTCTTTCTCGTTAATTTGTCAAGCAAAGTTACTAAATTTGCAGTCAAGCAATTTCAATTTTTGAATTATGAATTGTGATTTGAATTCAAGTATTCACCTGTAAGAAGTTACTAATGACAAAAAAGAAATTGCCCGTTCG
>JAFELW010000025.1:0-1249 GCA_037861325.1 Riemerella anatipestifer
AAGCTGGACCTGCTACGGTTACACACTTATCGTATAAGTCTATTACACCATCTAAATCCGTATCTAATGCTACCCCTGCTCCATCTACTCTTGCTCCTGCTGGTGTATCTAATTGTCTGTCCCAATCATCACATACACCATCATTATCAGAATCACCACTCTTACATACTTCTACTGCTGGGGTTACCGTCGCTAAGTCTAACTTATTGTAAATCTCTTGTAATGGATCATGCCACATCAAATGAGAAACATGCTTACCTAACTTAAGAGACATACCCAACGTAGCATTGAAGAAATTATCAGAAACCTGATCTTCTCTCTGATTTATATTACTATACTGAGATCCTCCTCCATCAAACTCATCATCTCCTGTCACCACATACATTAATCTAGTCTCTAGATCAACCCTTCTTGACACCTTAAACTTAACGCCTGCTCCTGCCTGTCCAAATAATGAAGTAAATTTAAAAGGCTTAACTTCAGTCATCAATCTCTGATTACCTCCATTAATCTCCGAATATGCTCTATAAGCCAACGTACCTACACCTGCATAACCGTGAATTGCCCATCTATAATTAGAATGATTATCTACTCTCCTTAAAATATTAGAAAAATTAATATCCCCTAATAAAGAAATAGCATCATACTGGGTTCTAGCTGCATATCCTGTGCCTGTATTCTTTGTATTGTATGCTCCCTGTCTAGTTTCTCCTCTATCATACTGAAGATTTAAACCAAAGGCATGAGTAATCGCTTTATCTACACTCACGTAAGCTGAATACCCAAAAAGGTTCTTACCGTTTCCATTCTTAATAGAAGTTACATCCGCAGATTGTACAAATGGTACACCAGCTCCTGCTGATATAGACCAATCATTAAATCTCTTGACTTTTTGTGTAAAAGGTTCTACATGACTAGATCCTGAAGAAAAGGTATTAGGATATTTATTTGTCGTTTCTTGTGCTCCTAATAACATCGGTAAACTTAATGCTAAAGCAACACTTGCTATATTTCTTTTCATAATCTTATTTTTATTCTTAATTTATTTTTCTGAGAAGTATACTCTTCTGTTAGCTTCATTCTTCCATTCTGGACACTTCGTAGCTGGGTTACACTCTGGGTATTTCAAATCTTCTTGACCTCTACCTTCTGCTACCAACATTGATGATGATACTCCCTTACCTACTAAGTATTTCACTACCGCATCTGCTCTCCTTTGAGACAACTTCTTATTGTAAGATGCTGAACC
>JAFELW010000026.1:0-1019 GCA_037861325.1 Riemerella anatipestifer
CAAGTTATGGACAGATAAACAAAAGCAATTTGAATATTTTGGATATAATATCTACAAAGCTCGGAAGTTTGCCGATGATGAGCGACTACTCTGGAGAAAAGCCCTCGCTCCAAAAAGGCGAGTTTTCAACTGGATAAGCCACAAGGTTATAAGATTATTAGGCGGTTTCTTCTATTCACAACAATTAAAAATACCAAAATAAATGATAGCAGAAATTTTAAAACAAAACTATGAGGGTCTATATACACAGCTTATACAAGTGTGCTTTATTTGGATAGCCGTATTACTTGCTATAATTGTAGACTTCTACTTTGGACTTAAAAAAGCCCAAGAAATGGGAGAGGCAACAACTTCTGAAGGATACAGAAGAACGATAAATAAATTCGTTTACTACTATTCTATGATGTTTTTTGCATTGACATTTGATTTTTTAGATGTCATCACCCCAACTATTCTGCCTTTTCCTCTATCGCTGACCCCTTTGTTTTCCATATTTTGTGCTGTAGCCTTAATATTCACGGAAGCCAAGTCGGTTAGAGAAAAAGCCGAGGATAAAGTAAGGCGTAGGGCAGACAGAAGTTTTGCAGAACTACTAGAAGTATTGCAAAAAAGAGAGGACATTGTTAGCCAAATATTTGAACATTTAAAACAACAAAAAAATAATGAAAACAATTCTACAACTAATTCTTAGTATTTTATTTTTCGCTTCTTGCAGCTCTGTTAATAAGAATAAACAGCTGCAAGAAATAACCAAAGTTAAAACACAGAATGATAGTGTATTTAATTCTACTAATAGCAAGTTATCTGAGGTATTAAACGAAAATAAAAGCCTCAAAGCAGAAAACATCTCATTCAAAAATGAAATTGAGAGTTACCAATCTAAAATAAAAGAGCTACAAGAGAAAAGCCTCTCCGAAAGCTCCGAAGATTTGTTAATAGAAAACGCCAAAGGAGTTGTGAAGCTAACCGATAAGAATGGAAACAGCTATGAGATAGGAGCGGATAATGGGACACGAATT
>JAFELW010000027.1:0-992 GCA_037861325.1 Riemerella anatipestifer
CCGTTAGCAGTAATGGTAGGACGACCCAACCGATAACAATAGACAATGCAGAAAACGACATTTAAAATATCAAAAATGGACTGCCCATCCGAAGAACAAATGATACGGATGAAACTTGCCGACTTGACAAACATCAACTCGTTGGACTTTGATATACCGAACAGACAACTGACCGTTTTTCACACTGACAATCACGACCAAATTTTTCAACGACTTGACAACTTAAAGTTTGACACTTCTCTTATTGACAGCGTTTCGGCAGACAATTACATTTCAACAACCGACAACACAGACCGAGAAAAAAAATTACTTTGGCAAGTTTTAGCCATCAACTTTTTCTTTTTTGCACTTGAACTTGCGACAGGTTTTATTTTTAACTCAATGGGACTTGTAGCCGACAGTTTGGATATGCTTGCCGACAGTATTGTTTACGGACTTGCACTTTTTGCAGTTGGTGGGACAATGACACGAAAAAAGAACATTGCAAAATCGGCAGGTTATTTTCAGTTGACACTTGCGGTTTTTGGTTTTATAGAAGTTATCAGACGATTTGTTGGAACGGAAACAATTCCAGTATTTCAGACAATGATAATTATTTCAATTCTTGCTCTTATTGGAAACGGACTGTGTTTGTATTTACTGCAAAAAAGTAAAAGCAAAGAAGCACATATGCAAGCAAGTATGATTTTCACATCTAATGACGTAATTGTAAACCTTGGAGTAATTGTAGCAGGCGGACTTGTTTACTTGACAAACTCAAAATATCCTGACCTTATCGTTGGGACAATTGTATTTTTCATCGTTGGACAAGGAGCATTTAAAATCTTGAAACTATCAAAATGACGACTGAAAGACTGAAAGAAGAACCACTACTGCTAACAGCGGTTTGGCAAAAGGCGGGGTTTCGTGCTTCGTAGAGCCATTTGTGCAAGGTTCAACATTTGTGCTTCGTATGAAATTTAGTGCTAAAAGTCCCGCCCTTCGCCAAGCCG
>JAFELW010000028.1:0-883 GCA_037861325.1 Riemerella anatipestifer
TTTCCAGCATCATAGCTCACATTCGTTGAGAATGAGAAAATCGCATTTTCGCCAGAATTTAGAACTTTTGCGGACTTAAACCTGCGTACCACTTTATTTCTGTAACCGCTTTCAGCTGTTGCTTCGTTTAAATTTTCAACAAAAAAAGAGTTTCCTTGTCTCGTTGTTCTATTATATGTTCCTGCTTGGGAGTCGTCTATTTGTGTCCAAGATAAGTTACTAATATCTACAGGAAAAAGCCTTTCAACTACAAAAAAAGAGAAGTTTGAAGTCGTCATAAATACGCCGTGTTTTATCTCCACAACATACTCTTCTCCTATCGTTAAAAGCCCTGTATTTATCCTGAAGGATACATTACTAGAAGATTTAACTGTAAAATCTGCGGAGTGCCAAATAGAAGGATTGCTTTTTTGTTTCACACGCACATGCGAAATTTCTGGGTCTATATACAGGTTTGAACCCCATATATTCAACTCTTGCACACCGCCTTTCTCTATCACAGGAAAAGTTATTACATCCACAACAGGTGCCAGGGAAGAATAAATCCCCGTCCATTTTTTCATCCACGAAGTTCTTTCTGTGGCATTCATTATATCAGGTATATTATTGAACAGTACCTTCCCATTACTCCACGCCTCTTGACCGTGGGCATCTTGCACTCTCATTTTATTGAAAGTTGCGTCGTTAGATTTATCTGGCAATCCTCTTATAAATAGAGGTATGCCATTGGTATCCAAATACCAAGGGGTAACTAGGTTAATACCACTATTAGGGGTATTGTTTGGCTTACTGTTTGCCAAATTTTTACCCAAATCTCCTGCTAGCATCTTGGTACTATTACCTTCTTCATCTAAAAGAAGAGCATACTTAAATGATGTGTTAG
>JAFELW010000029.1:0-883 GCA_037861325.1 Riemerella anatipestifer
AACGGAAAAAGTATTTGCGAAGGGCGGGGTTGAATTGGACGACAAGTTCAATTCAGCACAACCGAAGCGGATGCTTTTTCCGTATTGCTAATTTAAGAAAAAAAGTAATACGGAAAAGCAGAAGCGGATAAATATACCCAAATTTTCAATTCAACACCTTAACCCCGCCTTTTGCAAATACTATGTTAGCCGCAGTTTCTATCTTTTCTCTTCTTTTCCTTGTTCATCTTTTTTGTTTTTGCCTTTTTGATCTTCATCAGTTTTCTCACCATTCCAAAACGCTTTTCCGCAAACTCTACAGACATAATCTCCAGTTGCAGTTGAGTTGAAATATTCTTTTTCTAATTCTTTGTGATCACAGGGTTTATTTCCCCACATTTGTTGTAGTTCTCTTGCTTTTTGTAGTTGCATAATTATTTAATTTCTTTCTTAAATTCGTTTATTAATATTTTTGTTATTTTTTCAAAATTTGATTCTATTTCAGGAGATTCAACCATTATTTCTTTACTTTCAAACATTTTAAGCCAACTTAAAAAATGACGAAATATTTTCTTCGTGTTTTCAGAAAAATAAAATTCACTTTCCCAATAATGTTTATCTAATCCTATTCTTTTTCTAAACATATTAGTCTCAAATGAAGGAGCATCATCTTTTTTTCTTCTATCAATTATCATCTGAATTTCTACTATTTTAGAATATAATTCAATAATTTTTTGAGATTTTAATTCATAAAAATATTTAAATTTTAATTCTTTAGTTTTTAATCTGTATTCAAAAATTGTTTTAAGAATAAAACCAAATGAACCAATAATTACTGTTATTTGTGACCAATATTCAGCTATAAATTTCATTTGTGCAGAAATTTTTATAAAATTGCGGCTAA
>JAFELW010000030.1:0-823 GCA_037861325.1 Riemerella anatipestifer
GTGATTTTGATACCATAGGAATAGGAGAGTATCTAGATGCAGAGCCTCAAACTACGACTAGCAGTTCAATAAAAGCGTTTATCTTGGGAGGTGGAAAGCCAGTCAATATTAGGCTGCAAAACGGCAATTTCATCGCAGGAGGTAATGCTTCTGTTTTGATAGTGAAAAGAGGCACTAGTCTATTTACCTCTATACAAGTGGGGAATAGCGTTGTTTTTATGATCTCAAATTTAATAAAAGACATTAATGTTTCTGTCGAATTTCAAGCGGTTGCGAGATACTTACGCGCTAAATCTGTTGGAACATATTCCTTAGACTCAATCTACAAATTTTAAAAAAAAATAAAAATGACAAATCTTAACGACCACTTACAAATACCTGAGAATCTTAAAGGTGTTATAAATCAGATAGACAATATACCGCTACACTTAGCAGAGTTAAAAATAGAAGACCACCCAGACTATCCTTCTTGCAATAGAACGATAAGGGTATTGAGAATGGAAACAACCGCAGAAGTGGAATATTGCCACTTCATTTATGAGCAAATATTAACTAATAAAGAAACAGGGGCTGTTTTAAACATTCAACTCCCAAAGCCCAAATGGGAGGTCAATATGTACATCTGGTCTTATTTCAGAGGCAAAGATGGGCAACCTGTTGAGCTTCCATTAAAAGAAGACTACGAAGCAGGAGAAGATGAAAAGATATTCACAAAGCTACGAGTGCCTGCATACAAATATATGCTGTGGTTGATGACTAACCACCACGCTAACTTTTTACAACTGATTGAAGGCTACCTAGGGGATTTTGTAAGAATAAAAAT
>JAFELW010000031.1:0-688 GCA_037861325.1 Riemerella anatipestifer
GTTATGTGTAATTTTAGCCGCAAACGCAGTTAAAACAAAAAGGCTCCGAATTTCGGAACCTTCTTTTTATCATTTCATTTTTCTAAAAAACTTGTACAACAAATCGATTTTATTTGAACAAAGAATTGGCATTGCTTCAAAAAGGGTTTCTTCATCCCATTCCCACCATTTCATTTCCTGCAATTTTTGGATGTCATCATCACTAAATCTCTTTTTTATCAATTTGGCTGGATTTCCCCCTACAATTGAATAAGGTTCAACATCTTTTGTAACCAAAGCACGACTGCCAATAACAGCTCCATCTCCTATCTGAACTCCTGGCATTATCATAGCTTCACTACCAATCCAAACATCATTCCCAACAACTGTATCTCCTGCTTTTTGAAATCCATCTTGGCTTTTACTGAAAACATCAAATTCAGACATATAAAAAAATGGAAAACTGGAAATCCAATCATATTTATGACCTTGATTACCTGCCATTATGAAACTTGCACCGCTCCCTATTGAACAATAAGAACCGATAATTAGTTTATCGACATCATTCCTGTCCGGAAACAGATAACGAGCACAATCGTCAAATGAATGACCGTGATAATAACCAGAATAATAAGAATATTTACCCGAAATTATATTGGGATTAGTTATGTGGTCTTTGATTATTTTTCCTTTAAAAGGACTTTCGAAG
>JAFELW010000032.1:0-616 GCA_037861325.1 Riemerella anatipestifer
AGAAGTGCCAGCTCTCTGTGCAATTTTAACATTAGGTAGTTTGCCTTTTAATCGTTTCACACCTGTTTTGCTATTAACCATAGATTCATATAGCCATTTCGTATTTTCAGAGTTTAACATTTTTCCTTCGGAAAAGTTCTTTAAAAGTTTCGTGAATGAATTTGGTGTTGATTTGTTAATAAATTGAGAATTCCAGTCTTTGTGCATTTCATCTTCATTGTTCTTAATGACAAAGTTTTCATCATCAATAAATTTTTCTACGGCGTTAGTTCCACCTATTAAACGGAGTAGAATATCAGTCATATTGTTGTCGCTGTAAACAATCATCCAATGAAGTGCTTCTTCTAATGAAATTGAAATGTTTCCGTTTGGGTATTTTTCTTTAAATGGACTCCAAGTATTTTCCAGCAATTCTTCTTTTTTTATGAAGATTTGTTGTTGCATTAATAGTTCACCATTTTCAACTTTGTGTAGTATTGTCAAAGCAATTGGAAATTTAAAAGTGCTCAGTAAAGGGTAAGATTTATTTCCATTAATTTCGATGATGTTGTTATTTTCGTCAATAATTGAGATGCCAAAATCACCTTTTTTGGATGAGATGATTTTTTCTATTTGA
>JAFELW010000033.1:0-497 GCA_037861325.1 Riemerella anatipestifer
CTAATGGTGGGGCTTTGCGAAGAAGCGGACTAAAATACCACTAACCTTCCCCCAACTACACAAAGGTAATAAAAATTACATTATGTCCAAATAAAACCTCTCCCGCTTTTTTGCAAAACCCGTGTTGCACGCTGGACTTTCATTTTCAGTTGCTATTTGATATTCACAATAGGATATATTCGCACAAGTTAAATTTCAGTTTCCTAAAATCAATTTCAGTTTTTCAAATTCAACTCTTCCCTATTTTCAATTCGGCTTTTCATAGGAATTATAGTCACTAAGTTGGTAAAGTCAATTCGGTGTCTGCTTCGTTGTACGCTATGCTATTGAAAATTCACTACGAGGAAAAGTCAATTCTATTCCGTAATATAAAAAATAGAAAATGAATTCAAACCTTTCAGCAGATTCCTCATCCGGTTTGGATTCAGTTTCTTTTATAACGCAAAAATTTAGCTTTGTTTCAGTAGTGTGATTTTCAGTAGTGTGGCGTGCAACGG
>JAFELW010000034.1:0-490 GCA_037861325.1 Riemerella anatipestifer
TGGTTATTATTGCCAATGGTGGAATGTCTAAAGTAAGAAAATTTGTTACCGACACGGAAGTTGAAGAAACAGGTACTTTCAATATACAAGCCGATATTCATCAACCGGAGGTGAACTGTCCTGGATTTTTTCAGCTTTGCAATGGAAACCGGCTAATGGCTGCTCATCAAGGTAATTTATTATTTGCGAATCCTAATAATAATGGTGCATTGCATTTTGGAATAAGTTTTAAAACACCTGATGAATGGAAAAGCAAAACGCGGGTAGATTTTCAAGACAGAAATAGTGTCGTTGATTTTCTCCTGAAAAAATTTTCCGATTGGGACGAACGCTACAAAGAACTGATTCGTTTGACATCATCTTTTGTAGGGTTAGCGACACGAATATTTCCCTTAGATAAGTCTTGGAAAAGTAAGCGTCCATTACCCATAACGATGATTGGAGATGCTGCTCATTTGATGCCTCCTTTTGCAGGACAAGGCGTAAACAG
>JAFELW010000035.1:0-478 GCA_037861325.1 Riemerella anatipestifer
GCAAAGTTACTAAATTTGCAGTCAAGCAATTTCAATTTTTGAATTATGAATTGTGATTTGAATTCAAGTATTCACCTGTAAGAAGTTACTAATGACAAAAAAGAAATTGCCCGTTCGTTTTACGGGTCAGCACTTTACTATTGATAAAGTGCTAATAAAAGATGCAATAAGACAAGCAAATATAAGTAATCAGGATACGGTTTTAGATATTGGGGCAGGCAAGGGGTTTCTTACTGTTCATTTATTAAAAATCGCCAACAATGTTGTTGCTATTGAAAACGACACAGCTTTGGTTGAACATTTACGAAAATTATTTTCTGATGCCCGAAATGTTCAAGTTGTCGGTTGTGATTTTAGGAATTTTGCAGTTCCGAAATTTCCTTTCAAAGTGGTGTCAAATATTCCTTATGGCATTACTTCCGATATTTTCAAAATCCTGATGTTTGAGAGTCTTGGAAATTTTCTGGGAGGTTCCATT
>JAFELW010000036.1:0-473 GCA_037861325.1 Riemerella anatipestifer
AACGGAAAAAGTATTTGCGAAGGGTGGGCTAAATTGAACCAATAGTTCAATTTCGACCAACCGTAGCAGATGCTTTTTCAATGAAACTAAATTACTCAAAATAGTTGAATTGAAAAGCATATGCGGCTAAATATTCCTGCTTTTTAATTCAACACATTAACCCCGCCTTTTGCAAATACTATGTTAGCTGACGTTTTTATTCTTTTGTATAAAATTCATAAGTCGTTTTAGCAATATCAGCAATTATTTCCTCACCCTTGTTGAATTCTTCCGAAGTATTGTGTATGAATACAGTTATATAAATTTTTTGATTATTAGGAAGTTGCATTATGCCTACATTGTTTATTGCGCCTGTGATTCCATCATCATTTGTGAAAGAAGTGCCAGCTCTCTGTGCAATTTTAACATTAGGTAGTTTGCCTTTTAATCGTTTCACACCTGTTTTGCTATTAACCATAGATTCATATAGCCAT
>JAFELW010000037.1:0-451 GCA_037861325.1 Riemerella anatipestifer
GACAGGAAAAACATACAATGGAGAGTTTGATCCTGGCTCAGGATGAACGCTAGCGGGAGGCCTAACACATGCAAGCCGAGCGGTAGAGTGTCTTCGGATACTTGAGAGCGGCGTACGGGTGCGGAACACGTGTGCAACCTGCCTTTATCTGAGGGATAGCCTTTCGAAAGGAAGATTAATACCTCATAATATACTGATTGGCATCAATTGGTATTGAAAGCTCCGGCGGATAGAGATGGGCACGCGCAAGATTAGATAGTTGGTGAGGTAACGGCTCACCAAGTCAATGATCTTTAGGGGGCCTGAGAGGGTGATCCCCCACACTGGTACTGAGACACGGACCAGACTCCTACGGGAGGCAGCAGTGAGGAATATTGGACAATGGGTGCAAGCCTGATCCAGCCATCCCGCGTGAAGGACGACGGCCCTATGGGTTGTAAACTTCTTTTGT
>JAFELW010000038.1:0-438 GCA_037861325.1 Riemerella anatipestifer
AGCTTTGTAGATATTATATCCAAAATATTCAAATTGCTTTTGTTTATCTGTCCATAACTTGTCGTGGATAAGGTCAGCTAAAGCTCCTTCGTCAATAGGAGGAAATAGCCAGTGTAACCAACTTGGTACACTCGCACCGTCCCAAATAAAGCCATTATCTATCTTTAGGATATACCCATCAGATAACTGAATTTCTAAATCTATCAGAGTTATATAATGTCTTGGAAACTCTTTGGATTTTGGAAGTTTCTCAAACCATTTGACCCCTTTTATTTTATTTAAAAAAAGTACACGCATTTCTACCTTCCATTTAACTCGTTAATTTTTATTCTTACAAAATCCCCTAGGTAGCCTTCAATCAGTTGTAAAAAGTTAGCGTGGTGGTTAGTCATCAACCACAGCATATATTTGTATGCAGGCACTCGTAGCTTTGTGAAT
>JAFELW010000039.1:0-430 GCA_037861325.1 Riemerella anatipestifer
AAAAGCCTCTCCGAAAGCTCCGAAGATTTGTTAATAGAAAACGCCAAAGGAGTTGTGAAGCTAACCGATAAGAATGGAAACAGCTATGAGATAGGAGCGGATAATGGGACACGAATTTTGCGAACCACAGCTACAAAGCTGCAAAAGGAATTGTCAGAAAAAGTCAGCGAAATAAATAGCCTTAAATCCACTATTGAAAAACAACGCAAGACCATAGAGGAATTAAACACAAAGTCGGGCGAAGTTTTAAAGGAATATGATAAGTTGTATAAGTTTTCAAAAATGCAAGAAGAAATCATAAATGAAACAGATGAGTATTTAAAAACAGACCGAAAAAATATACCTCTATGGCTTTATGGACTTATTGGTATTTCAATAATCCTTATTTGGGAATTTTCAAAATACGCTATTAAATCAAGATTAAAAATAT
>JAFELW010000040.1:0-376 GCA_037861325.1 Riemerella anatipestifer
ATTTTCGAGGAAGCTTTACAATCCATATACCGTTTTCTATCATACTTTTTTTGATTTGAAACTTGTCTATGAGGTAGGTCCTGAAAGTTTCTTGCCACCGCCAACTGTCAAATCAGCACTTTTGAGAATTGAAAGAAAACAGAATTCATTAGATATTGGGCTTAAGGTTAAGTACTTAAATTTTGTTTCGTATATGTTACAAAAACCTGATTTAACAGTTAAAACAGCTATGAAGTCTATTTTTAGAAAAAAACAAGTTAGGTCAATTTCGGAAAAATTCGGTTTAAACCTTAATGCTCAAATTGTTTGTTTGTCTCCAAGTCAATGGGTAAACTGTTTTTTGGAAATGCTGGAAGTTGTCCCTGAAAAATTTCAT
>JAFELW010000041.1:0-342 GCA_037861325.1 Riemerella anatipestifer
AGCGACACGAATATTTCCCTTAGATAAGTCTTGGAAAAGTAAGCGTCCATTACCCATAACGATGATTGGAGATGCTGCTCATTTGATGCCTCCTTTTGCAGGACAAGGCGTAAACAGTGGGTTGATGGATGCCTTGATATTGTCGGATAATCTGACCAATGGGAAATTTAACAGCATTGAAGAGGCTATTGAAAATTATGAACAGCAAATGTTTATCTATGGCAAAGAAGCACAAGAAGAATCAACTCAAAACGAAATTGAAATGTTTAAACCCGACTTTACGTTTCAGCAATTGTTAAATGTATAAAATGGAATAAAACGGCACATAACAAACAAATTGGC